>DATDNF010000001.1:0-38224 GCA_036518435.1 Geobacteraceae bacterium
GTGGCGGGGAACATGGCCACCGGCAGCCTCACTTTCACCCTGGACACGACCGCTCCTTCGGCCCCGACGGTAGCGCTTGCCATTGACAGCACCGACGGCGGCGCCGGCCACAACGCCGATCTGATAACCAACAACGCCGCCCTTGCCATCGGCGCCCCTTCCGAGACCGCAACCCGCGAGTACAGTGTGGACGGCGGCGCCTGGAGCACCACCTACGCAGCGCCGACCGTAGACGGCAGCCACACCGTCAGTGTGCGGGACACCGATGTGGCGGGGAACACCAGCGGCGTTTCCAGCCTCACCTTCACCCTGGACACTCACGTAGCGACCCCGACGGTAGCGCTTGCCACCGACAGCACCGATGGCGGTGCCGGCCACGACGGCGATCTCAGGACCAACAACGCCGCCCTCGCCAGCAGCACCCCTTCCGAGGCGGTAACCCGCGAGTACAGTGTGGACGGCGGCGCCTGGAGCACCACCTACGCAGCGCCGACCGTGGACGGCAGCCACACCGTCAGTGTGCGGGACACCGACGTGGCGGGTAACGCCAGCAGCGTTTCCAGCCTCACCTTCACCCTGGATACGACCGCTCCTTCGGCCCCGACGGTAGCGCTTGCCACCGACAGCACCGACGGCGCCGCCGGCCACGACAGCGACCACATTACCAACCACGCGGCTCTTGCCATCGGCGCCGCAGCCGAGCCGGTGACCCGGGAGTACAGCGTCGACGGCGGCGCCTGGAGCACTGCCTACACCGCCCCGACCGTGGACGGAAGCCACACCGTCAGTGTGCGCGATACCGATGTGGCGGGGAATGCCAGCGGCGTTGGCAGCCTCACCTTCACCCTCGACACTCACGTAGCCACCCCGACGGTAGCGCTTGCCACCGACAGCACCGACGGCGGCGCCGGCCATAACAGCGACCACATTACCAACGCCGCCGCCCTCACCATCAGCGCCGCAGCCGAGCCGGTGACCCGGGAGTACAGCGTCGACGGCGGCGCCTGGAGCACCACCTACGCAGCGCCGACCGTGGACGGCAGCCACACCGTCAGTGTGCGCGATACCGACGTGGGGGGCAACACGGCCACCGGCAGCCTTACCTTCACCCTGGACACGACCGCTCCTTCGACCCCGACGGTAGCGCTTGCCGTTGACAGCACCGACGGCGGCGCCGGCCATAACAGCGACCACCTTACCAACAACGCCGCCCTTGCCATCGGCGCCCCTTCCGAGACCTCGACCCGCGAGTACAGCGTCGACGGCGGCGCCTGGAGCACTGCCTACACTGCTCCGACCGCGGACGGCAGCCACACCGTCAGTGTGCGCGACACCGATGTGGCGGGGAACGCCAGCGGCGTTGGCAGCCTTACCTTCACCCTCGACACCCACGTAGCCACCCCGACCGTAGCGCTTGCCACCGACAGCACCGACGGCGGCGCCGGCCACAACAGCGATCACATTACCAACGCCGCCGCCCTTGCCATCAGCGCCGCAGCCGAGCCGGTGACCCGGGAGTACAGTGTCGACGGCGGGTCCTGGAGCACTGCCTATACCGCGCCGA
This sequence comes from Geobacteraceae bacterium, assembly GCA_036518435.1. Taxonomy (GTDB): domain Bacteria; phylum Desulfobacterota; class Desulfuromonadia; order Geobacterales; family Geobacteraceae; genus JAMPXD01. The sequence continues at coordinate 1,565 of DATDNF010000001.1, forward strand.
CCGTGGACGGAACCCACACCGTGCAGGTACGCGACACCGACATCGCCGGCAACCAGGCGACGGGAAGCCTCACCTTCGCCCTCGACACCACGGTGGCGACCCCGACCGTAGCACTCACCGTTGACAGCACCGACGGCGGGGCGGGCCACAACACCGATCTCAGGACCAATAACGCCGCCCTTACCATCAGCGCCCCGACCGAGACCGTAACCCGCCAGTACAGCGTCGACGGCGGTTCCTGGACCACTGCCTACACCGCGCCGACCGTGGACGGAACCCACACGGTCCAGGTGCGCGACACCGACGTGGCAGGGAACAAGGCTACCGGGAGCATCACCTTCACCCTTGACACGACCGTGTCCACTCCCTCTTTCTGGCTTTCCACCGACAGCACCGACGGCGGGGCAGGGCATAATACCGATAAAATAACCAACAACGCTTCCCTTACCTTCGGCGCACCTTCGGAGACGGTGATCCGCCAATTCAGTGTCGACGGCGGTTCCTGGACCTCTTCCTACATTCCTCCGGTCGTGGACGGAACCCACACTGCCACCGTGCGTTACACCGACGTGGCAGGAAACACCTCATCCAAAAGCCTCACCTTCACCTTGGACACGACGGTAGCGACCCCGACCGTAGCGCTCACCAATGACAGCACCGACGGGGGGAGCGGCCACAACTCCGATCTCAGGACCAACAACGCCGCCCTTACCATCAGCGCTCCCCTAGAGGCGCTGACCCGCCAGTACAGTGTCGACGGCGGTTCCTATACCTCTACCTACACCGCACCGACGGTGGACGGCACCCACACAGTGCAGGTGCGCGACACCGACGTGGCAGGGAACACCTCATCCAAAAGCCTCACCTTCACCCTGGACACGACCATAGCTACGCCGACCGTGGCTCTAACCGTCGACAGCACCGACGGCGCCGCCGGTCACAGCAGCGATAAAATAACCAACAACGCCCTCCTCACCATCAACTCTCCGGTCGAGACCGTGACCCGCCAGTACAGCGTGGACGGCGGGTCCTGGACCACTGCCTACACGGCGCCCGGCGCGGACGGAACCCACACGGTCCAGGTGCGCGACACCGATATCGCCGGCAACCAGGCGACGGGCAGCATCACCTTCACCCTGGATACGACCGTGGCCGCCCCGACGGTAGCGCTTGCCACCGACAGCACCGACGGCGCCGCCGGCCATAACGGCGACCACATTACCAACACCGCCGCCCTCGCCATCAGTGCTCCTGTCGAAGCGGTGACCCGCGAGTACAGTATCGACGGCGGTGCCTGGACCACTACCTATACTGCCCCCGTAGTAAACGGAAACCATACCGTCAGTGTGCGCGACACCGATGTGGCGGGCAACAAGGCCACCGGCAGCCTCGCCTTCACCCTGGACACCACCATTGCCACGCCGACGGTAGCGCTTGCCACCGACAGCACCGATGGCGGCGCCGGCCATAACAGCGACCACATTACCAACAACGCGGTCCTTGCCATCAGCGCCGCAGCCGAGCCGGTGACCCGGGAGTACAGTGTCGACGGCGGGGCCTGGACCACTGCCTACACTGCCCCGACCGTGGACGGGACCCACACCGTCAATGTGCGGGACACCGACGTGGCGGGGAACACGGCAACCGGCAGCCTCTCTTTCACCCTGGATACCACCATAGCCACCCCGACGGTAGCGCTTGCCACCGACAGCACCGACGGTGGCGCTGGCCACGACAGCGACCTCCGCACCAATAGCGCCGCTCTCACCATCAGCGCCGCAGTCGAGCCGGTGACCCGCGAGTACAGTATCGATGGCGGTGCCTGGAGTACCACCTACACCGCGCCGGGCGACGGAACCCACACCGTCCAGGTGCGTGACACCGACCTGTCCGGCAACAGCGCGACCGGCAGCCTCACCTTCACCCTCGACACGACCATAGCCACCCCGACGGTAGCGCTTGCCACCGACAGCACCGATGGCGGTGCAGGTCACGACAGCGACCACATTACCAACAACGCGGCCCTTACCATCAGCGCCCCTGCCGAGACTGTGACCCGGGAGTACAGTATCGACGGCGGCTCATGGACCACTGCCTACACCGCACCGGGCGACGGGACCCACACCGTCAGTGTGCGCGACACCGACGTGGCGGGGAACACGGCCACCGGCAGCCTCACCTTCACCCTTGACACCACCATTGCGACGCCGACCGTAGCGCTTGCCACCGACAGCACCGACGGCGCCGCCGGCCACGACAGCGACCACATTACCAACAGCGCTCTTCTCACCATCAGCGCCGCTGCCGAACCGGTAACCCGGGAGTACAGTATCGACGGCGGTGTCTGGACCACCACCTACACCGCGCCGGGCGTGGACGGGACCCACACCGTCGAGGTGCGTGACACCGACCTCGCGGGCAACACGGCCAGTGCTGCGATCAGTTTCACGCTCGACACCACGGCGCCGGCGCCGACCATCCACCTCGACAACATAACCTCCGACAATGTCATCAAGCTCGGTGAAGCAAACGGGAATGTCACGATCACCGGCACCGTTGGCGGCGACGCTCAAGCAGGCGACACGGTCACCTTGGCGGTGAATGGCCACGACTACACCGGCACCGTGACCGCCAGCAAGACCTTTGGCATTGTCGTGGCAGGTTCGGATCTGGCTGCCGATGCCGATAACACCGTCGACGCCAGTATCACCCTGACGGACACGGCCGGCAATGCGGGGACCGCCATCGACGGCAAGACCTACGCGGTCGACCTCACCTCGCCCAGTTTCGACGCGACCCTGTACACGTCGTCCTCTCTGAAAATTACGACTCCCGTTCCCCATGATCCGCCGGTAGGCTCTTACGACTCCAGTCCCGCAGGGCAGGCGACCCGTGAAGTCATCTACGGCACAGCGGGTAACGACATCATCGACCACAATGCCGCCTTTAGCGCCGATCCTTCCCAGTGGGCGAAGACGCTCCATCTCGATTTCACCAATTTCACCGCGGTTTCGTCTGTCGACATCGTCATACCGGACGATATTTCCCGCATTCCCGGCTTCAATCTGACAGGGAGCGGTGTGACCAGGGATGGGACAACCAACCACTGGATAGTCACTCCCACTGCCGATGCGCTGCTCAATGGCTTGAACCTGAACATCGTCTACAATGTTGCAGATACTGCCACGCCGATAGATTTCCACGCGGATGTCACCGTTTCGGGAAATGTGGGGACGCTGCCGTTCAACGTGACCAACACCCTCGACTTTTCATGGCGGGAAGCCTCCACTGCGGCGGACTTCACGGTGTTGAACGCATCCGGTAATCCCGTTCTGGTGCTCCCCTGCCAGGGTGTCGGGGTCGACATATTTGCCGGTGACGGCGACGATGTCATCCACGCCGGCGCCGGGAACGATCTTATCGAAGGTGGTGCCGGAGCCGACCTCCTCGACGGCGGCAGCGGCGTCAACACCGCTACCTACGAGCACGCCGGTTCCGCCGACGGCATTACGGGCATCACCGCTTCGCTCACCACCAGCTTTGCGGTCGGACCCGCCGTTATCCAGACCGGCGATGCCGCCGGCGACACCTTTATCAACATTCAGAGCCTGACCGGCTCAGCTTACAACGACCACCTGATCGGCGACAGCGGCGCAAACATCCTCACCGGCGGCGGCGGCAGCGACATCCTGGAAGGGATGGGTGGGGCCGATACCCTCATAGGGGGCTCCGGCGGCAACAATACCGCCACCTACGAGCACGCCACGGCAGGCGTTACCGCTTCACTCACCGACCATACGATCAACACCGGCGACGCCGCTGGCGACGTCTTCATCAATATTCAGAACCTGACCGGCTCCGCCTACAACGACCACCTGATCGGCGACGGCTACGCCAACATCCTCAACGGCGGCAGCGGCGGCAATGACATCCTTGAAGGGATGGGTGGGGGCGATACCCTGATCGGCGGAGTCGGCGGGAACAATACCGTCTCCTACGAGCACGCCGCAGCGGGGGTCACTGCTTCGCTGACCGACCATACGATTAATGCCGGCGGCGCGGCCGGCGACGTCTTCATCAACATCCAGAACCTGACCGGCTCCGCCTACAATGACCACCTGATCGGCGACGTCTACGCCAACATCCTCAACGGCGGCAGTGGCGGCAACGACATCCTGGAAGGGATGGGGGGAGGCGATACCTTGATCGGCGGAGTCGGCGGCAACAATACCGTCTCCTACGAACATGCAGGCTCCGCCGACGGTATCACCGGCGTCACCGCTTCGCTCACCGACCATACGATCAATGCCGGCGCGGCCGCCGGCGACGTCTTCATCGACATCCAGAATCTGACCGGCTCCGCCTTCAACGATCACCTGATCGGCGACAGCCACGCCAACATCCTCAACGGCGGCAGCGGCGGCAATGACATCCTGGAAGGGATGGGCGGGGGCGATACCCTGATCGGCGGAATCGGCGGGAACAATACCGTCTCCTACGAACATGCAGGCTCCGCCGACGGTATCGCCGGCGTCACCGCCTCGCTCTACGACCATACGATGAATGCCGGCGATGCTGCCGGCGACGTCTACAGCAACATTCAGAACCTGACCGGCTCCGCCTTCAGCGACCACTTGATCGGCGACGGCCACGCCAATATCCTCTTCGGCGGCGGCGGCGACGACATACTGGAGGGGATGGGCGGGGCCGACCATCTGGATGGCGGTTCCGGCAACAATACCGCCTCCTATGAGCACGCCTCTTCAGGTGTCGTAGCTTCGCTCGACAGCAGCTTTTCTTCCTGGCAGAACAGCGTGCCCGGCGATGCGAAAGGCGACACCTACATCAACATCCAGAACCTCACCGGCTCTGCCTATGACGACACCCTCATCGGGGATGCTCACGATAACATCCTCATCGGTGGTGCCGGCAACGATACCTTCATTGCCAATAAGGGGCACGATTCGGCATATGGCGGGGACAATAATGATACCTTCTACGTATCCTCAGTGACGGATAATCTGCCAAACGTCATCGACGGCGGCGCACGTGACGCCGACGTCAGGACCAACGGCGGAAACGTCATGGTGTTACAGGACCTGGTCAATGGCGGAAGTTACACCATGGCAACCCTTGCCAGCCATACTACCAACATTGACACTCTGGATATCCACGGCGATAGTGCTGCAACGGCGATTACAATCTCCAGCCAGGATGTGCAGCATATGGTGAATAACGGAAACGCATCGCAATTGTACGTTACGGCAGACAGCGGTGATACGCTTACTATAACCGCAGATCCAACGGCGGTTACTACTACACACATTGATGCTACTCACACAGATTATACAATTTACACTGATGCTACACATACACAACAGCTTGCGCAGATCCATTGGCACACGGTGTGACAAGCTCTGCATGTTCTCCCGGCTTCGCCTGATGTAAGACGGAATATTGTACACACCTTCTAAATTTTATGTAGCGAGAGACCCACTTGATGACTGATACTTCCGATGCCATCTCCTCCATCGACTCTGTTGGAAAGCTGGAAAGACAGGCTGTGCTGACAGCAGTAACTGCGCTCTGCGGTCCTGATCGTGCTGCCGCAGCACAGCTGCATAAGGGTTGTAAGCGTCTTGTCGCTTCCGGTAATTGGTCCAGCGACATCAAGCACCTGGAACGGTTTGGCCTTTCTGCGCGATACTTTGCGGGGCCGCTCCGGGATGTTCTCCATATCCCGGGCGATCTTGTGTTGCTGCGCAATAGCGAAAGCGGTTTCACGTTGCTGTTTCGAATGGAGCAGCGCTGGCAGTATGTTGGCAGAGACGGTTCTCCGCTTCCCGAAGCGGTGATTGCCGAAAGCGGAGAGAGTGTCGAGGCTGTAGTGGTGAGCGTGCCGAAGGACCCGCGGAGAGCAGGCGGCTTCGCCTCGTTGGCTTCGTTATGGTCGAAATTGCGCGCAGCCTGGGCGGAAGTGGGAATCGCAACCTTTTTTATCAACGCCGGGCAACTCCTGGTGCCGCTGTTCTCCATGCTGGTATACGACAAGATAGCCCAGAACGGGCTGTTCGAAACCCATTGGGCACTTGTGTTCGGCATGATGCTCTATCTCGCCACCGACATCGGCATGCGGCTGGTGAGAAGCTGGGCCACGGAGCATATCAGCAAGGACCTGACGCTGCGCAGCGATGAAACTCTCTGGTCAAAGCTGGTTGCGCAGGTTGACCTCCCGGCAGGCGGTTTCCCGCGCTTTTTATCCAATTACCGCGATCTGACTCAGGCCCGTGATTTTGTTTCCTCCAGCTATCTGCTCTCCATCGCCGACATCCCCTTCCTCCTGCTTTACCTGGTTGTCATTGGGGTTATTTCCTGGCCGCTGATGATTGCCGCCATGCTTCTGGTGCTGCTCTATACAGGTGTCGGACTGGCGTTGCAGGCGCGGGTAACCAGACTTTCCAAGGAGGCGGAGAAAGACAACACACGCAAGCTCTCTTTTATGGGGGAAGCACTGGGTTGCCTCGATGTGGTTCGTACCGCCCCCGGTTCCGGAGCTTTTCTTCGCCACTGGCGCGAACTTGCGGAACAGTCGGTAACCTCTGATGCGAAGAGGCGGCTGGCGGCATATCACATGGGGATGATTTCCTCGACAACCTATACCGTTACCACGGTAACCATGTTGACAGTGGGTGTTTACCTGATTCACTCTCAGCTTCTGAGTTCCGGCAAGCTCATAGCCTGCAGCCTGCTGGCTACCCGCGCCATGGGGCTGGTGGCATCGTTATTTTCGGTAACTGGAAAATGGCACGATTTCAAACGCTCTGCCGTACGAATGGAAAACAGCCTGGAGGCGGTTAAAGAGCGGGAGTGTACCCCCAGGCCTGATATTGCAGGCAATGTTTCGGTTATAGGTCTTGGCAAGCATTATGAAGGACGCCCGGCGGCGCTTGAGGCCGTCTCCTTTTCAATTGCCCCCGGTGAGCGGATTGCCTTGCTGGGACGGCCGGGTGCCGGTAAATCAACGCTCCTGCGATGTCTTGGCGGGCTCTGTCGGCCGGATGCCGGTCAGATACTCTTTGACGGTCTGGCATTGGATGATATTGCGCGGTTCGATCGAGTCCGTTGGATGGTATATAAAGCACAGGATCCGTCCGTATTTGCCGGGACACTGGAGGAAAACCTGCGGATATCCGGCTGTACGGATCAAAACCGGTATGCCGAGGCTATCTGGGCATCCGGTCTGGAAAATGAATTCAAAAGCGGGCGGATGTCGCTGGGGATGCGCCTGGACGAACGCGGCAACAACCTCTCCGGCGGTCAACGCCAGAAGGTGGCGCTGGCACGTGCCTTCGCCCAGCCGGGCCGGATACTGCTTCTGGACGAGCCGACCCTGGGACTTGATCCCGAAAGCGAGCGGATGCTGGCAGAGCGCCTGCCTAAACTTCTGGGGGATTCTGCCGTGCTTATCATGACAACACATAGCCCCATCATGCTGCAAACGGTTCAGCGCGTCATTGCGCTCGATGGCGGGCGTGTGGTCGCCGATGGGCCGCGCGAAAAACTGGTGACAATTTCCTGATCTGAAACGCGGAAAACCGTCCCATTTCAAAATCAGGCAACATCCGTATAAACAGAAAAGGCCCTGAAAATCAGGGCCTTTTCTGTTTCAGGAATTGCTGGCTTCATGGAGAGGCACTGCGGGAGGCATGAGGGAGAGCAGAAGAATTGCTCAATGTCCTGCCGGAAAGGTTCGCCCTCGGCATCGGGCTGGTGCCGTGAGGGGCTGAGAAAAGCCGATGCAGCCAATTGGCAGTTGGACCTTGGAATGTCGGGCGAATGGAAGCCTTCGTTCAGACGAACAGATCGGCGTCGCCGTAGGACGATTCGTCCGTTGCCTTGGTTTTCGACTCGGCGAACAGGATCAGGCCGACGCCGATGGCCGCGCCCGCCAGGAATGAGATCAGCATGGTGGCGCCATCCGCCCCTTTTTTTGCCTGAACCTTCTTTTCTTCAGCCATGGAAATCCCCCTCTTTCCCTCTTTCGGATAGATATGCCGCTGTCAAGCCTGAACCGGTCCAGTTTAACAAGCATACCACACGTACCATTTTACATAGCAATTATTTGCCATAAATGCAAGATTCAAATTGATTCATTCCTCCTGTGCCGCGCTTCGGCCGGCAATCGGAGGTTGACTTTCGGGGAAGTTTCGCTATAGAATTCCTTGCCGGCAAGTCCGGTGGAAACTTTTGCGTGTCGAATCCCTGGGACGTGGGAATGCCCGGGGTTTTTGTTTGGAGTGGCGGTATGGCAACACTGACAACCGTAAAATGTCCCCAGTGCCGGAAAGAGACGGCCTGGGAAGGGAACCCGAACCGCCCCTTCTGCTCGGCACGGTGCAGGTTGATCGACCTGGGGGCATGGGCTAACGAAGAGTACCGGGTCCCCGGTGAGAAGAAACACGGCGAGGAGCCGGAAGAAGAATAGCACCCAGAGCACCTAATCAAAGGAGAAGTTACATGTCCGAAGTTCGTCTCCGTTTCGCCCCGAGCCCGACCGGCTACCTCCACGTGGGGGGGGCGCGCACCGCGCTGTTCAACTGGCTCCTCGCCAGGAAGGAAAAGGGAACGTTCATCCTCCGCATCGAGGATACCGATGTGGCCCGCTCAACCCAGGAGTCGGTGGACGCCATCCTGGAGGGGATGCGCTGGCTCGGCCTCGATTGGGACGAGGGCCCCTTCTACCAGTCGGAGCGTTTCCCGGTCTACAAGGAGTTCGTGGAGAAGATCCTGTCCGCGGGAAAGGCCTACAAATGCTACTGTAGCGCCGAGGAGCTGGAGGCGAAGCGGGAGAAGGCTCTCAAGGAGGGGCGAAAGCCGAAATACGACGGCACCTGCCGCAGGCTTGCCGCGGATATGCCGGGCAAGCCGTACGTGGTCCGTTTCAAGGCTCCCGAGGAGGGGGTGACCGTCTTCGACGACCTGATCAAGGGGCCGATCTCCTTCAACAACGAGGAACTGGACGACCTGATCATCCAGCGCAGCGACGGGACCCCGACCTACAACTTCACCGTGGTGATCGACGATGCCACCATGGGGATCACCACGGTGATCCGCGGCGACGACCACGTGAATAATACCCCCCGCCAGGTCCTCCTCTACGAGGCGCTCGGCTATCCGGTCCCTCGGTTCGCTCATGTGCCGATGATCCTCGGGGCCGACAAGGCGCGCCTCTCCAAGCGGCACGGTGCGACCAGCGTCATGGCCTACCGAGACATGGGTTTTCTCCCCGAGGCGATGGTCAATTACCTGGTGCGGCTCGGCTGGAGTCACGGCGACGAGGAGATCTTTTCCCTGCAGGAGCTGATCGGGAAGTTCACCATCGAGGCGGTCGGCCGTTCGGCGGGGGTCTTCAACCCGGACAAGCTCCTCTGGCTGAACGCCCATTACATAAAGACCGGTGACCCGGAGAGGCTCGCCGGCCTGCTCCTGCCGTTCCTCGGGGAGCGGGGCGTGGACGTTGCCGGCGGACCGAACCTGCCCGCCGTCGTCCGGACCCTCCAGGAGCGCGCCCGGACCATGCTGGAGATGGCAGACGGCGCGCTGTTCTACTACCGGAGCGCGTTCGACTACGATCCCCAGGCCGTGGAGAAGTTCCTGAAGCCGGAGATCGCTCCCCTGTTCGAGGCGGTACTGGACCGGCTCGCGGCGCTCGACGATTTCTCCCACCAGGGAATAGAGGCTGTCTTCAAGGGAATCTGCGAGGAGAAGGGGGTCAAGATGGGCCAGCTCGGCCCGCCGGTCCGGGTCGCCCTCTGCGGGGGGACGACCTCTCCGTCCATCTTCGAAGTGATCGAGGTTCTCGGCCGCGAAGAAACCTTGAAACGCATCGGACGGGCCGTGGAATTCACGGCGCAGCGATGATCCTCAGGGGAGGCGCCCGGACGCGAAGTGGATGCTGGGGAGACAGGGTGAAATGAGGGCAATCATGAAGCGCGGCAGCGGAGGCAGGAAAATCATCCCGGACCGGACCATGGTCATAACGGTCGTTTGCGTTGTCGTGGCGTTGCTGGCTTGCCTCGGAGATGCCCGTGCAGACTACTACAAATACACCGACAAAGGCGGCGCGGTTTGCATCACCAACAACCTCGATGCGGTCCCGCGGAAGTATCGCGCCACCATGAAGGTGATCCGCGAGGAGACCCTTGACAAAAAGGGCCGCGGAGCGGACAGGGAAGGGGGGGCGGCGGGGGCCGCGCCACCCGAAACCGCTTCGCAGGCACAGGAGCAGAATAACGTGGCGCCGGCTGGAGAGCCAACCTCCGCCTACGGCCGGCTTGCCGCCCGCTTCCCCTGGTTCAAGCCGCTGCTTTTCGTTGGGGCGGCTCTCGCCGTCTTTATTTTAGTGACAAAGCTGTCCTCCGTCCTCCCTTCGCCCCTCCTGTCCAGGGTCATCTACCTCGCCTTTTTTCTCGGCCTGTTTGTCATTGTCTATAAATCCTACGCAGACCACGTGACGGAGAGTTACTTCACCATCAAGACTAAAGTGCTTGCCATGTTCGAGAAGGCCAACCGGCGCGAGATGCCGGAGCCGGGCGAACTCCCTCCCGCGGCACCCGGCAAAGAACAGACCTCCCCATGATGTCCGAAATCCTTGCTTCCGGCCGCCAATGGCGGTAAAGTGATACCGGTCCCAAATTCCGCACGCAAGGATTGATTTTCATGGCACACGACAAGGACGAACGGAAACGGCCGCACCTGCGGCTCGTGGTAGATAACGTGGAGAAGCGTAACGCCCGGCCGGCTGCGGGGGAGGAGCTCTTCATCCCCCTGGAAGAGCTCGTGGCACAACGGGATGAGATGCGCCCCCTGTTCTACCGCGGCATGGAGCGCCGCCATGCCAAGGCCTATGAGGCGGCCGAACGATACCTCTCCAATCGAAAATTGCCGTACGGCTTCGACCCCCAGCACGGGCCGCTCCTGGTCCTTCCCGCCGGTGCCGTCTGCCCCGAGGCGATCGACCCCGGTGCGGCCCACCAGGACGAGATCCTGCTCTATGTGACGGAAGACAGCACGGGGGACGGGCTCTGTCTTTCCCTGGAGATGATCCTGCCGTTTTACAGCGAGGAGGAGGCGGTCATGGAGGATGCGCTCCTCTTCTCGCCGGTATTCCAGTACGGCACCCTCTTTCTGGAGGAGAACCGGCAGGATGGGCTCCTCGACCTGATCTACCGCCTCGGCTTCCCCATCTATCCCCCGGCGCTCACCGCAAGGGTGCTCGACCGGCTTTTAGCCATTGTCGCGTTCGAGTTGAAGGAGACGCTCCGGAACCTGGCGGAGTATCAGGAAGGGACGTAACGGCGTCCCTTTCCGGCAGACAGCCTGTTAAACCCGCGATTGTCGATCATCCGATGTTCGATGCGCAGCTGCAATGTGCCGAGGAGGTTCCCGTGATAATTGCATCGCTCCTGCTCCATGCCGCCCTGCTCTCCGCGCTCCCGAATGATGCGGTTCACCCCAAAGCCGCGGAGGTGGCGGCAACTTCTCCCGAACGGGCCAGGGATGCCGCCTCTGCGGAGATGAGCAGGGAGCCGTCCGCCGAAGAGAATCCGGTCGTCACCAGGCACGAAGTTGCCATAGGCGGCAAGTCCCTCAAATACACGGTAACAGCAGGCACTCTGCCGGTCGTTGCCGCCTCCGGCGAAACCGAGGCGCACATGTTCTTCGTCGCCTACACGGCGGACAAGGCCGGCAATCACGGCCAACGGCCGCTTCTCTTCGCCTTCAACGGCGGGCCCGGTTCATCGTCGGTCTGGCTCCATCTCGGAGCCATCGGCCCGAAGCGGGTGAAGCTCCCCGACGACGGGAGCATGCCTCCTCCCCCCTACCAGTTGACGGACAACGACGAGACATGGCTCGACCAGGCCGACCTGGTGTTTGTCGATCCGGTGGGGACCGGCTACAGCCGGGCCGTAAAACCGGACCAGGCGGAAAAGTTCTTCTCCCTCAAGGGAGACATGGAGTCGGTCGGAGAATTCATCCGCCTCTACCTGACCCGCTACCGGCGCTGGTCATCCCCCCTGTTCCTCGTTGGCGAAAGCTACGGCTCGATGCGCGCCGCCGGGCTTGCCGACAACCTCCTCGACCACGGCATCGCCTGCAACGGCATCATCCTCGTTTCGGCAGCCCTCAATTTTTCAACGATAAGCTTTACCCCGGGGAACGACCTCCCCTACGCCCTCTTCCTGCCGAGTTACACCGCTATCGCCTGGTACCACAAAAAACTCTCGCCGGATATGGGCAGCGACCTCCCGGCGCTTCTCGGAGAAGCGGAAAAGTGGGCAACGACCGACTACCTTGCCGCCCTCGCAAAAGGGGACCGGCTGGCGCCCGCGGAGCGTCAGTCGGTGGTCGGCCGGCTCGCCCGCTATACCGGTCTCGATGAACGCTACATCGACAACAGCGACCTGCGCATAGAAGCGGGTCGGTTTGCCGCGGAGCTGCTCCGCGACCGGAAAAAGACGGTGGGGCGATTCGACGGCCGCCTTCTGGGGGACGATATCTCCGCCACGGCCGAGCATGCCGAGTTCGACCCGAGCCTGGCGGCCCTCCGTCCGCCGTTTACCGCGACTTTCAACGACTACGTGCGGGGCGAGCTGGGGTACAGGTCGGACCGGGAATATTTCATCCTGGGGGGCGGGATCGGCCGCTGGGACTGGGGGTCGAACAATTCCTTCGCGGATACCGGTGCGGCCCTGCGCAGCGCCTTCGGCAAGAATCCCTATATGCGCCTGTTCGTGGCATCCGGCGCATTCGACCTGGCCACGCCCTACACGGGATCGGACTACACCCTGGCCCACCTGGGGCTCGACCGGGCGCTGCGGCGGAATATCACGACCGCCCGCTACCCGGCCGGACACATGCTGTACACCGACGCCCGCTCCCGCGCCGAGCTGAAGCGGGATATCGCGGACTTTCTCCGCACGGCGGCTTCTCCCCGCTGATGTAGCCGGTGAGCGAATGAGGCGGTGCGGACCGCCCGCCATGGCCAAACGTTAACGATGTGCAGCAAGGAAATGGAAAGGAGCAGCCTCAATGGATACCCTCGAAGAGATCAGGAACAGAAGAAGCGTGCGCAAGTTCTCCGACCGGCCGGTGGAGCCGGAAAAGCTCCGGATGGTCCTGGAAGCGGCCCGGATGGCCCCTTCCTGGGCGAACATGCAGTGCTGGCGGTTCGTGGTGGTTGAGGCGCCGGAGGTGAAGGCGCGGATCAGCGAGCTCTCTTACGTGGAGGCGTTTTTCGCCACCAGGGGGTACAAGACGAACCCCGCCCAGAACGCCCTGGCCGAAGCGCCGGTGGTGATCGTCGCCTGCGCCGACCCGACCCAGTCGGGTGAACTGCGCGGCCAGCAGTACTACATGACCGATCTAGGCATCGCCGCGGAGAACCTGATGCTCGCCGCCCATGCCCTCGGGCTCGGGAGCGTGTTCGTGGGTGTGTTCGACGAGGAAAGCCTCGGGCTCCTGCTGAACATCCCGCCGGAGATCCGCATCGTCGGGCTCTTCCCCCTCGGCTATCCGCTGGAGGAGGGGAAGGCGGGGCCGCCGCGCAAGCCGCTGGACGAGATCGTCTTTTACGGGGAGTGGAAGGCCTGAAAGCTATTCCGATGCAGCTCATCCTCGTCATGATAATGATCGCCCTTGCCTCACCCTCCGTTGCCGCATCCTATCACTGGGTCGACCGGGACGGGTTCCACTCGGTCGACCGGCTTGCCAAGGTCCCGCTGGAGCACCGCAGGGACCTGCCGATGGCGCGCAACCGGACTGCGTTCCCCTTTACCGCGGAGGAGGACCGGGACGGGGCGATGTACGTCTGGTTCGTCTTCGGCCAGTCCGGGCTCGACTACCCGTATACGGCTGCCGCGAATTTTCCGAAAAGCCCGTTCTTCAAGGAGCAGCAGGGGCCGGGAGGGGCCGGCATCGCCTGGTGGAAGGGGTTCGTGGCGGTGTACGAGGGGAAGGGTTCGAAGCTCCTCACCGCACGGGGAGAAGTCTCCCTGAAGACGTTGGAGAAGAAACGGGGCAAGGTCTCCTGGTACCGCTTCGTGGGACCCCAACCGGCGCAAAAGCCACCGCCGGCGGAGAAGGCGCCGCAAAAGGCATTGAAGGCCGCGGACGAGGCGCTTCTCCGCCTGGGTGCCGCGGCGACCTTTCCGCCGCAGGTGAAGGACGACGCCGAGCGGGACCTGCTGCGCAAGAAGTGGCAGAAAGCGGTTGCCGGCCCGGCCGAGCTCCGCAAGAGCTACCCGGACGATCCGCAGCTGCTCCGGTTGCTCGGGGTTTGCTACCGGATGGGGTACAACCTCGGCATGCCGGGGGCGTGGGAGCGGGCAGAGGCGTATCTCCTCAGGACGGAGGCACTCTCTCCCGAGGCCCCCGAGGCGTACATTTCGCTCGGGATACTGTACGCCGATACCGGCGACGAGTATGCGGGACAGGCCGAACGGCAATTCCGCACGGCGCTTCGCCATGCCCGCAAGGAGCAGCTCCCCCAGATCTGGTGGGGACTTGCCCTGGCGCTCTACCGGCAGGGCAAGGTGAAGGAGGCGGTGACGACCATCGACCGGCTCATTGCCCGGTATCCGGCAGATGCAAAAGCAAAAAAACTGCGGGAAACGTTCCTGGCAGGGGGCAAGGAAGGCGGGGAGTGACCGCAGATAAGGACAGCGGGCCGCGCGTGCCCACACGCCAGAAAGCATGGAAGTGCATACTTACATGCTTATGTAAGTCGATATGTGTTCCGGGGGGCTTGTTTAATCGGGGTGTTGCTGCACCTCGTGATCGGGGGCCGGGTGTACAGGCTACCGCGTGCTGCTGCCGCGGTTCAGGGAAAAGAGCGCTGGCCGTTAACATTTATATTGACCTCTTGCGGTGGAACGGGGAAGATGGGGGCCAATTTTGCAACGGCTGCGGAGGAGAATGAACGTACCATGAACTTGCTCGACAAACTGGACAAAAAACTCGGCAGATATGCCCCGGCGAACGTGACCATCTACCTGATCGCCGGTCAGACGCTCTTTTACGTCCTCTTTCTGACCGGCAAGCTGGACCGGAGCCAGACCTATCTTGCGGCCGACCTCCTTCTGGACGGAGAATGGTGGCGGCTGTTGACCTTCCCCTTCGACCCGCCGCTGTCGAATCCGTTTTTTGCCTTCTTCGCCTGGTATCTCTTCTACCTGATGGGTACGGCCCTCGAAGAGCAGTGGGGGGCGTTGCGCTATAATGTCTTTCTCCTGATCGGCTATCTGATGACCGTCGCCGTCTCCTTTCTCACCCCCTATCTGGCGGTGAGCAACGCTTTTCTCGGCCTCTCGGTCTTTCTCGCCTTCGCCTTTCTCTACCCCGACTTCGTCCTGCAGATATTCTTCGTCCTGCCGGTCCGGATCAAGTGGCTGGCCCTGCTCACCTGGCTCTACTACGGTTACCAGTTTCTGTTCGGCGGCTGGCACGCGCGCCTGCTGATCCTTGCCTCCATCTGCAATTTCCTCCTCTTTTTCGCGCGGGACATCGTCGTGCAGGTGCGCTACGGCAGGCGGCAGATGACGAAGCAGGCGCGCCGGTTCGCCGTTCGCGACAACGAGGCGTTCCACCGCTGTACTGTCTGCGGCATCACCGACAAGACCCATCCCGGGATGGATTTTCGCTACTGCCCGGAATGCGCGGGGCAACACGGCTATTGTCAGGAGCATATCGTCAGCCATGAGCATGTGAGAGCATAGGGAGTCAGGAGGAAACTGCATGGAGAAGCTCTATCTGACCCCGGCGGAGACGGTGCAGGCGATTGTGGCGAACGGCCGGCGGGTGACCACCCAGTCGCCGATGCGCACCATGGTGCTGAGCGTTCTGGCCGGTTTCTACATAGCCTTTGGCGCCCAGCTGGCGACGGTGGTGAGCCAGGACGCCGCGGCGTTCGTCGGCCAGGGGATCGCCCGCTTCCTGGCCGGGAGCGTCTTTTCCCTCGGGCTCATGCTGGTGGTAATCTGCGGAGCTGAGCTCTTCACCGGCAACAGCCTGCTGGCCTCCTCGGCGCTGCACGGCGAGATCAGCTGGGGAAAACTCCTGGAAAACTGGCTGATCGTGATCCTCGGCAACCTCATCGGCTCCCTCTTCTTTGCCCGGCTCATGTTCGAGTCGCGCCTCTGGACGAACGGAAGCGTGACGGAGCAGGCGTTGCGGCTTGCTGAGGTCAAATGCCAGCTCCCCTTCATGGTGGCCCTGATCCGCGGCATCCTCTGCAACTGGCTGGTCTGTCTGGCGGTGTTCATGGCAACCGCCGCCCGTGACGTGACCGGCAGGATGGTCGCCTGCTACGTGCCGATCATGGCCTTTGTCGCCAGCGGCTTCGAGCACTCCATCGCCAACATGTACTTCATCCCGACCGGTCTCTTTCTGGCGGCCGAGCTCGGTCGCAGCGATCCGGCTCTCACCTGGACCAACTTCTTCGTGGCGAACCTGGTGCCGGTGACACTGGGAAACATACTCGGCGGGGTGGTGTTCGTCGCCTTCGCCTACTGGTATGTCCATCTGAGCCCGCTGCGGCACGGGCGCGGTCCGGACAAAAGGTGAGCGGCTCGATGAGCGTTACGATGAGCAAAGGGAGGGGAGGGGAACGGTGGGGTTGCTGGTGACGTTCAAGAACTGGGGCTCGCCGCAGGCGGTGAGTTTGGGGCGACCGCAAAAGCCCCGCGACCGCGCCGGGCGCCGGCATGCAAGCCGATACATCATTTCCGCGAGTTTTTAACGATCTCGAAGGCCCTTTTTACCCGCGACACCACCCGGATCGGTTGGATTGGTTTGGGGATGAAGTCGAGGAAACCGGATTCCAGCGCTTTCTGCTCGTCCTCGCCGCTTGCTTTCGAAGTGATCAGGATGATGGGCGTCGAGGCGGTTGCCGGGTTCCCGTGCACGGCGTTTTTCAGGGCATAACCGTCCATGCGGGGCATTACCGAATCGCAGATGATCATGTCCGGCTGTTCGGCAATGGCCATCTTCAACCCCTCAACGCCGTCGTGGGCAACGAACACCTCGTACCCTTCCTTCACCAGCGCAGCCTGGATGACCATTGCGATCGCCTGGGAATCGTCGACGACCAGAATCCTGGGCTTGCCCCCTGTCGGAGGCCGTCCACCCAGGTAGTGTTTGCTGACGGCGTCCGTGATGTCCTTTCTGGTGGCAAGGACGGGAACGATTTTCATGCCGGTCTTCTTGGCCAGGAAGTCGAAGGTATCGCTGTCGAAGGGATCGGTGGTGGCGACGGCGAGCATGCCATCTTTCTGCTTGAGGGGAAAGACCAGTTTTCGAACGGCCAGGTCCTCGGGGACGAGCCCGAGGGTGTCCCAGAGAAAGTTGTGGGGGGCGAAGCCGGCAACCGTCTTGAAGCCGAACTGCTGGGCGAGGGCGGCAATCAGCTCTTCTTCGGTGATGACCCCCATTTCCTCCAGGACCATGCCGAGCCGTTTGCCGCTCCCCTTTTGCCGCTCCAGTGCCCGTTCGAGGGTCTTGACCGTTATGATGCCGGATTCAACGAGAATGTTGCCGAGCTGTTTTTTGGCGAACATTTGTCAGTTCCCCCGTTCGGCTTATGTTTGATCTTTGGTTAATTATTTAGCACAGATCAAAGCCGTTTACCAGAGATTAAAAGAAGAAACGGTGTCCCGGAAGCATTCCCGGTGGGGCGCAGGGGGGGAGCCGACCGCTCCTCGGAAATATCAGTTGACGGGGGTTGGCTATCATTGTAAATTCGGAATGTTAATGGTTTTGAAAGAGCCTGGTCGATTCGCGGCGGACCGGATTGCGCGCAAAGACAGCCCTTATATGCTCCAGCGATTTCAGCCGCTACAGTTACGGCGACCACCATCCCTTCAAGGTGCAGCGCTATCGCCTCGCCTTCGAGCTGATGCGCGCCTACGGGCTGGCCGACCACGCCGGATCGGTGGTTTCCGCCTGTCCGGCGGTCACCGAGGAGGATCTCCTTACCTTTCACAGCGCCGATTACCTGGAGCGGCTCAAGGAGTTCAGCGAGGCGCGCGAGCCCCGCGCCGATTTCCGCTATGGCCTGGGCGATCTGGAAAACCCGGTTTTTCACGGCTTTTACGATTGGGCGCGTCTGGGGACCTCGGGAACGATGGAGGCTGCCCGGCTGGTGGCGGAAGAAGGCTACGGGATCGCCTTCAACCTCGCGGGAGGGTGGCACCACGCCCACCGGGACAGGGCCTCCGGCTTCTCCTATCTCAATGACGCCGTGATCGCGATCAACAAGCTGTTGGATGGGGGGAAGCGGGTGGCCTATCTCGATATCGACGCCCATCACGGCGACGGCGTCCAGGAGGCATACTACGGCACTGACCGGGTCCTGACCATCTCGCTCCACGAAAGCGGAGTCTGCTTTTTCCCGGGGACCGGCTTCGAGTACGAGACCGGAACGGGGAAGGGGGAGGGGTTTTCGGTGAACGTGCCGCTCCTCGCCCATACCGATGATGCGCTCTATATGAAAGCGTTCGACGAGGTCGCCTTTCCCCTGATCGCCGCGTTCGATCCCGACGTCCTGGTCACCCAGCTCGGGGCCGATACCTTCAGGACCGATCCGCTGTCTAGGCTGGAGATTACCACCCACAGCTACAGCTATATCCTGCGGAAGCTGAAGGCCCTGAAAATACCCTGGGTTGCGGTCGGCGGTGGCGGTTACGACAACCTCAACGTGGCCCGTGCCTGGACTATCGCCTGGGCGGTCATGAACGGCGTGGAGCTGTCGCCGCGGCTGCCGGCCTCTTTCGTCGACCTGATCGCCGGCCTCGGTTTTCCCCACCGGATGCTCCTGGACGCCATGCACTGGGCCGAGGATGATGAGCGCAACAGGGCGCTCGATGCCGTGGAGAAGTGCATCGCCGCCATCAGGAAGACGGTGTTTCCCGTCATCATCGGTTGCCATGGCTAGACTCCCCGGAAACGCGCAGCTGCTGGCGGCTGACAGGCCGCTCTTCTCGCTGGCCGACGTCAACGCCCTGGATGTCGCAGCGAAGGAGAGGATATACGGCGGCCTGATTCCCCAGCGCCTGTTCGACATGCTGGTTGTCTCGCGAGAGGACTTCCGCGGGGCAGACGGGGAGCGGAAGATCACCTTCATCGCTCCGCCCGGGCTGGGACTTCTCCGCATCGAGGTGCGGCGCCATCCGGCTGAACGGGATACGGTCTTTTTTCTCGACCTGGCCGATACCCGCTACCGCCAGATGGAACTCTCCTTCTGCATCATCAGCGACCCCTCCGCACCCCGCTTCGACGTGGATCGGGACCTGTCCGGCCGGGACAACTGCTTCGCCACCCTGGGGCGCAACATCCCGGAAGAGCTCCGGGCGATGGCGGCGGGGCTCTTTCCCAGCCAGTGCCGGCGGGGCTTGAGGATGTTCGGTGAATTTTTCCCCTGCCTGGAGCGGTTTGTCGATTCCCTCGGGGTGGAGATGATCGTGGCCGAGCCCCTTACCTACGGCAACGCGATCCGCTACGAGCAGTACGGCTTCGACTACCTCACCGGCAGACGCCTGATGCGGGAGATCGACGACGGGTTCAAGCCGGGCGGGATTCTCCGCCGGCGGCTCGACGGCTCTACCCCGTTCCGGATGCCCGGGATGGAACGGACGGTGCGCGGCAGGAGCTGGGCGATCCACGACGGGATTCTGGACCAGCCGTGGGATGGAGTGCGGATTTACAAGATGGTCGGCGTATCTGCCGGAATAAACACGTTCCCGGAAAGGGAGAGGGAGGAGGAAGAGCCATCGCGACAATAAACCCGGGGGAACCGACCCCCATAGCAGGTGTCACCTATTGCACGCTCCCCCCCGGGGGGATGGTCACCGGCCTGGACGGCAGAGTGAGGATACCGCTCGACGGCCTCGCCCTGCCACTCCTCGATGACGACTTTCACGCCCTGGAAGGGCAGTACCCTTCCTACGACGCCGTCGGCCGCGGCATCTATCACGTTTTGCGCGCGAACCCCGACTGTGCATACGCGGAGAGGTACGCCCGGATTCTCCGGGACGGCTATCCCCATTTCCTGTCGGAAATGGCCAGCCATATCGTGATGCTCGACAGGAAGGAAGTGGACGTCGCCTATCTGGACAGGAAAATCAACTATCTGAAGGTCTTCTCCCTGCTCGAGCCGGACAACCACTCCTTTCCCCTGGAGATCGGCAAGGCTTATGCCGACAAGGGGCTCTCTCTTGCTACGCTGCAGCTGACCACCGTGAGCCTCTACCGGGCGGAAAAGTACCTGCGCAGGGCGCTGGCGCTCGCGTCCGAGGACGTAACGGTCCGGCATCAGCTCGGCGAGGTTTCCTACCTGTTGGGAAAATACGATGATGCCGTTTCCTGCTGGCGTGGTATACTGTCTCAACTCGGCGAAGATGAGGCGAAGAAGCTGGAGCTGCGCCTCGCGCGGCTCGCGGATGGCATCTCCCCGCGGGTGCCGGTGGTTGACTATCTTGAGGCGGTCGGGACCGCCTTTGCCTTGCACCAGCAGGGCGTTCATGAGGAGGCTGCGGCAATCCTCCAGGACGTGCTGGACGACACGGTGTTTTGCGAGGAGTTCCATCTCCCCGAGGTTTCCTACATTCTGGGCCTCTGCTGCGTAAAGCTGGGTATGCCGCGTTATGCGGAGGAGCATTTCCGCGCGGCGCTGCAGATGAACCCCGGGTATGCCGAGGCACAAAGCGCCTTGGCAGGGCTTTCCGCATAGCGAGGGGTTATGTTCGGTTACAGTATCGGCGACTGGATTTTCATCATATTCATCATGGCGGTCATCCTGGTTTGCGTCGGGATAAGCGACATGCGGAAAAAATAAGTTTTTAAGGAGTCTTTATGATCGACGCCGAAGAAAACGAGATCCGCCGCCCCCTGGGGCTTAACCTCCTGGCGGGGCTGTACCTCTTCTTTTTTCTCGTGTCCGCCTCCACCTTCGGCAACTCCTTCCCTTTTCTCGGGCATATCCATGAAGGGACGCCGGCCAAGGTGCTGGTGTTCGCCGACAGCCTGATCTGTCTCTATCTCTTTCTGGGCATCATGAAACGGCAGCTCGTCACCTGGTATCTCCTGCTCGGCTATAACCTGTTCGAAATCCTCAATACCATCGTCAACCTGACGTATATTTCCCGGACGGAGCTGGAGAAGGTCCTCGGCGCACGGGTCCAGCAGGAAACGCTGCTGGTCAATAATATTGCCGCCGCTCTTGCCATTCTCCTCCTCTCCCAGTTCATTTACCGGCATAAGGATTATTTTACCAACCGGGAGAAATATCTCTTCTAGCAGGTTCCCGAACAGGCGCAGCGAACGCAGCGAGGCCGGCCAAGCCGCGATTGCCAGTGCCGTACGGTCATTCTCTGCTTGCCAGACAGTTTTGTTGTCTGCTATCATAATTGCCGCATTTCATGCAGTGTGGCGGGGAAGGGTATGTTTACGAAATATTTCGACAAGCGGGGAGAAGAGAGTGGCGGGATGTTTCACAAGCTGATGCACGGCTTGACGGGCTCCTTCTTTCACGGCAGCGAACCCGATTGCAGGGTCAACCTCAATGAAACCCGGGGGGTCGGCGTCAGGACCGAGAAGCTCAATAAGTCTTTCGGCGACAATCACGTCTTGAAAGATATAGACCTGGAGATCCATGCCGGGGAAACGTTTTCCATCATCGGCCCCTCCGGTACCGGAAAGAGTGTTCTCCTCAAGCATATCATCAAGCTGGAAACCCCCGACAGCGGCGAGATTTACATCGATGACACCCCCATTTTCCAGTCCAAGGAGAAGACCATCGGCAGGGATTACCGGTTCAGCATGGTCTTTCAGTCGTCCGCCCTGTTCAACTCCCTTACGGTGGGGGAGAACGTAGGGCTCTGGCTCAGGGAAAAGCGGGTATGCAAGGAGCAGCGGATCAGGGAGATCATCCGGGAGAAGCTCGCCATGGTAGGGCTCGAAGGGAAGGAGAGCCTGCAGACCTCCGAGCTCTCCGGGGGGATGAAGAAACGGGTGGCCATCGCCCGTTCCCTCGCCATGAACCCCGACCTGATCCTGTACGACGAGCCGACCGCAGAGCTCGATCCGGTCACCACCGACGAGCTCGCCAACACGATCCTGAAGCTCAAGGAAACCACCAGGAATACGACGGTGATCGTCACCCACGACCTCAATTTCGCCCTGTACGTGTCAGACCGGATTGCCATGATCCACGACGGACGGATTGTCGAGGTGGGAACCCCCGACCAGATCAAGACGAGCCAGAACCCCATCGTCAGGAGCTTTGTCCATACCACCACCAAGGGGATCAAGGCGGATTGAGGCTCTTGACCGCCATTTTTGAGCGCTGTCCATGTTGGTGCATCGCCGGCGTGCCATCGTCTCAAATCTGACGTTGTTGATCGAAGCTGTTGAACAGGAGGAATTACCCTTGCAACGAGCTTTTCCGCTGCTGTTCATCGTGCCGCTGTTCGCCGTCGCCTGCGCCGAGCTGAAGCAGAGCAAGCCGCTCCTCCCGGTCCGCGAGTACGAAAAGATGATCGTCGGCAGGCTCGACGCGGAGTACGTGGGCACCGACAACTGCGTCGCCAGGTGCCACAGGCATGACACGATCGCCGATGACTTCAGGCACAGCGTTCATGGCGAGCAGATCAAGCCCGAGGACGGCCTCCCGCTGGTGAACTGCGAATCGTGCCACGGGCCGGGGAGTCTCGCCATCGAAAATATTCCGGAAGGGGAGGAGGGGCTCAAGGGGAAATGCGATACGAGTAAGTTCCTGGACATCATGCACCTCCCGCCCCAAGCCCAATCCCTGATCTGTCTGAAGTGTCACTCTGCCGCCTCCACCCCCAATCTCACTCACTGGAACGCCAGCCCCCACGCTTTGAGCGACGTCAGCTGCTTCGATTGCCACAAGCTGCACCAGGGGCCGCAGCAGAAGGTGAGCCGCGAGCAGATGGCAGAGCTCTGTTTCGGGTGTCATCCCGAGATCAGGGCGGAGAACAGCCTCTTCTCCCACCACCCGTTGCGGGAAAAGAAGATGGCCTGCACCGACTGCCACAATCCCCACGGCTCCACCCAGGACAAGCTCCTGCTGGGAAGTACCCCGAAGGAAACCTGCACCAGGTGCCACATGGAAAAACAGGGGCCGTTTGCGTTCGAGCATGGCGACGTCACGGAAAACTGCATGAACTGTCACGTCCCCCACGGTTCCGTCAACAACAACCTGCTTAACGCCGCCATGCCGTTTCTTTGTCTCCAGTGCCACGGCGGGCATACGCTGAACGACACGGCGGGGGTCAAGGGGCTCTTTCTCAACCGCTGCACCGACTGCCATTCCCAGGTCCACGGCACCGATATTCCCGCACCTGCCTCGGTAGGGAGCGGTACGTTGCGCCAGTAGCGTGCGAGTTCAATCTTCCGCAAAGGAGCTTATGGGTGGTCAACCATGGTAAGTTCACGTACCGCATAGGAGTGGCGGTCCTTCTCATCCTCCTCGCCGGGGGGATTGCCCGGGGGGCGGAGCAAGAGGGGGCGGAGCCCCCCGGGGCCGGCTCCTCTTTCGCCCCGGGTCCTGCTGAAGAGAAGGAGCTGCCGGAGGCGCGGGAGCCGGCCGCACCGGCCACTCATCCCCTTATTGATGCCTATGTCGGCTACCGCTTTCTCAGCGTGAATCGCTACGGCGGTCGCGCCGCGGAATATGACTACCTCCACTCCAATCCCGTTCTGGGGGGATCGGCAAATCATCTCGGGACGGACATCAAGTTTTCCCTGGAAGGGGGCTATCTCAGCGACAGGGATTATCATGGCGACCTCACCTGTGACTACAAGGGGATCTATCGCGTCAACCTGCGCACCGAGTCCCTCTTTCACAATCTGGATCACGAACCGCTCTTCACTCCTCAGTTCACTCTCGGTGGCAATATATACCGTCCCGATGATCCTGATCCCGGCGAGCGTTCCGGGGTAAGGGTCGAGCAGGACCTGGCCCGGTTCCGCTACAAGTTCCCGCTGTTCCCGCTCCACCTGAATCTCGGTTACTGGCGCATGGTGAAGGAGGGGAGCGCCCAGCTCCGCTTCGCCGACCAGGCCTTCGGGGGGACGAACGTCACGAACACCATCTTCTCCAGAACCAGGGGGATCGACCGGCAGACCCATGAGGGACAGTTCGGAGTCGATGCCCACCTGGGGCTGTTGGATGTCATCTACGACTTCCGGATCAGGGAGTTCGGGGAGCATACCGCTACCCCCCGCGACAACTTCATTGCCCGCCCGGCTCTCGATTTCAACGGCGGGCTTCTGGAGCACAACGAAAATCCCGACAGCCGCTTCTATGCCCACACCATACGGCTCCATACCTCCATGTCGGGAGGGGTCGTCGGCGCGGCCTCCTATACTTACGGCAAGAGAGAGAACCTGTCGAACCTCACCGACTTCACAGGAGCCGATCAGGCCTACAGCATCATACATAATGTCGCCGTCGACCTTACCTATACCCCCTGCCGTGTCTTGTCCCTCGCTCTCAAGTACCGCCGGCAGGATGTGGAACGGAACGGACCGGCAGCTCTCGCAAATCCTGCCGGCTCCTTCGTCAATCCCCCCGTCAGCGTCAGGATGGCGCTGGACACGCAAAAAGACGCAATAACCGCCACCCTCTCGTACCGTCCGACAACCCTTCTCACCCTGAAGGGGGAGTACAAGGGAGAGTTTCTCGTGCGGGACAACCTTGGCCCCTGGGTGCAGCCGGGCACGATCTCCACCCTGAGCTATCCCGCGCATTCCGAAACCCATACGGGGAGTCTCACCCTGCTCAGCCGGCCCATCAAGGGGCTGAAGCTGATGGCAGATTACACATACAGCACCACGGACAGTCCCGCGTACGCCAATGCCTACGCGGAAAAGCACGAGGGGAGAGCGCGGGCATCCTACAACGCCCCGAACAGGTGGGGGGTGACCGCCGGCACCCGGATATCCCAAGAGAGCAGCAATCAGGTCACCATTGCCACCATCGCTACGCTCGCCAATCCGTCGGTGGTTTATCTGATGCCGCGGGACAAAAAGGTCGCCGACGCCACTGCGGGCCTCTGGTTTGTTCCCTTGGAAAAACTGACCGTTACGGGAAGCTACAGCCTGTTGCGGAGCAGCACCGACCAGGCGGTCCTGTTCGCCAGGGCCACTCCCGGGAGCAATGCCCTGACCAATTACACCGGTCAGGCCCAGGTTTACGCCATCAGCGGGGTCTACCACTGCGACGAGCGGCTCGATCTGGCGCTAGCCCTGCAGCAGGTCCGCTCCTTTGCCGAGTTCGATCCGCAACCCATCAGCAGCACCCTGGATACGAGCGGCATCAAAGAAATCTCCCGGATGAAAACCGTGGAAAGCACCCTTTCTGCACGGGCCGACTACCGGTTTGCCAAGAACCTGTCGTGCGCCCTGGAGTATGCATTCAGGGATTACGACGAGAAAAATGCCTCTCTCTTCAACGGCAGCGTGAACAGTGTGATGCTTTATCTCGCTTCAAAATGGTAATGGCAGAGGACTTCCGGGATCACATGCGCATACGGCTTTTCACAACATTCCTGCCGCTCTTTCTCGTCCTGGCCAGTGCCGTGCCGTCGTTCGCCGCGGGGAAGCTCGTCGCCGCGGTGCTGACGTCCGATATCCCCCGCTATCGGGAGGCCCATCGTGCTTTCGTCAGGACCCTCGCCCAGAAAGGGTATGACCAGGGCAATACGGATATCATCGTCCAGACTCCCAACCCCGACCCGATCTCCTGGGCCAATACGGTCAGAAAATTCCAGGCCCTCGGCGCCGACCTCATCGTCACCTATGGCGCTCCAGTCACCCTGGCGGCGATGCGCGAAACACAGGATATCCCCATAGTTTTCGTCGATGTCTATGGTCCTGTGGAGACCGGCATTTCGAGAAGCATGACCATGACCGGGAAAAACCTGTGCGGGGTGAGTTCGAAGGTGCCGATGATCACCCTGGTGAAAACAGCCCAGGAAATCAAGCAGATCAGGAATCTGGGGGTCCTGTACAGCTCGCGGGAGGCAGGGTCGCTGGTGCAGCTACAGGAGATGAAGAGGATAGCCGCGCAGCAGGGGTTTGCCGTGGTCGATATCAATGTTCCCTCCTCTGCCGGGCTCGATTCGATACTCAATGGCATGTTGTCCCGGGTTGACTGTCTGTATGTATCGGAGTGCTCGATCGGTTCGCGCCTGATCGAGAAAATAGTCGCCAGGGCGAACAGCCACAAGGTGCCGGTCATTTCCCAGGTACCCGAATCCTCGGAAAAGGGGGCGCTGGTGGCTTTGGAAGTGAGCCCCGTTGAACAGGGACAGCTGGCGGGAGAATATGCCGCAAAGGTCCTGAATGGTGCCAAGCCGGGACAGATGCCGATCATGACGCCGAAAAAGATCGAGTTGGTCATCAATCTGCACGCCGCCAAGGCGCTCGATCTCCATGTCCCGTTCCAGGGATTGAGCGCTGCCACGAAAATATTGAAGTAGACCGGGGTTCGCGCCGGCAGATGAGGCGCCGACCCTTGCCCGCCTGGGGTGGTGATGGGTAAAATTCTTATAATCGATGACGACGCGGCTTTTTCGAACTTCCTTGCCACCTATATCAGGGAAAACTATCCTCTGTTGCAGGTGGAAGTCTGCACCGATTCCCTCAAGTCACTGAAAGCGGTTACGGAGGGGGGGGCTGACCTTTTGCTGGTGGACCTGGAGATGCCGAAGCTGGACGGCACGAAAATTTTCAGGTATGCGACGGATGCGGGCTTCGACAAGAACCGGATCGTGATCCTGTCCGGCCGCGAGGCTGAATACCTGCACGAGCATTTTCCTCTCGGCACCTGTCTTGCGGTGCTGAACAAGTATGAAGCCAAGCAGAAAGCGGTGCTGGACATGATCTTCAGCTCTCTGCAGAAGAAGGCGGCGCGCTGACGCGGCGCTTCGCAGTACTCTAACCGGAGGTAGGCGGAACAATGGCAGGCAAGAAGATGGTAGTGACCTTTTACGGGCAGAATCATGTCAGGCCGGACTGGCGGGTTGATCTGACCGGCTATGCGTTTGATCTCTTTTTCGTGGAATTGGCGGACGATTTGGCGCGTTTCGGCATCGAACTCACCAGGGCGAACAACGACGAAACAGTCATCGACATACACAGCTATGCGGACCTTCTGAATGCGGTGCGGATCTCCTCCCCTGCGGACGGCTTCACCAGCCTTTGCATCGGCCACATCATCGGCAAAAGCCCCCATCTCGACCTGCTGGAAGACATCAGGAGGGGGGTCAACCGCGTTGCCTTTGCGCCGGAGACCATACCCCCCGAGGACCATAACCGCCGGGTCTGTCACAACTGCGGTTGTGGCTGTTGACGGCTGTGAGATGTGAAAAGCGACTTTCTTGCTTGTCATCACACCGATAGTATCTTCGCCGAAACCTTGCCGGCAGCAATGGTGAGGATGGCGCAGCTGGGGTGGGGGCATGCGGCGCAGAGGGCGCCCGGGTTGACAAACAGGATGCCGTCGATCTCTTCGATTGCGGCAACGTGGGTATGTCCGTAGAGCACGATCCGGGCCTGTTCCGCGATTGCTTTCTTGCGCAGAAGGGTCAGCCCCGATTTTACCTGGTAGCGGTCGCCGTGGGTCAGGAAAATCTTTCTCCCGCCGAATGTCACGGAAACCGCGCGGGCATCCTCGACGCCCAGGTCACAGTTGCCGGGAACCTTGATCAGCGGGCGGGCGATAATCGCCTCGATCATCCGGGCGTCCTCGATGTCGTCGCCCAGGTGGATGATCCGGTCAACCGGGCCGGCATCCTCCAATGCCTTGATGGCCAAGGGGTAATTCCCGTGGGTATCCGAGAGGACCAGCAGGTTCATAACCGCACCATAGCAGAACGTGCGTTGCCGTCAAGACGTTTTGTTGCCGCATCCCGTGCAACGGGACTTTTTCCTGGGGAGATCACCTATGAAAAACAAGTGGATATGGGTGGGAGTTGCCGGTACGCTCGGCTTTCTTCTCCTCTTTGCCGTCTCGGTTTTCATCGCCGCTGCCGTGCTCGGTGGGAAGCACCTCGTGGTGGGGAGCGGTGTGGGGCTGGTGGAGGTGAAGGGTCTGATCGTCGATTCCCAGGAGATCGTCAAACAGCTGCACGACTTCGGGAAGGACGACCGGGTGAAGGCGGTGGTGCTCCGGATCGATTCGCCCGGCGGCGTCGTCGGCCCCTCCCAGGAGATCTGCGCCGAGGTGAAGAAGCTTGCGGCCGGCAAAAAGGTGGTGGTTTCAATGGGGAGCATAGCGGCGTCGGGGGGCTACTACATTGCGGCCCCCGCCTCCCTGATCCTGGCCAATCCGGGGACCATCACCGGCAGCATCGGGGTGCTCATGCGCTTTTCCAACCTGGAGGGGCTGATGGGGAAGATCGGCATGAAGGCGTTCACCCTGAAAACCGGCAAGTTCAAGGACGTGGGCTCACCGGTCCGTCCCATGACCGAGCAGGAGAAGGCGATGCTACAGAACGTGATCGACAATACCCATGGCCAGTTTGTCAAGACGGTTGCGGAGGGGCGAAAGCTTCCCGTCGCGGATGTCAGGGCCATTGCGGATGGCCGGATATTCACCGGCGAGCAGGCGCTCGCCCTTAAACTGGTGGACCGGCTCGGGACATTCCAGGACGCCATCGAGGAGGCGGGGCGGCTGGCCGGCATTAAGGGGGAACCGGAGCTGATCCGTCCGCCAAAGAAAAGGAAGCTTCTCCTGGAGATGCTGGCAGAGGAAACCGCCACCAGGATCGGGATTATCGCCCGGCAGGAGAACGAGTTCAGCGTGAACTACGAGCTGGAAGGGGCGGGTCGGTAAACATTTCCCCCTCCTTTGATGGGAGGGGGCGAGGGGGAGGGCGGTTTCATAGCGGCGACGCGCCGACGATCCGGACCTTGGGGCCGTTTTTCAGGGTATGCAGATTCCCTTCATCCGGGGCGCCGGCGATGGCCCATTCGTACAGCTTCCTGGCGGCGTCCAGCAGCGGATATTCCGGGTTCCGGTAATACTTCTTCTGCATCTCCTCGTCGTAGAGGCCGACGCAGCCGTGGGATGCGGGGTAGCCGGGGAGGTCGCGGCCGTGGATCCAGAAGGCGATCCCCTTCTTGCCGATCAGGAAGCGCAGGGCGTAGTGCATGGGGTAGGGGATGCGGGTCTTCTCGATCTTGAAGAGGGACGAGACGTGGTTGCGGCTGAAGGCGGTGACCCGGAATTCCCCGGCAGGGGTCTTGAATTTGCGGTCCCCCGAGGCGATGGGGAAGGAGAAGGCCAGGCGCCCCTTTTCGTAGGCGCCGAGAAACTGCTCCGACAGATCCACCAGGATGAATTTCTCTTCGTGTGCTGCCGGCGGGTACTCCTTGGGGAGGGGGGTAAAATCCCGGATGTCGTCCAGCCGCGCGGGAACCTTCAGGGTGGCTCCCGGCCAGGCATGGCGCCGGTCGATCCGGTTGAAGCGGGCCACGTCCTGCCACCGGTCGCCGAACAGGCTCTCCAGCGTCTCCTTCCTCTTCAGCCGGTAGCACTGCCATTCTATCTTGTCATCGCTCGGGTAGCTGATCTTGCAGGGAGAAACACGTTTCTTCTTGGTCGCACCGGCCGCCGGGTGGACAAGAAACGCACAGAGCAGAAGGCCGGCTGCCACGGTTATTTTCACGGTCGGCCGACCTTTCACCAGGTCCTGAAGTTCCCCGAATCGAGGTGAACGAACCCTGCCCCGGGATAGTAGCCGACCCCGCCGTATCTGAGGTTCAGGGCGACACGGCGCAGCTTGTCGAGCCCCACCCCGGGGATCGAGATGTCGATCGCCTTCCCTTTCATGTGCAGGCTGTGCCGGGCGACGTGATGCCCTTCCTGGCGGAGCAGTCCGTTGTAGGTCGGCGACCGGTAGCCCGAGATGATGTGAAACTCGTGTCCTCCCCCCAGCTCCCTGTCTACGAGGGAGAGATGCTCTATGGCCCGGATGTCCATGTCTGCTACCTCCTGTGTGTAGTGGCAGCGAAGGATCCAGTTGAGGGAATGGAGAGCGTTAAGGTCGTAGTTGCCTTCACTGTCCCGGTATGTGACAGTGAGGCGCTCTTTTGAGTGGGTATTGTACAGGGAGATCCTCCCCTCGGGCGGGTTTTCGGCGGCGGGCAGCTTCGCCCAGGCGGGATCGATCTCCGCCAGGAGCAATGTGCAGGCCAGCGAAGCCTTGAGGAACAGCCTTCTGCTAAAGAACGAATCGAACAATACAGCCCTCCTGGGTCACTGTTTTTCTGTCGGAACGGTGAAACGGGTTCCTCACTATATCAAATACTTGAGGGCAAAGTCAATCCCGCTGGCAAAGCCCGTTCTGCGGGTTTCCGGCGGCAGTGCGAGGGAAGTAAGCGCATAGTTAGCGTATGGACGCGGTGTGGCGCCCGTGGGGATGTTTCCCGAGAGGGATGAACAGAAAAGGGGAGCATTATTGCTGTGACAATCCGGTACATCGTCAGTCCTTTAAGCTGTGGATGAAATGTGGATGATATGCTTGCGGAATGAGGGAAAATGGAGTATTTTTAGCCAATTTTAAACTTTACGCTCTACAACTGTAGGCAATGGGCTTTTCATGACTGATCAGGTTCCCGGTTAGCTGAGGAGTCCAGCGGTCGGCTGTGGAAGATTGGAGCAGAGGAAAAAATGTCAACAGATCAGGTGACACAGAGTTCCGGTGCTGAAAGTGCAAGCCGATAATGCTCTGTTTGAGGGCCACCATGCAAAACAGAACCATCAACGTCAAGGGAAGCGAAATTGCGCTTTCCCGCAAGGAGCAAGAAGACTACATCTCGCTGACCGATATTGCCCGCTACAAAAATCCGAACGAACCGATCGATATTATCAAGAACTGGCTGCGAAGCCGGACAACAATTGAATTCATCGGCCTCTGGGAGCAACTACACAACCCTGGTTTTAAAGCGGTCGAATTCGACCGCTTTATGTACGAGGCCGGCAGTAATGCATTTGTGCTTTCTCCCGGCAAATGGATAGAGGCAACCAACGCCGTTGGCATTACAACTAAGTCCGGAAGGCACGGCGGCACGTTTGCCCATCAGGATATCGCTTTTGAATTTGCATCATGGGTAAGTGCCGAATTCAAATTGTATTTGCTGAAAGAGTTTCAACGTCTGAAGCAGGAGGAATTTGACCAGAAGAAACTGGAATGGAGCGTATCCCGCACTATTGCCAAGGTCAACTACCTGATTCATACCGATGCCATCAAGGAAAACCTCATTCCGCCGGACCTTCAAAAGTCAAAACAAAAATTCATCTACGCCGATGAAGCCGATTTGCTGAACCTAGCTCTGTTCGGTCAAACTTCCCAGACCTGGAAAGCCGGACATCCTGAACTGAAAGGCAATATGCGGGAATACGCCACGCTGGAGCAATTGGTCGTCCTCTCCAATCTTGAAAGTCTCAATGCGGAATTGATCAAAATGCGAATATCTGCGGAGGAGCGATTGCAACGACTTAACAAGGCAGCGATTGAACAGATGAAGGTGCTGATTTCGAGCAGATCGCTGAAAACATTACACCATACGAACAATGAGTTGAAAGGGATTAAATGAGCGACATAAAAATTTTCCGTCTCACAGGAGACACCGTCTCCGAGCTCGAAGGCCGTTCCGCCGAGATCGAAAAATCCCTCCAGACACTCATCGAAAAACACCTGGAAACCTTCATCGGCGTCCGCTTCCTCGCCACCGAATACTCTACAGGCAAGACACACGGTGGCCGGATCGATACCCTCGGCATCGACGAGAACGGCTGCCCGGTGATCATCGAGTACAAGCGGGCTATGAACGAGAATGTCATCAACCAGGGGCTCTTCTACCTCGACTGGCTCATGGACCACAAGGCGGAGTTCAAGCTGCTGGTGCTGGAGCGATTCGGCAAGGAGACTGCCGACGCCATAGAGTGGTCAAGCCCACGCCTGCTCTGCATTGCCGGCGACTTCACCAAGTACGACAGCCATGCCGTCCAACAGATGAACCGGAACATCGAACTGATCCGCTATCGCCTCTACGGCAAGGATCTGCTCCTCTTCGACCTTGTTAACGCCACCACGTCACAGGTTACGGCAGAGGGAGAGAGCAAGAAGGCAGGGAAGGGTAAAGTTCAATACAAGACGGTTTCGGAGTTCTACGAACAGGCCGACATGGAACTGAAAGACCGTTACGAGGCGCTCAAGGCCTTCATGCTGGCCCTCGGCGACGACGTGCAACTCGCCACTATGAAATTCTACTTCGCATTTAAGCGGATTAAGAATTTTGCCTGTGTACAATTAAGTCCGCGTAACCACTGTTTATACCTCAATGTGAAGATTGATCCTGATACCGTGGACTTAGAAAAAGAAAAAGGCTTTCTCCGTGACGTGCGCAAGATCGGTCACTGGGGCACCGGCGACCTTGAAATCACCATCAAATCTGCCGCCGACTTTGAGCGGGCCAAACCCTACATCAGTTCAAGCTACGACGCGAGTT
The DNA here is from genome assembly GCA_036518435.1 of Geobacteraceae bacterium. Classification (GTDB taxonomy): domain Bacteria; phylum Desulfobacterota; class Desulfuromonadia; order Geobacterales; family Geobacteraceae; genus JAMPXD01. Next base: position 34,166 of record DATDNF010000001.1, read on the forward strand.
GAGGGTGTGATGTTGGAGGGGGAGAGAACAGAGTTGGTACAAAAAAAGGAAGGCCGATGGGGCCTTCCTTTTTAACTTCTATCCGTAATCCGTCTACCTCGGCATGGGGCAGTACATGTTGCCGTAGGGGCGCTTGCTCTTCGGGAGGATCTTCACGAACGTATCGCCGATGACCTTCTTGAAGTCGAGCTTGAAGTCGTGACAAAAGTCCTTCAGATATTCCTGCAGCTCCGCCTGGTCTTCCTGTGTCAATTCGAAGACGCCGACTTCCCGGGAGAGCTTCGCCTCGTCCACCTGGCCCCGGACGTAGATCACCCCGCCGTGCATCCCGGTGCCGAAGCGGAAGCCGTGCTTCGCCTTGTCCGGGTCGTCGGAGAACATGCCGAGCAGGATCAGGACCCCGCCGGCCATGTACTCGCCGAAGAAATCGCCTGCCTTGCCGCCGGCGATCAGCACCGGCTTGTTCTCGTTGTAGGACTTCATGTGGATGCCGACCCGGTAGCCGACATCCTTCAGGATGTGGACCCTGCCGCCCCGCATGCCGTAGCCGAGAACGTCGCCGGCATGGCCGTGGACGATCACCTTGCCGGCGTTCATGGTGTTGCCGATGTTGTCCTGGCCGTTATCCTTGACCACGATGGTGGCGCCGTTCAGGAAGGCGCCCAGGTCGTTGCCCGGCACGCCGTTGACCGTGATGGTGACCGGCCGGTTGATCCCGTCGCCGATGTAGTACTGGCCGTTGACGTTGGTCAGCTCGATCTTCTCGGCCCCGCCGGCAACCGCATCGCGGATTTTGATGTTCAGGTCCCGGTAGTAGAGACCCTGTGCGTCTATCTTCATGGTAGTTACCTCTTTAATGACTGTAGGGGCAACCCTGTGTGGTTGCCCTGATGGGCGGCCACACAGGGCCGCCCCTACGAAACGTTACACGACGCCTTTGTTCAGCTTGGTGATGACCGGTTCGCCGCCGCGTGGCGTCCAGACACGGTCCGGGGCCGAACAGATTTCACGGATGGCCGCTTCCTCCGAGGCCATGTAGACAAAGTCGTCTTTTTCGGCGCAGACCAGCGGCCGGAGCTTCACCCGGTCGTTCAGGCCGATCAGCCCCTCGTTGCTGGCAAAGAGGATGGCGAAGGGGCCGTTCAGGAGCGCGCAGCCGTAAACCTGGCGGATGGCGGTGAGCAGTTTCCGCTCCTCTTCGGGGAGGGTGTCGATCATGTCCCAGAACGGCGCGGCGAGCGCCAGGCTGGCCAGCTCGGGGGTGAGGCCGTGCTTTCTGATCAGGAGGTCGAGCATGTAGGCGACTACCTCGGTGTCGGTGAGCATGGTGCAGAGGTAGCCGTACATCTCCAGGTAGCGCTTGTTGATCCCGTACGAGGAGATCTCGCCGTTGTGGACGATCGACCAGTCGAGCAGGGTGAAGGGGTGGGCGCCTCCCCACCAGCCCGGCGTGTTGGTCGGGAAGCGGTTGTGCGCGGTCCAGATGTACCCCTTGTATTCGTCGAGCCGGAAAAATTCGGCGATCTCCTCCGGGTAGCCGACCCCCTTGAAGGCCCCCATGTTCTTGCCGGACGAGACCACGAAGGCCCCCTCGATCTCGTTGTTGATCCGCATGACATGGTGGACCACCACGTCTTCGTCGGTCATGTTCTTGAATTCCACCGCTTCCTTGTACTCCACTGTCTCCAGGGGCTTGACGAAGTAGCGCTTGAAGACCGGCGGGTTGGCGATGGCGGGTGTGCGGCGGGTGGGGATGTCTTCCTCCTGCTCGATGTGGAAGTTCTGCTCCAGGTACTCCTCGGTCAGCTGGAGCGCCGGGCCGTTCTCGTACATCAGGTGGAAGGCGAAGAACTCCTTGTAGGCCGGATAGATGCCGTACGCGGCAAAACCGCCGCCCAGCCCGTTACCGCGGTCATGCATGAGGGAGATCGATTTGATGATGACGCTCCCCTCCACCAGTTTGCCCGACTTGGAGATAAATCCGGTCAGGCCGCAGTTGGAGATGTCCTTCTGGAAGCTGTGAGTCGGTTTTATGTTCTTCATGTATGTCCTCTGTTGCAACGGATCGATGTAGGGGCGCTGCTTGCTGCGCCCTTCATGTTCATCTTGAGACAAGGGCGCGGCAAGCAGCGCCCCTATGGAATCGTCCGGTCAGGCCACTTTTCCGACCGGGCCGAACAGCGCGTTCCGGATCTCGCGATTCAGGTGGATGAAGCCGAAGTCGGGGGCCAGAAGCTGCTCCCTGAAGGGAGTGACATCCACCTTCTCGCGGATCAGGCCGGCGAAGATCCCGGCGCGGTCCACGTTCCCCACCAGCACGGCGCCGGCAAGGAGATTGTCCTTCAGGACGATCTTGCGGTACTGGTAGTTTTCCGCGTCGAGATAGGTAAGGACCTCGTACTCAGCGGGATCGGACGGGTTGGTGATCCCCATGGAGATGGTGGAGACCTTGAAAAACTCGATGGAGTTCATGGCGAGGCCGCCCGCGTAACCCTTCGTTCCCCCCGCCATGTTTACCCCGGCGACGTCACCCTGGATGTAAGCGTCGGGCCAGATCGGCATCGGGTTTTTCTGCCCGGTGAAGAAGTCGCGCGCCTCCGCCACGTCGCCGGCAGCGTAGATTCCCTTCATGGAGGTTGCCATGCAATCGTCCACCACCACGCCGCGGTTTACCTCCACCTTGCTCCCCTTCAGGAAGCCGGCCGCCGGGCGAACGCCGATGGCGACGACGAGGGTGTCGCAGGGGATGAAATCGCCCGACTTGAGCGTCACGCCGGTGATTCCGGTCCCTTCCCCTTCAACTTTGACGACGGTGTCCTCGGTGATCACCTCGATGCCGTTGGCTTTCATCTTCTTGGCCACGATCCTGCCTGCCGGCCGGTCGAAGGCGGCGGAAAGTATCCGGTCGGCCAGTTCCACGATGGTGACCTTTTTCCCGAGAAGGTGGAGCCCTTCTGCGGCCTTAAGGCCGATCAGGCCGCCCCCCACCACGACCACCCGGTCGATGTCAGCGGACAGCCCCTTCAGCTTGGCCGCGTCGTCCCACGTGGTGAAGGTGAAGACCTTCTCCTTGCCGGCGAGACCCTCGATTGGGGGCACGAACGGGTCACCGCCGGTGGCGATGAGAAGCCTGTCGTAAGGGACGGTCTCCCCGCCGGCGAGTTGCACCTGTTTCCTGGCGCTGTCCACCGCCGTTACTTCCGAGTTGAGGAGAAGGTTGGCGCGGTGCTGCTCGTAAAAGTCCTCCGGCAGATAGGGCATCCGCTTTTCCGTGACGAGCCCGCCGAGGAGGTACGAGATGAGAGGGCGACCGTAGGCAGTGTGCCGCTCCCGGGAGATGACGGTTATGTTCCCCTGCTGGTCGACGCTCCTGATTCCCCTGATGGCGCCGACCGCGGCAACGGAATTTCCAATAATGACGTAGTTCATATAATGACCCTCTTGCGTGTTTCAAATGCGGAGTGCGGAATTCGGAGTGCGGAATAAAAGATTTTGAATTCCGCATTCCGCACTCGCCATTCCGAATTCGCTATTTCTGGCTTCCTTCCTTGTAGACCAGCGCCCGGTTGGGGCAGGCATCGACGCACGCCGGGTTGTTCCGGTCAGGGCAGAGATCGCACTTGTTCGCCTTTTTCTTGGCGAGATTTCTCTGGATGGCGCCGTAGGGGCAGGCCATGACGCATGACCAGCAGCCGACACACTGCTCGGTGTCGATCCGGACCACGCCGTTCTCGTACTTCTGGATCGCCCCCGAGATGCAGGCCCGCAGGCAGTCCGGCTCGTCGCAGTGGCGGCAGGTGGTGGAGAGGGAAACCACGCCGCCGTCCCATTCCTCCACGGTGCAGCGGGAGATGGGACGGAGCGGCTCATGGAGAAATGCCTTCACCGGGTCCTTGGAAAGGGAGTGCTCGGTGATGCAGGCCACCTCGCAGAGGTGACAACCGATACAGGCGTCTTCGAGAGTGTAGATTCGTTTCATATACAATTTCCTGCTTCCAGTTGTGTAGGGGCGCAGCATGCTGCGCCCTTCGTTGTCGCATTCATACGGGCGCAGCATGC
>DATDNF010000002.1:0-2529 GCA_036518435.1 Geobacteraceae bacterium
ATCATCGAGGAGATCGCCCGCCAGACCAATCTCCTGGCGCTCAACGCGGCCATCGAGGCGGCCCGGGCCGGGGAGCACGGCAAGGGGTTCGCGGTGGTGGCGAGCGAGGTGCGCAAGCTCGCCGAGCGCTCCCAGAAGGCGGCGGCGGAGATCGGCGACCTGTCGGCATCCAGCGTCGAGGTGGCGGAAAAGGCGGGGGCACTCCTGGGGAAAATGGTCCCCGACATCCGGAAAACCGCGGAGCTCGTCCAGGAGATCAACGCGGCGAGCCGGGAGCAGGACCTGGGCGCCGAGCAGATCAACAACGCGATCCAGCAGCTCGACCAGGTGATCCAGCAGAACGCCTCGGCATCCGGAGATATGGCCTCCACGGCCGAGGAGCTCTCATCCCAGGCGGAGCAGCTCCAGGCTGCCGTCGCCTTCTTCCGGTCCGATCTGAAGGCCGCCGGGCTTCGCCCGGAACGTGCGCCGGCAAAACCGTCTGCCGCCAAAGGGGTGCGCAAGTCCCGGTTCCGCCCCATTTACCCCGTCGGCGCGCCCGGCAAGGCCTCCGGCTTCCCCGAGCCGGGCGCAGCCCTGCGATCTTCCGGGGTTGCCCTGGATATGGGGGACAACCTCGATGCCTCGTTCGAGAAATATTAGGAAAGGGAACAGGCCCGCGACACGAGAGCCGCACCGGGTGCGGCTCCGGCAAAACCGCCGCCGGGCCCCGGCGAAAGGAGAAAAGAACCATGAGCGAAACAGGGGCAGGAGCGATTCAGTATCTGACCTTCCAGCTGGAGGAAGAGGTGTTCGCCCTCGACATTGCCAAGGTCCGGGAGGTGCTCGACTTCACCGACGTGACGCGGGTGCCGCAGACCCCGGAGTTCATGCGGGGAGTGATCAACCTGCGCGGCAACGTGGTGCCGGTGGTGGACATGCGCCTGAAGTTCGGCATGCCGGCCACGCCGAAGACGGTCAATACCTGTGTGATCATCGTGGAGGTCACGGTTGACGGCGAGGCCCTGGTGCTCGGGGCGATGGCCGACTCGGTGCAGGAGGTGCTCGACCTGGAGCAGGAGCAGATCGAGCCGGCGCCGCGCATGGGGACGCGGCTCAACACCGAATTCATCAGCGGAATGGGGCGGCGCGACGAGCGGTTCATCATCATCCTCGACATCGACAAGGTCTTTTCCTGTTCCGAATTGGCCCTGGTCAAGGGTGGGGAAGAGCCGGGCCGGGCGGTCAACGGATGACGCGAAGCGCTCTCCGGCGATCAGGGCGGGATCCGATGCGGGCAGATGCGGGCAGATGCGGACAGGAGAGGAGGGGACGATGAAACTGGCGAACATGAAAATAGGGGCACGGTTGGGGCTCGGTTTCGGGCTTGTGTTGTCACTGCTGTTGATCGTCGGCGCCGTGGGGCACTGGGGGGTTAAATCGGTCACCGGGACCACGGTGCGGATGCTGCAAACGGACGCCAACATCGCCGAGTACGGGGCGAACGTCCGGGACACCACCCTTGGGCTGCGCAGATACGAAAAGGATATCTTCATCAACATCGAATCGCGCGACAAGGTTGAAGAGTACTACAGGAAATGGAACGAAGAGCGGGAAAAGGCCGACAAGTGGATCGCCGACCTGGAAAAGGTGGCGGCAGCGCAAAAGGACCGGGACACGATCAAGACGATCAAGGACAACTTTGTCCTCTATGTCGCCGGTTTCAACAAGGTATACGGCATGGTGCGGGACGGCCGGCTGAAAACCGCCGCTGCCGCCAACGAGGCGGTCAAAGAGTACAAGGATGAAACCCACCGGATGGAAAATACCGCCGCCGAGCTTGCCGATGAGGGGAACAAGAGGATGGACGCGGCGGAGAAGCTGGTCGTTGACAGGATGAACCATACCATGTTGCTGATGCTGATCATGAGCAGCATAGCCGTCCTGGTCGGCATGATGGCCAGCATTCTGATCACCCGCAGCATCAGGAACCCGATCGCCGAAGGGGTTGCGATTGCCAACCGGCTCGCCGAAGGGGACCTGACCCTGCATGTCGAGGTGGACAGGGAGGATGAAGTCGGTCAGCTCCTCACCGCCATGCAGAACATGGTGGCGAAGCTGAGGGATGTCGTCGGCGAGGTCAAGAGCGCGGCGGACAACGTCGCCTCCGGAAGCCAGCAGCTCTCCTCCGGCTCCGAGGAGATGTCCCAGGGGGCGGCGGAGCAGGCGGCGGCTGCCGAGGAGGCGTCCTCCTCCATGGAGCAGATGACCGCCAACATCCGGCAGAACGCCGACAACGCCATGCAGACCGAGAAGATCGCCGTGAAGTCGGCCGAGGCCGCGCAGGATGGGGGGAAGGCGGTGGAGGAGACGGTCCGGGCCATGAAGGAGATCGCCAACAAGATCACGATCATCGAGGAGATCGCCCGCCAGACCAATCTCCTGGCGCTCAACGCGGCCATCGAGGCGGCCCGGGCCGGGGAGCACGGCAAGGGGTTCGCGGTGGTGGCGAGCGAGGTGCGCAAGCTCGCCGAGCGCTCCCAGAAGGCG
>DATDNF010000003.1:0-24810 GCA_036518435.1 Geobacteraceae bacterium
CGGTGAGTTGCCCGATCTTGGCATGTAGTTCCTTGATCTGATCGTCACCGGCTTTGTTGCTGCGTTCGACTCCGCCGGAAAACACCGTGGCCATGTTCTCGATGGCCTGCCGTTTCCAGTTGGTGATCATGTTGGGGTGCAGCTCGTAACGGACGGCCAGATCGTTGATGGTCTGCTCGCCGCGGATCGCCTCCAGGGCGACCTTGGCTTTGAACTCGGCGGAAAAACGACGACGGCTCTTCATGGGTAGTCCTCCTTCAACAAGGTAAGGCTATCCACCTTAACACACTGTCCGATTTTTGGGGACCACCTCTCTACGGCATGTGCCAACCGACACTGTCGAAATTAATCACGCCACTTCGACCGACGCGCCGAGTGAACGGGCGCGCCGCGCGAACTTCACGTCGAACGTGTACAACGCCCGAACGTCACTGCCGGCCGCCAAGTGCAGGGCATCCGCGAAGTCGAGACCTTGCTCGTAATAATCCAGAGCCAGGGCCACCTGCTCCGGGAGTTCCGCCTGCACGTTGGGAAGGCCGAGGATGTGAAGCATGGCCTTGAGGACGGATTTGCGCGGCAGCTCGTACACCGCGCGCAATACCCATTCCATCTCCAGCAGCACGCTCTTCGCCACGAATACCTCTTCATCCCGCGCCAGCAGTTCGACCGCCCGCGCCGCCTGGCGGGGGTCATCGTTGGTCACGTAGCGCACCCAGACATTGGTATCGACGGCGATCATCGCGGTTCTCCCTTGCGCCATTTCCTGCGGATATCGGCGGCAATCCCTTCCTCCATCTCCTCCAGGGTCTTGGCTGGCCCTTTGTAACCGGCGCAGCCTATGCCGTTCTCCAGGCGGGTAGAGGGAAAGGGCTTGCGGGGTTTGAGGAGCAGGCCCGCAGCGGTTTCCTCGATGGCGAATTCAGTCCCCGGCTGCCAGTGGTGGCTTTCCCGTATCGCCTTGGGGATGATGACCTGCCCCTTGCTCGACAATTTTGTAGTTTCCATGGCCGCTCCGATGCAGTAAGATTTGGTAAGATCAGCGTAGCAACAGTTACGGAAAAGGTCAAGGGGAGAAAAGAAGACGGTTGCGAAATCGCTTTACAAAACCGGGCGCGTTTCTTATTATTCTAAGTTCACAACCACGCGACAAGGAGCGAAGGAATGGGAACGGCGAAGATCATTGACGGCAAGGCCATTGCGGCGAAAATTCGGGGCGAGATCGCCGATGAAGTGAAAAGGCTGGCAACGCAGGGGATCAAGCCCGGACTGGCGGTGGTGCTGGTGGGCGAAGACCCGGCAAGCAAGGTATACGTATCCATGAAGGAAAAGGCGTGCCAGGACGTGGGGATCTTCTCCGACGAATACAAGCTCCCCGCCGACACGACCGAACAGACACTCCTGGCGCTGATCGGGAAGCTGAACAGCGATCCGCAGATCCACGGCATCCTGGTCCAGCTGCCGCTGCCGAAGCAGATCGACACGGAAAAGGTGCTGGAGGCCATTTCCCCCCACAAGGACGTGGACGGCTTCCACCCTTACAACGTCGGCCGCCTGGTGGTGGGGAAGCCGCTCTTCCAGCCCTGCACCCCCTACGGCGTGATGGTGATGCTGAGGGAAGCCGGCGTGGAACTCTCCGGCAAGGAGGTGGTGGTGGTCGGCCGCTCCAACATCGTCGGCAAGCCGGTCGCCTTCATGTGCCTGCAGCAGAACGCCACCGTCACCCTCTGCCACTCCAGGACCCGCGACCTCGCGGAAAAGGTGCGGCAGGCCGATGTGGTGATCGCCGCGGTCGGCCAGCCGGAGATGATCAAGGGGGAATGGATCAAGGAAGGGGCGGTGGTCATCGACGTGGGGGTGAACCGGGTCGGCGACAAGAAGCTGGTGGGGGACGTGGAGTTCGCCGCGGCCGCCGAGCGCGCCTCGGCGATCACCCCCGTGCCGGGGGGCGTCGGTCCCATGACCATCACCATGCTCCTCTACAACACCGTGGAATCGGCGAAAAGGAGCATTTAACCGTTCAAGGTTCAAAGTTCTAGGTTTTTGATTTTGAACGTTGAACATTGAACGTTGAACATAGAACGGACTCTATGATAATCAGCAAGCAAAAACCGTTCGACGACATCCTCGCCGGCCTGGACGGCTGCACCAGGGTCTTCCTGGTCGGCTGCGCCAAGTGCGCCACGGTCTGCAAGGCGGGGGGGGAGGAAGAGCTCTTCCAGATGCAGGAGCGTCTCACGGCCTCCGGCTTCGAGGTGACCGGCTCCATCGTCATCGACGAGGCGTGCCACATGCTCCGGGCGGGGCGCGACCTGCGGGGGAAAAAGGAGCAAGTGGAGGAGGCGGACGCTCTGCTGGTCCTCGCCTGCGGCGCCGGGGTCCAGTCGGTTGCGGGGGCCTCCCCGAAAAGGACCGTCGCCGGCCTCGACACGCTCTTTCTCGGCAACATCCGCCGGCTCGGCCAGTTCGAGCAGCGCTGCTCCCTGTGCGGCGAATGCATCGTCACCGAGACCGCCGGCATCTGCCCGGTGACCGTCTGCGCCAAAGGGCTCCTGAACGGGCCGTGTGGCGGCATGAGCGACGGGCGCTGCGAAACCGACCCCGAGCTGGAATGCGCCTGGGTGCTGATCCATGAGCGGCTGGCAGCACAGGGGGGGGCGGAAAAGCTCAAGAAAATCGTCCCCCCTAAGGATTTCTCCCGGATGCTCAAGCCGGGCAAGCTGAAAGTCGACAAATGACCGCCGGGCTCCAGCAAAAACTCGACGCCGGTCGATTCGTCATCACCGCCGAGGTCTGCCCCCCGAAGGGGTGCGACTGCGCCGAATTCCTCGCCAAGGCAAGGGCCTTGCACGGGATTGCCGACGCCATCAACGTCACCGACAACCAGGGGGCCAACATGCGGATATCCCCCCTGGCCGCGGCGGCGCTGCTGGTGAGGGAGGGGATCGAGCCTATCTTCCAGCTGACCTGCCGGGACAGAAACCGGATGGCGCTGCAGAGCGACCTCCTGGGGGCCGCGGCACTCGGCATCCGCAACGTCCTTGCCCTCACCGGCGACCATATCTCCTTCGGCGACCACCGCCAGGCCAAGCCGGTCTTCGACCTCGACTCCGTCCAGCTCCTCCGGGCCATCGGCGTGCTGACCGGCGGGACGGACCTGGCCGGGAACCGGCTCCGGGGAACGCCGGCATTCTACCCGGGGGCCGCTGCCGCGCCGGAGGCGACCCCTTTCGAGCCGACCCTCGCAAAGCTGGAGAAAAAAGCCGCAGCCGGGGCGCGCTTCCTCCAGACCCAGGCGGTGTTCGATCCGGAAAAGCTCTGCGCCTTCCGCGAAGCGGTCGCGCCGCTCGGGGTGAAGGTGATCGCCGGCATCCTCCTGCTGAAATCGGCGAAGATGGCCCGCTTCGTCACCAGCAACATCCCCGGCCTGCGGGTCCCCGACCACCTGATCGCGGAGCTGGAAGGGGCCGCCGATCCCTTGGCCTGCGGGGTCGAGATCGCCAGCCGGCTGGCCGCCCAGGCCACCCCCTTCTGCGACGGCCTCCATATCATGGCCATGGGGAGGGAGGACCTGATCCCTGAGATTGTGAAGGCAGCAAAGGCGAATAGTGACCACTGAAAGTTTTGCAAATCGGGCGCGAGATTTCGGCCAGATCGTCGCTGGCCCGCAGAAGCTTCGCTGAGGCGTAGCAGCGCTACGTCGAAGCGGGGCTTTGAGGACACGGCGGCGAAATGGTCGGAAGACCGCGCCCGCCTCTCAAAGGAGCGGACTATGCAGGTAAAAAAGGCGGTCTTCCCCGTGGCGGGACTCGGCACCAGGTTCCTCCCGGCCACCAAGGCTTCGCCGAAAGAGATGCTCGCCCTCATCGACAAGCCGCTCGTCCAGTACGTGGTGGAGGAGGCGGTGGCCGCGGGGATCGAGCAGATCCTGTTCGTCACCGGGCGGAACAAGCGGGCCATCGAGGACCACTTCGACATCTCGTTCGAGCTGGAGGCCCTGCTCTACGAGAAGGGGAAGGATGCCGAGCTTTCCCAGGTGCGGGACATCGCGGAGATGGTCAACATCTTCTACGTCCGCCAGAAACAGGCCCTGGGACTGGGGCATGCCATCCTCTGCGCCCGGGAATTCATCGGCGATGAACCGTTCGCGGTGCTCTTGGGGGACGACATCATCGACGGGGAAAAGCCGTGCCTCGGTCAGCTCCTGGAGGTCCACCGGAAATACCGCGGGACGGTCCTCGCCCTGGAACGGGTGCCGATGGAAAACATCTCCTCTTACGGCTGCGTCGCGGCCACCAACATCTCGGACGGGGTTTTCGAGGTGACCGACATGGTGGAGAAGCCGAAACCGGCCGACGCCCCGTCGGACCTGGCCATCATCGGCCGCTACGTCCTCACTCCCGCCATATTCCCGATCCTGGCGAAGCAGGAACCGGGAAAGGGTGGGGAGATCCAGCTCACCGACGCGATCCGCACGCTCCTCAGGGATGAGGCTGTCTACGGCTGCCAGTTCGAAGGGGTCCGCCACGACTGCGGCGACAAGCTCGGTTTTCTCAAGGCCACGGTGGACATGGCCCTGAAGCGTGAGGAGTTCAACGGGGAGTTCGAGCGGTTTCTCAGGGAACGGCTGGGGTGCAAATAGACAGTTCAACGTTCGAGGTTCGATGTTGAAACCCTCGAACGTCGAACGCCTTAACGCAGGGTGCCCCGGACCTGCCCTCTCACGATCCCGTAATGAAAGAATGCGATGAGGTTGAAGGTGTCCTTGCCGTATCCCTTCGGGAACCCCCCGACCGGCCCGAGCAGCTTGAGTGCCCGCCGGACTTCGTCGTCCAGTATCATGCTCCCGGAACCACCCTCCAGTATCTCCAGTTTTTCGATCTCGCCCTTACGGTTGAAGGTGATCCTGGTCGGCACCACCCCCTCGATCCCCATCCGCGCCGCATCGGGTGGATATCTCCAGACCCCGTACACCGCCGACTCGAAACGGCGCAGGAATGAGCCGAACTGGATGTCATCGGTGTTGAGGAAGCGGGCTTCCCCCTCCTCCACTTCCGGTTCGTACTTCTTCCGGTATTCCTCTTCAATCCTGGCAAGCTTCTGGGCCGAGGGATAGAGTGTGGTGATGTCCGGGGCACTCTGTTCTTTCCGCCTGAAGAAATCGCCTCCCGGCCGCTCTTTCAGCGGCACTTCTCCCCGCTCTGCCGGCCGTGGAGGCGCCCCTCTCTCTCCCGCCGGTTGCGGGGGCGCCGGCGGCACGGCCGGCCCCTGCCGAGCGGGCGCAGTTTCCCGCGCCGCCTCTCCCCTGGGGGCCGCTTCCCTGGCAACCCGCTGCCTCTGCTCGGCAAGGCGCTGCACCTCTTTCTCCTCCCTGACAGGCTCCTTCCCCGGGGGCAAGTCCCTCAATTCGACCATGTACGGCTCCTGGCGGGGGACCTTCTTTTCCTGGGGGAGATAGACGATGAGGAGAAAGATTGCCACATGCAGGAGAATGGAGAGGGCAATGAGATAGAGAAAGGATTTTTCTATGTAGTTATCGGACATCAGGCTCTTTGCCGGATCAAGTTTCAGGTTCGGGTTTTGCCGTTCACCAGGCACGGAAATGAAACAATTGTAAGCTGGCGGCAGCTAAAAAGCAACCAGGAGTTACGGGAAGAACGCCTGGTAGAGGATGACGGCGCCGAAGGCGAGAAACAGCAGGGCAGCCCCCTTGTGCATCACGGAGAGCGGGATGAAACGGGTAAGCTGGCGCCCGGCGAAAATGCCGATCAGCGACACCGACCAGAGGGCCAGGGTCGAACCGGCGAAGACCGCAACGGCGGAGTCGCGCTGGGCCGCCAGGCTGGCGGTGACCAGCTGGGTCTTGTCACCCAGCTCCGCCAGCAGGATCATGACGAACGAGGTGAGCACCGCCCCCCTCTTAAGACTTTTTTCCTCCGCCTCTTCCTCCGTTTCGTCGAACGGCCGGGCTCGCAGCGTGGTGACGCCGAAGAAGAGGAAGAGGAGCGCCGACACGAGCTTGATCCAGAACAGGGGAAGCAGGGTGAAGAGAAGGCCGCCGACCGCCACCGCCGCCAGGTTCAGCAAAGCAAAAGCGCAGGCCAGGCCGACAAACACCTTTCGCCACGGGTATCTGGTAGCCAGCGTCATGGCGGTCAACTGGGTCTTGTCCCCCAACTCCGCCAGGAAGATGAGGCCGAATGCGGTAAAAAAAACCGTGGTATTCATGGAGTCTCCCGGAGATGCATCCGGGATGGTAAAGGATCGGGGGAAAAATTGCAAGGGACAGCTTCACAAGGATTAAATATATTGACAGTCACCGGGAATTTACCTAGTTTTACCTGATCTGAATTTACCCGAACCTCCCGAGAAAGGCCCCCATGTCCGTCCAGACCACTATGTGGCTCGGCTTCGCCGCAATCATGACCACCATCTTCATCCTCGACCTCGGTGTCTTCAACCGGAAGAGCCACGAAATCAGGTTCCGCGAGGCCCTCGCCTGGACCCTGGTCTGGGTTTCCCTGGCGCTCGGCTTCAATGCGGGCATCTATTATCTCATGGGGCCGGTCAAGGCCCTGGAGTTCCTCACCGGCTACCTCATCGAAGAGTCCCTCTCGGTCGACAACCTGTTCGTCTTCATCATGATCTTCTCCTACTTCCACGTCACCAAGGCGCACCAGCCGAAGATCCTCAAGTGGGGAATCCTCGGCGCCCTCGTGATGCGGGCGCTCTTCATTCTGGTCGGCATCGGGCTGATCGAGCGGTTCCACTGGATGGTCTACGTGTTCGGCGGGCTGCTGGTCTTTACCGGGGCCAAGATGGCCTTCGGCAAGGAGGAAAAGATCGAGCCGGAAAAGAACCTCCTGGTGCGGGTGGTCGGGCGCTTTGTCCCCCTCACCCCACGCGTGCGGGACGACCGTTTTTTCATCAGGGACAAGGGGATTATCGCGGCCACCCCCCTGTTCCTGGCGCTCCTGGTGGTGGAGTCGAGCGACGTGATCTTTGCCGTGGATTCCATTCCGGCGGTGCTGGCGGTCACCCGCGACCCCTTCATCGTCTACACCTCCAACGTCTTCGCCATCATGGGGCTGCGGTCTCTTTACTACCTGCTGGCCAACGTCATGGAGATGTTCGTCTATCTGAAGCTGGGAATATCCTTCATCCTCGCCTTTGTCGGGCTCAAGATGCTCCTCTCCGACATCTGGCCGGTCCCCATTTACTTCTCCCTCGGGGTGATCGTCGGGGTCCTGGCCGTATCCATCATTACCTCAGTCACCATCGGCACAAAAAAATAGGGCGGCCCAAAACGCCGCCCTCCCTTCATCCTTCATCCTTCATCCTTGCTTGCTGATCCGCACCCGCACGATGGCGTTTTTCTTCACCTCCTCGCAGATCAGGACAAAACCGTCCACCTCCAGCCGTTCCCCCCTCTCCGGGAAGCGTCCCAGCTGGTGGAGGATCATCCCGGCCAGGGTATCGTAGGGGAGGTCCTCCCCCAGTTTTATCCCGACCAGTTCCTCCAGGTCGGCGACGGAGAGGAAGGCATCCACGACCAGGCTGCCGTCGGCAAGCTTCTGCACCCTGCGCGGCTCGCCGATGTCGTGCTCGTCCTCGATCTCCCCGACCAGTTCCTCCAGCAGGTCCTCGGTGGTCACCAGGCCGCTGATGCCGCCGTACTCGTCCACCACCAGCGCCATGTGGATTCTTTTCCGCTGCATCTCCTTCAAAAGGTCGTTGACCTTCTTCCCCTCCGGCACGAAAAAAGGGGGGCGCACGATGGCGGCAATGTCGAAATCCGGCTCCGTCACCAGCCGGCCGAGAAAGTCCTTGCTGTGGATGAACCCGGCGATGTTCTCGATGCCGCCGCGGAAAACCGGATAGCGGGAATACTCGTGCTCCCGGATGAAGTCGAGCATCTCTCCCCGGGAGAGCCCCAGGTCGATGGCGGCCATCCTCATGCGGGGGACCATCACCTCGCGGACATAGGTGTGGGTGAAATCGAAGATATTCCGGATGTACTCGCTTTCGGCGGCACTGAAGACCCCGGTTTCGTGCCCCTCCGCAATGATGTGCTGGACTTCCTCCCGCGTGATGAAGGCCCGCGCCTCTCCTTTGATCCGCAGGAGCGCAAGGATCGCTCTGCTCGACACGGTCAGGAAGGAAACCAGGAATGCGCCGGCCCGGGCAAGGAAGTCGATCGGCTTTGCAACCCTGAGCGCCACGCTATCCGCATACTGGAGGCCGATGGTCTTGGGAACCAGTTCGCCGAGGATCAGGATGAGGTAGGAAACTGCGGCGACCACTATGGTGACGGCGATCGGTTCCGCGGCGTTCCTCACCATCTCGTAGGGAAGCGCCCGGAGCACCGGCTTCAGGTGCTCCACGGCGACGATGCCGCCGACCGCCGACGCGGTCGAGCCGACCACCGTCATCCCGATCTGGATTACCGCCAGCAGGCGGGGGGGGTCCTTCTGCAGCTCGCCGATGATCCGCGCCCGTGCGTCGCCGCCGCTCACGAGCTGGGCAACCCTGCTCTTCCTGATGGAGATGATGGCGAACTCGGAACAGGCGAAGAAGGCGTTCAGTACGATGAGAATCGCGATAAAAACAAGCTCCAGAAAAACGGTATCCAAGCTTTTCCTCCCGATAAGATAACCCCTTTTCATTTTCCCCGCTAAAACCTCTCTTGTCAACCATTTATAGCCGCGGGCGCACGGTTCCCCACCCTTCCCATTGACAAACGACCCCCTCTCCGCTAGAATTGGTTATCATTTGACAATACTGCCATTTGACAACCCGCACGGGAGATGATCATGGAAAAGCTCACCCAGCGCCAGCAAGAGGTCCTCGACTTCATCACAGCCCACCTGGAGAGCCGCGGCTACCCCCCCACCCTGCGGGAGATCGGGGAACACCTGGGAGTAAGCGGCACACTGGGGGTAATGAAGCACCTGGATGCCCTGGAGAAAAAGGGGTTCATCAGGAAAACAGCCGGCAGCTCGCGCGGCATCGCGATCAGCGGCTACGGAGGGGCAGCTTCCCTCCCGATCATCGGCACGGTCCGGGCGGGAGCGTTGCAACCGGCCATCGAGGATATCGAAGGGTACTTCGCCATCGACCGTTCCCGCCTGCCGGCGGGAGACCTCTTTTTCCTGCGGGTCAAGGGGGATTCCATGGTGGGCGCCGCCATCCTCGACGGCGACCTGGCCCTGGTGCGCCCACAGGCGACCGCCGCGAACCGGGAGATCGTCGTCGCCATGATCGACGGCGAGGCAACCCTCAAGCGCTTCTTCCGGGAACGGGGACGGATCCGCCTCCAGCCGGAGAACCCCGCCATGGAGCCGATCATCGTCCGGGCGAGGGACGGGGAAGTCGTCATCATAGGGAAAGTAATCGGCATTTACCGGGGATTGTAAGGGCGCACGGCCGAGCGCCCTCCCCGCGAGAGTTTGGCAACGATGCACAGCACACGCGAAAATATCCGGGTCGCCGTGATCTTCGGCCCCGGCAACAGCATCCGGCCGGTCTGGTTCGACTGGCGCAGGCGAAAGTACGAGGTGCGGGAGGTCACTTACTCCTGGCAGGAGCGGGAAGGGGCGGCGACCATCCTGCACTTCGCCGTCTCCGACGGCGTCAACCTGTTCGAGCTGGCTTACGACGCCGTCGGCCAGGCATGGGCATTGGCGGCGGTTGATGCCTGTTGAATAGAATGCCAAGGACAAAAACGACAACAAGGGCAGCAAGGAAAGAACCGCTCTTTGTCTTTATTGTCGTTGCAGTCCTTTGAGTCCTTTGCCGAGGCCCCCTATGCCCCGCACCATCCTCCACATCGACATGAACGCCTTCTTCGCCTCCGTGGAGCAGCGGGTAAACCCCGCCCTGCGCGGCAAGCCGATCGCCGTGATCGGCTCGGCGGAGCGGACCGTGATCCTGACCGCCTCCTACGAGGCGCGCGCCTTCGGCGTCAAGACTGGCATGCGGGTCTTCGAGGCGCGTCAGGCATGCCCCGAGCTTACCCTGGTCCCTGCCAGCAACCGCAGGTACACCCATACCTCCCGCCGGATCATGGCCATGCTCCAGGATTTCACGCCGCTCGTGGAGGTCTTCTCCATCGACGAGGCATTCCTCGACATCAGCGGCAGCCTCCGCCTGTTCGGCGGCGCCGAGCGGATCGCCCACCTCATCAAGGCCCGGATCAATCATGACTTCGGCCTCACCTGCTCCATCGGCATAGCCCCCAACAAGCTCCTCGCCAAGCTCGCCTCGGACATGCAGAAGCCGGACGGCCTCACCATCATCCGCGCGGAGGACGTAGCCCGCATTCTGGAGCGGGTCCCGATCCGCGACCTGTGCGGCATCGGCGCGAAGACCCAGCACGTCCTGGCCGGGTACGGCATCCGGACCTGCGGCGAACTGGGGCGCTTCCCGGTGGAGGTCCTCTCCCGCCGCTTCGGCGTGACCGGCGAAAGGCTCCATCGGATGGGGGTGGGGGAGGACGACAGCCCGGTGGTCCCGGCGGAAGAGGCGGAGGACGTGAAGAGCGTCGGCCACAGCACGACCCTGGAGCGGGACATCGACAGCCGGGAGGAAATCCGCCGCCGGCTCCTCCATCTCTCCGAGATGGTCGGACGCAGGGCCAGGCGACATGGCGTCCTCGGCAAGACCGTCACCCTCACCGTCCGCTACGCCGACTTCACCACCTTCAGCCGCCAGACCACCCGCAGCGGCTGCACCAACCGGAGCGACGAGATCTTCCGCACCGCCACGGAACTCCTTGACGGCATCGTCCTCACGCAGCCGGTGCGGCTCCTCGGGGTGCGCATCACCAACCTCATCCACCACGGCGAGCAGCTCCCCCTGTTCGGTGCGGAGCGGAACAAGGCCCTTGCCACCGCCGCCATGGACCATGTCAACAACCGCTACGGCGAATTCGCGGTCACCTACGGGAGCATCCTGGACGAGGCGGAGGGATCGAAGGTGATCTCCCCCGCCTGGCGGCCGGAAGGCGTGCACGGCATCGACGTGTCATGAAGATCGACGGGCAAAAAGAGACGCCGCCGCAACGGGTGACCCATGGGACCGCCATTTTAAAATTGACTTCGGCGTTCCAATAATTTAATGTTCCCTCATGTTACATGGAAGCGCGTCGGTCGCTGGTGGGCCGCCCGGTCTTCAAAACCGGTGGGGGGGATGAGAAATCTCCCCGGTGGGTTCGATTCCCATGCGCTTCCGCCATTATTCATCCTTTTATTTCACATAATTGCAAACCGACAAACGCCCTCTCCCCCAGGCTTTCGCTAGCCCTTCTCACCAACTTTGAGAAGGGCTTTTCATCACGGTGGTATACTGAAAAAAAAAAGCTTCTTCACTCTTCTTCAGCCACACACTGATGAGGTGACCCGCCCATGACGACAAACCATTTCCATGCCCGCGACTTTCTCTCCGGGCTGTTGCGGGAACAGAGCCAGGAAGAGCTGGTGCAGCGTCTCCAACCGCGCCCCGACAACCCCGCCGAGCGCGTGGTGAGCGGGGCGCACATCACGCCGGAGGCGGTCGAGCACCGCTGGCGGAACATCCCGGCCGCTCCGGAGAGCCATGCCGAGCTGCTCGACCCGCTGACCCGCGACCGGATGGAGCTCTACCGGCACAACATCGAGAATTTCATCGGCACGGTGAAGGTGCCGGTGGGAGTGGCGGGGCCGCTCAGGGTGAACGGGCTGTTCGCCGGCGGGGATTACTACCTGCCGCTCGCCACCACCGAGGCGGCGCTGGTGGCGTCCTACAACCGCGGGGCGCAGCTGATCAGCAAGGTGGGGGGATGCACGGCCATGCTCCTCAACGAAGGGGTGAGCCGCGCCCCCGGCTTCGCCTTCGCCGACCTCGCCCACGCGGGCCAGTTCGTGGCCTGGGCGCTCACCCAGCTGGACGCGTTCCGCGGCGTTGCCGAAGCGACCACCCGCCACGGCCGGCTCATCGACATGAAGGTGACGGTGGAGGCGAACCATGTCTACCTCAATTTCGAATTCTCCACCGGCGACGCCTCCGGCCAGAACATGGTGACCATCGCCACCGATGCGGTCTGCGCCTACATTCGCGACCACAGTCCGGTGGCGCCGCGCTACCATTTCGTCGAGGCGAACCTGTCGGGAGACAAGAAGGCGAGCGCCCTGTCGTTTCTGGCAGTGCGCGGCAAGAAGGTGACCGCCGAGGTGACCGTCCCCGCCGAACTGGTGCGCAAGGCGCTCCACACCTCCCCGGAACGGATGGCCGACTATTGGCGCATGTCCGCCATGGGGGGGGTCCTCTCCGGCACCATCGGGGTGCAGGGACACTATGCCAACGGTCTGGCCGCCCTCTACATCGCCTGCGGCCAGGATGCGGCATGCATCGCCGAATCGGCCGTCGGGGTGACCCGCCTCGAAGTCACCAGGGAGGGGGATCTTTACGCGGCCGTCACCCTCCCCAACCTGATGGTGGGGAGCATCGGCGGCGGCACCGGCCTGCCGAGCCAGCGGGCGTGCCTGGACCTCCTCGGACTCGCCGGCCCCGGCAAGGCGCGGGCGCTTGCCGAGGTCTGCGCCGGCCTCTCCCTGGCGGGCGAGCTCTCCATCATCGGCGCGCTCGCCTCGGGGGAATTCGTGCGGGCGCATCAGCGGCTGGCGCGGGGGAAATGACCGATGACCCGCGGGGACGCCATGGCCAACCGATGGTGGATCTACCAGCAGGAACGCTTCCCGGTGTTCGCCCACGGGCCGCTCATCCTCGCCTTCAGCCTGTCGGCCATGAGCTATTCGGCGCTCCTCAGGGGGGCGACGGCGCTCCGGCCGGCAGCGGCGCTGGTGGCCTTCGTCACCGCCTTTCTCTTCTTCCTCCAGCTCAGGATCGCCGACGAATTCAAGGATGCGGAGGAAGACGCCCGTTACCGCCCGTACCGGCCGGTCCCCCGCGGGCTGGTGACCCTGAGGGAGCTGGGCTGGGTCGGGTTCGGTGCAGGCGCGGTCCAGCTGGCGGGCTCCCTCTGGCTCCGGCCGCTGCAGGCGGTGCTCCTCGTAGCCGCCTGGGGATACCTGGCACTGATGAGCAAGGAGTTCTTCGTCCGCAGCTGGCTGAGAGGGAAGCCCGTTGTCTACATGCTCTCCCACATGCTGGTCATGCCGATCTTCGACATCTACGCCACCGCCTGCGACTGGCTGACGGCGGGCGCCCCGCCGCCGCGCGGGCTCGGCTGGTTCCTGGCGGTGAGCTACCTGAACGGCATCGTCATCGAGATCGGCCGCAAGGTCCGGGCGCCGGAAGACGAGGAGGAGGGAGTGGAGACCTACTCCGCCCTCTGGGGAAGACCGCGGGCGCTCCTCGCCTGGCTCGGGGCGATGCTCCTCACCGCCCTCTGCGCCTGGCGCGGGGCAAGGCTGATCGGCTTCGCAACCCCGGTGGCCTGGCTGCTGGCGATCCTGCTGGCGGCGGCTGCATCCCTTGCCATTTCCTTTGCCCGCGCCCCCCTGGCGGGGCGGGGCAAGAGGATCGAACTCTTCTCCGGCACCTGGACCCTCCTCATGTACCTCAGCCTGGGAGCGATCCCCCTGTTCGTCCGTTCGTGGCTGGGAGGGACGCCATGAGATGGGTGATCCGACCCGGAAACGGCGCCGGCCCGGACCGGCTGGGAGGGAAGGCCGGGGCGCTGGCGGCCATGGCGGGAGCGGGGCTCCCCATCCCCCCCTGGTTCGCCCTGGCTCCGGAGGCGTTCCGGGCAAGCCTTTCCGAGGAAAACAGGATAGTGCTGGCAGCAGGGGACGCCGCCGCCATCCGGGCCGTACTCGGCCGGCTCCGCCCCTCCGCAGAGGTGCAGCGGGAGCTGATGGCAGCGCTGGCTGAGCTCTCCCCCGGCGGCGAGCCGGTGGCGGTCCGCTCCTCGGCAGTGGACGAGGACGGGGTCGAGCACTCCTTTGCCGGGCAGCTGGAATCGTTCCTGTTCGTCCCGCCGGCGGAACTCCCGGGAAAGGTGGCGGCGGTCTGGCGCTCCGGCTTCAGCGAGCGGGTCATGACCTACCGGCGGGAGAACGGCTTGCCCCTCCCGCCGCCACCGCCCGCCGTGCTGGTCCAGCAGATTGTGGCCGCAGACGCCGCCGGGGTGGCCTTCAGCGCCGACCCGGTCAGCGGCCGCCGGGGGATCGCGGTGGTGAGCGCGGTCCGGGGCCTGGGGACGGCCCTGGTTTCGGGGGAGTGCGATGCGGATACCTGGCGCGTGGCACGCGGGGGAGAGATCATCGGCCGGGAAATCGCCATCAAGCGGAGTTTCCACCGTCCCGCCCCGGGGAACGGCGAAGGGGTCGAAAGCGCACCGCTCCCGCCGGAGGAGGCCGAACGGCCATGCCTCACCGACGACCAGGTCGTGGCGGTGGCGGAGCTGGCCCGCCGGGCGGCCAGCTTCTTCGGCCGTCCCCAGGACATCGAATGGGCCTTCGAGGAAAGCCGCCTCTACCTCCTCCAGTCCCGCCCCATCACCTCGCTCGCCCCCCTCCCCGACCCGGACGGCGCCCTCAACATCTGGGACAACAGCAACATCGCCGAGAGCTACGGCGGGGTCACCACCCCGCTCACCTTCTCCTTCGCCCGCCACGTCTACGAGGGGGTCTACCGCCAGTTCTGCCGCATCATGGCGGTGCCGGCGGGGACTATCGCCGCCAACGACCCGATCTTCCCCCGCATGCTCGGGCTTGTCAGGGGACGGGTCTACTACAACATCCTCAACTGGTACCGGCTCCTCGCCATGCTCCCCGGCTTCGCCGTCAACCGCCGCTTCATGGAGCAGATGATGGGGGTGAAGGAGGGTATCCCCGACGAGGTCCTGGCCGAGGCGGTGGCAACTCGCCGGGTCGGCCGGCGGCGGGACGCCCTGAACCTCGCCGCCAGCATCGCCGGGCTGATTGTGAACCTCGTCCGATTGCCGGAGAACGTCCGCCGCTTCTACGGCCGCCTGGAGGAGGCGCTCGCCCCGCCCGATCCGCCGCTCGACGAACTGCGCCCCGACGAACTGGCCGCCCTTTTCCGCGCCCTGGAGCAAAAGCTCCTCACCCGCTGGGACGCGCCGCTGGTGAACGACTTCTTCGCCATGGTCTTCTACGGGCTCCTCCGCAGGTTTGCCGCGTCGTGGTGCCGCGACGACGGGGGAACGTTGCAGAACGACCTCCTCTGCGGCGAGGGGGGGATGGTGAGCGCCGAGCCGGCCCGGCGGGTGCGGGAGATGGCGGAGATCGCCGCAGCTGACGGGCAGCTGACGGAGCTTTTGGCCACGGCGGCCGCGGACGCCATCCGGGAAGCTCTTGCGAAAAACCCGCAGCTGGCGGGACGTTACGCCGCCTACCTGGAAAAGTTCGGCGACCGCTGTCTCGACGAGCTGAAGCTGGAAAGTCCGACGCTCCACGACGACCCCCTGCCGCTCTTTCGCTCGGTGGGGGAGTTCGCCCGCCGCATCCGCGCCGGCCGGGCGGGGCAGGCGGTGGACGAGAGGGCCGTCCGGCGGGGGGCTGAGGAGCGGGTGCGGGCGGCCCTTGCCGGCAAGCCGGTCAGGCGCGCCATCTTCGCATGGGTGCTGGGGCAGGCGCGGGGCCGGGTGCGGGACCGGGAAAACCTCCGCTTCGAGCGGACCCGCCTGTTCGGCCGGGTCCGGCGCATCTTCGTGGAGCTCGGCAAGCGCCTCCACGCCGACGCCATCCTGGACGACCCGCGGGACGTCTTCTACCTGGACAAGGACGAGCTGTTCGGCTTCGTGGAAGGGACGGCCGTTACGGTCGACCTGAGGGGGCTGGCGGCGCTGCGCAAACGGGAGTTCGACCGCTGGCGGGCCATGGCGCCCCCCGCCGACCGGTTCGAGACCCGCGGGATGGTCGCACATGGCCAGCCCTGCCGGGCCGCCACCGGGGAAGCGGCACCCCCAGAAGGGGACATCCTGCGGGGGATCGGCTGCTGCCCCGGCATTGTCCGCGGGGAGGTGCGGGTCATCACAGACCCGCGCGGCGCCGTGCTCCGCCAGGGGGAGATCCTGGTCGCCGAGCGGACAGACCCCGGCTGGATCATGCTCTTCCCCGCCTGCGCCGGGCTCCTGGTGGAACGGGGGAGCCTCCTCTCCCATTCGGCCATCGTGGCACGGGAGATGGGAATCCCCGCCATCGTCGCCCTGGCGGGGCTCACCGCCTGGCTCAAGGACGGCGACCGCGTGGAGATGGACGGGGCGACCGGCGTGGTGAGGCGGATAACCGCAGAGGAGGTGTACGACGATGTCCAGTGAGGCCGCCCGGCATGCCGACTTTTCGGTTATCCGCTACGCCCAGTGCTGGGAGGATGCGGACATCCTCCTGGAGGGGCTCGCCATCCGGCCGGGAGACACCTGCATATCCATCGCCTCGGCGGGGGACAACACCCTGGCCATGCTGGCGCGGGGGGCCGGGCGGGTCATCGCCCTCGACCTCAGCCCGGCCCAGCTCTTTTGCCTGGAGCTGCGGGTGGCGGCCTACCGTGAGCTTTCCCACGGGGAGCTGCTGGAGCTGATCGGCTCCGTCCCGAGCGGACGGCGGGGAGAGCTTTACCGCCGCTGCCGGCCGCTTCTCTCCGCGGAGGCCGCCGCCTTCTGGGACGCCCATCCCGCCGCGGTGGAGGGGGGAATCGGCGGCGCGGGCAAATTCGAGCACTACTTCGCCCTGTTCCGCAGCCGGGTCCTGCCGCTCGTCCATTCCCGCGCTTCAGTCGCGCAGCTGCTGGCGGGGGGCGATGCGGCGGAGCGGGAGCGCTTCTACCGGGAAGAATGGGACACCTGGCGCTGGCGGCTCCTGTTCCGGCTCTTCTTTTCCCGCTTCGTCATGGGACGGCTCGGGCGCGACCCGAGCTTCTTCCGCTACGTGGAGGGAAGCGTGGCCGAGCGGATCCTGGCCCGGACCCGCCATGCCCTGACCCGCCTCGATCCCGCCGACAACCCCTACCTGCAGTGGATCCTCACCGGCCGGCACACGACGGCGCTCCCCTTCGCCCTCAGGGAGGAGAACTTCGCGGCCATCCGCGCCAACCTCGACCGGCTGGAATGGCACTGCCTGCCGCTGGAGGATTTCCTGGAGCAGGAGGGGGAGGGGGTCATCGACCGCTTCAACCTGAGCGACATCTTCGAGTACATGTCCGAGGCGAACTGCCACCTCCTCCTGGAGCGGATCCACCGCGCCGGCCGGCGCAGTGGAAGGCTCGCCTACTGGAACATGCTCGCCCCGCGACGCCGACCCGAGCGGATGGCGGACCGTCTTCTCCCGCTGGACCACCTGGCGGAGCGGCTCTTCCGGGAGGACAAGGCCTTCTTCTACAGCGCCTTCGTGGTGGAGGAGATCGTCTGACATGGAGCTGATCTACGCGGACATAATCCCTGCCATGCTGCTCGGCGTCGTGTTCCTGGCGATCTTCGCCGGCGGCGAACTGGTCCGCCGCGCCATGCCGGCAAGGCCGGAGATGTCGCGGAAGTTCGTCCATTTTTTCGGAGGGGTCACGGCGCTGTTCTTTCCCTACGCCCTCCGCTCCCCCTGGACCGTGCTGCTCATGGCCCTGCTGTTCGCAGGGTTTATCCTGCTGACCAAACGGAAGGGGCTCCTCCAGTCGGTTCACGGTGTCAGCCGCTCCTCGTCCGGCGCCGTCTATTTCCCGCTGGCGATCACCCTCCTCTTTTTTCTCGGCCATCAGCGGCAGGTCCTCTACCTCATCTCCGTCCTCGCCCTGACGGTTTCCGACACCCTGGCGGCCCTGGTCGGCACCAGGTACGGCCTGATCACCTACCAGGTGGAAGATTCGGAAAGAAGCCTGGAGGGGTCGCTCGTCTTCTTCTTCGTCACCTTCCTCTGCGTCCACCTCCCGCTGCTGCTCTTGACCGATACCAGCAGGCTCCAGTCGGTGCTGATCGCCCTGGTCATTGCGCTGCTCGTCACCGGCTTCGAGGCGGTTTCCCTGGCGGGAAGCGACAACATCTACGTCCCGCTGGGAACGTTTTTCGTCCTGGCGAAAATGACCCGGCACGACCTCGCCTCGACCATCGAGCAGACCGGCATCCTCTTCATCATCATCGCCGTCACCGTCGTCTTGTCATTGCTGCAGAAGATCTTCAAACCGAGCGGCCTCATCGGCATGATCCTGGTCAACTACGCGGCCTGGAGCCTGTGCGATTTTTCCTGGTTCCTGCCGCTCCTGCTGGCGCAGGTCCTCCTGTTTCTGCTGGTCCTCTCGTTTCGCCGCCAGGTGCCGGAAGACATCACCAACTACCAGGTCAAGGTGCTCTTCTATTCGGCCATCGTCCCGGTGCTGCTCATTTTCGCCGCCAACGCCACCGACGAGTACCGCCGCCTGTACGTTCCCTACCTGACCGCCATAGTCACCCAGATCACCCTGATCTTCGCCTTTTTCCTGTCGATCTCCGTGGACGGCGGCGTCCTGCTGCAGAGGCTGCGCCGCAGCCGGCTCCTCCGCGGGCTTTTCTGCACCCTTGCATCCACCCTGATGATCGCGGTTGTGCCTCTCCTGCTCTATCCGGCAATACCCTTCTGGATGGCAGCGGGACTGGTGCCGGCGGGGACCATGGGGGCGTACCTCGTGTTCCAGCGCCTGACAGCGGCGCTCCCCCGGGATGAGCGGGGGTGGGTGCTCCGGCAACGAATCCGGATGATCAGTACCGGCGCAGCGGCGGCCGGCGTTTACCTGGCGCAGCTGTTGACCGGACAGTAGTTGTCACGAGCGGAGCGAACATGGCTGAGTTGAAGTTGATCGCATCGCCGGAAGAGCTGGACTCCCTGAAGGGACCGGGGGACATTCCCCCCCTCACCGCCGAGGAGCTTCGCGTGCATCGTCCCGACGCCCACTGGGTAATGATAGATAACGATGGAAGGCTGGCCGGACGCTGCTCCCTCTGGTGGACTGTGGTGCCCGACCTTCCCGGCGAGCGCCTCGGGGTGATCGGCCACTACGCGGCCCGCGACGCCGGGAGCGCCGGTCAACTCCTCGCTCATGCCTGCCGGGAACTGGCCGGCCACGGCTGCACCGTCGCTGTCGGCCCCATGGACGGGAACAGCTGGCGGCGCTACCGGTTCGTAACGGAGCGCGGCCCGGAGCCCCCCTTTTTCCTGGAGCCGGACAACCCGGACGACTACCCGCAGCATTTCGATACGGCCGGCTTCGCGCCGCTCGCCCGCTACTATTCGTACCTGGTCTCCTCCCTGGAAGGGACCGTTACCGCGGCCGCCGGCCTGGAGGCGCGGCTTCGCGCGGACGGGATCACGCTCCGGGCGCTGCGGCCAGACAACTTCACGGGGGAACTGGAGCGGATTTACGACCTCTCTCTGGCGGGCTTCAGGGACAACTTCCTCTACACGCCGATCGGCCGCGCGGAGTTCCTGGCGATGTACGCGAAAGTGCAGCCCCACGCGCTGCCGGAGCTTATCCTCTTCGCGGAGCAGGAGGGAAGCCCCGTCGGCTTCATCTTCTCCCTGCCGGACATGCTCCGGCTTCAGCGGGGGTCGCCACTCGACACGGTCATCCTCAAGTCCCTCGCGGTACTCCCCGCCTGGAGCGGCAGGGGGATCGGCACGCTGCTTATGCTGAAGGCAATGGAAACCGCGCGGGAGATGGGCTTTCGCCGCGCCATCCTCGCACTGATCCACGAGCAGAACCGCTCCCGGACCATGAGCGGCCACTACGGCGAGGAGATGCGCCTGTACACACTCTATGCCCGGAGGGTACGGTGAACATCGTCGAGGTGTTCAGACATCGGGTGACCGAGCGGCCGGATAGAGCGGCGATTATCGATACGCACCGCGGCCGGGACCGCATCACAACGTTCGAGGAGCTGGAAGAGGCGACGGCGCGGGGCGCCGCGCTGCTGCGGAAAAGCGGCCTGCAACCGGGAAACCCGGTCCTCGTTTTCCAGCCGATGTCGGCCGAGCTGTACGTGGCGCTGCTTGCCCTCTTCCGCCTCGGGATGACCGCCATGTTCCTCGACCCGTCAGCCGGGCGGGAGCACATGGAACGCTGCTGCGCCATGCTCAGTCCTGCCGCGCTCATCGCCTCCCCCAAGGCGCACCTGCTCAGGCTCGTCTCCCCGGCGCTCCGCCGCATCCCGCGCCTGTTCGCTTTCAGCCGCCTGGTCCCCGGGGCTGTGCCGTGGAGCCGGGCGGACAACCTCGCTCCCCACGCCGACATCGTCCCCGCCCCGCCCGACACCCCGGCCCTGATCACCTTCACGAGCGGCAGCACCGGCCTCCCCAAGGGGGCTGTGCGCAGCCACGGCTTCCTCCTGGAGCAGCACCGGGTGCTGGAAAATGCCATCGCCCTGGCTCCCGGCGAGATAGACCTGACCACCCTGCCGGTCTTCGTCCTGGCCAACCTCGCATCCGGCGTCACCTCGCTCATTCCCGACGCCGACCTGGCACGGCCCGGCGCCATCGTCCCCGGGCCGATCCTCGGCCAGATTGACCGCTTCCGGCCTGGCCGCACCGTGGCCTCGCCCGCGTTTCTGGAACGGCTCTGCGAGGGCTGCCTCGGAACGGGGCGGAAGATCGAGGGATTCAGCCACGTCTTCACCGGCGGCGCACCGGTGTTCCCCGATAACCTCGAGCGGTTCGCCGCGGCTTTTCCCGGCGCTGAAATCGTCGCGGTCTACGGCTCCACCGAAGCGGAGCCGATCTCCCACATCAGCCGGAGCGGGATCGGTGAAGAGGACATGACGCGCATGGGGGAAGGCAAGGGACTCCTGGCGGGCAAGCCGGTCCCGGAGATCCGGGTAAGAATTGTCACTGCGGAGTGGGGAGCGCCCCTCGGCCCATTCAACTCAGCACAGTTCGAAAAACTATCCTGCGCTGCAGGTGAAGCGGGAGAGATCGTGGTCAGCGGCGGCCATGTGCTGAAAGGGTACCTTAACGGGGCGGGTGACGCGGAGACGAAATTCCTGGTGGATGGAGCGGTCTGGCACCGCACCGGCGATTGCGGCTATTTCGACCGGCAGGGGCGCCTCTGGCTTTTGGGAAGGGCATCGGCGGTCATCCGCGACAGCCGGGGGGTCCTCTACCCCTTTGCCGTGGAGTGCGCTGCCCGGCAGCTTCCCGCAGTACGCCGGGCAGCGCTGGTCCGGGACGGGGAAAAGCGCATCCTCTTCGTCGAGCGCGCCGCCGGCGCGGCAATGGTTGCAGCGGAGCCTCAGCCGGTATTCGCCTGGGCATCCATCGATGAGGTGCGAGAAGTGCGGCATATCCCCATGGACCGGCGGCACAACGCCAAGGTCGATTACCCCGCGTTGCAGAAAATACTCACCTGATTCGCAGCGATCCGCCACGTACCGTTGCAAATGCTGCAACGCTTTTTTGCGATTGTTGCCGCAGACCGTTGCAATGCAACACCCCCCTCCCGTTGCACTCCCCGCCCGGCACCGTCCCCATACCGCAACCAGTTGATTTAAAACAGCTAATTTATTTTACCCAAAAACATGCAAAGCGGCACGCTTTTTGGATTAAGTAATAGCAGGACGGTTACGCGCCGCCAAGCAAACAAGACAAAAGGAGCCCACCATGGAAACCATACGATTCGGCCTGATACTCACGGTAATTCCCTTTATCGTCATCTTTCAGTTTCTCTCCATATGGTGGGCACTCGCGGACATTTCCCTGAAAAAGATCAGGGGACCGAAGCGGGCATTATGGACCTTGCTGGTCGTCCTGCTGCCGCCGATGGGTTCGCTCCTCTACACGTCCCTGAACAAGCAGCGGGAATTCATCGCGCCGCACGCCCCTGTCCCTCTCAAAGCAAACTAAGCGCGGCGCACCGGCCAAATACACGTCTTCCCGTAGCAGGGGCGGCTTCGCACACCGCCCCTTTTTCATGTCTCGGCGTCACCTGTTCGTTGGGCCGCCGAGCAGATCTCTGACTTTTTTCAACAAAGCCTGTGGCGAAGCGGGCTTAGGAATAAAGTTTATGTCTTCCATGAGGACTCCTTTGTGGTGGATGGCATCCGCCGTATAACCGCTGGTGAATATGCCTTTCGCATCAGCGCGGATTTTCCGGATCTCGTCGAAAGCTTCCTTCCCGTTCTTTTTCGGCATCACCACATCCATGATCACCAACCTGACAGCATCCCGATGCGCTGCAAACTTTTCCACCGCATCCTCACCGTCAACAGCTTCGATCACCCGATAGCCATGTTCCTCCAGCAGCATCCTGGTTATGCTTCTCACTTCCGGACTATCTTCCGCAACCAGCAGGGTTTCGGTACCGCCCAGGGCTGCCGGGGGGGATTGGGCCACCCGCTGCGGGACAACATCCCCTTCGAGAAGGGGGAGAAAGACGTTGAAGGTGGTCCCTCTGCCCGGTGCACTGGCTACATTGATGTACCCGCCGTGCTGCTTGATAATCCCGTACACGATGGCGAGGCCGAGTCCCGTCCCCTTGCCCACTTCCTTGGTGGTAAAGAACGGCTCGAAAATCCGGGCCTCGGTCCTCTCGTCCATCCCGATGCCGGTATCACGCATCACCAGCATGGCATAACGTCCGACGGCTCCGTATCCGTAGCTCTTGAGAAAATCTTCGGCCATGTCGAACGTCGAGGTTTCGATGGTTAACGTTCCGCCGCCGGGCATGGCATCATGGGCGTTTATAGCCAGATTGACCAGGACCTGGTCGATCTGGCCGGGGTCCGCCATGACGGTCAGCTTTTGCCCGGCCAGCTTGATCTGCACGGCGATCTCCTCGCCGACCATGCGGGGCAGGATCTTCTCCAGGCTCTTGACGATAGCGTTTAAATCCGTCGTGGAGGGATTCATGATCTGTTTTCTGCTGAACGTAAGCAGGCCCTGGGTCAGATGGGCGCCACGGTCGGCTGCGGCCAGTATCTGCTCCAGATAGTCGGCATAAGGACTATCTTTGCCGATCTTCATCTGCAGCAGGGTGCTGAAACCGATGATCGCCGTGAGGATATTGTTGAAATCGTGGGCGACGCCGCCGGCGAGATGGCCGACCACCTCCATCTTCTGGACATGGCGGAGCTGGCTTTCGAGGATCTTCCGTTCGCTGATATCCTCCACCATTCCCATGTAATAGAGGGGAGTGCCCGCTTCATCACGGATCAACGACACCGTAACCTGCCCCCAGAGGAGATCCCCGCTCTTTGTAACGCAGCGCTTTTCCATCTTGAAGTAGGGGACTTCCCCGCTGCGAAGCAGTTGCGCGTTCTGCATGGTAGTGCCGATATCGGCAGGGTAGGTGAGATCCGCAACCTTGAGGGCGGTGAGCTCCCTCGCCGAATACCCCATCATCCGGCAGAGCATCTCGTTGACCCTGGTATAGTGAAAATTCAGATCGACGACCGCCATGCCGAGGGGACTCTCCTCGAAGAGCTTGCGAAACCGCTCCTCGTTTTCCAGCAACGCCTTCTCAGCCTCCTGTTTCTCGATCGCCCGCCTGACCTGCAGCATCAGCTGGTCCATCTCGTAAGGTTTTTTCAGATAGGAGAAGGCTCCCCTGTTTGTTGCCTCGATTGCCGAATCAAGGGTAGCCTGGCCGGCAAGGATGATGACCGCCGCACCGGGAGATGCGGCCTTCACCCTGTTCAGCACCTCCAGTCCCGGGATGTCGGGAAGGCCGAGGTCGAGAAGCACCAGATTGACCCGGTTCTCTTCCAGCAGGGCAAGCCCCTCCGCTCCTTTGCCGACGGCAATGCTTTCATACCCCTTGGCCCGGAGAATATCGGCAAGAGTCTTCCTCAGATTAACGTCGTCATCGACGATCAGTATCATGGAATTGTTCATCGCCTACCCTCACGAAAGTGGGCCGCTGGAACTCGGAGAAAATGCCGGGCACCGCAGGCCAAATCCAGATTAAGTATAGCAAATGTTTTTTCAAAAATATCGAGGAGGGGGGAATTTCTGTTTGCAGAATGGTAAAAAAGAGGTTCGCTCTTGCGAAGCCGGTGCGGGGAACCGCCTGCGGCGCGGGTTGTGACACGAAGGACGCGGAAAGGCCCCTTCTGACGTGTCGGCGTCATTCGGGGCAGACACCGGAATCGGCCTCGTCCACAGGATCATGGCAAGACATGGGGGGAGAATTTATCCCGATTATTTCTCGACGATGCGGGGCACGTCTTCATCTTTCAGCCCCTTTTTGAAGCTCCGGATCGACCCTCCCAGCGCCTGGCCGAGCTGCGGCAGCTTGGCAGGTCCAACTACCACCAGGGCTATGACGAGGACCAGGATGAGTTCCGGCATACCGAATCCGAACATTGTAAACCTCCATTGGGTTAATTGTCAGGCCGCCTTACGGCAGACCTTCACCCCGTCAGCCGTCAACTCATCCGCGACGATCCGGGCCACCTCCGCCACCCGCTCCCTGAGGCGCGGGGTAAGCTCGCACCCCGCCTCCAGCGACCCGGGGATCACGCCGATCAGCGACACCTGTTGCGGACAGGTGTCGCGCATATCGGCCAGGAACAGCACCTCCTGGATGCCGATCTGGTGGGGCGACATCTTGAGCGGCAGCCGGTTCAGCATGATATCGTCCTTTTCGAACCGGAACAGGTCCCCCGGCTCGCCGGCGGTGTCGACCACGTCCAGGACAAAGACCCGTTCCGCCTCCTCCAGCTTGTGGGTCACCATGATGCCGAGGGTGCCGCCGTCGTACAGCTCTACCGTGTCCGGGAAGAGGTAGTTCTCCTCCAGGTAGCGGATGGCGTGAACCCCGAACCCCTCGTCCGAGAGGAGGAGGTTGCCTGCGCCGAAAATCAATGTTTTCATGCGTTGATTCCTTGTAGGGGCGGCG
>DATDNF010000004.1:0-178319 GCA_036518435.1 Geobacteraceae bacterium
GTGGCTTTGGTGTAGGTGGCCAGATCAAGCTGTACCTCTCCATTTTTAAAGGAATACAAAATATTGAGACCTGGAGAGGCAGCACTCAGCATCGAAACTAGTGATATACTCAATACAACAACGAATATAAAAATCCGCAACCGCTTCATTGTTTACTCCAGGTACTGGTGGATGAGAGAACGTTTAGAGCTTGGCATCTACCTGTAGATGACTGCCAATCATATACCTGTAGTTAACCATTAGTGCCCTTCGCGGCTTCTCAAAGTGAATTATTGTTGTCTATATGTATATGCTTTCCCATCGGAGGGCCTACAAAGCCGCACCTTCAACACAAAAAAGGACAGGCGGCCTTTCGCCACCCGTCCCCCTCTCGATCCTACCACTTAGGCCCTTTTCCCTTCCCTTTCCCGTGCCCATGGCCTCCACCCGGCCCTCCGCCCGGCTCGCCGCTCAGGGCGAAGTCGCCCCGCTTGAGGGCGTGGAACTCGGGTGAGCCGGGCTTGATCCCGAGGCTCTTGGCGATCACCCCCCACCCCTTGCCCCGGTTCGCCTTGTAGACCTGCACGACCGTCTCGGGTGGCTTTTGCGCCATCTGGCCGAGCTGGAAGACCATGAATGCGTCGGCGGGCTCTTTGACCGTACCGATGACGGCCTGCACCTGCGCCTGGGGGACGCCGAACTGGGCGCCCACCTTAACCGAGAAGCCGTTCATGTCGGCCCGGGCCTGGACGTTGAGGTTGTCGAGAAAAACGTCGAGCCCCCCGCCGGCGAGCGCCTGGCCGCAGACGAGGGTGATGAGCAATGCAGCGATGATGATTCTTTTCATGGCGATGCCTCCTGCAAAGTGGATTAAAGCTGGTTCAAAAATACAACCGGGCGGGAAGGGTGTCAAGTGCTTAACTGCGGAGAATTGCGGGTGGGTACGCAGGGGGGCGACAAGCGGTGCCGCCCCCCCCGCATACCGAATCAATCTATTCGCGCTCCTTCTCGCCGCGTGGCTGCTGGCGGGGTGCTTCCCGCTGCGCCGGTTCTGGATGGGGCACCGCTTGCGGACGCACCGCCTGCGGCCGTTCCGGCTGACGTTCCATCCGCGGTCGCTCCTGCGGCCGTTCCATCTGTGGCCGTTCCGTACGTGGTCGTTCCTGCGGCCGTTCCATCTGTGGCCGTTCCATCCGTGGTCGCTCTTGCGGCCGTTCCATCCGCTGGCGTTCCTGCGGTCGCTCCTGAGGCCGTTCCATTCGCTGGCGTTCCTGAGGCCGTGGCTGTTCGCGCCTCGGCTCGGTGACCGGCCGGCGTCCCTCAGGGGTGGAGGGGGCCATGCGGTGAGGCGGCGGAGCCTTGTAGGGGGCGCCTGCCCTGGTCGCGCGCTTCACGCCGGGGCCGCTGAACATCCCCGGCTTCGGGGTGGCGGCGATCTCCGGACGGCCGCGGTTCACGGACGCCCGCAGCTTCGGGTCGCGCCGGGCGGTCTGTTGATGCTCCCTCTGCATCGGCGCGGGGGCGCTACCCCTGCGCCGGGCATCGACTTGCGCGGGGGTGGGGCGCAGGGTGGTGCCTCCCCTGCCGCCGTTGAAGCTGACCCGCCGTGTTGTGCGTATCGGGACCGGCTTGCTGTAGATGTTCGTGACGTTCGTGATAGTGATGTTGTTGACCGTCCGGTTGTAGAAGAACGTGTTGCCGCTCCAGTAGCCGCCGTAGTAGCCGTAGCCGTTGTAGCCGAAGCCGTAGTCGATGCCGCCGTAGAAGCCTACGACCGGTCCCCAGTAGCCGTCGTACCAGACGTACCCGCCGTCGTACCATGCCCAGTAGCCGGGGGTCCAGAGCAAGCCGGGGTAGGGGGCCGGCACCCACGTGCCGGGAACCCAGTAGTAGCCGTAATCCGGGTCCCAGGCCCAGTAGCCCGGTATCCAGATGTAGCCGGGACCGGGGCAGAGGGGCTGGACGTAGATGGGGAGCGCCGGAGGGGCGATGGTGATCGACACCCCGATGGCGATCTGGGCCGAGGCGGGGGGGGGATCGGCCACGACCAGGAAGGCGAGGAGGAGCGATGCTGCCGCGCAGACGGCGATCCGTGCCGCCAACCGGCCAAGACGCCCGACGTTTCCGGCGGGCGACGCGCTCTCCCGGCGGCAGCTGCCACGACCAATTTCAAGCGTGTTCCGTGTTCTCATGCCATCACCTCGTGAGCCATAGTTGTGCATAGCTCAACAATTTTACCACGTCCGTGCGAAGTTTCAGGCCGGCCCGGGTCGATTTTTTCCGCCGCGGCAGCTTCCGAGAAAGAGGAGAGCGAGCGGCGGCAGGGCGGCCAGGAACCCGTAGAGGAGGAAGTGAAAGGTCTTTTGCACCCCGACGGCGTCGGCGAGCCGCCCGACGAAGGGGCCGGTGCAGGCGAAGAAGATCCGGAAGGAGACCGACTGGAGGGAGAGGACGGCGGCGCGGTTCGCAGAGGGGCTCTCCGCCTGGGTATGGGAGAGCATCATCGGCCCCCGCATCCCCCGCATCCCCGTAAGGAGGTAGTAGAAGAGGAACCCCCAGAGCCCCCCGATCAGCCCGAGGCCGAAGTAGCCAGCGGCGATCAGGACGACGAAGAGGACCACCATGCGCCGGTCCCCCAGGCGGGTGTGGACGCGGTGGCTCGCCAGGGAGAAGAGGGCCACCGTCAGGTTGGCCCCCGCCCAGACCGGGCCGAACCAGGCGAGCGGGACCCCGGTCTGCCGCATGTAGGGCTGAATGAGCCAGACCGGGAAGAAGGAGGCGATCCCGAGCACCGTGTTCAGCAGGATGGTGTACCGGAGGTGCCGGTTGTCCCGGAAGGCGTACCGGGCTGTCCGGAAGGCCTCTGCAAGGTGGGAGCGATGGGGGGCGAGGCTTTCCCGGGGCGTTTCCACCATCGTCCTCGTGACGCAGAGGGCGGCGATCCAGACGCCGACCTGGAGGAAGAAGGGGAGAAGCGGCGCGGCGGCGTAGATGACCCCTGCGAATACGGCCCCCACGGCCTCGCCGGTCTGCCCGAACCCGTTCATCCGCCCCTCGTGGCGCGCATAGAGCTGCTCGTTCCCCTCTGCCCGCAGCGTCTCGTAGAGGAGGGCGCTGTCGGAGCCGCTGATGAACGAGAGGGAGATGCCGAGGAGGATCTCGGCTAGCAGCACCTGGGCGAAGGAGGCGGCGACCGTGTACACTCCCCAGCCGGCGATGCCGAACAGCGACGCGATGGTGAGCGCCACGCGGTAGCCGAGACGGTCGCTCACGTACCCCGCGGGATAGTCCAGAACGACCGTGGCGAGGGAAAAGATGCTCTGCAGGAGGAGGATCTGTGCAAGGGTAAGACCGATGTGGTCCTTCCAGAAGAGGGTGATGATCGCCATCGGAAAGAGCATCATCTGGAGGAAGGAGAAGGCGTAGAGCTTACGGATGTTGCCGGACAGGCTTGTCATAATCTCCGCGTCCTGAGCCAGGTCCCGACGAACCGCCGGGTGCGCGGCGCCCCGTTGCGCGCATCCAGGAGTTCCGGCCGCTCCAGGTCCTCGGCCGTATCCACGTCGTGCCAGACCGGCAGGAGGGAAACCCCGAGGCCGGCCCGTTCCCCCCTCGCCAGGCTCTGCGCCAACACCTCCCCGCTCGACCAGGGTATGTCCCGGAAGAGCTCGCCATGCAGCTCCTTCATGGCGAGAAGGTAGTAGCCGCCGTCCTCGGTCGGGCCGAACACCGCGTCGACGCCCCCCGCTTCCAGCCGGCCGAACGCCCCCTGGACGTACGCCGGGGGGAGGTCGGGGAGGTCGGTGCCGATTATGGCGACCTCACCGTACCCGAGGGCGAAAAGGTCACGGAAGGAGTTCGCCATCCTCGCGCCCAGGCCCCCTCCCTCCTGGGGGGCGCAGGCCAGGCCGGGGGCAATCTGCGCGAAGAACGGGGCGGCGCCCTCCTCCGGCTCGTAATAGAGCCGCCGGTCCACGCCGGGAATGGTCGCCGTCTTCTCCAGGATGTCTTCCAGCATGCAGCGGTAGAGCTCGGCCGCCTCCCCGGGGGAGAGGGGAGGGGAGAGCCTGGTCTTGACCCGGCCCGGCGAGGGGCGCTTGGCGAAAATGATGAGGGCCTTGTTGAACTGTTTATCCATAACCGGCTGTTTGTACAAGGGTTTGCCGAATATCCGGGAAAAACCTGTAAACCCGCTGCCAGCGGGGATTAACAGGTGCCGCCATGGGAGAAAACTTAGCTTTATCCACAATTTTGCGACTTATCCACAGGGTTATCAACAAATGCTGTTCACTGTTCGAAGTTAAAACCTCGAACCTTGAACCTCGAACATGATTTATCTCTTGTCCCGCTCCACCGCGGCGTAGGCCGAATGCTTGTGAATCGACTCGTAGTTCTCCGCTTCCACCGAGAACCAGGTAATGGTGTCCAGTGCGTCGAGCCTGATGGTCGCCTCCCGGACCATGTCCTCCACGAACCGGGGATTTTCGTAGGCGGATTCGGTCACGAACTTCTCGTCCTCCCGCTTCAGCAGCGACCAGACCGGCGAGCTGCCGCACGACTCGATGATCTCGATCAGGTCCTCGATCCAGAGGAATTCCCGGTAGCGGACCTGGACGGTCATGATGGAGCGCTGGTTGTGGGCACCAAAGCGGGAGAGCTCCTTGCTGCACGGGCAGAGCGAGGTGACCGGCACCTTGACCCCCAGGACGAAGTCGAGCTGTTCCGAGAGGCTCGCCTTGAATTCGCAGGTGTACTCCATGAGGCTCCTGGCGCCGGAGACCGGGGCCTTCTTCTCGATGAAGTAGGGGAACTCGATCTCCAGGTGGGCGGAGGACGCCCCGAGCTTCTCCTTCATCCGCTGCAGGATGACCTCCATCTTGTCCAGGGCGATCTTCTCCCGGTAGGCGTCGAGGATCTCGATGAAGCGGCTCATGTGGGTTCCCTTGAAATGGTGGGGGAGGTCCACGTACATGTTGACCCGCGCCACGGTATGCTGGACCGAGCGGTTCTTGTCCATCACCACGATGGGATAGGAGATGTCCTTCACCCCCACCTTGTTGATGGCGATTTTACGCGTGTCGCGGGATTTTTGCACATCGCTGAGCGGTGTCGGTTTCGAGTTGGAACCTTTATCTGTTTTCATCGGTATTCCTGACATAGGGGCGCACGGCGTGCGCCCTTGCGGTGCAAAGGTCGTTGCGGATGAGAGGGCGCACGCCGTGCGCCCTACGAGTTTACGTATTTCACCGGGTCCGCCACCCCCGCCTCGGCGAACCCCTTGAGCCGCAGCCGGCAGGAGTCGCACAGCCCGCAGGCGAGCCCCTCCGGGGTCGGGTCGTAGCAGGAGTGGGTGCGGCCGTAATCCACCCCCAGGCTGAGCCCCTTGCGTATGATCTCCGCCTTGCTCAGGTGTATCAAGGGGGTGTGGATGGCGAACCGGCCCGTCCCCTCCACCCCCGCCCTGGTGGCGAGGTTTGCCATCGTCTCGAAGGCGGCGATGTACTCGGGGCGGCAGTCGGGGTAGCCCGAATAGTCGAGGGCGTTCACGCCGATGAAGATGTCGAAGGTGCCGAGCACCTCGGCCCAGCCGAGGGCGAAGGAGAGGAAGATGGTGTTGCGGGCCGGCACGTAGGTGACCGGGATGTCGCTCCCCACCCCCTCCTTCGGGACCGCGATGTCCGCGGTCAGGGCGCTCCCCCCGACCTTCCGCAGGTCGAACTCCGCCACCAGGTGCTCCACCGCCCCCATGGCGCGGGCATTGGCTTTTGCCACCTCAAGCTCGGTTTCGTGGCGCTGGCCGTAGGCGAAGCTCATGGCGTGGGGGGCGAACCCCTCTGCTTTCGCGATCGCCAGGCAGGTGGTGGAGTCGAGTCCGCCGCTATAGAGTACCACAGCTTTTTTCGTCATGGTTTATCTTCCTTTTGACGTACTATTCAGCTTACTGCCACAACCTATAACCCCACCTGTCCTCCCCTTAAGCTAAGGGGAGGGACGCAATATTGCCCCTGTGCCGGAAGTTCCAGATGAGGCCGATATTCACTCCCCCTCTTAAGTAAGAGGACCCAAAGGGCCTAAAGGGGACAGGGGGAGTTATAAATCGGCGCTGAATGGTTACCTTTTGAGACTCATTCACATACCGAAAGACCTCCGGGGTTTATAGAACGCCGGAGGCCTGCCGTCAAGCCAAATCGAACGCTTCGCGTGAAAGTCAGAAGACCGAGAACTTCACGTACCGCTTCGGGTTCGCCTTGACGTCCTTGACCAGCGCGTCCAGGTCGCCGATCACCCGGTCGAGCTTCTCGTACAGCTCCTTTTCGTTGAGAAGCTTGCCGACGGTCCCCTCACCCCGGTTGACCCGGTTGGTGACCTCCTCGAAGCTTTTGACCGACCGGTCGGCCCGGTCGATCAGGGCGATCCCCTTGTCGTAGAACTCCCGGTCGGAGAGGAACTTGCCGACGCTGGTGTCCCTGGAGGTGAGCTTCTTGTTCAGCTCCCGCACGTCGTCGGCCGCCCGGTTGCTCTTGTCCGCCAGGGCGACCAGCTTGTCGTAGAGCTGCCGGTCGTAGATCAGCTTGCTCATGGTCCCCTGGGAGTTCTGGATATCCTTCAGGGTTTCGTCGGCCCGGTTGAGGACGCTCATCATCCGGTCGTACGGCTCGCTGCTCTTGGTCAGCCTGCCGATGGTCCCTTCCCCCCGGTTCGCCGAGTCGACGAACACCCGCAGCTCCGCGGTGAGCCGGACCAGGTTGTCGTAGAGCTGGGGGTTCTCGCTGAACCTGCCGAGGGTCCCCTCCCCCCGGTTTACCTTGCCGATGATCTGGTTCATCTGGTCGAAGGCGGTCCCCGCCTTGGCCACCACGTCGTCGAGCTTCGCCACCGACGTCCCGAAGAGCCGCTTGGCGGGGAGTTCCGAGTAGACCCGGCTCGGGGTGATGTCGACGTATTTTTCCCCCATCAGGCCGCGGGTCTTGACGGTGATCACCGAATCGGGGCCGATCTTCTTGAGCGCCTCCCGGTCCACCTCCAGGTCGACCCGCACCTCGTTGCTCTCGCGGGGGCGCTCGAAGCGGATTTCGGTCACCGCCCCCACGTCGACCCCGGCCAGCCAGACCGGGGCGCCGACCTTGAGCCCCGCCACATCGGCCATGATGACCGACAGCTCCCCCTTGGGGACGAACAGCTTGGTCTGTTTCCCCATGATGATGATCCCCCCCGCCAGGAAGATCAGGGCGCAGACGATGAAGATTCCCACCTTCACCTGGGACCAGGCAATGTTATCGCTTCGCTTCATGGAACTCCCCTCCAGGAGGCATTTCGGACAACACGAACAGTGACGCGTCGGAAGGCTCCAGGAACTCGCGGATCCCCGGCAGTTGGGAAGCGAGCATTTCTTCCCTGGTGCCGTCGAAGATCAGGCGCGTCTTGTAGATGAAGGAAAAACGCTCCGACACCGCAAAGGCGGTGACGAGGTCGTGGGTCACCATGAGGGTGGTCTTCCCCTCCTGCTGGAGCCGCCGCATCAGGTGGCAGATGTTGTAGAC
This sequence comes from Geobacteraceae bacterium, assembly GCA_036518435.1. Classification (GTDB taxonomy): domain Bacteria; phylum Desulfobacterota; class Desulfuromonadia; order Geobacterales; family Geobacteraceae; genus JAMPXD01. The sequence goes on from DATDNF010000004.1 coordinate 7,521, forward strand.
CCCCACCGGGTCGAGCCCCGTGGTCGGCTCGTCGAAGAAGATGTAGTCCGGCTCCGCGGCAAGCGCCCGGGAGATGGCGACCCGCTTCTTCATCCCCCCCGACAGCTGGGAGGGGTAGTAGTCGATGGTGTCCCCGAGCCCGACGAAGGAGAGCTTCTCCAGGACGATCCGCTCGATCTCCGCTTCCGTGAGTTGGCCGTCCTGGAACAGGCGGTACCCCACGTTCTCCCCCACGGTCATGGAGTCGAACAGTGCCCCCCCCTGGAAGACGATGGCGATCTTGCGCCGGAGCCGGATCAGTTCCCCTTCGGTGAGGCCGGCGAGCGATACCCCGTCGATCAGGACCTCGCCGGCGTCCGGTTTCAGCAGGCCGAGCATCAGCTTGAGGATGGTGGTCTTCCCCGCCCCGCTCGCGCCGAGGATGGTCCGGTTCACCCCCTTCTCCTCGAACAGCGAGACCTCCGTGAGGATTTGCCGCCGGTCCACCGAGTAGCTGAGATTGTTGACCCTGATGCCCTGTTCCTGCGTCACGTTTACCCTTTCAGTGCCCTTAAATTCCCCCTCCCTTGATGGGAGGGGGCTAGGGGGAGGGTGTTTTTGCCTGGTTGAGAATCTGCACTTTTCACCCCCACCCTAGCCCTCCCCTTTATGCCCTTTGGGTACATCAAGGGGGAGGGGATTATTTTTGTCATTGCTAAATAAGTGGATTCAGTCCTACCGTATTGTCACGAAGATCTTCGCAATAAAAAAATCCGTCACCAGGATGATCACCGACGAGAGGACCACGGTCCGCTTGGCCGCCTCGCCGACCCCCGCCGCTCCGCCGCTCGTGTTGAGGCCGGTATAGCACCCCATCATGGCGATGATGAAGCCGAACACGAGCGGTTTCACCAGCCCCTCGGTGTAGTCGATGAAGAACAGGAACTGGGTGAGGGAGTTGATGTACATGATCGGCTTGATGCCGTACCCGGCTGCCATCGCATACCCGCCGGCCAGGGAGACCGTGTCGGTCACCACCGTCAGGAGCGGCATGGAGATCAGGATCGCCTTGAGGCGCGGCGTGACGAGCCTTTTGACGATGTCGGTCCCCTCCACCTGCATGGCGTCCACCTGCTCGGTGACCACCATGGTGCCGATCTCTGCGGTGATGGCGGACCCGACCCGGCCTGCCACCATGAGCGACGAGAGGACCGGCCCCAGTTCCTTGATCATGGTGACCGCCACCATTCCCCCCACGTAGCTGGTGGCGGCGAAGGGCTTCAGCTGGGCGAGGAACTGGAGCGCCATCACCATGCCGGTGAAGGTCCCGGTGAGAACGATGATGAACAGGGAGCCGACGCCGATCTTGTCCATCTGGATGGCGAACTCCCGGTAGTAGAAGGGGCGGGAGAATATCCTGCGCACGGCGCGCCACGAGAGGCGGGCGAATTCCTCCACCTCGTGGAAGATCGACTTGAGCAAACCTGACAAGGCTTGGACCGTCATCATTTGCGGACCGCCCGCGCGGTCACGCCCCCCCTTCTCCGGCAGGGAGGAGGGCCTCCCTGACCGCATCGCGCACGTCCTCGACGAACACGAACTCCAGTTCATGCCGGATGTTGTCGGGGATGTCGTCCATGTCCTGGCGGTTGCGGTCCGGGATGACCACCTTTTTCACCCCGGCGCGGCGGGCGGCCAGCACCTTCTCCTTCAGCCCGCCGATGGCGAGCACCCGGCCGGTGAGGCTGATCTCGCCGGTCATGGCCACGTCGCGACGGGCGGGACGGCCGGTCAGCAGCGAGACGACCGCCGCCGCCATGGTGATGCCGGCCGACGGGCCGTCCTTGGGAATAGACCCTGCCGGGACGTGGATGTGGAGGTTCATCTCGCCGAACGAATCGATTGGGATCGCCCATTCCGTACTGTTTGCCTGGACGAAGGAGAGGGCGGCCCGCGCCGACTCTTTCATCACGTCTCCCAGCGAGCCGGTCAGGATCAGCTCCCCTTTTCCCTTCATCCGGGTCGCCTCGACGAAGATGATGTCGCCGCCGGTTTCGGTCCAGGCGAGGCCTGTCACCACGCCGGTCCGGTCCTTCTCCGCCGCCACCTCGTTGAAGAACTTGCGGGGGCCGAGGAGTTCCTCTACCATCTCCGCCGTGATGGCATCCCGCGGCGGTTTCCCCTGGGTGGTTTCCTTGGCCACCTTCCGGCAGACCGACGCGATGTTGCGCTGGAGGTTGCGCACCCCCGCCTCCCGCGTGTAGTCGCCGATGATCCGGGCAATGGCCGCCTCCTCGAAGAGGGGCGGAATTGCGGCCAGGCCGTTCTCCTCGATCTCCCTGGGGATCAGGAACCTGGTGGCGATATGCTCCTTTTCCTCGGCGGTGTATCCCGCCAGGGTGATCACCTCCATCCGGTCCTTGAGGGCGGGGGGGATCGGGTCGAGGAGGTTGGCGGTGGTGATGAACATCACGTTGGTCAGGTCGAACGGGACGTCCAGGTAGTGGTCGGTGAAGGAGAAGTTCTGCTCCGGGTCGAGCACCTCCAGAAGCGCGCTGGCCGGGTCGCCGCGAAAGTCGGCGCCTATCTTGTCCACCTCGTCCAGCATGAACACCGGGTTGTTGCAGCCGGCGCGGTAGATCTCCTGGATGATCCGCCCCGGGAGCGCCCCTATGTAGGTGCGGCGATGGCCGCGGATCTCCGCTTCGTCGCGCATCCCCCCGAGGGATATGCGGATGAACTTCCGTTCCAGTGCCCGGGCGATAGACTTGCCGAGGCTGGTCTTCCCCACCCCCGGGGGACCCACGAAGCAGAGGATCGGCCCCTTCATCTTCTCCTTGAGGGAGCGGACCGCCAGATACTCCAGTATCCGCTCCTTCACCTTCTTCAGGTTGTAGTGGTCCTCGTTCAGGACGTTCTCCGCCTGGGTGATGTCCCGGTTGTCGGTGGTCGCGTTCTGCCACGGCATGCCGGTCAGGTAGTCCAGGTAGGTGCGGGAGACGGTGTATTCGGGGGAGGCGGGGTTGATCCGTTCCAGCCGCTTCAGCTCCTTGTCGGCGATTTTTTTCACCTCGTCGGTCATCCCGGCGCCATCGATCTTCTTGCGCAGCTCGTTGGTCTCGGCGATGCGGGAATCGTCCTCCCCCAGCTCTTCCTGGATCTGCCGCATCTGCTCCCGCAGCAGGTACTCCTTCTGGGTCTTGCCGACCTTCCTGGTCACCTCCGCCTGAACCTCGCTCTTCACCTGGAGCCGCTGCACCTCGTTGGTGAGGTGCATGTAGACCTTCTTCAGCCGCTCCAGCGGATCGACCATCTCCAGCAGCGTCTGGAGCTCGTCGATCGGCAGGTTGACGTAGAGCGCCACCAGGTCGGACAGGCGGGCCGGGTTGTCGATGTGGTCGATCATCTTCATCACGTCGTCGGGGAGCGGTTTGCCGTAGGAGAGGGCGATTTTCAGCAGCGCGTTCAGGCTCGAAACGAGCGCCTCGGACACCAGCGACTTTTCCACGAATTCGCGCACCGGTTCGATCCGCGCCATGATAAACGGCTTTTCCTGGAGCATCTCTTCCACCCGGACCCGCGCGATCCCTTCCATGATCGCCTTTGACCCGCCATCGGGAAGTTTCTGCAGCTGGTTCACCTTGCAGATCGTCCCGATGGCGTGGAGCGCCGGGGCAGGGCTGCTTCCCGGCTCCTCCCTGACCCTCACCAACGCCACCAGGTTGTTGAACAGGGCGCTCTCCTCGAACGTGACCAGCTCGTCGTCGTTCAGGTAGAGGGGGAAGACCATGTAGGGAAATGCCACCAGGTCCCGGAGGGGATAGAGGGGGACTGATTCCGGTATGTTGATGGAAAATTCGGGCATCTGACGATTCCTTTTGGAAAAGAGATGGTGAAAATGGCCGTCTTTCCTTCAAGAGTAACCAGTTGAGGGGGCTATGTCAAGGCTGGAGAAGGAAGCCGCGGATTCAGGGCGGGTCTTTGCCGGGACCGGCATGGGGCGTGCGGCGCTGTCTGCTCTAAATCGTTGACAGAACCACGATGTGCGGATATTTTAGAGCGTATTAACCGTGCCGTGCCGCACGCCGGGCATGGGTACGCAAAAACGCGGGCCAACAGCATTCATTGTTGGCGAAAGGTCATGATCATGCGGATGAAACTCATGTTAGCGGCGCTGTTCCTCTCCCTCTTGGCACAGGCAGCCGCTGCCGGCGATTACGATATCCGGCTGCACCGCCCGATGCATGCGGGAGAGAAGTTCCGCATCTCGGCAACCGGCAGCAATGCGGTGAAGACGGTCATAAAGACCGGGGGAGAGCTGTTCCGGGACGATCGGGAAAATTTCTCGGTCGAGTTCGACTCGCTGGTGACGGTGCTCGCCACCGACAGGAACGGCAAACCGACCAGGGAGTCGGTTGCCGTGCTCAAATGCGAGAAAACGGAGGCGTTCGACCGCAAGGCCCTCCTCGCCCCGGGGACGGTGGTGGTCGCGTCCGCGAAGGGCAAGGACGATGTTTACGAGATCGACGGCAAGCCCGTTGACCGGGAGATGCACGAGGTGCTCGCCATCTTCGTCCCCCTCGGCAAGGGAGAAGCGACCGACGACGAAATCTTCGGCACTCGGGAACGGAAGAGGGTGGGTGACGCGTGGGGGGTCAACGCCGACCTGGCCGCACGGGAGTTCGAGGATTTCAAGCTCGGGGTGCGAAAGGAGAACATCGCCGGGAAGACCACCCTGGAGAAAATTGTCCGGTCGGGAGCGGCCGACTGTCTGCTGATACGCTCCGAGGTGACCTTCGAAAAGCTCGCGCCCCCCCTCCCGTCCTATCTGTCCGTGGAGAGTTCCCTCATGCGGGCGGACTTGTCGGGGGAATTTCCCGTCGACACCGATGCCCAGCCGCCGGAAGAAAAGGCGGTACTGACGTTCACGTTTGTCGCCCGGGGGAAGCCGGCGCCCGCCGCACCCGAAGTCGTCATCGAATCGTCCTTCGAGCGGCACGTCACCGAGAGGGTTGAGCGGGTGAAGGCGGGGGAGTGAGGGCGGGCTATTCCCCGCCACCGTGCAGCGCCTCCCACTCCTCGTAGAGCCCCGCGATCCGGGCCGAGAGCGCGGCATGCTCCTCACCCGCCAGCCGGGCCGCCTCGTGGTCGTCGAAGAAGGCGGGGTCGGCCATTTTACCCTCCAGCGCTGCCAGATGCCCTTCCTCCTTTTCGATCGCCCCCTCCAGCTCGGCGAGCCTTTTCTGCCGCTGCCGCTCTTCCTTCTGCCGCTGCTTCTCCTCTTCCCGCGAGCGGAGCCGCTCGTCCTTGGAAACGTTAAGGGGCGGCTGTTCCGCTGTAGCAAGGGCGCAGCATGCTGCGCCCTTGCCGGCGGCGGCGACGGCGGTCTCCTCTGTTCCCTTTTTCGACAGGTAGTACTCGTAATCGCCGTGGTAGGAGGCGAGCCGGCCATCCTCCACCTCCACGACCCGTGTTGCCAGGCCGTCGACGAAGTGGCGGTCGTGGGAGACGAACACCACCGTGCCGGTGAAGGCGCGCAGGGCCTCCAGCAGCACGTCCTTGCTGAAGAGGTCCAGGTGGTTGGTCGGCTCGTCCATCAGGAGCAGGTTGGAGGGGCGCAGGAGCATCTTGGCCAGCGCCAGCCGGTTGCGCTCGCCGCCGGAGAGGACCGAGACCCGCTTGTTGATATCGTCGCCGGTGAACAGGAACGCGCCGAGGATGTCGCGCAGCTGCGGCACCATGTCGAACGGGGCGTCCGCAAGGAGCTCCTCGTAGGCGGTCCGGTTCCCCTCCAGTGCCTGGGCCTGGTCCTGGGCGAAGTAGTCGGGGACCACGTTGTGGCCGACCATCCGCTCGCCACTCTGGAAATCTCCCCCGGCGAGGACCCGCATCAGGGTGGACTTGCCGGCGCCGTTGTGCCCCACGAGCGCCACCCGCTCACCCTGCTCGATGACCAAATCGACGCCGTCCAGCACTTTTTTCGCGCCGTAGGCACGGGTGACTCCTTTTAGCTCCATGGCGATCCGGCCGCTCTTCGGGGCGGGGGGGAAGCGGAACCTGATCCGGCGCCGCTCCGGGGGGAGGACGATCCGCTCGACCTTCTCCAACTGCTTGATGCGGGACTGGACGAGGCTCGCCTTGTTCGCCTGGTAGCGGAACCGGTTGATGAAGTCCTGCATCTTCTGGACCTCCTCGTCCTGGCGGCGCTTCGCATCCCGCAGGGCCGCCACCCGCTCTTCGCGCTGGACCAGGTAGCGGCTGTAGGAGCAGTGGTAGTCGGTGAGGGTGTGGTTCCAGACCTCCGTGATCCTGTGACAGACCTGGTCGAGGAAGAAGCGGTCGTGGGAAACCAGGATCACCGAGAACGGGTAGGACTGGAGGTACCCCTCCAGCCAGTTGCGCGCCTCGATGTCCAGGTGGTTGGTCGGCTCGTCCAGCAGCAGCACGTTCGGTTTCTGGAGGAGCAGCCGGGCCAGCGCGATCCGCATCTGCCAGCCGCCGGAGAACTCGCCGCACTCGCGCTGCCAGTCGGCAGGCGTAAAGCCGAGGCCTGCCAGCACGTTCCCCACCTCCGCATCCATGGCGTAGCCACCCTTCAGGCGGAACTCCTCCTGGAGCCGGCCGAACCGCTCCAGGAGCGTGCCGTGCTGCGGGTCGTCATGCGGGACGGTGGTCAGCAGGCCGGTCAGTTCGTCCATCTCCCGCTCGATCCCCTGCAACTCGGCGAGCGCCCCCATCGCCTCCTCGAACAGGGGGCGGCCGCGGGTGACGATGCCGTCCTGGGGGAGGTAGCCGACCGTTGCGCCGCGGGCCGTGATCAGCTCGCCGCCGGAGGTCTCGACCTGGCCGGCGATGATCCGCATCAGGGTCGATTTCCCCGCGCCGTTCTCCCCGACCAGGCCGACCCGTTCCCCCTTCTTCAGGTGCCAGCTGATGTCGGTGAAGAGCGGCTTTCCCGCGAATTCCTTGGTGAGGTGCTTCAACTGGAGCATGGAGGTCCCTTCGTTGATGAAACGGGTGGTAATGCTGAAGGAAAAGCGCACCCTCGGGGGTACCTTCAGTCTTCAGCCTGTCGGCCTGCGTTAATGATAGGGTAAATCCGTTTCCAGCTCAAGCGAAGTTTTCCTTGCATTTGCCCCTGCGCCGCCTTATTATTATAAAACAGTATTTTGTTTTGCCGCACGCCCGGCAACGGGGCGTGGAATGGAGGGACGATGTTTTCGCCGTATCATCTCGATGCCATGAGAGAGATCGTCAGCACCGGCGTGGGACGGGCGGCCGACTCTCTCAACGTGATGCTCGATTCCCACATCGACCTGGATGTCCCTTCGATCAGGATTTTCGATCCCGATGACATCGATCTCGGACAGGACGGGATCAGCGCCGCCGAATTGTCGTGCGTGAAACTGAACTTCCATGGCTTCTTCGCCGGTGCCGCCATTCTCGTTTTTCCCCCGGAGAGCGCCGTCAAGCTGGTTTCCTCGCTGACCGGAGAGCCCCCGGGGACCCCGCACCTGAATGCGGTCATGGCCGGTACCCTGAACGAGGTCGGCAACATCGTCATCAACTGCGTGATCGGCACGATCGGCAACATGCTGGCCGAGTCGTTCGAGTTCTCCCTGCCGAACTACCTGGAGGGGAGACTCGATGAATTGCTGAACGCCCATGAGCAGAGCGACACCGAAAAGATACTCCTGATTCTCACCCGCTTCAAGGTCGAGGACCGCCACGTGGAGGGGAGCATTTTCCTCATCTTCGAGGTAGGCTCCTTCAACACCCTTATCTCCGCCATCGACAACCTCCGTCCCTTATCCTGACCGCAGCCGCAATTCGGCACGGCGCCTGGCTGACACGAAAAAGGGCCGTGTTCGCACATGGCCCTCGGGTCAGTTGCGGCGTTCCAGTTCTCCTCTTTTTTCTTCTCCTTTTTCACATCGTGCACGAAGTAACGGCGGGGCGGGCCGGCAAGACGACTTCCGCCTGCGGCGCAATTAAAATAATTTCATATTTTTTTTCTTGATTATTTTATATATGTATATTTATATTGTACCATGTTGCGTTGGTAGGCGATGAAGGGTAGCAAGGTGTGGGCAATCACCATATAAGTAAAGGAGGCAGTATGAAAGCAGGTGTAGTCGGATTTCTGGCGGGGGTCGCGATGCTGGCGGCGGCTGCCACGGGGATGGCGGCAGTCGACCATTCCGAGTTCGTAAAGGGGCCGTTCAAGAGTGGCACTGAAGTAACCAAGGTCTGTCTTGAGTGCCACGAGAAGCAGGCGGCCGAAGTCATGAAGACCACCCACTGGACGTGGGCCGGCACTCCCAACCATGTCAAGGGGATGGAGAAGAGCACCAGGCTGTACGGCAAGTCCAACATGATCAACGCCTTCTGCACCTCGATCCAGGGTGGCAAGGAAGGCCTGGTCCACGAAGCCTGCGACAAGTGCCATGCCGGTTACGGCTGGACCCGCACCAACTTCGACTTTACCGACAAGACCAAGGTGGACTGCCTGATATGCCACGCCCAGAAGGGGAATTACACCAGGGCAGCCGCAGGCGCCGATGTTGATACGAAGGCCATGGCCAAAGGTTCCATGAACCTCGACCAGGCTGCCCAGAGCGTGGGCCTCCCCTCCCGCAAAAACTGCGGCGCCTGCCACTTCTACGGCGGCGGCGCGGATGCGGTCAAGAACGCCGGCCTCGACTCCACCCTGGAGAAGGCCAAGAAGTCCCAGGATGTCCACATGGGGACCAAGGAGAGCGGCGGCCAGGACATGGCCTGCCAGGCCTGCCACGTCACCAAGGAACACAGGATCGGCGGCGCCTCCAGCATGATGGCGCACTTCGACACCCGCGTGGACTGCGCCCAGTGCCACTCCGGCGCGAAGGCGCCCCACCAGAAGTCCAAGAACGGCGCCATTCTCAACAGGCACATTGCCACCGTCGCCTGCCAGACTTGCCACATCCCGGTCTTCGCCAAGGGGCAGGCCACCAAGATGAGCTGGAAGTGGTCCGATGTGGGCAAGGACCTCAAGGCCGAGGAGCAGTTCGACAAGGAGACCTTCGTGAAGATGAAGGGCACCTTCACCTGGGGCATGAACGTCAAGCCGGTCTACCGGTGGAGCAACGGCCAGATCGAACGCTACATGGTCGGCGACAAGATCAAGGACCCCGGCAAGCCGGTCATCATGTCCCAGCCGGTCGGCAGCATCAAGGACAAGACCGCCAAGATCTACCCCTACAAGCTCTACAAGGGCGACCAGCCCATGGATGCCAAGTACAAGTACCTGGCCATCTTCCAGCAGTACAAGTCCCTCTGGGTGGATTACAACTGGGACAAGGCGTGCCGCCTCGGCTCCGAAGGGTGCGGTCAACCCTACAGCGGCAAGTACCAGTTCGTGAACACCGAGACCTTCATCTCCGCTCAGCATGAAGTCTCTCCCAAGGAAGAGGCGCTCCAGTGCGGCGAGTGCCACATGGGCGGCAATCGCCTCGACTGGAAAGCGCTCGGCTACAAGGGCGACCCGATGAAAGTCGGCGGCAGGTTCGAAAAAGGATTGAAAAAAATAGCCAGGAAATAGCAGGGAAACCGATACACATACCTGTCATGAAACGAGAAGGGGCGGAGCAATCCGCCCCTTTTTGCGTGGTGCGCCGGAAGGGGACGGCGTGAAGGGGGAGGCCGGTCCGACGCGCGCTGTTGTTCGCCTCCCGGCTCGTGCTGCCGGCGTTCCGGAGCGGAAAAAACAGGCTGCCCCTGTTTTTTTTTATGAAGAAGCATAAAACTCTGCTATAATTCAGCAGCTTTAAGAAGAGCACATCACGGAAACGCTCTGCGCTTGATGTGCGATAGAGTTTCCGCCGCCCAGGGTGCGCCCTGTATGCGGTCGAAAAATACCAAGGGTTGACGATCGGATAGAGTACATGCCTGGACGGCATGGCGCTCCATGAACCGTAATGAGCGTAGCCTGCGTACTGCGTACGGTGTGCAGAAAAATCGCACCTTGTTTTACGCAGCACGTCCATGCAGCGCGCAGCGCGGGATTCCACGATCTGTCCCCGCAAAGGACTGGAAAAACATGTCGAAGAAGATGCTGATCAATGTCATGCACCCGGAAGAGTCCCGGGTGGCAATCGTCAAGGACGGCCAGCTGGTCGAACTGGACATCGAGATCGCGGGGAGCGAGCAGACCCGCGGCAACGTCTACAAGGGGGTGGTGGTCCGGGTGGAGCCGGGGCTGCAGGCCGCCTTCGTGGACATAGGCCTCAAGAAGCTCGGTTTCCTCCAGATGGGAGAGCTGCACCCCGACTTCTGGCAGTGGCGCGACGACGTCCCCGAGGAGCAGCGCCGGCGCCGGCCCCGCATTCAGGAGGTGCTCCGCCGCGGTCAGGAGCTGATCGTCCAGGTGGAGAAGGGGGAGAGGGACATGAAGGGGGCGGCCCTCACTACCTACCTCTCGTTCCCCGGGCGCTACATGGTGATCATGCCGGGGAGCGACTCCGCCGGGATCTCCCGCAAAGTGGAATCCGAGGGGGACCGCAAGAAGCTGAAGGAGATGGCCGCGGAGCTCACCATCCCCGAGGGAATCGGCTACATCATCCGGACCGAGGCTCTCGACAAGACCAAGACCGACCTGAAAAAGGACCTCCAGTCGCTCGTCAAGCTCCACAAGGATATCCTTGCCAAGGCGAAGAAGACCAAGGCGCCCGCCCTCATCTACCAGGAACTCGACCTGGTTATCCGCACCATCCGCGACTACTTCACCGCAGAAATCGACGAGGTCCTGGTGGACAGCCCCGAGGTCTACGAGAATGCGCGGGCCTTTTTCAAGAGCACCATGCCGAAGTTCGAGAATCTCGTCAAGCTCCACCAGGAAAAGCGCCCCATTTTCTCCAAGTACCAGCTGGAAGAACAGATCGACCAGATCCACGAGAAGAAGGTCCCCCTCAAGTCGGGGGGGTCGCTGGTGATCGAGCCGACCGAGGCGCTGGTCACCATCGACGTCAATTCGGGGAAATCGACCGGCGAGAAGGGGGTGGAGGACACCGCCTTCAAGACCAACATGGAGGCGGCCGATGAGGCTGCCCGCCAGCTCCGGCTGCGCGACCTGGGGGGATTGATCGTCATCGACTTCATCGACATGCGCGACAAGAAGCACATGATCGAGGTGGAAAAGACCCTGAAGAACACGCTCAAGGCAGACAAGGCGCGGGTGACCGTCGGGAGGATCTCCCAGTTCGGTCTCCTGGAGATGTCCCGCCAGCGGATCAAGGCGACCCTCTCCGAGGCGAGCTACCTGGAATGTCCCCACTGCGAAGGGCGGGGGAAGGTGAAGTCGGTGGAGAACATGGCGATCTCCTTCCTGCGCAAGGTCCACGCCGCCGCGGCCAAGGGGACGACTGCCGAGGTGCGGGGGAATCTCCCGCTGGAGGTGGCCTACTACCTCCTGAACCGGAAGAAGCGGGAACTGGCCCAGATCGAGAACGATTACGACATCGAGGTGACGGTCAAGGGGAAGCCCTCGTTCCTGATGAACCAGCTGGAGATTGAGCTGATCAGGCGCGAGAAGCCTCTCCAGGCGGAAACGGCGGCGGAGTATGCGGCAGAGGCCGCGGCCGGTGCTGCGGAAGCCATGGAAGGAGTGCCGCCTGAGGCTGCCGGGGGGCATGCCGCCGAGGAAGGGAAAGGGAAGAAGAAGCGGCGGCGGCGCAAGAAGGGGAAGGGAGAAGGTGAGCCGGCTCCTCTTCCCGAGGCCGCCGGAGCGGCGGAAACGGCGCCCGCCGTCGAAACCGTTCTTGCCGAGGCAGAGGGGGGGGCGGAGCAGTTCCCTGCGGAAGAGGGCGCTGAGCCGCACGAGGGGCTCCATCCGGAGGAGCACAAGAAGAAGCGGCGGCGCCGGAAACGGCGTGGCGCAAAGGTCCATCCCGCCGAAGGGGGCGCACCGGAGGCCCAGGCCGGAGAGGCTCCGGCAGAGGCCGGAGAGGCCGGAGAGGCCGCTGTGGCGGAAATGCAACCCGCGGAGCCCGGGGGGACGCCTCACGAGGAGCCCCATCCGGAGGAGCAGAAGAAGAAACGGCGGCGGCGGAAGCGGCGCGGCGCCAAGCCCCTTCCCGCGGAAGGAGCGGTCGCGGGTGCGCAGCCCGAAGAGGCCCCGGCGGAGGCCGTCCATGCGGCCGAACCCGCGGCGGCGGCCGGGGAAGGATTCGAGCCCGCCTCCGGGGGAGCCGAAACCGAGGAGCATAAAAAGAAACGGCCCCGCCGGAAGCGGGGAGGGGCGAAGCCGGCGGTGGCGCCGGAGACGGCGGCAGGAGAGGCCGTTCCGGAAATGACCCGGCCCGAAACGGCGGCTGCGGCGCCGGAGCTTGCTGCGGCACCGGAAAAGCCCAAAAAGAGTCCCCGGCCCGCCAGGAAGAAAGCGTCCGCCGCTCCGGAGGAGGTGCTCCTCCCGGTGGCGGCGCCGGCCGAAGAGGGCGCGGCTGCACCGAAGAAAAGGGCCCGCGGCAAGAAACCGGTGCCGGCGGAAGGGGGCGAGGCCCCGCTGCCGGCTGCCGAGGCGGCTCCGGAAGCAGCCAAGCCGGCGCGGAAGAAGGTGACCCGCACGAAAAAGGAAAAGCCGGCCGAAGAGACCGGCGGCGAATAGGGAACCTGTCCGTCCCTGGCGTAAAACGGACAGGCCCCGCGATGGAAGGGGGAACCGATGAGGATTGTCGGCATACTGGTTGTCTGCCTGGCGCTGCTGGCGCCTCCTGTCTTTGCCGGACAGTACGGCGGCGTCGAGGAGTGGTATCTCTATCCGTCCTTTCAGTATTTCACCTGGAAGGAGTTCATCGGCGGCCAGCGCCTCGTCAAGGAGGAGGGGCCCCTGTTCGGCATCGGCGGCGGGGTCAGGTTCGACCTGTACCGCAAGAGCCTGCTGCTGAAGGTGAAGGGGGAGATGTTCGGCGGTGAGGTGGATTACGACGGCCAGACCCAGCCGCTCCCTCCTCTTCCCGGCCCCACCCCCAACCCGCAGAGCGCACGCCCCGTCAACACGGATGTGGTCTATTTCGGCACCAAGCTGGAGAGCGACATCGGCTGGCGGACGGCGACGCCCGTCGGTTCTTTCGAGCCGTTCGCCGGGCTGGGGTACCGCTGGTGGTTGCGGGCCTTGCAGGATTCCACCGCCATAGATGCCAACGGCAACCCGTTCCCGGTGGGTGGGTACACCGAGTGGTGGCATTCCGTCTACACCCGGCTCGGACTCCGCTGGGATTGCAAGGCGGGCGGCGATCTCACCCTGTTCGCCGAAGGGGGGGGGAAATATCCCTTCCTGAACCGGAACATCGCCGATTTCCCCGGGGCCGGCAATGTCACTGTCAAGCCGGAGCCCCGCTGGTCGGGTTTTGCGGAAGTCGGCGCCAGGTACGGGCGGTTCCGGCCGGTGCTCTTCTACGAGGGGTTCCGGTTCGGCCAGTCCCCGGTGGTTCCCATCGGCGGGGGGGTCGGCCTGCTCCAGCCGCAGTCGGATTCGGACATCTTCGGCATAAACCTCGGCTGGGCCTTTAAATAGCGTTGCTCTGAGGGACAGTGCCATGCAGGTTGTTTTTCTCATCGCCCTGTTCGGGGCGCTCGGCTGCCTGACCCGCTACTTCCTGTCGGGATGGGTCTACACGCTCCTCGGCAGAAGCTTTCCGTACGGGACGTTCGCGGTCAACATCGTCGGGGCGTTCATCATCGGCCTGGTCATGGAGTTCGGCATGCGGAGCACGCTCATCCCGGCAAATCTCCGGATCGGCCTGACCATCGGCTTTCTCGGCGGCCTTACCACGTTTTCCACCTTCAGCTACGAAACCTTCCGCCTCCTGGAGGACGGCGAACTCCTGATCGCCGGGGCCAATGTCCTCCTGAGCGTCGCGGTCTGCCTGGTGTTTACCTGGCTAGGGATAATAACCGCAAAGGTTCTGTAGGGGCGCTGCATGCTGCGCCCAATAACTGGCGGATCAAAAGGGCGCAGCATGCTGCGCCCCTACAACCGGGCATCCGGAGGAACCCATGACCAGGCTGAGCGGCGAACTTGTGCTGATGCGGATCTTTATCGGCGAGAGCGACAAACATGGCCACACTCCGCTGTACGAGGCGCTCGTGGAGCTGTTCCGGAAGGAGGGGTTCGCGGGGGCCACGGTGCTGCGGGGGGTGGCCGGCTTCGGAGCGCACAGCGTCTACCATACCGACAAGCTCCTGCGCCTTTCCCAGGACCTGCCGATAATCGTTGAGGTCGTGGAGAGCCAGGAACGGATCGATGCGGTCATGCCGAGGGTTGACGAGATGATGGGCGGCGGCATGATCACCCTGGAGAAGGTGACTGTGGTCCGCTACAGTCAGCATGCCGGGCGATAAAAATTATCGATGGGTAGCCTTGAAATCCGGGGAAGTGGCAGTAGACTTAAAAATCGCGGCATAACGGGAGGCGGAAGAAGCGAAGGGGGCATTGACGGCATGCGGCAAGGGCTCAGGCACACGGAACCTCCGATCCGGCCGATTATGGTTGCGCAACGGTGCATCGGCTGCAAGACCTGCATCAGGCACTGCAAAAGCAATGTCTTGTCCTTTGAGCGGACCACGCAGCGGGTCAGGGTGAAGGATTCCCTCGGCTGCCCGTCGTCATGTCGTACCTGCGCCCGCCTCTGCCCGACCGGGGCCGTTACCTTCTCCGATGAAGAGGCATTCGTCACGTATCTGAAGAAACGCCTCGATCGGATCAGGCACGAGCTTGTCCCTATCGACACGTTCCTCACCGAAGCGGAATGCGAGCGGCTCCCGTAACCTGCCCGCTGAACCGGCTGCAATTAACCCTCTTGAAACATCCCCTCCCTCTGCTATACTTTCAACGCGCTTTTCAGTCGCCATAATTTCTTCCCTGCGGGCACCAGAAGGATTCAGCGATGGGTTTTCTCCACAATGCCTCTCCCGAATGGCTTGAACAGTTCTATCTCCTCTGGCTGAAATCGCCGGAGGCGCTGAATGTGGAATGGCAGGCCTTTTTCGCCGGCTTCGAGCTGGGTGAAGGAGCCGGGAGGGGGGCGGCGCCCGCAGAAGCACTCAAACAGTCCGCCGTCCAGTCCCTCATCTACCGCTACCGCGACATCGGCCACCTGCTGGCCTGTACCGATCCCCTTTCCCCCTGCAAGATCGACCATCCTCTCCTTGCCCTCTCCGCGTTCGGTCTCGTCGAGGCCGACCTGGATACGGTCTTCCATACCAGGCGCTTCATGAAGGAAAGCGCCACGCTGCGGGAGATCCTCGATGTCATGCACCGGACCTACTGCCGCTCCATCGGCGTGGAGTTCATGCACATCCAGGAGCCGGCCCAGCGCCAGTGGCTCATCGACCGGATGGAGCCGGGGCGCAACCGCCCCGACTTCACTCCCGGCGAGCGCCTTGCCGTTCTGGCGAAGTTGAAGGAATCGGCCCTGTTCGAGGGGTTTCTCCACCGGAAGTTCCCCGGCCAGACCCGCTTCTCCCTGGAAGGTGGAGAGGCGCTCATACCGCTCCTCGACGATGTCGTGACCCGTGCGGCGAGCCTTGGCGTGACCGACCTGATCCTCGGGATGCCCCACCGCGGCAGGCTCACCGTCCTGGCGACCGTGTTCCGCAGGCCTTTAGAGAACATCTTCGCCGAATTCGGCGATAATGCGGAGCACGGCGTGGTGGGGGAAGGAGACGTGAAGTACCACCGGGGATTTTCCACCGACGTCACCGTTGCCGGCGGTTCCCGCATCCACCTCACCATGGCCACCAACCCGAGCCACCTGGAGGCGATCGACCCGGTGGTGGAGGGGAAGTGCCGGGCGCGCCAGGACCGCCGCGGCGATGCCGACGGAAAAAGGACGCTCCCGGTCCTGATCCACGGCGATGCCGCTTTCAGCGGCCAGGGGGTGGTGGCGGAGACCTTCAATCTCTCCCAGCTCGAGGGGTACCGGACAGGCGGGACCCTCCATATCGTCCTCAACAACCAGATCGGCTTCACCACCCTCGCCGCCGACGAGCGGTCGAGCCGGTACGCCACGGACGTGGCGAAGATGGTGGCGGCCCCCATCTTCCATGTCCACGGCGAGGAACCGGAGGCGGCTCTGCACGCGGTCAGGCTCGCCCTCGACTATCGGCAGGCCTTTGCCCGGGACGTGGTGGTGGAGGTGATCTGTTACCGCCGCTACGGCCACAACGAGGGGGACGAGCCATATTTCACCCAGCCCATCATGTACGGGAAGATCAAGGACCGGCCGCCGGTGGCGGAGCTCTATGCCCGCATCCTGCTGGAGGCGGGGGTGGTTGATGAGGAGGGTATTGCCGGGGTGGGAGAGGAGATCACCGCACGGCTGGAAGGGGCGCTCGGCCGTGAGCCCCTCCCCCTGGATGGCGGATTCGCCGGGGAATGGCACGGCATCCGACGGGAGTATGCTGCCGAGCTGGTAACGACCGGCGTGACGCGGGATCGTCTCCGCGACCTGGCAGGCCGGCTGGCGCAGTTGCCCGCCGGCTTCGCCCCCCATCCGAAGGTCGCAGCCCTCCTGGAGAAGCGGCGCGAGGCGGTGACGAAGGGGGAGGGGATCGACTGGGGAAACTGCGAGTCCCTCGCCTTCGCCACCCTGCTCGCCGAGGGGGATACGGTCAGGCTCTCCGGCCAGGACGTCCGGCGGGGGACCTTCAGCCAGCGGCATGCCGCCCTGTTCGACATGAATACGGAAAGGGCGTTCGTTCCGCTCGCCGGCGTGGCGCGGGACGGGGCGGCGTTCCATCTCTACGACAGCATGCTCTCGGAAAACGCGGTGCTCGGCTTCGAGTACGGCTACTCGCTGGAGTCGCCGAAAGCCCTCGTTATCTGGGAGGCCCAGTTCGGCGATTTCGCCAACGGCGGCCAGGTGGTAATCGACCAGTTCGTCGCATCGGGCGAGGCCAAGTGGGACAGGGTGAGCGGCCTGGTCATGTTCCTCCCCCACGCCTACGAGGGGCAGGGGGCGGAACATTCCAGCGCCCGGATCGAACGGTACCTGGAACTCTGCGCCTGCAACAACCTCCAGGTGGTCACCCCTTCCACGCCCGCCCAGTTGTTCCATCTTCTGCGGCGCCAGGTGAAGCAGCCGTTTCGCAAGCCGCTGGTCGTCTTTACCCCCAAGAGCCTGCTCCGCCATCCCCGCTGCGTTTCCCGCCTGGCGGAACTGGAAACGGGCGGGTTCCGCGAGGTGATTCCCGATGGCGCCGAATCGGCTGAGGTGGGAGCGGTTTTTCTCTGTTCTGGTAAAATATACTACGAACTCCTGGAGCGGCGCGAGAAGGATGGGCGTGCCGACGTGGCCATCATCAGGATCGAGCAGCTCTATCCGCTTCGCACCGATCTCGTCAAGGAGGCGCTGGCATCCTGCCGCAAGGCCCGGGAGTTTGTCTGGGTGCAGGAAGAGCCCGCCAACATGGGGGCCTGGAATTTTATCCGGCCCCGCTTGGCGGAGATCCTCGGCAGGGAGCCCCGCTACGCCGGCCGTCCCGAGGCGGCTTCTCCTGCCACCGGTTCCCACCGGCTGCACAAGGAGGAGCAGGAGCGGGTGCTGGCAGAGGCGTTTTCAAGCTGACTATGACAAACGGAATGCCCGATGCAGGAATGCCCCTTGCGGGTATCCCGGGCACCCGCGAGGAATGCACTTACAGTATCCGTCACGGACGAGGTTGCCAATGGAAATAAAAGTACCCGCAGTGGGCGAATCGGTGGTCGAGGCGCTTGTCTCCAGGTGGCTCAGGGAGGATGGCGGCCGGGTGGCGAAGGACGAGCCGCTCTGCGAGATCGAGACCGACAAGATCACCCTGGAGATCACCGCGGAGGCGGCCGGCGTCCTCCATGTGCAGGTCCCGGCGGGGACGACGGTCAAGATCGGCAGCGTGATCGGCACGCTCGACGAGCAGGCGGCAGCGAAGGATGTCCCCGCGAAGACGAAGGAGCCGGGGGAAAAACCTGCCGTCGAGGCGAAGAAGGAAGCAAGG
This sequence comes from Geobacteraceae bacterium, assembly GCA_036518435.1. GTDB lineage: Bacteria > Desulfobacterota > Desulfuromonadia > Geobacterales > Geobacteraceae > JAMPXD01. The sequence continues at coordinate 25,509 of DATDNF010000004.1, forward strand.
GGAGAGCCTGCCCCGAAGGAGAAAGGGGGGGCCGTTTCCCGGACGGAGCCGGTGCGGCACATCTCGCCGACGGAGCGTAAGGCCGCCCGGGAAAACCAGGTCGAGGCCGAGGTCACGAGGGAGAATAAAACCGAGCTCGCGCCGGTGGTGCATACCGAAGAGCAGGCACCCTACGGTGCGGCAGTTACCGCCGGGAAAGCGGAGCGGGTCACCCGCACGCCGATGACCCCGATCAGGAAGCGGATCTCCGAGCGGCTCCTGGCCGCACGGCAGCAGACAGCAATGCTCACCTCCTTCAACGAGGCGGACCTCGGCCGGATCATGGAGCTGCGCCGGAAGCGGGGCGAGGAGTTCCAGTCAAGGCACGGGGTGAAGCTCGGCTTCATGCCGTTCTTCGTCAGGGCCTGCTGCGAGGCGCTCCGCGAGTTTCCCGTGGTCAACGCCCGCATCGACGGGGGGAACATCGTCTACCAGAACTTCTACGACATCGGCATTGCCGTCTCCGGCGAGAAGGGGCTGGTGGTGCCGGTGTTGCGGGACGCCGACCGCCTCCGCTTCGCGGAGATCGAACGGGGGATCGGGGATTTCGTGGAGCGGGTGAGGACCAACAAGCTCGCCATCTCCGACCTGGAGGGGGGGACCTTCACCATCACCAACGGCGGCGTGTTCGGCTCCCTGATGAGCACGCCGATCCTCAATCCCCCCCAGAGTGCGGTCCTCGGCATGCACGCGGTCCAGGAGCGACCCGTGGCGCGAGACGGCAAGGTGGTGATCCGCCCCATGATGTACCTCGCCCTCTCCTACGACCATCGGCTCATCGACGGCAGGGAGGCGGTCTTGTTCCTGAAGAAGGTGAAGGAGTACATAGAGGAACCGGAGGAAATGCTTCTGGAGTAGGGAGGGGACGCGCCTTGATCTTGCGAAAAATGCGCGTCCCAATAGGTTATGAATAAGGTTATACAAGATAATCTCAATGTCCTGTTTCTGTGACTGCAATGAATAGAGGAGGTTTCCGTACATGGCCGAAGAAACGTTCGACCTGATCGTCATCGGCGCCGGTCCCGGCGGTTACGTGGCGGCGATCCGCGCCGCCCAGCTCGGGCTCAGGGTGGCTGTCGCGGAGAGAAGCGCGACCCTTGGCGGGGTCTGCCTGAACGAGGGGTGTATCCCGAGCAAGGCGCTCCTCGATTCCTCCGAGCTTTTCGCCCTGGCCAGGGACAGGTTCGCGAATCACGGCATCGTGGTCGAGCCGCCCCGGCTCGACCTCTCCCGGATGATGGCGCGCAAGGACGACGTGGTCAAGAAGCTGACCGACGGGGTCGCTTTCCTTTTCAAGAAGAACAAGATCGCCCTCTTCACCGGCACCGCCCGGCTGGCGGGCAGGGGCGGCGACCGGCACCGGGTCGCGGTCGCGTCAGCCGACGGCGAACAGGTTTTAACCGCCGCGAACGTCCTCCTCGCCACCGGGAGCGAGGCGGTGGAGCTCCCCTTCATGCCGTTCGACGGGGAGACGGTGGTCTCCGCCCGGGAGGCGCTCTCCTTCGATAAAGTGCCGGATCACCTCCTGGTGGTTGGGGCGGGGTACATCGGCCTGGAGCTCGGCTCGGTCTGGCGCAGGCTCGGGAGCCGGGTAACGGTGGCGGAGGTCCTCCCGAGGATGCTCCCGACCATGGATGGCCAGGCGGCCGATACGCTGCAGCGTTCCCTGAAGAAGCAGGGGATCGCCTTCCGGATGGAGACCGGAGTGACCGGCTTCGAGAAAAAGGGAGGAACGGCGGTGGTAACGGTCGCTTCCGGTGGGAGCACGGAACAGATCGAGTGCGACCGGGTGCTGGTGGCGGTCGGGAGGCGGCCGCTCACGGCCGGCCTCGGCCTGGAGGAGGCCGGCGTCACCCTCGGCAAAGGGGGGAGGATCGTCGTCGACGACAAGTACCAGACCACCGCTGCCGGCATCTACGCCATCGGCGACCTGATCTCCGGCCCGATGCTCGCCCACAAGGCGATGGAGGAAGGGGTGGTGTTCGGCGAGCGGCTGGCCGGACAGGCTTCCCAGGTGGAATACGATTATCTCCCCGGCATCTGCTACACCTGGCCGGAGGCGGCTTCCGTCGGGAAGAGCGAGGAGCAGCTGAAGAGTGACGGGATCGCGTACAAGGCGGGCAAGTTCAGTTTCATGGCCAACGGCCGCGCCAAGTGCATGGACGAGACCGACGGGTTCGTCAAGGTCCTCGCCCATGCCGAAACCGGGCGGGTGCTCGGCATCCACATCGTCGGCCCCCGGGCGTCGGACATGATCGCCGAGGCGGTGACGGTCATGACCTACGGCGGCACGGCCGAGGACATCGCCCTCACCTTCCACGCCCATCCGACGCTGTCGGAGGCGGTGAAGGAGGCGGCGCTGGACGTGGAGAAACGGGCGATCCACGCGTAGGAGACGCCGCTTTTCCGCGATCTCGGCGTCAGATTTCGCGAGCCTCTTGTGCGGCGTAGCGCTGCTACGCCTCCGCGGGCTCGCTCATCTTCCTTGACCTCACGAAAAATCGACGTCTCTTCAGGAGGACAACCAATGGCAGGCAAGAACCTCGCAACGAAAATCCTTGAGGCCCACCTGGTCGAGGGTGAGCTGATTCCCGGCAAGGAAATTGCCATCCGGATCGACCATACGCTGCTACAGGACGCCACCGGCACCATGGCGATGCTGGAATTCATGGCCATGGGGGCGGAGCGTGTCAAGGTGGAGCTGGCGGCCCAGTACATCGACCACAACCTCCTCCAGACCGACAGCAAGAATGCCGACGACCACATCTTCCTGATGAGCGCGGCGCAAAGGTATGGCATCAACCTCTCCAAGCCGGGCAACGGCGTCTCCCACCAGGTCCACCTGGAGCGGTTCGGCGTGCCGGGAAAGGTGATGCTCGGGGCCGATTCCCATACCCCGACGGCTGCGGGGCTCGCCATGCTCGCCATCGGCGCGGGGGGGCTCGACGTGGCGCTCGCCATGGCGGGCCACCCGTTCCATCTGCCTTGCCCGCGGATCTGGGGGGTGAAGCTCACCGGAAAGCTGCCGCCGTGGGTTTCCGGCAAGGACGTGATCCTTGAGATGCTCCGGCGGCACACGGTGAAAGGGGGGGTGGGAAAGATCGTCGAATATTACGGCCCCGGCGTGGAGACGCTCTCCGCCACCGACCGGGCCACCATCGGCAACATGGGGGCGGAGCTGGGGGCCACCACCTCCGTCTTCCCCTCCGACCGGCGCACCCGCGAGTTCCTGGAGGCCCAGGGACGGGGCGATGCCTGGGTGGAGCTTTCGGCAGACCCCGGCTGTTCCTACGACGAGTACGACGAGATCGACCTCTCCGCCCTGGAGCCGATGATCGCCTGCCCGTCATCCCCCGACAACGTGGTGCCGGTTCGCGAGGTGGCGGGGACCAAGGTGGACCAGGTGATCGTCGGGAGCTCGGTCAACTCGTCGTTTCGCGATCTGATGACGGTCTGCCGGATACTGGACGGGCGGCGGGTCGCCCCGCACGTCTCGTTCAACGTCAATCCGGGGAGCCGCCAGGTGCTGGAGAACGTGGCGAAGCAGAGCGGCTTCATGTCGCTTCTTCTCGCCGGGGCCCAGGTCCACCAGCCGGGGTGCCTGGGGTGCATCGGCATGGGGCAGGCGCCCGGGACCAACCAGGTATCACTTCGCACCTTCCCGCGCAACTTTCCCGGCCGCAGCGGCACCAAGAACGACAAGGTCTATCTCTGCTCGCCGGAGACCGCGGCGGCGGCGGGCGTCTTCGGCGTCATCACCGATCCCCGCAAGCTCGGGGACCTGATGGCGTGGCCGGCGGTGGAGAACCCGGAGAAGTACGTGGTGGACGATTCCAGCGTCATCTTCCCCCTCCCGCCGGAGGAGGCGGCCGGGGCGGAGATCGTCACCGGCCCGAACATCGTCCCGTTCCCCGAGTTCGAGGCGCTCCCCCCGGAGCTTGAGGCGGAGGTGATCATCAAGGTGGAGGACAACATCTCCACCGACGCCATCATGCCCGCGGGGAACAAGGTGCTGCCGTTCAGGAGCAACATTCCCGCCATCAGCCAGTTCGTGTTCGAGCAGATCGACCCCGACTTCCCGAAGCGGGCGCAGTCGAAGGGGAACGGCGTGGTGGTGGGGGGAGAAAACTACGGCCAGGGGTCGAGCCGGGAGCATGCGGCGCTCGCGCCCCGCTACCTGGGTATCCGCGCCAAGATAGCCAAGAGCTTCGCCCGCATCCACAAGGCGAACCTGATCAACTTCGGCATCCTGCCGCTTACCTTCAAGGACCCGGCGGACTACGGCGGCATCAGGCAGGGGGACCGGGTCACCTTCCGGAACCTGCGCGGCCTCGTGGAGTCGGGTGCCCGGGAGATCCCGGTGGCGGTAAACGGCCGGGAAATCGTGACGCTGCTGGATGTCTCCGACCGGGAGCGGCAGGACCTGCTGGCCGGCGGGACGCTGAATTACGTCAAGAAGGCGAATCTGTAGGGGCGCAGCATGCTGCGCCCAAATCACCGAGCATGAAAGGCGGGCGCAGCATGCTGCGCCCCTACGAGAGTCAAATTCATGGAATCCAAATTACGCGCCATCCTCCCCGACCACGACCTGCTGAGCATGTACGAGCAGATGGTGCTCTGCCGCGAGTTCGAGGAGTCGTGCGCCGAGCAGTACACCAAGGGAAACATCACCGGCTTTCTCCACCTGTACAGCGGCCAGGAGGCGGTGGCGGTCGGTTCCACCCATGCCCTCCACAAGGACGACTACATCTTGAGTGCCTACCGGGAGCATGCCCAGGCCATCGTCCGGGGGGCCGATCCCAAGCGGGTGATGGCCGAGCTGTTCGGCAAGAGCACCGGCATCTGCAAGGGGAAGGGGGGGTCCATGCACCTGTTCGATCCCGACCTCAATTTCATGGGAGGGTATGCCATCGTCGGCGGCCAGTTTCCCATCGCCTGCGGGCTCGCCTTTGCGTCTAAATTCCGCCAGGAGGGACGAATCGCCGCCTGCTTCTTCGGCGACGGCGCGGTCAACCAGGGGACCTTCCACGAGGGGCTCAACTGGGCGCGCCTCTGGGAGCTGCCGGTGCTGTTCGTCTGCGAGAACAACTTCTACGGGATCGGCACCGCGGTCGGCCGGGCCTCGGCCCTGGCGGACATCCACAAGCGTGCCTGCGGCTACGACATCCCGGCGGTGCGGATCGACGGGATGGACGCAATGGCGGTCCACGAGGCGGTCAAGCACGGGGCCGAGTGGGTGCGTGAGCACTCCCGCCCCTACCTGATCGAGGCGCTCACCTACCGGTTCCGCGGCCATTCCATGGCCGATCCGGGCAAATACCGGCCGTCGGCCGAGGTGGATCTCTGGAAGGAGCGCGACCCGATCCCCGCCTTTGCCAAGAGGCTGCTGGAGGAGGAGATTGCCACGCGGGAGCGGCTCGATAAGGTCCGCGAGGCGGCCGTCGGCATTGTGCAGGAGGCGGTCAGGTTCGCCGAGGAGTCGCCCTGGCCGGATGATGGCGAGGTTTATACCGACATTTACGTTTGAAATCTTTTTATGATGTCAAGGAGTTGCTGATGCCCGAAATGACCTACCGCGACGCCCTCAACCTGGCACTGAAGGAAGAAATGCGCCGCGATCCGTCGGTGGTAACCTGGGGTGAGGACGTGGCTCTCTACGAGGGGTCTTTCAAGGTGACCCGGGGGCTTCTGGCGGAGTTCGGCGAGGAGCGGGTGAAGGATACCCCGATCTCGGAGAACACCATCGTCGGTGTCGCCATCGGCGCGGCCATGGGGGGGCTGCGCCCCATTGCGGAGCTGATGACGGTCAACTTCGCGCTCCTCGCCATGGACCAGATAATCGACCACATGACCAAGATCCGTTACATGTTCGGCGGCCAGGTGAACCTCCCCATGGTGATCCGCGCTCCGGGCGGCGGGGGGAGCCAGCTGGCGGCCCAGCACTCCCAGTCGCTGGAGACCTTTTTCATGCACGTCCCCGGCATGTACGTGGCGGTGCCGGCCACCCCTGCGGACGCCAGGGGGCTTCTGAAGAGCGCCATCCGGGACGACAACCCGGTCATGTTCCTGGAGCACGAGCTCCTCTACAACAGCAAGGGAGAGGTGCCGGAGGAGCCGGAGTCCCTCGTACCGCTCGGGAAGGCTTTGGTCGTGCGGGAGGGGAAGGACGCCACCATCGTCGCCTACTCCCGGATGACCGTCCTGGCGCTCCAGGCTGCGGGCGCGCTGGCGAAGGACGGGGTCTCCTGCGAGGTGGTGGATCTGCGCACCCTGAAGCCACTCGATGCGGAAACCTTCGTCGCCTCGGTGCGCAAGACCGGCCGGGCAGTGGTGGTGGAGGAGTGCTGGCGCACGGCCGGGCTCGGCGGGCACCTCGCCTCCCTCGTCTACGAGGGGTGCTTCGATTCTCTGCGTGCGCCGGTCGCGCGGGTGTCCGGGCTCGACGTGCCGATGCCCTATTCGCGCAAGCTGGAAAAGCTCTGCATCCCGCAGGTGGAGGATATCGTCGCGGCGGTGAAAAAGACTTTACAAGCACAATATTAGCCACAGAGACACAGAACGAAAAACCAGAATTAACAGGGATGAACAGGATATTCAGGATAAAACCAAAAATCTTCTTCGGGGTAAAACCATAAAGATTTTATCCTGATTATCCTGAATAGCCCTGTTAAATAATGGTATTGATTATTTCCCTTGTTCGTGTCTCCGTGGCGAAAAGAGGTTTTAAATGGCAACAGAAATCACCATGCCCAAGCTCTCCGACACCATGACCGAGGGGCGGCTGCTCGCCTGGAAGAAGGGGGTCGGCGAAAAGGTGGAGCGGGGCGAGATCATCGCCGAGGTGGAGACCGACAAGGCGACCATGGAGTTGGAGGCGTTCACCTCGGGGACCCTTTTGGAGATGCGCATCAAGGCGGGGGAGATGGCGCCGGTCGGGACGGTGATCGCGGTGATCGGCGCGGCGGGGGAAACGGCATCCCCTCAAGCCTCCCCACCGGAACCTGTTGAGAAAGCGGCCGGTGCGGCGGCGGAGGCGGCAACTCCACCCGCAGAGCCTCCCCCCAAGGCGCCGGAAGCCGCGGAAGCTCCCAGGATGGAAATTCCGCCCGCTCCCGAGGGGACGGAGGAAAAGGCCTCCCCCCTGGTGCGACGGCTTGCCCGGGAAAAAGGGATCGATCTCGCGCAGGTGCCGGGGAGCGGACCGGAGGGGCGCATTCTGCAGGAAGACCTGGAAGGCTTCCTCCTGAAACGGGAAAAGCCGGCGGAGAAACCGGCCCGACCCGAAGCCGCGCACCCGCCCGTGTATGAGGGCGCCCAGCCTCTCTCCAGGATGCGGGCCGCCATCGCGAAGAACGTCAGCCTTGCCTGGCAGACCATCCCCCACTTCAGCGTGACCGTGGCCGTCGACATGGGGGAGGCGGAGCGGGTGCGCCAGGAGCTGAAGGAATCGGGCTCCCCGGTTTCCCTGAACGATCTGATCGTCAAGGCCGCGGCAAGCGCCATCGGCAAGTTTCCCCTGGTGAACGCCTCGTTCGGAGACGACGGGATCACCTCCCACGCCGAGGCCAACATCGGCATCGCCGTGGCGCTCGACGACGGCCTCCTGGTGCCGGTCATCCGGGGGTGCCAGGGGTTGACCCTGAAGGAGATCGCCGCCCGGAGCCGGGACCTGGCCGAAAAGGCCCGGGCCGGGCGGATCAGCGAGGCGGAGATCAGCGGCGGGACCTTTTCCGTCTCCAACCTGGGGATGTACGGGGTGGAGGAGTTCATGGCGGTGATCCTGCCGCCCCAGGGGGCGATCCTGGCGGTCGGGGCGGTTGCCGACCAGCCGGTGATCAAGGGAGGGCACTTGGCCGCGGCGCGGATCATGCGGGCGACCCTCTCGGCCGACCACCGCCTGATCGACGGGGCGTATGCGGGACGGTTTCTGGCGGAATTAAAGCGGGTGCTGGAAAACCCGGTGGGGATGCTGGTGTAGAGATGAGAGCCCTCGACCTCGGCACAATCGATTTCCACGAGGCCTACGCCATCCAGGAGCGCCTCGCCGCCGGGGTGGCGGCCGGGACGGAGCCGGAAACGCTCCTTCTTCTGGAGCACCCGCCGGTCTATACCATCGGCAGCGGCGGGAGCGAGGGGAACGTCCTCGATCCGGCGATCTCGGCGGTCCGCATCAACCGGGGGGGGGATGTCACGTGGCACGGGCCGGGACAGCTGGTCGGCTACCCCATCGTCAACCTTGGCAGGCGCTGCCGCGACCTGCACCGCTACCTCCGATTCCTGGAGGATCTCCTGATCGGCGTGGCCGCCGATTTGCGGGTGGAGTCGTGGCGGATTCCGGGCAGGACCGGGGTCTGGACCGAGGAGGGAAAACTTGCCGCCATCGGCGTCGGCGTCAGGCGCTGGGTGACCATGCACGGCTTTGCCCTGAACGTCGCCGCCGACCTGGCGGAGTTCGGCCGGATCAACCCGTGCGGCATCGAGGGGTGCCCGGTCACTTCGCTGGCGGCGGAAAGTGGTGCCTGCGCGCCGATGGGGGAGGTCAAGGCGAGGCTGGCCGAAAGGTTTGCCCCTCTCCTGGAGGAGCGGCTGCCGATGCAGAATTCAACTTCTCGCATTTGATAGACAGTTCATATCCATGAACGTACATGTTGACCCTCCCCCATGCCCCCTCCCATCAAGGGAGGGGGGTATAAAAACTCCCTCTCCCCTGGTGTACCCAAAAGGGCATGAAGGAGAGGGTTGGGGTGAGGGGGAAAAGAGGAGGAGGCTCACGTGGCAATTGACGATCTGAAAGTCCCGGTGGAGAAGCTGAGATGGGAGTGCGACCCGGCCCAGTTCGATTTCGCCACTACGGAAGAGCTCCCGCAGCTGGACGGGGCCATCGGCCAGGAACGGGCGCTCAGGTCCATCGAGTTCGGCCTGGGGATACCGGAAAACGGCTTCAACCTCTATCTGTCGGGGGAAATCGGCACGGGGCGCGCCTCCACCATCAGGAAGCTCCTGGAAAAGCGGGTCAAAGGGGAGCCCCCGCCGCTCGACTGGTGCTATGTCTATAATTTCAAAGCGCCGGACAACCCGGTCTGTCTCTCCCTCCCCGCCGGCAGGGGGAGTGAGCTGGCGAAGGACATGGGGGAGCTTCTCGACGCGGTCCGGGCGGATATCCCCAAGGCGCTCGACAGCAAGGAATACGAGACCAACAAGGCGGCGACCGTCGAGGAGTACCAGGAAAAGAACGGCGAACTGTTCGGCAAGCTGGAGCAGGAGGCGGGGGAGAGGGGATTTGCCCTCCAGAGGACCGTCTCCGGCCTGGTGATGGTCCCCCAGAAGGAGGGGCGCAACTACACCCAGGAGGAGTACGACGCGCTCTCCGCCGAAGAGCGGGCAAAGCTGGACGAGGCGGGGAAGGATCTGACCGAGAAGCTGAACGACGTGCTCCGCCAGGTGCGGGAGAACGAAAAGGCGACCAAGGCGGCGCTCGCCCAGCTCGACCGCGACCTGGGCCTCTCCTCCGTGGGGCATCATATCGACCCGCTGAAGGAGAGGTACGCCGGCTTCCCGAAAGTCGTCCAGTACCTGGAGACGGTGCAGGAGGACATCCTCCTCAACCTGGAGGATTTCAAGGAGCAGCAGCCGCAGCAGTCACCCATTCCGGGGCTCAAGCTCCCCCGCCAGGAGCCATCCTTCGAGCGCTACCAGGTGAACGTCCTGGTGGACAACAAGGGGACGGAGGGTGCGCCGGTGGTGTTCGAGCAGAACCCGACCTACAACAACCTGTTCGGCCGGATCGAGCACATCATGCAGATGGGGGGGATGGCGACGACCAACTTCACCCTGGTGAAGCCGGGGGCGCTGCACCGGGCCAACGGCGGCTACCTGATCGTGGATGCCCGGGAGGTGCTGATCAATCCCTTTGCCTGGGATGCCCTGAAGCGCTGCATCAGGAGCGGCGAGATCAAGGTCGAGGATGTCCTGGAGCAGTACCGCTTCATGACCATCGCCTCCCTCAAGCCCGAGCCGGTGCCGCTCCAGGCGAAGATCATCATGATCGGCACACCCTGGATATACTACCTCCTCTTCCACCTGGAGCCGGACTACCGCAAGCTGTTCAAGGTCAAGGCGGACTTCGACAGCCGCATCGCCCGGACCCCCGAGATCATCAGGGACTACGCCCTGTTCGTGGCCAACCACTGCAAGGAGGAGAAACTGATTCCCTTCGACCGGGGCGGGGTGGCGGGACTCGTGGAGTACTCCGCCCGCAGCGTGGAAGACCAGGCGCGGCTCTCGTCCCAGTTCATGGAGATCGTCGACCTGATCCGCGAGGCGAGCTACTGGGCGGGGAAGGAGAAGAGCCCGCTGGTCACGAAGGAAATCGTTACGAAGGCGATCGAGGAGAAGGTCTACCGCTCCAACCGGATCGAGGAGCGGATGCAGGAACTGTTCGAGGACGGCACCATCATGGTGGACACCGAGGGGAGCGAAGTGGGTCAGATCAACGGCCTGTCGGTGATCACCCTCGGCGACTACACCTTCGGCCGCCCTTCACGGGTGACCGCCCGGGTCTACATGGGGCGGGGGGGGATGGTCAACATCGAGCGGGAGGTGAAGCTCTCCGGACCGATCCACGACAAGGGGGTGCTGATCCTCACCGGCTACCTGGGGGGAAAATACGCCCACGACAAGCCCCTTTCCTTTTCCGCCTCCATCTGCTTCGAGCAGTCCTACGAGGGTGTGGAGGGGGACAGTGCCTCGTCCACCGAGCTCTATTCCATCCTGTCGGCCCTCTCCGGGCTTCCCCTGCGGCAGGACGTCGCCGTCACCGGCAGCGTCAACCAGCTCGGGAAGGTCCAGCCGATCGGCGGGGTGAACTACAAGATCGAGGGGTTCTACGCGGTCTGCAAGGCGAAGGGGTTGACCGGCACCCAGGGGGTGATCATTCCGAAGACGAACGAACGCCACCTGATGCTGAAGGACGAGGTGGCGGAAGCGGTGCGCGACGGCCGGTTCCACATCTGGAGCGTGGAGACGATCGATCAGGGGATCGAGATCCTGACCGGCGTGCCGGCCGGCGAGCGGCAGCCGGACGGGAGCTACCCGGAAGGGAGCGTCAACTGCCTGGTGGACGGGAAGCTGCGGGCGATGGTCGAGAGCATGAAGCGATTCTCCGCACCGGCGGAGAAAGAGGAGCGGAAGCAGGGGGAGGGTGAGAAGACGTTGTAGGGGCGACGCATGCGTCGCCCCGATGGGGTGTCGTGCATTTTGCCGAGGGCGACGTATGCCCAGCCCCTACGTAACAGGATTTCCCTTTTCCTCCGCTGAATAGACCGTTACGCGATTCCTTCCGCCCGCCTTGGCCTCGTAGAGCGCCTTGTCGGCAAAGGCGAGCAGGTCCTGCGGGGTGGCGGGCCGATGCTCGTTGACGGTGGCCAAGCCGATGCTGACGGTGATCCAGGTGTCGAGGGAACCGTTGGGAAAGGGGCGGTTGCCGATCCTGGCCCGGATCTTTTCGGCGGCCATCTGCGCCCCTGCCAGGTCCGTGTCGGGGAGGAGGATGGCGAATTCTTCGCCGCCGTAACGGCTGACCAGGTCCGTTTCCCGCACCACGCTTCTGATCCGGGCGGCAACTTTTTTCAGCACCGTGTCGCCGAACTGATGCCCGTGGGTGTCGTTGATCCTCTTGAAGTGATCCAGATCGAGCAGCAGGCAGGCAAGGTCGCTGTAGCTCCGTTTGACCAGGAGAAAATCGCGCCGCAGAACATAGTAGAAATAGCGATGGTTGAAAAGGCCGGTCAACCCGTCCCGGATCGACCGCTCCTTGAGGGCCTTGTTCAAGCGCTGCAGCTCTTCCGTATATTTGACGAGCTTCACCTCCACCCTGTTTCTCTCCGTCATCTCTTCCTGGGCCTTGCGGAAGGCGATCCGGTGATTTTCGATGGCTTCGGTCAGGCTTGTCACGTCCTGGATGGAAAAAAGCGCGAAAAAGCTTTTTTGGTCCGGCCCGGGCACGGCGGTGACCACCGTGTACTGGAAGCGGAACTTCCCCCCCGGCAGGGGGGCGGGGATGATCTGCCGGTGCAGCTGTGAGGAAAAGATGGTGGGGGGGCCTCCCGTGAACATGCTGCCGATCCGGCTTGCGTATTTTTCACCCCCCAGGTGGGGAAAACGGGTGACGATGTTCTCCCCGGCGATCTCCTCCCGGGGGATGCCGGTCCAGGCTTCCAGGCACTTGTTCCAGAACAGGACCGTGAAATCACTGCTCAGGACGAAGTGGCCGATGGGGGAGTGATCGAGCAGGGCAAAACGTTCAGCCGCTTTTTTGATGGCCATGGTATCCCTCCTTCTCCCTGGGGACGATGCGGGTTGTCGAGTGACGAAGGGAGCGTATCGAAGGCAGCGACTTCGAACAGGATGAAAATGTCCCTTTCTTGTTGAGCTGTCAGGACTGGAATCGGGCGAGCGCAAGAAGCATGGAGCATGGAGCGTCCGGGCACTCAGGGGGCTGGCGCGGTCATTCCCCCCGGCTATGGAGTATATGTGCGACCATCGCCAGGATCTCGTCTTTCTTGGGTGGCTTGGAGATAAAACCGGCTGTCCCCAGGTCCAGGCACTGTTTCCGCTTGGTTTCCTGAATGTCCGCGGAAAGGACGATCACCGGCAGATTGCTGTCCTTTTCCCGCAAGGCCTTGAGGAAAGCGATCCCATCCATTTCCGGCATGAGGAGATCGGAGAGCACGCAGTCCGGGGTCACGGCGAAGACCTTTTCCAAGGCCACTTTTCCGTTTTCCGCCTCCACCGTTTCGTGGCCGGCACCCCTCAACATCTCGCAGATGTTCAGGCGGGCAAACAGAGAATCGTCAACAACCAGTATCCTCGCCATGGAAATCCTCCTTGGTCTCGTATCGCATCGGGGCCATTCACTTTTGACCGTGCAAAGCTGAAACGGCGTTTTAGTATATGTGCTGTTGGCGATAAAAGCAAGAAGTTTGCGCGGCGAAGCCCCCCGTGTTTTTCGTTCGACGCCCCGGCCGATAAAGGATTTGCATTTAACGGCACGATGTGAGATTAACGGGAGTGAACCGGCGCGCGTAGGGCCGAAGAAAGGGAGTCAATGTTTCATGCGACAGGAAAGAGAAAAACAACGGCATACTGACATGCCGACACCCTGCACCGTCATCATGAACCCCGCAGCGGGCGGGTATGCCGAAGACACGACGGCTGAGGTCGCCGCCGCCCTGGAGGGGTACGGATTTGCCCCGCAAGTCTTCCTGACCCGTTCGCCTGACGATGCCGCACTCTTCGCCCGGCGGGCCTGCGCCGAGCGCCCCGACCCGCTCGTCATTGCGGGAGGGGGAGACGGCACCGTGAACGGCGTGCTGAACGGCCTTGTCCCGGGGGCGGCGACCCTGGCGGTGCTTCCCCTCGGCACGTCCAACGTGCTCGCCAGGGAGCTCGGCATACGCTCGGTCGGCGAGGCGCTCGGCAGGATCGCCCGGCGTGAGACGCGTCCCCTCTCCGTGGGGCTTCTGGACATGGCGGGGGAGCGACGTTATTTTTCGCTGATGGCCGGGATCGGTTTCGACGGTGCGGTGGTGGCGGGCGTGCGGCTCGGGGAAAAGCGGTGGCTGAAGGAGGGTGCCTATATTCTCTCGGCCGTCAGGGTTCTCGGCAACTGGGAGCGGGAAACGCTGGAAATCGTTGCCGACGGGGAGCGACGGAAATGCCATTCGGCCGTGATCTGCAACTCTGCCCGGTACGGCGGAGATTTCATGCTGGCCCGGGATGCGGATATCTTCTCCCCGGGCTTCCGGGTGGTCTGCATCAGAAGCGGCGACAGGCGCGGATATCTGCGGCTTGCCCTGCGCATCCTCACGGGGAGGGGGGCGGCAGGTCCCGGCGTTGAGATGTTTGCCGCCCGCGAGCTGCACTTTGCCGGCGGGATGGCGATCCAGGCGGACGGCGATTACATCGGCCGCGGCCCGGGAAGCATCCGGACGGTGGAGGGGTTTGCGCGGCTGATCGTTTAGGGGGGAGCGTTCATGAAAGGACCGGTACCATCATTGGGGCTGGCTCTGCTTGCGGCCGTTTGCCTGGTCCCAGCGGGGTGCGGCAGGGGCCCCGAGTCGGGGAAGTCGGGGGAGACGCTGTTCATGATCCATTGCAGCGGCTGCCATCCAGAGGGGGGGAACGTCAAATACCCCCGGAAGTCCCTCGACCGGATGACCCTGACGGCAAACGGCATCACCACCCCGCAACAGATCGTTCATCTCATGAGGCACCCCGGCGCGGGGATGAAGGAGTTCGACCGGGGGACCATTTCCGACGCCGATGCCCGGAAGGTGGCGGAGTACGTCCTCGCCGCCTTCAAGTAGGGGGGGATTGTGCCGGCACAGTGAACCAGAAGGTCGCACCCTTGCCCGGTTCCCCCTCGGCCCACACTTTCCCGCCGTGGCGCCGGATGATCCGCTCCACCGTGGCGAGTCCTATGCCGTGCCCCCTGAATGCGTCGACACCGGGAAGCCGCTGGAAGGGGAGGAACAGTTTTTCCGCGTACGCCATGTCGAAGCCGGCGCCGTTGTCCCGGACGAAACAGGCCGGCATCCCGTCGACCTCCGCTTTTCCGAATTCGATGACCGCCTCCTCGCGCTGCCCGGTGTACTTCCATGCGTTGCCGATGAGGTTTTCCAGCACCGCCCGCAGCAAGGCCGGGTCCCCGTTGGCGGTCACCCCCTCCGAGATGGCGAATGCCACCCGGCGCTCCGGCTCCGCCGCTGTCAGCTCGGCGGTGATATTCCCCGCCATAGCGGAGAGGTCGACGGCTTCCGTCTTGATCTCGCAATGCGCCAGGCGGGAGAAGTCGAGCAGTGCATTGATGAGCCGGTTCATGCTGAGGGTGCCGTCGTAGGTTTCCCGGAGGTACCTCCTGCACTGCGCATCCAGGCTGTCGCCGCACAGCGCCATGATCGCCTGGCAGTAGCCGTTGATGACCGTCAAGGGTTTCCGCAGGTCGTGGGAAACCGAGTAGTTGAACGCCTCCAGGTCCGTGTTGGCGCTCTCCAGTTCGGCGGCACGGGCCGCCAGGTCCGTGTTCAGCTTTTCGATCTCCTCCGCCGCCTGCTTGCGCTCGGTGATGTCCTGACACACGACCAGGATGTTGAGCGCACCATTCAGGTCATACAGCGCTCGCGCCAATTCCTCCACCCAGAGCAGGCTCCCATCTTTGCGGATCTTGCGAAACTGCCAGCGGTACACCTGGTTGGGATTCCGCAGGCACAACCGCAGCTGGTCGGTAACGGCAGGGCGATCCTCTTCATGGAACAGCGTCAGCACCGGCTGGCCTTCCAGCTCTTCTATCGCGTAACCCAGTTGACTCGCGCAGCTCGGATTGACCGAGAGCATCGCAAGATCGGCGTCGAGGGTGACGATCATGATCGGGTTGTCGAGGAATAAGGTGCGATAGCGCGCTTCGCTGAAGCGCAGTGTCTCTTCCGCCCGCTTGCGCTCGGTGCTGTCTTCCGTAACCGCCACGAAATTGGCGATATTGCCTTCGATACCCTTGATAGGGGAGATGGCGGCGTATTCCCAGTAGAACTCCCCGTTCTTCTTCCTGTTGATCATCTCCCCGCGCCATTCCCTGCCGGCGAGAATGGTCCTCCAGAGCTCCTCGTACACTTCCGGCGGCACCTTGCCCGACTTCAGAATTCGCGGATTCTTGCCGATAACTTCAGCTGGCGTGTAACCGGTTACCTCGGTGAATTTTGGGTTGACGTACTCGATGACCCCCTTCTCATCGGTGATCATGACGATGCTCGGGCTCTCCGTTATGGCGCGGTAGAGCTTGCGCAGCTCCTGCTCGCCGCGTTTGCGTTCGGTTATGTCGTGGAATGCGACGAACCAGGCCGGTTCCCCGCTCCACTCCGTCTCTATCCGCCAGATTTCCACGACAACCATCCTGCCGTCGCGGGATTTCAGGTTCAGCTCTGCCGGCTTGGCCGATACAACGGGCACTTCGAACCGCTCGCCAAGGAGTTCGTCGGTCCGGCAGCCGAAGATCGCGGTGGCGGCCGGATTGGCAAACCGGATGTCCCCCCCGGCGTCCACGATGAGAATGCCATGGGGGCTGTTGGCCATGATGTTGCGCCATCCCGCCTCGCAGTATTCATGTTGCCGGAGGGCCCGGGCGAGCTGTGCCTTGAGGTCGCTTTTCTTCTCGAACATGCATTCACCTTGCCTTGCCAGGAGCGGTGACCGGACGGAATGCGGCTTGATGAAAAAGCCCGTTATGGCATGAAACCGTATTGCCAAGGGTTTCAAGCACCGTTGAGAAACTATGATCGCGTATCAATTGTACCGGCTAACGGGGAGGTTGCAACGGAGGACGGGTGCGGAAAAAAGCGGAACCAGAGCCAGGTGAGAAGGGCCGCGGCGAGCCGCCCCGGCGGGTGGTCGGAAAGAGGGTCGAGGAAGCGGTCGTAGAAACCGAGCAGGGGGAGGTCCCCGGCGCCGGCAGGGATGCCGCGCCGGAAATTGCGCCGCGTGTCGAGGAGAAGGGCGAGCTGCCAGGCGTTGTCCCGCACGTACCGCCCCGTGGCGTACCAGAGGTGGTGGCGCTCCCGTCGGGGAAGCGCCGCCATCAGATCGCCCGTCCGGCGCAGGAACGGCCGGAGGTCGAGCCGCCGTGCAGTTGCCTGGCCGTCGTAGAGCCGGGGGAGTTCCCGGAAGAACGGCTCCCACCCGGCAGCGGCGAAGTTCATGATGATGGCGTTAAGTGTCTGGCGCTCCCGCAGCCCCTCGCTCTCGAAGCGGCGCGCCGAGGTGCGGATCTCGGCGGGAAGGAGGAGCCAATCGCCGCGGCTGCGCACCGCTTCGGCGAGCCGCGTCTCCGCCAGCATCGGGAGGGCCTCGTCGAAGGGGCCGACCTCCGCGAAGAACCGGCGCGGCAGCAAAAAACCCTGGTCGCCGTGGGTGCATCCCGGACGGTTCAGGCGGGCCTTGCATTCGAAGTGGTAGTATCCCGGCGAAGGCGTGCCGTCGCGCCGCTCGAAGCGGAGCCCGAAGCGTCCGGCAAGACGGTGGTGGCCCTTCTCGGCGATGGCGGCGGCGAGGGTGTCGAGCCCCTTGCGCAGGGCGCGCGGGTCGGGGAAGAGCGAGTCGGCGTGGAGGAAGAGGAGATGTTCCCCGTGGCAGGCCGCGGCCCCCGCGTTCATCTGCCGGGCGCGCCCCGCCGCGCACGCCGCCACCCGGACGGGAAAGGGGAGCGCGTCGGCAAGGGCGCGGGCCGTCTCCGGGGTGCCGTCGCGCGAGCCGCCGTCGCAGACGACCAGCTCCAGGTCAGTTCCCTGCTGCTCAGCCAGGGTGCGGCAGAGCTCCGGGAGGAGCGCGGCCTCGTTCAGGACCGGCACGATGACGGAGAGCTCGCGGCGTATGTCGGTTTTCCTTTGCAAGTTTTAGCTCCTGAAAACCATAACTCCCCCTAGCCCCCTCTTAGCTTAAGAGGGGGATGCAATGTTCCTCTCCTTAAGTTAAGGGGACCCAAAGGGCACAAAGAGGTCGGGAGGGGTTATTCCTTTCTGACGTCCACCCGGTTGTCGTAGAACGTGCTCCCCCCTCCCTGATCGGTCAGGCGCTGGGAGGTGAGGGCGTTGACCGAGCGGTGGCCGGGGGCGAACTCCAGCCACCAGATCCCTTCCGCCACCACCACCCCGGCCGGGGCACTGTCCGTTGCCCGGGCGATGAAGAGCGCTTCCCCCCGGTCGTTCCAGGCCACCACCCGCTCCCCGTCCGTTATCCCCCGCTGTCCGGCGTCCGCCGGGTTGATCAAGAGCAGCATTCCCGCCTGCTTCTCCCGCAGCCCGTCCTGCTCGTAGAACGAGGCGTTCAGGGCGAAGATGGTGGGGGCGGTCATCAGCCGGAGCGGCTGGGGGTCCTGTTCCCCGTGGGGGGGGAGCCAGCGGGGGAGCGGCTCCTGTTCCCGCGGGTTGAGGACCTCGATCCGCCCCGAGGGGGTCCGGAAGCGGAGGCGGGCATCCGGCGGGAGCGCGAGCTCCGCTGCCTTTCCCTCGGCGAAGGGGGCAAGGTCCGTCCCTCCCCGGAGCGGCGCGGAAACGGCCAGGAGGTGGTCGATCAGGTCGTCGGCGCTCTGCCGGAAGAACGGCTCGGCGAACCCCATGGCCCGGGCGAGGAGCGCGAAGACCTCCCAGTTCGGCCTGCTCTCCCCGACCGGAGGGATGGCGGGGTGCGCCCGCTGGATGCAGTAAGTGCCGTAGGCGCGGTAGATGTCGGCGTGCTCCAGCGACGAGGTGGCGGGGAGGACGATGTCGGCGAAGCGGGCGGTGTCGGTCATGAACCGCTCGTGCACCACGGTGAACAGGTCTTCCCGGGCAAGTCCCCTGAGCACCGCGTTCTGGTCCGGGGCGACGGCGGCCGGGTTGGAGTGGTAGACGTAGAGCCCCATAACGCACGGGTTGGCGAGTTCGTTCAAGGCGTGCCCCAGCCGGTTCATGTTGACGATCCGGGTGGGGCGCGCCATGAAGTCCTCCCGGAGCACTTCTTTCATCGCGAAGGCGCTCCCGGTGGATGTGCCCGGGAAGCACCCCCCCCCCTCCTTGCCGTATGCCCCGATCATGGCGGGGAGGGCGGCGATGGTCCGGACGGTCATGGCGCCGTTGCCGTAGCGGGAGAGGCCGCTGCCGAGGCGAATGAAGGGGGCCCGCGCCGCGCCGTATTCTTTGGCCATCTGGGCGATGACCTCCGCCGGAAGGCCGGTGATCCCGGCGACCCGCTCGGGCCCGTAATCGGGGAGGATCTGCTCCTTCAGCTCGTCGAACCCCTGGACGTGCCGGTCGATGAACTCCCGGTCGAGCATCCCGTCCCGTGCCAGGATGTGCATCAGCCCGAGGGCGAGCGCCCCGTCGCTGCCGGGGCGGACCAGGAAGACCCTGTCCGCCGACGCGGCCGTGGGGGTCCGGTAGGTGTCGATCAGCCAGACCGCTGCCCCTCTTTTCTTCGCCTCGTGCACCATCCGGAGGAAATGGATGCTGGTGGCCGCCGCGTTGATCCCCCAGAGGATCACCAGGTCGCTTGCCGCCACCTCGTCCGGGTGGCAGGCGGGGGTGTCCCCCATGACCGCTTTCCAGCCGGCGTCCTTGGCGGGGGAGCAGATGGTCCGGTCGAGCCGGGATGCCCCCAGCCGGTGGAAAAAGGGGTGGCCGGAGTTTCTCTGCACGAGCCCCATGGTGCCCGCGTAGGAGTAGGGGAGGATCGCCTCCGCGCCGTATGTGGCGATGATCTCCCGCCACCGCTCCGTTATCGTCGAGATCGCCTCGTCCCAGGATACGGGGCGGAATTCTCCGCTCCCCTTGGCGCCGGTGCGGACGAGCGGGGTGGTGAGCCGCCGGGGGGAGTGGACGGTCCGTTCGTAGTTGAGCATCTTCGGGCAGAGAAAGCCGCGGGTGTAGGGGTGCGCCGGGTCGCCGGTCACCCGGACCGCCCGGCCGTCCTCCACCTCGACCAGCAGGCCGCAGGTGTCGGGGCAGTCGTAGGGGCAGACGGAGCGCTTGATTTCGGGGGGCATGGGGGCCTCCTGATGTGGTTGGCTGGTCGCGTAAGTGCGGAAATCAATTATATTCCATTTTACTATTTTGCAGTGAATTTTTTGGTGTTTTTGTGAAACCTGGCAAAAATGGGGCGATAGGTTAGAAATATACAATCTCCTTTGACATGGATAGAAAGCCGATATATAGTGCGTTTGATTGAAGTGAGTGAGAGTGAGTCGAACTGGTCAGGTTGCTTTTATCAGGAGCAAGTCACCTATACAGGTAACCGTGGGCTTTCAGTTCAAACCGGGCAAGCAAAGGAAAATAAGATGAATTCGAATAAGGCGCGTTCTCTGCTGCTCGGGACCTGGATAACTGCTGATGAGTATGGCTCTGATGTCGAGTACACAGTCTCAGAGCAAGGAAAAGAAATTAAAATCGAAGCGATTGATCCGAACGATGGCGAACGCGCCGAAATCCGCGATGTTGTGTGGGACGGGGACATAAACTTATCATTCGCAGCCTACTGGGCCTCAAGCGGACGGTTTGCAAAATGCAGGTTCACTCTGGCCTCAGAAAATAGAGTTCATTTTACCTTCACGTACACCGATCACGAAACGCTTCATCGGAAGTCCAACACGCCCTTGGAGCCGTCTCGCTAAGGCTCGCGGCTCAGCGGCAACCCCGTTGGTACAAACTCAATATTCGGAATTTATATCTTTAAAATCGGAAGGGCTATTTTGATGGGTGCATACTCTGACTGGGGAAAAGAGCAGTTTGGCTATTATCAGAAATCTGTCATTTACCTTGAGGTTGAAAAAGAAGACATGGAAATAGGCATCGGGACCGCCTTCCATATAGGTGATGGTGTTTTTGTAACAGCTCGCCATGTTGTAGAAGGAAATACAATCACTGAAATAGCTACTGACATAGGATACGATCCATTTAGAGGAGCATTTGGTGAGCCTGCCAAAGACAATCTTCGCATTGTCAAAGGGCCTCTTTACCACCCGGACAAGCAGGTTGATCTGGCTTGCTTCACAGTCGATAAAGTACCGACAAGCCAACTACCTCTTGGAGGACACTTAGATAGTTTTTTAGGCCCTCACGAACTCTTGCTTCATAGAACGCTTGTACTGGGATTCCCGCGGGTGCCAATTAGTGCAAGGCCACATCTCCTGGCATGTTTCGGGGAGATAAATGGACTGATAGAACTGTACATAGGGAGCAAGCACCCATCGTTTGTCGTCTCAACAACAGCACGTGGAGGTTTTAGTGGTGCTCCAGTCCTTGTTGCCTACGATGAACAAAATAAAATAACCGGTACCGCTGTCTTAGGTGTCGTCATCGAATCATTGGTAAGGGAAGGTTCTCCGCCGGAAATTGGTTATATGACGGTAACTACCGTAGAGCCTATTTACGACATGCTTGAACACCATGGGCTGCTGCCCGATAGCCAGCGCTTGGAAGCCTAGACGAGAGTGGAACAAATCGAAGGTGGTCGGACCAAGTTAACATACTGAATACACAGAATAATAATCCCAATAATAGCCGTTTTCAGGGCTTAAACGCTCGTTTTGGGGTCAAAAATGGCATTGTAAGAAGCTCGTTTTACTGGTAAAGGCCAAAATATGGCCATTTCTAACGATTTAACCGTTATGTTTTAGGTGGTACCCCAACAGAAACAGAATTTCGAAGAAATACTCTCCTAATTTGATTTCCTCTTGCTCTTAACTGCTCGTGGCTGTATAATCTTACCAGTAAGAAATACTTCTTGAGGGAGCAAATGCCATGGCAAATCTAGCGACAACAAAAATGTCTTCCAAGGGCCAGGTCGTCATTCCGGAGGAAATTCGCAAGCGTTTACAGTTAAAGGAAGGCTCGCAGTTTGTTGTAGTCGGCGATAATGATGTAGTCATTCTCAAGGCGATATCTCCGCCATCTTTAAACGAGTTTGACACGTTGATCGCAGAGGCCCGCAGGCAGGGCAAAGAAGCCGGTTTGAAACAATCGGATATCACTGCTGCCATAGCCAAGGTGCGGGGCAGGAAATGAGGATAATCCTCGACACAAACGTCTTTGTTTCAGGAATCTTCTTCACCGGACCGCCCCATCAAATTCTTGAAGCCTGGCGCGACGGCAAGCTTAAATTGGCGATTTCACCCGAGATTCTCGAAGAATACCAGAGAGTGGGTGCGGCCCTGGCCGAACAATTTCCGACTGTCAGTCTGAAGCGAATAGTGGAGTTGGTCATGATTCATGCGGAGATGGTTGCCGCTCCACCGTTGTCGGAACCTGTCTGTGCCGACCCGGATGATGACAAGTTTTTCGCTTGTGCGGTCGCCAGCAAGACTCATAGTATCGTAAGTGGCGACAAGCATTTACTGCAAGTGTCCGGCTACCAAGGGGTGCGGGTGCTGAAACCGCGGGAGTTTGTGGACGAATATCTCGCGTGATGAGGCAACAGCTAACAAACGGCGGCAGCGGTCAAGCTGCTGGCACCTTGCGCCCTACTTCCTTTTTCTCTCCCCCCTTTACGACCCACCGCAATAATCTGATATAATTATAACGAAATTCAACCCTGCGCGGAACGTGGATTCCGGCATTCCGCAACCTTGGAGACGCAATGAAGCGTTGGCAGAAGTGGACAGCGGGGGCAGGTGCGTTTGTCGTACTGAGCCTGGGCTTTATCGCCTTCGTCCTCCCCGGCATCGTGCGCAGCAAGGCGGTCGAGGGGATCGCGGCCAAGACGGGGCGCAGGGCCGCGATCGCCCGGGTCGTCATCAATCCGCTCACCTGGACAGTGCGGGTCGAGGGGTTCCGCCTCAGGGAGAAGGGGAGCGATGTCACGTTCGCCTCCTTCAGCAGCGTGCGGGTGAGGGTGAGCCCCCGCTCCCTCTTCCGGCTCGCCCCCATCGTCAGCGAGGCGCAGCTGACGGCGCCCTACGTCCACATTGTCCGGACCGCCGCAAACGCGTACAACTTCTCCGACCTCCTGGAAGGGAAGAAAGAGGAGAACAAAAAGCCGCTCCACTTTTCCCTCAACAACATCACCATCGCGAACGGCTCCGTCGATTTCATCGACCGGGCCATTCCCGCGGAAAAGCGGCACACGCTGCGCCGGATCGAGGTGGGGATTCCGTTCATCAGCAACATCCCCTATCTGGCCGACCGCTACGTGCTCCCCCGCTTCGGCGCCGTGGTCAACGGCTCGCCGCTCAACCTGGAAGGAAAGCTGAAGCCATTCGTCAAGGGGGCCGAGATGGCCTTCGACGTCAACCTGAAGGATCTGTCGCTCCCCTTCTACTTTTCCTATTACCCCGGCACGCCGCCGGTGCAGATGGACTCCGGCCGCCTGACTACCACGCTGGAAGTGGTCCACCGGGTCACCGCCGGGAACAAGCCGGAGCTGGAGGTGAAGGGGGATGTCGTCCTGGCGGACCTTAAAATGCGGGACCGGGACGGCGCCCCGCTCCTCTCCCTGGTGCGGGGACGGGCGCGGATCAGCCGGGCACAGGTCATGGCCCGGGATTTTGCGCTTTCCGCGCTGGTCGTCGACGGCCCGGAAATGTACCTGGCGCGCGACCGGCAGGGAGTCTGGAACTTCCAGCGCCTGGCGGCAGGGGAGAAGCCTGCGGAGAAGGAAGGTGAACCCGCCGCCGCTCCCAGGCCTCTCGTCGCCATCGGCGACATCCGCCTCGAAAAGGGCCGGCTCCACGTCGCCGACAGCCTCCCGCCGGGGGGCTTCACGACCGAGCTGACCGACATCGCCCTCGGCGTGACCGGGTTGTCCACGGCGCCGGGAAAGAAGGGGGGATACACGCTGGCGTTTGCCACTGCCAGGGGAGAAAAGGGGACGGTCAAGGGGGATTTCAGCGTCGAGCCCCTTGCCGCCTCAGCCGCCGTGGAGATGAAGGAGCTTCTCCTCGACGCCTACTATCCCTACCTGGCCGATGCACTGACCGCGCCGGTGAAGGGGCGGCTGGACATGGCCGCCGCGGTTGCCTACACGGCCGCCGACGGCCTGAAGCTGTCCAAGGGGAGCGTGGAGGCCCGCCAGCTCGGGGTGTCGTTCGGCAGGGAGGACGGGGCGAAGCTGGCGCGGCTCGCGGTGAGCGGGGTGAGCGCCGACCTCAAGGGGCGGACCGCCGAGGTGGAGAAGGTGACGCTGCAGGACGGGACCGTCCGCGTCTCCCGCGCCGCCAATGGCCGTCTCTCTCCCCTGGCGCTTTTGCGGGCGCCGAAGAAAGCGGCGGCTCCGGCCAGGGGGAAGAAGGGGGGCGAAGCCCCGTTCCGTTACAAGGTGAAGGGGGTCACCGGCTCCGGGTTGAACGTCGCCTTCACCGACCGGATGAAGGAGGACGCCCCGCTTTTCCTGGTGCGGAAACTCAATTTTTCCGTTTCCGGCATCACCGGTCCCCGCCTCGCCACGATGCCGTTCCGGGTTGCCGCGGGGTACGGCGGCAAAGGGAGTATCAGGGCATCCGGCAGCTTGACGCCGGTCCCGTTCCGGCTGAAGGGTGAGTGCGACCTGCGCCGGATCGGCCTGGCCGATTTCGATCCCTATCTCCCCGACAACCTGAACATGACCGTAGCCGGCGGGAGCCTCGACACGAAGCTCAGGTTTACCCTCGCCAAGGGGAAGGGAGGGATGACCGGGAGCTTCCGCGGCGGCCTCGGGGTCCGCTCGTTCCACACCCTCGACGCGGACGGCGAGGACCTCCTCAAGTGGGAGAGCCTGGAACTCGACACCTTGCGCGGCACGCTCGGCCCCTTTGCCCTCGATGTCGCCGGGGTCGCCCTCAACAAGTTCTATGCGCGGATCGTCGTCGCAAAGAACGGCGCCCTCAACCTCAAGGAGCTGTATGCGCCGGAAGAGGGGAAGGAGACGGCGAAGCCGGCCGCCACACCCGAGTCGGCGCCCGCCGCGAAGCCCACCGCTGCGAAGCCGCCCGCAGCCGCGGCGGGGAAGGGAACGGTCCGGATCGACACGGTCACCCTGCAGGACGGGACCGTCGCCTTCATCGACCGCCATACGCAACCGGAATACGCTTCCACCATGGTCAACCTCGGCGGCAGGATCAGCGGCCTCTCCTCGGAGGCGAACCAGCTCGCCGACGTGGACCTGCGGGGAAACCTGGAAAACCAGTCGCCGCTCCGCATCACCGGCCGGATCAATCCGCTGCGGGACGACCTGTTCGTCGATCTCAAGGTGAGTTTCACCGACATCGAGCTGTCGCCGTTCACCCCCTACGCGGGTACGTTCCTCGGCTACGCCGTGGACAAGGGAAAGCTCTACCTCGACCTCAAATACCACATCGAGAACAAGAAGCTCGATTCCGAGAACAAGCTCTTCCTCGACCAGTTCACCTTCGGCCGGAAAGTGGAGAGCGACCGGGCCACGGGCCTCCCCGTCCGCCTCGCCGTGGCGCTGCTCAAGGATCGCAAGGGGGAGATACACCTGGACCTCCCCGTGGCGGGGCGGACCGACGACCCCAAGTTCAGCGTCTGGGGAGTGGTGCTGAAGATGCTGAAAAACCTCCTGGCGAAGGCGGCTACGGCACCCCTGGCCCTTCTCCAGTCCGCATTCGGCGGCAAGGAGGATTTCAGCGGCGTCGGCTTCGCCCATGGCTCGGCGCGCCTCTCCGCCGCCGAACAGGCGAAGCTGCGCAAGCTGGCCCAGGCCATCCACGACCGGCCCGCCCTGAAGCTGGAGGTGACCGGGTTTGTCGACCGGGAGCGTGACCCGGAGGGATACCGCGGCGAGGTGCTCCTCAGGAAGATGAAGAGCGAGAAATTCCTCGCCCTGGTCAAGGAGAAGAAGAACCGGGAAGGGGAGAGCGCCGAAACCATGGAGATCCTCCCCACGGAGCAGTCGGCCTGGCTGAAGGCTGTTTACCGCAAGGAAAAGTTTCCCAAGCCGCGCACCATCATCGGGCTGGTGAAGGATATTCCCGATGACGAGATGCGGAAGCTGATCCTGACCCACACGGTGGTGGGGGATGCGGAGATGCAGGGCCTCGCCCGGGAGCGCGCCGTGGCGGTGCGCAACTTCCTGGTTGCAGAGGGGAAACTGCCGCCGGAACGGATATTCGAGAAGAAGGGGGACATGTTCAAGGCGCCGGCCCGGGAAGGGGAGAGCGCCAGCCGCGTCGAATTCGGGGTCGCGGTGCAGTAAGTGTGTGCCTAACGAAAATACGAGCCGCTCCGCATCATCCCGGCTGTCAGGGCCCTGGGGCAATGAACCGGTAAGTAAATTTGTCGAGGCGTCCTACGTCTTTCCCCTTGCCCGCTAGGGCGCTTCCTGCTATAAAACGGTCATGGAACCGACGCGAAGGGTCCCCCTGCGGGAAATATTCAAGGAGTTCTTCATCATCGGCGCTACCGGCTTCGGCGGCGGCATGGCGATCGTTTCCCTGGTCGAGCGAAGCTGCGTTCACAAACGGAAATGGGTCACCCTGGACGAGTTCATGCACGGCCTCGCCTTCGGCCAGATCCTCGGCCCCTTTTCCCTCAACTCGTGCACCTTCGTCGGTTACTACCTGCGCGGGACCATGGGGGGGATCGCCGCGGCGGTCGGCTTTATCGCCCCCTCCTTTTTCCTGATTACACTCCTCTCCTGGCTCTATTACCGGTTCCATGAGCTTCCCCAGCTCCAGTCCGCCCTTAAGGGGACCAATCCCGTGGTCATCGCCCTGATTGTCGTGGCGGCGGCGGGGATGGCGAAATCGAAGGTGAAGAGCCGGAGCGCCTGGATCATGGCGCTTGTGGCCTTTGTGGCCGCGGCCTTCTTCGATGTCGGCGGGCTGACGATCCTGGTGCTTGCCGCGGGCTGGTCGCTGGTCCGCGCCTGGTACCTGCGGGAGAACGCCTGATGGCCGGGTTGGCGAAGCTGGCGCTGATATTCCTCAGGATCGGCCTGATCTTCTTCGGCGGCGGATACGTCCTGATCCCCCTGCTGCACCGGATCATGGTCGACCAGCTCCATTGGCTCACCCTCCCCGAATTCCTGGACGGTGTGGCACTGTCCCAACTCACGCCGGGCCCCCTGGCGATGCTGGCGACCTTCACCGGCTACAAGGGGGGAGGGGTGGCCGGGGCGCTGGTCGGCACGGTCTTCATCTTCCTCCCCTGCACCACCCTGATGCTCTTCCTCTCTTCCCGCTACGAGCGGCTGCGCAGCATGGAGCTGGTGAAGGCGGCCCTGGACGGGATACTGCCGGCGGTGGTGGGGCTGGTCGCCGCGGCTGCCTGGAGCCTGGGGAGGACGTCGCTCCTCACCCCGCGGGACTTTGCCCTGCTGGCCGCGGGTTTCGCCATTCTCCAGTTCACCTCCATAAGCCCCATGTTCGTGATCCTCGGCGCAGGTGCGGTCGGTTACCTGTTGGGGTTTTCCTGACCGCCGGCATCTGGCTCCCGTTCTCCATCATCGCCCGCACGGAGGGTACGGTTTATGAAAATCGAATGTCCTAACTGCAAGCTTACCGGGCAGGTCAGTGACCTCAGTGTCCCCGCCGAAGGGCGCTACATGGACTGCCCCCGCTGCAAGAACAGTTTCTTCGTCAACAAGATCGCCCCTGCAAGCTGGGCCGATACACTGACCGACTGTCCCCGGTGCGGCTACTCCACCTACAGCGGCGACCGGTTCGACATCTGTCCCGGCTGCGGCCTGGTTGCAAAAGACCACAGCGCGCAACGCGGGGAGCAGAGTGCCGGCCGCACCGCACCGCAGCAGGGAGGGGCGGCGGCCGGCGGGAAGGCGGAGATCGACGTCGAAAGGATGCGGCAGGACCTGGAGCGGGTGCAGCGGGAAGAGGAAAAAAAGCGCCGGCTGCATGGCGCGGGCGAGGGCGTGCCGATGCCCGATGAGCAGCCGGTGCCGGAAAGCGCGGCCGTGCCGCCCCCGGTGCGGTACCTCGGCTGGGCGTTCGTCACTGCGGGGCTGCTGATGGTGGTGTGGGGCGGGAAGGAATTCCTGGAATACCGCGGGCTTGCCGCGGCGCCGGCCGCTCCCTCCGAATTTGCCGAGCCTCCCGGCCCGGCGCGGCTCTATCTGGGCCACGGGCTGCTCCCCACCCTCCAGGTGCTTCTCGGCATCTACACCGTGGCGGCCGGCTCCCAGTTTCTGAAATTGCGCCCCTGGGCCAGAAAGGGGGTCGAGGCGGCCGCCTGGGGCGGCATTGTCCATGTCGCAGGCAGGCAGCTGGCCAAGCTGATCGAATGGCTCAGGATTTCGTCCGACTCCGCTTCCTTCCTGTACTATTTCTCCGGGATCGCCGATGCCCTGCTGATGACGGCGATCTGGTCCGTCCCGCTCCTGGCGGCGGTGTGGTACCTGCGGGGGGACGACATCGGCGAGGCGTTCGAGGAGTGATCAGGGCGCATCGCCCTCCAGCACCCTCACCTCCAGCCCCCTGCCGGGGGTCGATATGTACACGAACAGCAGGTCCGCTTCCCGCTCCTCTCCCGGCGGCCGTCGGGGGTCCCGGGCAAAATGCCGCCCGAACGTCCGCACCCGGCTCTCCTTCCCTATGCCCAGGCGGCGGGTAAGAGCGGCAAGCTGCTCCTTCCTCCTGGCGATTTCCCCCCCGCCGCTTTCCGGGAAGAACGAGGGGAGTCTCCCCGCCGGATACCCGGTCAGGCAGTAATCGTAGCACAGGGCGGTGCGCACCCGTTCCAGGCCGATCCCCTCCGTAAACCCTTCCGCGAACTCCCAGAACTCATCGAAAAGGGCCGCCAGCGACATCCCCGCCTCCTCTCCCCTGCGCTCCCGGAACGCTGCCAGCGCGGCGAACAGCCGGGAAAGCGGGACGGTTTCCGCCACGGTCCGCAGGGTCGCCGCGAACCTGCCGCTGTTGTAGTACAGGTCGAGGAGCCGGGCGACGGTCTCGATGCGGGAGATATCCTCGAAGGAAAGCCAGGGGGTGCGCAGGATCTTGTACGGCGGGGTGTCGGAATAGAGATACCCCTCTTCCCGGGCGATCCGCCGCATGGGGGAGCCCTTGAGCACCTTGAGCGGCTCCACCTGAATATGACAATCCGTCTTTTCCCGCCTGCCGGCGTTGGCCGCGTCGGAAGCTCCTCGACGTACCTCCCGGTACGCCTCCGTCGCTTCCTCCTTGCCGCCTTGGCAGTCGAAAAAATACGAATTGTCGAAAGAGAGGACGTCGAAGATTCTTTGCAGCGAGCGGAGGAATCCCTCGAAGTCCTCTCCCGGGAGCCCCGCCACCAGGTCGAGGTGGACGGTGACGCCGGTCTCCGCCACCAGCCGGCGGACGTTGGCGAACAGCCGATCCAGGTCGGAGCGCCTGGCGACCCGCGCCAGGGTCTCTTCCTCCCCGGACTGGACGCCGATCTCGAAGCGGAACATGCCGGCGGGGACCTCGGCCAGGAGACGGAGGTTCTTCCCGGTCAGGAGGTCGGCCGCGATCTCGAAGTGGAACCGGCTCGACCGGTTGCGCTCCAGGATGAAGCGCCAGATCGCGTCGGCCCGCTCCGCATCGTAGTTGAAGGTCCGGTCCACCAGCTTGACGGTTTGCACTCCCGCTGCCATGAGGCACTCCAGGTCCGTCTCGATCCGCGCCGGAGAGAACGAGCGGACCCCCTTTTCCAGCGACGACATGCAGAATGCGCAGGAAAAGGGGCAGCCGCGGGAGGTCTCGTAGTAGACGAGCGGCTTCGTCAGGTCCGCGAGCCCCGCGGCGAACGGGGAGGGGACAGCGTCCAGGTCGGAGATCGGCGCCCGCTCGGGGGTGGCGACGATCTCGTCCCCGGCGCGGCAGGCGAGGCCGGCAATGCCGTTTGCCACTTGCTCTGAATGGGTGGCGGGGCCGCTCGCGGAAAAGGCGGCGGCCAGCTCCCTGAAGGTTTCCTCCCCCTCTCCCCGGATGATGCAGTCTATGGCAGGGTTGCGTTCCAGCAGTTCGAAGAATCCGTGGCTCGCCTCGGGACCGCCGAGCACGACGAAGGTCCGGGGGAGGAGCTTCTTCAGGTCCGCGGCCAGGCGGAGGGTTTCCCCGGTGTTCCAGATGTAGCAGGAGAACGCCACCAGGTCCGCCTGCTCGGCGACGATGCTGCGCAGTATCCTGTCGGGCGGCTCGTTGACGGTGAACTCGCGGATCGCGGTCGTTGCCCCGTCGAGCCCCGCGCAGGCGGCGGCCAGATACGGGAGGGCCAGGGATGCGTGGATGTACTTGGCGTGCAGGGTGGCGAGGAGGATCTTCATGGCGGGAATTGTAACGGAATGCGCCGGATATGGCCAGCTAAAATAAGGGCGCTTCCGGGCTCTACAGCAGGCGCCGAAGCCGGCCCCCGACGCCCGACGTTGCCGGCGGCCCGGCCGTCACGGGTCAGGGGACGCTCCATGTCCGATCGTTTAGTTGCCTTTCTTTTGGAACATCCGCTCCTCGGCGGCGGAAATGACATCGATGTTGAAGTACAACCTCCCCTCAGCGTTTGTTTTCGCGTCAACCACGGTTAAGACATCATACGAGTGTCCCGTGATGTGCTCTAGCGCTTGACTCACGACTCGAAGCCCAAGCGCCCTCGCGGCAAGGTACTCCTCCGCTATGGAAATGACGAACATCGCGGTCTCCGGAGTCTTTCCGTCTCCGGACCGCAGAATCGAATCGATGATTCCTCGTGCGACATATCTATGATGCGCGGAACACTTCTCGTCCTTCAGCTTGTCGCAAGCGAGCCTTTCCACGAGGTGGGCGTCGACATTCAGGTAGTTTTCGTCGAGCACTTCCTCGGCTAACGATCGCGATTTCTTGAAGTCGCTGTTATTGAGCGCGGCAAACATTTCCTGTGGGGGATTGTCGCCAAAAGGGCTGTAGGATTCAGTTTGCGAATAGAGCCGGCGCAGTTGGGCGAAGTCGACCGACTCGTCTGATTGCTTCACTTTCGCGAGCAATGCATCGAACTCCTTCTGCGCCTCCGTATTGGCCTGGGCTGCGAATGCGCAGCTGCACATTGCCACAAATAACATTGCCAGAAGTATTTTCATGCGAAATCTCCTTTTTGACGTTTAAAAGCAGCTATTTTCTACTCAGAGTTCCTGAGTGCCATTGCCAGGGCTTCAGGTTCCGTCACGCTCACCATGAGTTGCTGCAAGCGGACCGGGAAACCCATGACATATCCTCGCTGGTCCGGTTTCAGATCGATAACCAGAATGCCCTGTCCCGATCCATTAACCAACCAGCGACCCGCGAATCCATGAACCCCTCTACTGAGCGGACGCTCATTCCCTTCCGCGACTGAAACTACGGCTGCCCTGGGGAAACAAGATCGAAACGCCCAACTCATTCGAATGCGGACCTGCTGGCTGTCCACTTCAACGTAGGAACTGGCTGGTGGCAGAAACAACGCTCTCGAAAGAACGCCGTACCACTCGTCGAACCGGATGGGAAATCGCTGACAGTTACCCCTGTCACGTGCCCGCACCTTGGCAAAGATCACGCCGCAGACCGGACAGGTTTCGGCACCTGCCGTGGAGGGTGCCGCACACTTTGGACAGACAGTGAGATCTTGGAATCCAGTGTTTTGTTGAAAGTCGCTTTTCATATCAGTGGTCCTCACAGTCATAGTCGTTTAGCGACCAAGCAGCCCTTGATTTCTTCGACCATATTCAAACTCTCAAGTCCTGAACCCCTCCGCTTTCGCCTAAGTTGACAAAATTGACTACGCCTTCCTCTTTTCTCAGGCGAGATCGATTGCCACGACGATAACGACGATCGCTGCTGCTACCAGCAGGAAGACCAGCCACCGCAGAAGCGGTCCGGGAAATCTTTTTCTGCCGGGCATCCACCCCGGTGTGACAATCATGTAAAACGCGGCGGAAAGAACAGGTACGGAAGCAATGCTTATGACGATTTTACGGCCCGCGGTAGATAGGTGAGGGAGGACAATGGCTGCCGAAACGATAATCAGGCAGAGGATGAGGGGAATTTCCAAGAGATAGCCCCCCTGGTTCCGCCCCGTGAGCGCCCCATTCCCGCGGAGTATTACGCGGTACAGTGCACCGGGGTAATCTAGTCGTGGTTTCCTTAGCGTGATCATAGTACACCACCATCTTTAATTCTTCCAGGCCTGGCCCCATAGAAAGCTAAAGGAAAGCGTCCCCTTGGCCTTTTTTCTCCTGCCATAACAGTTTGAGGCCGATCACCTGCTGGAGATACGAGCCTATGGAGGGATGTTATGAAAACATTTTTACAAAGTCAAGGCGATAAACGGTATCATGGATGCCCCCCAAAGGGAAGGCCCTTGACAGCCGATAAATTCTTACTTATACTGCGAGGTAAGAATAATAAATGAGGTAAGGAATATGCTCTCTACGGTTACTTCAAAAGGGCAGGTCACCATCCCGAAGGAGATTCGCGACCTCCTCCATATCCATTCGAACGACAAGGTCGATTTTGTGCTGGAAGGTGAAAAGGTCGTTCTGGTGCCGGTCAAGACCCTCAAGGATCTCCGGGGCGCTGTCCGGGCGGAGGGGAAAGGGGATTTCGCGCTGGAGCGGACGCGGGCAAAGGCCGCGGTCGCCCGGCGGGTGCGTGAGGAGATGAAATGACGTCATGTTTCGTGGACACCAATCTCTTCATCCGCTACCTCACCAATGACGATCCGAAAAAGGCCGACCGGGTCGAGCGGCTCCTGAACGAGGCCGCCGCAGGTGAGGTGAGGCTGGTGACGGCGGAGATGGTGCTTGCCGAGACGGTATGGGTCCTGGAGTCGTCCTACGGTCTGAAAAACGCGGAAGTTGCCCCGCTGATCAGGGCCATCCTTGCCACGCCGGGTCTGGATGTTACCAACGCCGCGCTGGTGGCGCGGGCGCTGGAGCATTACGAGCTCCGGAATATAGATTTCATCGACGGCTACATAGCCGCGGTGATGGAGAAGCAGGGGATAACGGAACTCTATTCCTTCGACAAAAAGCACATTTCACGCATCAAGGCGATTTCTCGCAAGGAGCCGTGAAAAGGACATTCTTGAACCTATGAAAAAGAAATCCCTCCCCAAACTCCTCTACGCCGACAGCAAGGGAAACATCTTCGACCACCCCTTCCTCGGCATGGCCGGCATGAACGGCACCGACGCGGTCCTCCCCGAGAACGTGGAGCTGATCCCGCTCCCCGAGGACAGCCGCCTCTTCACCATCCCCGATACCCCGCCCATCGCCTGGGACGGGCGCAAGCGCGCCTTCGTCACCGTGGACGAGGTCCGTGAAGGCCGGCGGAGCATGCGGGTCCAGGCGGTCTCCGCCTTCATGGCGCCCGGCTACATGCGCACGCTCCTCCCCGCCTGCGACTACCGCAGGAAAAAGGTCCACCTCCCCCTCTGGTCCTACACCGCGGTGGGGTGGGACGAGGAGACCGAGCGGTTCGTGGTGGCCGCCTCCCGGGTGGACGGCAACGAGAACTGGCTGCCGCGCAACTACGACGACCGGAAGCTCGATCCGCTGGTGCGCAAGATGCTCAGCGAGTTCCCGGACAACAGGCTTCTCACCCAACTCGCCCGGTGCGCCGTGGACTACCACTGCTTCGCCGCCAAGAACCTCTTTTTCCGCCGCTGGGAGGCGCCGATCCCCACGTCCCCCGCCTGCAACTCCCGCTGCCTGGGGTGCATCAGCCTCCAGCCGTCCGACTGCTGCCCGTCGAACCACGAGCGGATTCCGTTCGTTCCGACTCCCGAAGAGATCTGCGAGCTCATGCTCCCCCACCTTTTGACCGCGCCGGAGCCGATCGTCTCCTACGGCCAGGGGTGCGAGGGGGACCCGATCATGCAGGCCGACACAGTCGCGGAGGCGACGTGTCGGCTGAAGAAGGAAAGCCCGCGCGGCACGGTGAACTTCAATTCCAACGGCTCATTTCCCGAAAGGGTAAGGATGCTCTGCGACGCGGGGATGGATTCCATGCGGTTTTCCATGAATTCGGTGCGGGAGGAACAGTACAACCGGTACTACCGGCCGGTGGGGTACCGCTTTGCGGACGTGGTGGAATCGGTCGGGACTGCGAAGGAACGGGGACTGTTCACCATGATCAACTACCTGGTTTCCCCCGGGGTGACCGACCACCCGGCGGAGGTGGAGGCGTTTCTGCAGTTCATAGGCCGAACCGGGGTGGACATGATCCAGATGCGCAACCTCTCCATCGACCCCGACTTCTACAACGGCCGGATGGGCGTCAGCGGGCGGGGGATCGGGATGTACCGGATGCTGGAGACGGTGAAGCGGGAGTTTCCCCGCATTCAGTACGGCTACTTCAACCGGACCAGGGAGCGGTTCTTTCCCGAGGGTTTCGAGAAGGGGTGGCCGATTCTTTAGCGGCACGTTTCCTCCCCCTTCAAGACCCATCCCCACCCCCGCCCTCCCCTTGAAGGGGAGGGCGGTAGAGGAAAAATGCAAAAAGCCCCCTCCATGGCGAGGGGGCTTTTGTATGTTGTGGGCGAGAATGCGGGGAAAGGGGGAATTACTTGACGATCTCCGCATTTTCGACGAGCGCATCGTATTTGTAGCCGCTGCCGTAATCCTTGTCCTTCAAGAGGGTGCCGCTGACCGTTACGGTGTCCCCTTCGGCGGGAAGCGCCGTGGTGGTGACAACCAGGTCATGGTCGTTCTTGCCGGGAGTCCCCGTGCCGTCCTGGATGTGCACCCAGTTCATCTTCATGATGTGCTCGGCGACCTTGACCACTTTGCCCCTGACGACGACTTTCTTGCCGTTCAGGACGTTCTTGAGGGCAAAGACTTCGGCAACGGTATGGGCATCGGGCCCCGTTGCCTTTGCCACTTTGATCTTTTCAGCGGCAACCGCCGCGCTCTTGCTCCCCGGCACCACGACGGCGGCCTCCTTCTTCTTATTCTTCTTGCCGGCATCACTCCCCTTCTGCCCGGCCAGGCCGAGGGAGAAGATGATCGTGTCGAAGGTGCGGTTCATGGTTTTGCTCTTGAAATTTTTCATTTCCGGGCCGGGCACGAAGGCGATTTTCTGCCCCACGCGGACCTTGGTCTTGGGGACCGCAACCCAGATCTTTTTCCCCCCCTGCACCTGCAGGAACATGTAGGTATACCCGCCGCTGTCCATCGTTTTCAGGACCTTGCCCGGAATTGAGGCGCTCTCTTTTGGGGGGGGTATGGCGGGGTGTCCCTTGGGAAGGGCGGCGGCAGGCTGTTTTGCCTCTTCGCCGCGGCTTGTGACCGGCACCGCCAGCACCAGGGCGACAGCGAACAGTATGAGTCGTTTCATGGCCATTGCGTGATCCATCCTTTTCGCCCGTGTGCGGGGCTTGCGCATTTCTGGTAGAAAATATCTTCGTACATGCACGTATCCTGTTTGTCAGGGGTATGATAAAGATAAAGAAATGTTCGTCGTCTGTCAAACACTAATGCTCGTGCCGCCCCGCCCGTTTCATGGCGATTGCCGGCGGACCGTGAATTTTTTCCGCGGGGTGTTACAATGGTAGCAAAACTGTGAAAAGCGGCGGCCATGAAACCTCTCTTCCACCCGTCCCCGGTCAACGACCCGTTCGGCGATCCGGGGCTCTACATCGATTTCCTCTTCGAGCGGAGGTCCCTCCTCTTCGACCTGGGAGATCTCTCCCCCCTTCCCCCCCGCAAGCTCCTGCGGGTAAGCCACATCTTCGTCTCCCACACCCATGTGGACCACTTCATCGGGTTCGACCACCTGGTGAGGATCTGTCTCGGCCGTGACAAGAGGGTCCACGTCTTCGGCCCGCCGGGGTTTATCGACCAGGTGTGGCACCGGCTGGCCGCCTACACCTGGAACCTGGTCCGGAACTACCCGACCGATTTCACCGTGGTCGCAGTCGAGGCGCATCCGGACGGCAAGGGGGTGGTGGCGCAGTTCCATTGCCGGCAGGGGTTTGCGCCGCAACAGGTGGAGGCGGAGACGTTTCACGACGGCGTGCTGCTGGACGAACAGACCTTCCGGGTCCGCACCGCCTTCCTCGACCACCGCATCCCGTGTCTCGCCTTTGCGCTGGAGGAGAAGAACCACGTGAACATCATGAAAAACCGCTTGGCGGAACTGGGGCTGCGGGTGGGACCGTGGCTAACGGAGCTGAAAGGGGCGGTGCTGCGGGGGGAGCCCGACGATCTCTCCTTCAGGGCGTGGTGGCGGGGGGAAAGCGGGGTCGTCGAGCGATGGATGCCGCTGGGAGAGCTGAAGCGGGAGATCCTCCGGATCGTGCCGGGGCAGAAGATCGCCTACGTGACCGATACGGCGTACACCCCCGGCAATGCGGAGAGGATCGTCGAGCTGGCGGCCGGCGCCGATTATCTCTTCATCGAGGCGACCTTCCTCCACGAGGAGGAGGAGAGGGCCGCCGAGAAGAGGCACCTGACGGCGCGCCAGGCGGGGCTCCTCGCCCGGGAGGCGGGGGTTGCCCGGGTGATTCCGATCCACTTCTCGCCAAAATACAAGGGGCGGGAGGAGCTGCTGCGGCGGGAGCTGGAGGAGGCTTTCGCAGGTGAGAGGTAAGATCTCACCTCTCACCGGTTCAGAAGTTTCTGCCCCACCCAGTGGCTGGCGAACTGGTAGGCGATCCGGCCGCTCCGGTCCCCCTTCTTCTGCGACCAGAGAATTGCCGCGTCCCGGCCGTCCCGGTCCCAGTCGAGCTTTGCGCCGCTCTTGCAGGCGAGCTTCTCCACCCACTGCCGGACCACCTCCAGGTACTGGTCCTGGCTGAAGGGGTGGAACGACACCCAGATCCCGAAACGGCCGGAGAGGGAGATCTTCTCCTCCACCGCCTCGCCGTGGTGGATCTCCCCCTCCACCATCATCGCCCCCCGGTTGTCGCTCTCGTACTCAGGCAGGAGGTGGCGGCGGTTGGAGGTGACGTAGATCAGGACGTTCTCCGGCGGGGCGTAGACCGAGCCGTCCAGGGCGCTCTTCAGCATCTTGTAGGAGGATTCCCCCACCTCGAAGGAGACATCGTCGGAGAAGACGAGGTACCGGTACGGCTCTCCCCTGATCTCGTCCACGATGTCGGGGAGGTGGACCAGGTCGTCCTTGTCCACTTGTATCACCCGCAGGCCCTGGGGGGCGTAGCTGTGCAGGAGCGCCCGCACGAGCGACGACTTGCCGGTGCCGCGGGTCCCCCAGAGGAGAATGTTGTTGGCGGGGTAACCGGACAGGAACTGGCGGGTGTTTTCTTCCACGGTCCGCTTCTGCTTGTCGATGCCGAGGAGGTCGTCCAGGTGGATGTCCTCGATGGTGTCGATCGGCTCCAGGTGGCCGGAGAAGGAGTGGCGCCGCCAGTTGGCCGCGTGGGAGACACTCCAGTCGATCTTTGCCATCGGCTTGGGGAGGAGCTGCTCCAGGGAGGTCAGGACGCGCTTGAGCTGCGCGGTCGTTTCAAGGTCCAGTTCCATCGGTCCTCCGGTCTTTGTCGGGGCGGCCCCCTGTGGCCGCCCTATTAATGGGCAACCACACGGGGTTGCCCCTACCTGTTCGCCCGGGCCGTCTTCGCCCCCATCTCCCGCACGCGGCGGTTCCGCCCCTCACTCCAGCCCGAACCGCCTCCCCGGCTCCGGCGGGGCCGGCTCGAAGCGGGCGAACTCCATGGTGAAGGTGCCGCGCCCCTTGGTGGCGCTCCTGAGCTCGGTCATGTAGCCGAACATCTCGGCCAGCGGCACGAGCGCCCGGACGACTTCGACCTCCCCCAGGGACTCGACCCCTTCCACCTTCCCCCGCTTTTGCAGGAGCGATCCGAGCACCTTGCCGGCCGACTCCGCCGGGGCGATGATCTCCAGGGCCATGATCGGTTCGAGGAGGAGCACCCCCCCTTCCCGCGCCGCCAGGACGAGCCCCCGCTGCGCCGCCGCCCGCAGGCCGAGCGGCGTGGTGACCCCTGGCTCGAAGGGGGCCTCCATCACCCGCACCTCCAGGTCGGTCAGGGGGTAGCCGGTCCTGCACCCGGCGGCGCACGCCTGGCCGAGGCTCTCTTCGAGGAGCGCCCGCAGCTCCCGGGGGAGAGGCGACCCTTCCTCGGGGGGGAGGATGATCCGCACCCCGGCGCCGCGCGGCAGGGGGATGAGCCGGAGTAAGAGTTCCCCCGCTTCGGTCTTCCCCTCCGCCACCCGGTGAAAGGTTTCGCGCCGTTCCACGGCCCGGCCGAGGGTCTCCCGGTAGACCACCTGCGGGCGGCCGGTCTTGACCGCCACCCCGAACTCCCGCGCCAGCCGGTCGGTGACAATCTCCAGGTGGAGTTCCCCCATGCCGGTCAGGATCGTCTGGCCGGTCTCCGCATCCTCGTGGACCCGAAACGTCGGGTCCTCCCACTGGAGCTTCTCCAGCGCCGACTGGAACCGGTCCCGGTCCTCGCCCCCCTTCGGCTCCATCGCCAGGGAAACCACCGGCTCGGGGACGGTGAGCCCTTCCAGGAGGAGCGGATGGGCCGGGTCGCACAGGGTGTCGCCGGTCAGGGCCTCCCTGAGACCCGCCGCGGCGACTATGTCTCCCGCCAGCGCCTCGTCGATCCGCTCCCGCTTCTGGGCGTGCATCCGGAACAGCCGGGCGACCTTCTCCCGGCACCCCCTGCTGGAGTTGAGAATCGTGTCCCCCGCCGCAAGCCGGCCGGCGTAGATGCGGATGAAGGTGAGCTTCCTCCCTTCGTCGGACTGCACCTTGAAGGCGAGGGCGCAGAGGGCGCCCCCGGGGTCGCACGGCACGCTCTCCACCTCCGCGCTGCCGGGGGGGCGGGCCGGGACCGGCGGGACGTCGAGGGGGGAAGGGAGGTAATCCGCCACCGCGTCGAGGAGCGGCTGTACCCCCTTGTTGCGCAGGGCCGCCCCGAGCAGAACCGGGAAAAGGCGGCAGGACATGGTCCCGGCGCGGATGGCGCGGCGCAGGCGCTCCGCGTCCACCGCGGCGCCGGCGAGAAAATCGGCGAGGATGGCGTCGTCGAAGTCGGCCGCCGCCTCCACCAGCCGCTCCCGGGCGAGTCGTGCTTCTTCAGTCAGTTCCGGCGGGACGGGGTGGTGTTCCTCGGTCTTGCCCAGGTCGGCATCGGCAAAGGTGAGCATCTCCCCCCCGATCAGGTCTATCACCCCGGCGAATGTTCCCTCGCTCCCCACCGGGAGCTGGAGGAGGACCGGCCGGGCGTGCAGCTTCCGTTCGATCTCCGCCACGCACTTCAGGTAGTCGGCGCCGACCCGGTCCATCTTGTTGACGAAGCAGACCCGGGGGACCCGGTAGCGCTCCGACTGGCGCCAGACCGACTCGCTCTGGGGCTGGACCCCCTCGACCGCGCTGAACACCGCAACGGCGCCGTCCAGGGCCCGCATGCTCCTCTCCACCTCGATGGTGAAGTCGATGTGTCCGGGAGTGTCGATCAGGTTGATCCAGTGGCGTCCCCAGCGGCAGGTGGTGGCGGTGGCGGTGATGGTGATCCCCCGTTCCTGCTCCTGGGGCATCCAGTCCATCACTGCCTCCCCTTCGTGCACCTCGCCGATCTTGTGGGTTTCGCCGGTGTAGTAGAGGATGCGCTCGGAGACCGTGGTCTTGCCCGCATCGATGTGGGAGATGATGCCGATGTTGCGGATGAGATCGAGGGAAGGGGTGGTCATATCCTATTCGGCGACGATGATGTTGTTGACCACCCGGTTCACCCGGAAGACGTACCAGGCGTCCGCTTCCGCCATCTCTCTCTCCTTGGCCTTCGGGACGTCGCCATGCAGGGTGACCACGTAATCGCGGCAGCTCACCCTGATCTGGGAGGCGTTGACGAAGGGGTCCTTTTCCAGGACCAGGCGGACCGCGTCGACCACCTCGTCGTCGTTGTCCTCCATGGGGGGGACCACCTCCAGGCCGTTCACCACGTCCCGGCTCCCCGGCACCCACCAGGCGAGGGCCCCCGCAAGGCGCTTGTGGGAGAGGCTTCCCGCCTGGCCGTTCAGGGTCGCCACCCCGCCATCCACCTCTATCTCGATCGTCCCCGCCGCAGCCAGGGGCGCTTCCCTGACCGTTTCCAGCGCCCCCTTGACGAGGGCCCGGATGGTGTAGTCGTGGAAGGCGGGCTCCTGCAGGAGCACGTCGCAGACGTGGTCGCGGACGTCGCAGTCCTCCATCGTCTCGGCGGGGATCACCCGGAGACGATCGACGATCCCGGTAACCCCGGGGACCGCGCCGGCCAGCTCCAGGGCGAGCTTCTTGGCGGCCACGCCGTCAACCTCGCCGGTGAGCGTCACGGCCCCTTCGCTGACGGCGACTTCCACCGGCCGCTGATGGAGGCCGACCCGCGGTTCCTGTTCCAGTGCGGCAAAAACCCTTTTCAGTATCTCTTCTCCGGTAGTCATTCCCGTCCCTCCTTTTCGCGCGATTCCTTGAGCATTGTAACAACGTCCGCGTCCTCCACCTGGGTGAAGTCCTGGTAAAAGCTGCCGACCGCCATGAAGCCGGGCGGGGCCTGGAGACAGATCCACTCGTCCACCATCCGCCGGATGGTCGCCTCC
The DNA here is from genome assembly GCA_036518435.1 of Geobacteraceae bacterium. Lineage (GTDB taxonomy): Bacteria > Desulfobacterota > Desulfuromonadia > Geobacterales > Geobacteraceae > JAMPXD01. The sequence continues at coordinate 65,547 of DATDNF010000004.1, forward strand.
GCATCGGGCGAGGCGACCGGGAGGGCGACCACCAGCCGCGCCAGTTTTTCGTGCTTGAGGGTGGTGACGGCGGCCTTGACGGTCGCACCGGTGGCGACCCCGTCATCCACCAGGATGACGGTCTTCCCGGCAAGGGGAGGGAGCCCTTCTCCCCCCCGGAAGAGGACCGCCCTTCGGGCAATCTCTTCTTTCTGCCGGGTGGTTTCCTTGGCCAGGTAGTCGCGGCTCACCCCGTAGGAGGCGATGATGTCCTCGTTCAGCACCAGGGTGCCGGTCTCGGAAATTGCCCCGACCGCCAGCTCCGGGTTCCCCGGGAAGCCGATCTTTCTGACGATCAGGACGTCGAGCGGCGCATGGAGCGCCGTGGCGATTTCATGGGCGACCGCCACGCCCCCCCGGGGAAGCCCCAGAACGATCACGTCCGGTCTGTCCCCGTAGGAAGAAAGCATTTTTGCCAGCTTTTTCCCCGCGTCACTTCTGTCCTTGTAGATCATCGTCACCTCATCCGCGGTGCGTCTCCGCCGCCGATCGGCATAAATGTCAGATTTCTGTCTGGATAAAAGTGTACCATGCCGCGGCTTCTTGTCCACCGGCTCCTACCCGCCGATCCTGAAGGGGGAAAAGAGCATCCGGCAGGCGACGATCAGCGTAAACAGCAGGTAAAGGAGAACCGTCACGGCCGCGAGGCGCCGTTGCAGGGGGGGGATGATCCGGGCCATGCTCCCCCGGTTTCGCAGGGGCATCAGCGCCCCCGTCGCCAGACCGGTCACCCCTCCGCCGAGGAGGGTGGCGTACAGGGCGTAGCCGACGTGGCCGTATTCCTTCTGGAGGATGCAGAACGGGCAGTGGTGTGTCGGCAGCTCGTAAAAGTAGAGGCAGATGAACGATACCAGCGAAGCGGCGGCGATGGCGAAGGTGAGGGTGCTCGCCGCCGAAAAGAGCCAGCCTCCCTTGCCCGTGCGGCGGAAAGTGATGCCGGCGGCGGCGGTCAGCGCCATCCCGGCATAAAAGGCCGCCTCCATCGGCTTGGCAGGCAGTAAAGCAAGGTCGCCGCCGATCCCCGGCTTTTCCTGGCTGAACAGGCTGCCGCAGCACGAGGTGATGACATCCGCGTGGAGCCCGGTAAAGTAGCCGAACTGGAGAAAGAGTTCCAGGAGCACCAGCGGGGCCATGGCAAGGAGCAGGGTGTATTTGACCTTGATGAGGGGATAGTCGTACCCCCTGGTGTCCGCATGGTTGACGATCAGCCAGAGGCCTGCCAGCAGGAAATTGACGATCTTCATGACGAGGAGCGGGTAGCCGTAACCGTTCGCGTTGAGGGTGCCGGCCGCGCACATGGCGCCGGCGAACAGGGTGTGGAGATGGTCGGCCGTGTAGATGAAGAGAAACAGGGAGAGTATCTGGAAGACGAGGACGTAGCTCAGGATGGTGGAGATGAGGTAGGTGCGCCGCTCCAGGGAGAGCTGAAGTTCGCTGCCGCTGCGGATGTCCCATCTCGATACGATCTGCACCCCGTACCAGCCGGCATAGAGCATCATGAAGCCGGTCGTGAGCGATGCGGCGAGGAGCGCCAGAACGGCGGGGTGCAGGATCATGGCGCGCTCCCCCCCCGTGTGACGCGGCCGTCCCGCATTTCGACCACCGCGTCGGCCAAGGGGGAATCAAAGACGATCGGGTCGTGGCTGGCGATCAGGATGGTTTTTCCCGCGGCCTTGAAGGAGCCGGCGATCTCCATGAATTCGCGGGAGAGGCCGGTGTCCAGGTGGGCGGTCGGTTCGTCGGCGATAACGATGGCGGGATCGTTGATCAGTGCCCGGGCAATGGCCACCCGCTGGGCTTCGCCGCCGGAAAGCCGGTCGACCGGGGCGGACGCATGGCGGCCGACGTTGAACAGCTCCAGCAGCTCCATGGCCCTCCGCCGGACGCTCCCGTGCGCTTCGCCGGTCGGGTAGGCCGGGAGCATCACGTTTTCCAGGACGGTGATCCCCCGCACCAGGTTGAATTGCTGAAAGATGAAGCCGAAGGTGGTGCGCCTGATCCCGGTGAGGAAACGCTCCGGCAGGCTGGTTATCTCGATTTCGCCGGTCCCGTCCGGCCCGGCAAAGGAAGCTGGTGCGATGCCGCGCAGCACGATCCGCCCCGAGGTGGGGCGGGCCATGCAGCCGATCAGGGTGAGGAGCGTGGTTTTGCCGGAGCCGCTCGGCCCCTTGAGGACCGTGACCCGTCCCGGCGCGATGGCGAGGCTCACCTCCCGGACGGCGGTAAACTGGTTCGCCTTTCCGGCGTTGAACGATTTGCTGACCTGGACGAGTTCGATCACGGTCACGACCTCATGGCGGCATCGGGGTCGACCGTTGCTGCCTGCCAGGAGGGGATGATGGTGGCGACCGTGTAGGGGACCACGGTCAGGACGAAGAGGACGGCGAGCTGGTAGGCGTCGATGGCCGGGGTCAGCCTGAAGCGCGGGTAGATGACGGCCCACCCCTTGAGCGCGTGCTCGAACAGCGGGGCGGAGAAGAAGAACAGGTGGCCGTAGGCGAGGATCACCCCCGCCAGGAAGGCGGAGAGCGAAATGACGGTCCCCTCCCAGAACTTGAGGAGGAGCACGTCCCCGGTTTCCCAGCCGATCGATTTGAGGATGCCGATCTCCTTGCGCTCCTCGGCGGAGAGACCGGTCGCCTTGTCCCAGGCGAAGATGACGAACGAGAGGACCGCCACGGCGAGCAGGACGACCACCATCCCCCCCCGCCAGTCGAAGATGGAATCGTAGGTCCTGAGGATCTCGCTTTTCAGGATGGGGCGCGTGTCGGGAAACTGCCGGGCGATCTTGGCCGCTATGGTTGCCAGTTCGCGGGGGTTTCGCACGGCAACGGCCAGGTCGGTCGCGGAGCCGCCGGGGAGGTTGAACAGCGCCCGCAGATCGCTCTCCGCCATGACTATCAGGTCGGCCGCCACCAGGTCGGACGCGTACGGCATGATTCCCGCCACCTCCAGCAGGACGGGTTCGCCGCTGTAGTCGCGCAGCGTCAGGAAATCCCCTTGGGCCAGGCGGCGGGTTGCGGCAACGCCGCTCCCGATCACCGCGGTTCCCGGCGCCTGCCGGTCCCCGTCCGCCGCCATCAGGGTATAGTTGGCCCCGACCGCCGGGTCGTAGTAGTATCCCCACAGACGGGGACGCACCCCGCTCACGCCCCGGATGGCGCCGATCTTGTCTCCGTAGCCGACCGGGATCAGGTCCTGCCTGCCGGCGACCAGCCGCTGGACCACCATGTCGGGCGCCCCTTGCAGGATGAGCGCCGCCTCCCGTTTCAGGGCCTGGATGAAGAACATGACCGACCCGATCATGAAGACGATCAGGACGTACACCGCCAAAAGCGACAGGTTCTTCCCCTTCCGCCGCAGGAGCGACGATAGGGCGAAGTCGATGATGTGCCGGTGCCGTTCGATGGTCCTGTTCATGGCGCCTCGGGACGGAAGCGGGGAGGGGTGACCAGCGATCCGGACGGAAAGTGCTCCAGGGCGACGGGATGGTCCTGGAACGGGGCGTGGGAGTCGGCCATGGCGGGATTGCGGGTGTAGCGCGCCTCGGTGAAGAGGCAGAGGTCGGTGAGCCGCAGCCGTTTCACCAGGTCGGCGCAGGGCTTGAGCAGTGCCGCCTCGTTTCCCCGGCTGTACCGCCCGTGCAGCATGAAGAGCGCGAAGAGCGCCAGGTTTACCGACGTGACGGCTATGAAGGAGGTGGAGTTGCGCACGGTTTTGATTCCCCCGGGGAAGGTCTTCCTGCAAACGGGTCTGGCCCGGCTATTCGAGTTCCTTCAGCAGCGCCGGGGTGATTTCGCCGGGCCGGACCACCCTTTTCCCCCGGTGGTCGCGGAGAAAGCCGTCGGCGTCATCCCGTCTCGCGAACGGTATCAGTTCCTTCCCCATCGGGCCGTTTACGTCGCTGCCGATTACGTAGAACGCCTGCCGTCCGTCGATGAAGGCGAGGGAATAGTAATCCTTCACGAAGAGGGCGGCGATCCCGGACCGCTTCCTGGCTGGATCGTATTTGCCGGGATCGAGGTAATAGGCGAAGAGGTCCTTCGGTCCGTCGAAATATACCGTGGCGGCATCCCGGAAGACGATCGCCCCGGTCCAGTCGGGGTACTTGGCGACGAACATCCCGCAGACCGGGCACTTCGCCCGGGCCGGCGGCGGGGGGGGCGTTTTCTGCGCCGCCGGCGCCGGCCGGACGAACAGCAGGGTGACAAGCAGGGCAATCGGCCATGTCCGTTTCATGTCGTCCGCTCCTTTGCCCCGGGCTCGCCCGTCATCTCTTGCTTGCCTTGGCGTATTCTTCCAGCAGTTCCGCGCCGCTGACGAGACCCTTTATCCTGGTCCACCTGCCGTCCCGCGGCGAGCGGATCAGGGTCAGCTGGTGATGCAGCATCTTGTCCGGCACATACGCGTCGAAGGCCCGCATGACCCGGTCGATGTCTTCCCTGGTCCCGGTCAGAAAATCCCAACCCGGCTTGGCGTGGTACCTTTTCAGGTATTCCTTCATCACCTTCGGCGTATCGTGCTCCGGGTCGATGGTGATGGAAACGAGCCGCGCCTTCCGGGCATCGGGGCCGAGCCTGTTTTGCAGGCTGGCGAAGCCGGCGGAGAGGATGGGGCAGATAGTGGTGCATGTGGCGTAGACGAAGTCGAGGACGACCGGCTGGTTCGTTTCGATATAGCTCTTGAGGCGGACCTTCGCCCCGTCCTGGTTCACCAGCACCACATCCGGGACGGTGTAACTCGCGGCGGATATCCGGCGATCCTTGTCGGCGGCGCCCGCCCGGCCCACGCAACATGCCGCCAGGAAAACCGTCAGTATCCGGAACAGGATTTTCTTCTTTATCACGCTACCTCCATACGGGTACGAGTTCCAAGAATAGCAGATTCAGTGCGGTACGCAACATGTTGCAGTGCGCATCGTTGCCCGGCGTCTTCCCTTATTCATCTTCCTTTAAAGCCAGGCTCATGGCCTCATCGAAGGTGGTCACCCGCCCGCCGTTCTCCTGCACGAACTTCTCCGCATCCTCCTTCCGGGCAAAGGCCCATTTCGCCAGGGAGGTCATGACGCCGTGCTTTTTGCCGCCGACCACCCAGGTTGCCGCCTTGGCATCGACCAGTTTCCGGGAGGCATAGTCGGCGACCTGCAGCGACTTGACCTGCTTCCCCTTGTGCTCATTCATCTCCTCGGCCGCGCAGTGGATGCTGCAGGTAGCGAACTCCGTCCCGTCGGCATAGGTGACGATCATGCGGCTCCGGGCGAAAACGACCCGGTCCATTCCGCACTGCTGGCAGGATTTCGGGCCCTCCACCTGGTCGGCTCCAATGGCGGCGCTGGTCAGCAGCAGGGAGAGTACGGCAAACATCACGATTCTTTTCATCGAGGCATCCTCTTCAGGGCGTGGGATAGTCCATCAGGCACGATCTTGGCGGGGAATTGCAGTCCGCTCATCCAATCCGCTGTCTCCGCGATGCGCCGTGCCGCCTTGCCGGGCGATCATCCGCCGCACCGTGTCCGTTCCTTTCACGGAAGATTGAGTATAGCAGGAAATTGCCGGCAGGGAAAGGGGCCGGGTGCTTTTTCACTGCCGGGTAAATACGAAGGCAAACAGCATCAGCAGCAGGAGGACCACCCCGGTGAACAGGGAGAGGAAGCCGAATCCCTTGAAGAGGAAGTCGTAGATGGCACCGGTCGTTTTGCTCGCCCTGAACCGTTCGGTCACTCCCGCCTCTTCGTAGCGCCGCCACTGGTCCCCTCGCTCTTCGACGAATTCATGCTTGGAGAGCTGGCCGTTGAAGATGACGAAGTCCATGGGAAACTTTTCGGGCCGGCCGTGGGTGTTGAAGAAATGGACCGTGAAGATGAAGCCGGTGGCCAGGAGCGCCTCGTCGGAATGGACGATGGTGGCCACGTTGAACATCCAGCCGGGGAGGATCGAGCCGAAGAACTGGGGAAACCAGAGCATCAGGCCGCTCCCGCCGATGATGAACATCCCCCAGAAGACCGCCAGGAAGTCGAATTTCTCCCAGTAGGTCCACCGCTCGAAGGTCGGTTTCTCCCCCTTGAAGAAGAACCAGCGGGACATCGCCGCGAGGTCCCTGGCATCCCGCGGGTTCGGGCAGAGGGAGTCCGGGCCGAACAGTCTCTGGAGCCAGTTGCCCGGGACATTCCTGCGGAAGAACAGGAAATGGACCCCCATGGCGACGGCCGCGCCGAAATAGACGAACGTGATCCCGGCGCAGATCCGATGGATCAGCCCGGCGTTGGCGGTCCCCCCGTAGACGTCCATCATGAGCCTTGCCCATTCCTGGTTGCTGAACTTGAGAGGCAGGCCGGTGAGGGAGAGCCCCAGGAAGCTGACGATGACCAGGAGGTGCAGGAAGATATGCGCGCCGTTGAATCGCTTGTATTGGGTAAAGCCGTCGGTGGCCGCGGGTTTCAGCCGTCCCTCGTGGAGGGCGGCCAGCTTTTCCCGGTTTTCGTCGAAACCCCTGACCATCCAGAGGAGCGTGTGGGCGCCGAAGATGGAGAAGACGAACACCAGCAGGCCGGTCATGGCGACGAAGGTCCAGAAGAGGACGGGGTACTTTTCCCTGTCCCTCTCCTCGCCGTGGGGGTAATACTTCACGAAGAGCGGGGTCGCCCGGGGGTGGCACCGGCCGCAGGTCCGGACCAGGTTCCCCCTGTTGACGCTCGCGCGGGGGTCCCCGGCCGGCAGGATGTCGTGGGTGGTGTGGCAGTCTGCGCACCCCGCCACCCTCTCCGGATAGCCGAGGCGGAAGTTCTTGCCGTGGTAGCTCGCCATGTAGGTCTTTACCGCAACGGTGAAGACGTTGTTGCGCCGCATCATCTTTTCGTCCGCGTGGCACCTGAGGCAGACCTCGGTGTGGAACTGCCGTTCCCCGATAGAGCCCGCCTTTCCGGGGGACCTGATTTCATGGAGGTTGTGGCAGTCGTGGCAGGCCGCCGCATCGGGATTGCCGGCGGCCACACCTTTGCCGTGCACCGATTCCCGGTACCCCGCTTCCCTGTCGTGGCAGCGCAGGCAGGTGGCCACCGCCACCCTCTTGTCGCGTTTCCAGTAGGTGCGGCTATGGATATCGCCGTGGCAGTCGGCGCAGGCGATGCCGTGCATCATGTGGACGCTGGCGTAGTGCTCGGCGCTCTCCTTCTTGTGGCAGCGGACGCAGGCCACCTTTCCCGCCCGCACCTCCCCCCGCATGTGTCCGGCCAGGTCGATGACCTCCACGTGGCAGCTGGTGCAGGCGTTCTTGCCGTGCACCGAGGCGGCGAAGGCCTCGGGCCGGACCGTCTCCCGGTGGCAGCCGAGACAGTCGGCCGGATCGATGGCCATGCCCAGTTGCGCGGATGCCGGTTCTGCCAGCCGGAACAGCAGGAAAACGACGGGGATTGAGCGGAACAAGAAGTGCATGACGAGTTCTCCCTAAACGCCGGTTGTCGCAAGAGCAGGTATCGTTAATGATAAATTATAAACAGTATCCGGCGATGTGCAACGCCTGCCGGAACGTTTCGGCGCCGGGGCGGGGGAGGGGGTGTGAAAGAATATCTCCGGCGGGGTATACTTGATGGAACCACAATAAGGTCCTGACTACACGAATCCCCCCTCCTTCCTCCCCCCTCCTGGGGGAGAACTCCTTGCCCTCCCCCAGCGGGGGAGGGATGGGTGGGGGCAGAAATCGAGCAGTCAGCGCATTCTTAGGAACGGTGACGGGTACGTGCGATGCTCTACAGATTCCTTGCCGACGGCGTGGTGCTCTTCCACTTCCTCTGGATACTCTTTCTCATCTTCGGCGGGTTCTGGGGGAGGAGACATCGGGGGGTGCGGCTCGTCCACGTGCCGGCCCTGTTCTTCGCCGCCTGGGTCGAGCTGCTCGACTGGTACTGCCCCCTCACCCACCTGGAGGTCTGGCTCAGGAGGAAACAGGGGGCTGCCTTTGGCTACTCGGGCTCGTTCATCGCCCACTACCTGGAGCGGCTGATCTACCTCGACGTCGGCCGGTGGGTGGTTGTGGCTCTGACGCTCGTCCTGTGCGGGGTGAATGCGTGGCTTTACCTGGGGAGGCGGAGGGGGTAGGGACAGGGCTTGCCCTGCCCAATCAAGGGCGCGGCAAGCAGCGCCCCTACCGGATCGAAAAGAGCGGCGGCTCGATCTGCTCCCCCTGGCAGACCGGGCATCGCCCCGGCTTGTTGAGCCGCTCCCGTTTCCGGAACTCGAAGCCGCACTGCCGGCAGGCGGCGGGGGTGATGGCGAGGCGCTCCCCACGGGCGTGGAGCGCGGCCCGGATGTGTTCCAGGTGCTCCTGCACCTCCTTCTCGGAGATCCGCACCTCGCCCGAGATGTCGCGGGCGGAGAGGGTATTTTCCGCAAGGAGCGCGACGATCTCGTGGCGCAGCGTGTCGTGCTGCTCCTTCGGGACGAACGGTTTTTTCGGTCTGGTCGCCATGGGTCAGCGCCTGATCAGGAAGCCGTCGAACTCCCCCCGGAACTCTTCCCTTCGCACCGCCACCTCGTCCACCCGGGCCCAGTCGGGGCCCTCCCGGCACCAGTCGATGACGGCATTCACGTCCCGCTCTTCTCCCTCGAAGCACCCCTCCACGCTTCCGTCCGGGAGGTTCTGCACCCAGCCGGCGACATCGTGGGAGAGCGCCGCCTCCCGGGTATGGTGGCGGAAGTTCACCCCCTGGACGAGGCCTGTGATGATGACCCTGGCGCGGATTTTCATGGGAAACTCCTTTCGTGTATCCTTGCAGAGCGAATGAATAGGCCCCCTCCCTGGCCCTCCCCCAGCGGGGGAGGGCCAGGGAGGGGGCGAATTAAGGCATGAGGAGACTTGCACTTAAAATGACGAGGGCTTTCTCATGATTCCAGCATCTCCAGAAACTCCTCCTCGCTGATCACCTTGACCCCCAGCGCCCGCGCCTTGTCGAGCTTGCTTCCCGCCTCGGCGCCAGCCACCACGTAGTCGGTCTTCTTCGACACCGACCCGGCCGCGTGCCCCCCCTCATTCTCCACCATCCGCTTCGCCTCGTCCCGCGTAAAGCGGGTGAGCGCGCCGGTGAAGACGAAGGTCGTTCCGGTGAATTTCCCGCCGATCTTTTTCTCTTCCACGGTCGGCCGCACCCCGGCTTTGAGCATTCGCCCGATCACCTCGACGTTCTTCGGGTTGTGGAAGAAGGTGCGGATGCTCTGCGCCACCTGGGGGCCGATCTCGCGGATGGAGAGGAGCTCCTCCCCGGTCGCCCGTTCCAGGTTCTCCATGCTCCCGAAGGCGCTTGCCAGGAGCCGCGCGGTGTGCTCCCCCACGTGGCGGATGCCGAGGGCGAAGATGAAGCGGGCGAGCTCCCGCTCCTTGCTCCGCTCGATGGCGGTGAGGAGGTTCTCCGCCAACTTGTCCCCCATCCGCTCGAACTGCATGAAGTCGTCTTTCGTCAGGCGATAGAGGTCGGCCACGTCCCGCACGAGCTTGAGCCGCAGGAGCTGCTCGATGTACTTGTCCCCCATCCCGTCGATGTCCATGGCGTGACGGGAGGCGAAGTGGATGATCGACTCGCGGATCTGGGCCGGGCAGGCGAGCCCGAGACAGCGCACCGCCACCTCGTCCGGGATCTTCACCACCTCGGAGCCGCACTCGGGGCAGCTGGCGGGGATCGGGAGCGGCTTTTCACGGCCGGTCCGCTTCTCGGTCACGACCTTCACCACCGCCGGGATCACGTCGCCCGCCCGCTCGATCACCACGGTGTCGCCGATCCGGATGTCCTTGCGCTCCATCTCCTCCCAGTTGTGGAGGGTGGCACGGGAGACCGTGACGCCGGAGACCTCCACCGGCCTGAGGTGGGCGGTGGGGGTGATGACGCCGGTCCTTCCCACAGAGGGGACGATATCCTCGATGACGGTCACCGCCTGGCGGGGGGGGAATTTCCAGGCGATGGCCCAGCGGGGGGAGCGGCTTTTTTCCCCCAGCTCCCGCTGGAGCGGGAATGAATCCACCTTCACCACCACCCCGTCGATCTCGTAGGGGAGCGACTCCCGTTTCTCCCCGATCTCCCGATAGTACGCCAGCACCCCCCTGATACCGGAGACCCGCCGGATCAGCGGGTTGACCGGGAGCCCCCAGCGGGGGAGGGTTTGCAGGAGATCGTGCTGGGAGGTGAATTCATGTCCCTCCACCTCTCCCGGCGCGTAGCAGAAGATGGCGAGGGGGCGCCGGGCGGTGATCCGGGAGTCGAGCTGGCGGATCGAGCCGGCCGCGGCGTTGCGCGGATTGGCGAAGGTTGGTTCTCCCGCCTCCTCCCGCTCGGCGTTCAGCTTCTGGAAGGGGGCGAGCGGGAGGAACACCTCGCCGCGCACCTCCAGGAGCCGCGGCGGTCGGTCGGTGGCGAGCCGGAGCGGGATCGCCTTCACGGTCCGCAGGTTCCGGGTCACGTCCTCACCGGTGACCCCGTCCCCGCGCGTCGCGCCGACCGTGAACTCACCGTTTTCGTAGACCAGTTCCACGGCGAGCCCGTCCATCTTCGGCTCGCAGACGTAGTCGATCTCACCGCCGGCGGGAAGGCCGAGGAATCGCTTGACCCGCTCGTCGAACTCCTCCATCTCCTCCTCGTTGAATGCGTTCTCCAGGGAGAGCATCGGTATCCGGTGGGTCACCTGGCTGAACTTCTCCAGCGGCGCGCCGCCGACCCGCCGGGTCGGGGAGTCGGGGGTGGCCAGCTCCGGGAATTCCTCCTCCAGCCTTACCAGCTCCCGATAGAGGGCGTCGTACTCGGCGTCGGTGATCTCCGGCCGGTCCAGGACGTAGTAGAATCGGTTGTGGCGCTCGATCTCCCGGCGCAGCTCTTGGATGCGGTCTTCGGCTTTATTTCCGTCCATGTGCGTGCAAATCCCCCGAGCTTCATAACCCCTCCCGACCTCTTTAGGCCCTTTGGGTCCCCTTGTCTAAAGGGGAGGAAGATGACAATTCCCCCTCTTAAACTAAGAGGACCCATTGGGTCTAAAGGGGCAGGGGGGAGTTATGGCCCTGTTGGTTCTGAATAGTTATGCAGTTTTAAATACACCGGCAGCGGCGCTCCGTCAACCGCAATCACTCCTCCAGCCGGTTATTTTACCTTGGAGATTCGCCCCGGTTCGGCTATAATCTGCGAACTCATCTCCCCTGAAGCGACATATCTCACGCCGAGGATACCATGACCAGGAAAAAGGACCCTTCACCGGAAACGAGCGGAGCGTGTGCCAACGGCGCAGCCATTCCGGCAGAACAGCCTGGAAAGCCATGCCTCGTCGTCGCCATCGGCGCGTCCGCCGGCGGCCAGGGGGCGCTGGAGCAGTTTTTCAGCGCCTTCCCCCACGACTGTGACCTCTCCTTCGCGGTGATCATGCACATCCCCCCCGACGGGCCGTCGTTTCTCGGCGAGATGCTGGGCCGCTACACCACGATGGACGTGGTGACGGCCGAGGAGGGGATGCCGCTGCTGGCGAACAGGGTCCACGTGATCCCTGCCGGCACGGAGCTCTCCGTACACGACGGCCGGCTCCGGCTCGAAGCGACGGGAAGGCGGCGTGGCGCAAACCACCCCATCGACCGCTTTTTCCAATCGTTCGCCGCGGAGTGGAAGGAGCGTGCCGTCGCGGTGGTCCTCTCCGGTTTCGGCATCGACGGCACCGCGGGGGTGAAGGACGTCCGGTCGGCCGGGGGGGTCGTCATTGTCCAGGAACCGGGGTCGGCCATCAATCCCGCCATGCCGCAAAGCGCCATTGCCACCGGCGTAGCCGACTTCGTCCTGCCGGCGGAAGCGATGCCGGCGAAGATTGCCGAGATCGCGCGCGGCGCCTGTGCGCTCCCCCCCCGGACCTGCCGGCTGACGACCCTCGATGAGGAGCTGGCCTCCATCTTCAGCATCCTCAAGACCGCTACCGGCCACGATTTCAGCTCCTACAAGACGAACACCGTGATGCGCCGCATCGAGCGCCGCATGGCGGTTAACGAGGTGGGAGGATTCAAGAAGTACATCGCCCTCCTGGAGGAAAACCCGCAGGAGGCGCAGGCCCTCTGCCAGGACATCCTCATCGGCGTGACGAGCTTCTTCCGCGACCCCGATGCCTTCGCGGCCATGAAGCGCGAGATCATCCCCCGTCTCTTCGCGGGCCGCGACCCCGACGATCCGGTGCGCATCTGGCACGCCTGCTGCGCCACCGGCGAGGAGGTCTACTCGATGGCCATCCTGGTCCGGGAATACCTCGACGAGCAGCGGTTGAGCGCCAAAGTCCAGTTCTTTGCCACCGACATCGACGAAACGGCCATCAGCCAGGCCCGGGCGGGCCTCTACGAGGGGGACATCGAGGCGGAGATGGGGGAGGAGCGGCTCAAGACCTTCTTCACCAGGAGCGACGGCCGCTGGCAGGTGACGAAACAGCTGCGGGAGATGGTGGTCTTCGCCCACCACAGCCTGATCAAGGACCCGCCGTTCTCGCGCCTCGACCTCCTCGTCTGCCGCAACTTCCTCATCTACCTCAACGCCGACATGCAGAAACGGCTCATCGCCCTGTTCCACCAGGTGCTGAAGCCCGACGGCTTTCTCTTCCTCGGCTCCGCGGAAACCGTGGGGCGTCACTCGGAGCTTTTTGCCCCCGTGGACAAGAAGTGGAAGGTCTTCGAGCGGCGGGAGAGCGGGCGCCGCGCCGAGATGCTCTTCCCGTACACTGCCCCGGCCCGCAGACCCCCCGGGATGGTGCGGCCTCCGCGGCCGGCCGAGGCGCTGGAGCCGAGCCCCGGCGAGGCCGTGGAAAAGCTCCTCATGGAGCGCTACTCCCCTCCCTGCGCCGTCGTGAACGAGAAATACGAGGTGGTGCACGTCTCCACGCGGTTGGGCAGCTTCCTGGAGGTGCCGGTAGGGGAGCCGACCAGGGACATCCTGAAGATGGCGAGGGAGGAGTTGCGGCCGGCCCTGCGGGCGGCGATCTACAAGGCATTCACCGATCAGAAGGAGGTCGCCTTCCGGGGGGTGAGGGTGGCCGGAAATGGGGAAGAGGCAACGGTCAACGTGCTGGTCGAGCCTCTCGGCGCTCCTCATGCGGCCGGGAAGCTGGCGATGGTCGTCTTCGAGCCGGTCCCGCCGGAGCCGGCGCATCCCGCGCCGGCAGGGAGCGATGAGATGCTCTCCGGCGACGAATCTTCCAGGGAGACGCTGGTCCGCCAGCTGGAGGAACAGCTTCGCATCACCCACGAACAGCTCCAGGCGGTTACCGAACAGCTCGAAACCTCGCACGAGGGGTTTCTTTCGGCCAACGAAGAGATGATGTCGATCAACGAGGAGTTCCAGTCCACCAACGAGGAACTGCAATCCACCAACGAGGAACTGGAGACCTCCAAGGAGGAGCTGCAGGCTCTGAACGAGGAACTGGTCACCCTCAACGCCGAGCTTCATGGGAAGGTGGAGGAACTCAACCAGTTGAACAACGATATGGAGAACCTCCTCGAAAGCTCCGAGATCGCCACCCTCTTCCTCGACCGCCGGTTGAACATCAAGGGCTTCACCCCGGCCATGACCCGTATCTTCAACCTGATCCCGGCCGATGTCGGCCGCCCGTTCCGCCACCTGGCCGGGAAGATCGACTGGCCTTCTCTCGCCCACGATGCGGAGACGGTGCTGGCGGGAGAACCCTTTGCGGAACGGGAAGTGGCGGCCCTCGACGAGGAGCGGTGCTACCTCAAGCGGCTCTTCCCCTACCGGACCACGGAGGGGAAAATAGACGGCATCGTCGTCACCCTCATCGACATCACCGCGCGCAAGCGGGCCGAGGAGGCGATCCTGTGCGCCAAGGAGGAGTGGGAGCGGACCTTCGATAGCGTGCCCGATCTGATCGCCATCCTGGACGACAAGCACCGCGTCGTGCGCGTCAACCGCGCCATGGCGGAGCGGCTCGGCAAGAAGGCGGAAGAGTGCGAGGGGCTCCCCTGCTTCGCGGCCATCCACGGGGCCAATCATCCCCCGGCTTCCTGCCCCCACGCCCAGACCATGGTCGATTCGTGCGAGCATCAAGCCGAGGTTCACGAGGAGCGCCTCGGCGGCGATTTCCTGGTCACCACCACGCCGCTCTTCGACGAGAACGGGAAGATGACCGGCGCGGTGCACGTCGCCCGCGACATCACCGAGCGGAAGCGGGCCGAAGCGGAGATACTGCGGCATGTCCAGGAGCTGGAACGCTTCAACCGCGCCTCGGTCGGGCGAGAATTCCGCATGATCGAGCTGAAGAAGGAAGTCAACGATCTCTGCGAGAAGGCCGGCAATCCGCCCCCCTACCCCCTCGATTTCGGGGAGGAGTAACCCCCTCCCGGCTCCCCTTAAACACAAGGGGAGGAGAAAGGCTCCCCCTCTTAGGATAAAGAGGGGGGCGGGGGGAGTTAGTATTCAACAGATTTAATTGACAGAACAACGGGTCTGTTCAATAATTATACAATTTCTCCCAGATACGAACATGGAGGCACCGGATGGAACCCAACGACAAGCAGAAGAAGACGAAAACGACGGCGCCGCAGCAGCCGGTGGACGTTACGGACCACAGGTCGTTCCTGGCATCCATCGTCGAGTCTTCCGACGACGCCATCGTCGGCAAGACCCCCGAAGGGATAATCACCAGCTGGAACCCGGCGGCGGAACGGATGTACGGCTACACCGCAAAGGAGGTCGTAGGTCGCCACATCTCCATGCTCCTCCCCCCGGACCGGCCGCGGGAGATGGACGAAATCCTGGAGAAGATCCGGCGGGGCGAGCGGGTCGAGCACTACGAAACGCTCCGCATGCGCAAGGACGGCACCAGCATCCACGTCTCGCTCACCGTCTCGCCGATCCACGACGCCGCGGGCCGGCTGATCGGCGTTTCCTCCATCAAGCGCGACATCAGCGAACGCAAAAGGGCGGAGGAGCAGTTCCAGGCCACGTCCCAGTACGTGCGGTCCCTCATCGAGGCATCGCTTGATCCCTTGGTCACCATCAGCCCCGAGGGGAAGATCACCGACGTCAACGAGGCGACCATGAGGGTCACCGGCATGTCGCGGGAGAAGCTGATCGGCACGGACTTTTCCAACTACTTCACCGAGCCGGAGAACGCCCGCAAGGGATACGAGCAGGTCTTCTCGAAGGGGTCGGTCATCGACTACCCGCTCACCATCCGCCACCGGGACGGGCGCCTGCTGGACGTCCTCTACAACGCCTCGGTCTACAAGGATCTTCAAGGCAACGTCCTCGGGGTGTTCGCCGCAGCGCGCGACGTCACGGCCCAGCGGCAGGCGGCGCAGTACGCACGAAGCCTCGTCGAGGCATCCCTGGATCCCTTGGTCACCATCTCCCCCGAAGGGAAGATCACCGACGTCAACGAGGCGACCATCAAGGTCACCGGCCTGGGGCGGGAGGAGCTGATCGGCACCGTATTCTCCGACTACTTCACCGAGCCGGACAAGGCGCGCGAGGGGTACCAGCAGGTGTTCGCCAAGGGGTTCGTCACCGACTACCCCCTCACCATCCGCCACAAGGACGGGAACCTGACGGACGTCCTCTACAACGCCTCGGTCTACAAGGACGTGCAGGGGAACGTGCTCGGGGTGTTCGCCGCGGCCCGCGACGTCACGGAGCAGAAGCAGGCCGCCCAGTACGCCCGAAGCCTCATCGAGGCGTCCCTCGACCCGCTGGTCACGATCTCCCCGGAAGGGAAGATCACCGACGTCAACGAGGCGACCATGAAGGTCACCGGCCGGGGACGGGAGGAGCTGATCGGCACCGACTTCTCCGACTACTTCACCGAGCCGGACAAGGCGCGCGAGGGGTATCGCCAGGTCTTCGCCCTGGGGTCGGTCACCGACTACCCCCTCACCATCCGCCACAAGAGCGGCCAGTTGATGGACGTTCTCTACAACGCCTCGGTCTACCGCGACGTGCAGGGTAACGTCCTCGGGGTGTTCGCCGCGGCGCGCGACGTCACGGCGCAGAAGCAGGCGGCCCAGTACGCCCGAAGCCTGATCGAGGCCTCCCTCGACCCGCTGGTCACGATCTCCCCGGAAGGGAAGATCACCGACGTCAACGAGGCGACCATGAAGGTCACCGGCCGGGGACGGGAGGAGCTGATCGGGACCGACTTCTCCGACTACTTCACCGAGCCCGAAGAGGCGCGCGAGGGGTACCAGCAGGTGTTCGAGAAGGGGTTCGTCACCGACTACCCCCTCACCATCCGCCACAAGGACGGGAACCTGACGGACGTTCTCTACAACGCCTCGGTCTACAAGGACGTGCAGGGGAACGTCCTCGGGGTGTTCGCCGCGGCCCGCGACGTCACGGCCCAGAAGCAGGCCGCCCAGTACGCCCGTTCGCTGATCGAGGCGTCCCTCGACCCGCTGGTCACGATCTCCCCGGAAGGGAAGATCACCGACGTCAACGAGGCGACCATGAAGGTCACCGGCCTGGGCAGGGAGGAGCTGATCGGCACCGACTTCTCCGACTACTTCACCGAGCCGGACAAGGCGCGCGCCGGGTACCGTGAGGTGTTCGAAAAAGGGTTCGTCACCGACTACCCGCTCACCATCCGGCACCGGGAGGGGCAGCTGGTCGACGTTCTCTACAACGCCTCGGTCTACCGCGACCTGTACGGCAACGTGCTGGGGGTGTTCGCCGCGGCCCGCGACGTCACGGAGAACAAGCGCGTCCTGCGCGAGTTCGAGGAGACCAAGAACTTCCTCGACAACATCCTGCAGAGCTCGACCAAATACTCCATCATCGGCAAGGACCTGAACTACCGCATCCTCTCCTGGAACGAGGGGGCGCGGCTCAACTACGGCTATGCGGAAGACGAGATCATCGGCCGGGATTCGAACATCCTCCACTCCCCCGAGGACATAAAGTCCGGGGCCGTCGACAAGCTGCTGAAGAAGGCCTATGACGAGGGGCTGGCGGAAGGGGAGTTCCTGCGGGTCAGGAAGGACGGCTCCCGCTTCGTGGCGAGCGTCGTCGTTACCCGGCGAAACGATGCCGCCGGCAATCCCCTCGGTTACCTCCTGATGAGCACCGACATCACGGAAAAGAAGCTGGCGGAGGAAAAGCTGCGCGATGCGTCCCAGTACGCCCGTTCGCTGGTCGAGGCGTCCCTCGACCCGCTGGTCACGATCTCCCCGGAAGGGAAGATCACCGACGTCAACGAGGCGACCGTCAAGGTGACCGGGGTGCCGCGGGAGCAACTGATCGGCGCCGACTTCTCCGACTACTTCACCGAACCGGACAAGGCGCGCGAGGGGTACATGCAGGTCTTCTCCAAGGGGTTCGTGACCGACTATCCGCTGACCATCCGGCACCGGGACGGCCGGTTCACCAAGGTTCTCTACAACGCCTCCGTGTACCGGGACGCGGAGGGGAACGTGCTCGGGGTGTTCGCCGCGGCCCGCGACGTCACGGCCCAGAGGGAGGCCGAGGAGAAGGTCACCGAGCAGCGCGCCCGCGAGGAGCAGCGCGCCCGCGAGCTGGAAAGGCTGGCGGAGCTGGAGCGGTTCCAGAAGCTGACCGTCGGCCGTGAGCTGAAGATGGTCGAGCTGAAGAAGGAGATCGAGGAGCTGAAAAGGGAGAACGAGCAGCTCGCCGGCGGGAGGGCGGACCGGTGACCCCCGCCGCCCAGGCGATAGAGGCTCCCGGGCAGCCCGGCGGGACGGAGGAGTATACCAGGGCGGTGCTCAACATCCTGGAGGACTTCGCCGAGGAAAAGACCCGCCTGGAGGACACCCAGCGCGCCATCCTCAACATCCTGGAGGACTTGGGCGGGGAGAAGGCGCACTTCGAGGATACCCAGCGCGCCATTCTCAACATCCTCGACGACTTCACCGGGGAGAAGGTGCGGCTCGAGGAAAACCAGCGGGCGATGCTCAACCTCCTGGAGGACTTCGACGTGGAGCGGGCGCGGACCGAGTCGGCCAACCGGGAGCTGCGGGAGGCGTTCGACTCGCTGCGCCGGGCAAAGGAGGCGGCCGACGCAGCCAACCGCGAGCTGGAGGCGTTTTCCTACTCGGTGTCGCACGACCTGCGCGCGCCGCTCAGGGCCATCGACGGCTTCAGCCAGGCGCTCCTGGACGACTACCGGAACCTCCTGGACGACACGGGGGCGGACTACCTGCGGCGGGTGCGGGGCGCCACCCAGCGGATGGCCCAGTTGATCGACGACCTCCTCAAGCTCTCCCGCCTGACGCGCGGGGAGCTGAACATCGGTGAGGTCGACCTCTCCGGCCTGGCGCGGGGGGTGGCGGCCGAGCTGCAGAAGCCGCAGTCCGGGCGGCGGGTCACCTTCCGCATCGCCGAGGGGCTCTCCGCCAGGTGCGACGCCAACATGCTCAAGGTGGTCCTGGAGAACCTGCTCGGCAACGCCTGGAAGTTCACCGGCAAAAAGGAGGGGGCGACCATCGAGTTCGGCGCCACCGAAGCCGGGGGAACGGCGGCCTACTTCGTCCGCGACGACGGCGCCGGCTTCGACATGGCGTACTCCGACAAGCTGTTCGCCACCTTCCAGCGCCTCCACCTGGAAAAGGAATTTCCCGGCACCGGCATCGGCCTGTCGCTGGTCCAGCGGATCATCCGCCGCCACGGCGGCCGCGTCTGGGCCGAAGGGGCGGTCGGCCGGGGGGCGACGTTCTACTTCACCCTGGGCGGATCTGAAAAGTAGAGACGTTGCATGCAACGTCTCTACACGGGTTCCATCGGTGACACAATCAATTATCGAAGAGACGTTGCATTAGATGCATTACAGTAGAGACGTGCAACGTCTCTTCCAAGGAGCCATACCATGATCCATGAACACGTCATCCTGCTGGTGGAGGACAACGCCGACGACGAGGAGCTGACCCGGCTCGCCTTCCGGAAGAGCAACATCGCCAACCGCCTGGAAATCGTGCGGGACGGGGCGGAGGCCCTCGAATACATCTTCGCCACCGGCGCCTGGGAAGGGCGAAGTCCGAAGGACGACCCGTGCCTGATCCTGCTCGACCTCAAGCTCCCCAAGATCGGCGGCCTGGAGGTGCTGCGGCAGATGCGCGCCGACCCGCGCACCAGGCTCACCCCCGTGGTCATCCTCACTTCCTCGGTGGAGGAGCAGGACGTCATCCGCGGCTACGACCTGGGATGCAACAGCTACATCCGCAAGCCGGTCGATTTCACCCAGTTCACCGAGGCGGTGAAGATCCTGGGGCTCTACTGGCTGGTGCTCAACCAGCCGCCGCTCCCGGCGAAGCCGGGGGGGGAGGGTAAATGACGGCGACGTCACTCCGACTTCTGATCGTCGAGGATGCCGAGGATGATGCCCTCCTCCTGGTGCGGGAGCTGCGCAAGGGGGGATACGCACCCGATTTCGTGCGGGTCGAGACGCCGCAGGAGCTGAAGGCTGCCCTGGATGGCGGCTTTTGGGACGCCGTCTTCTCCGACTACAACCTGCCGGCGTTCACCGGCCTCGACGCCCTGCGGATGGTGCGGGAGAGCGGGCTGGACCTACCCTTCATCCTCGTCTCCGGGGTGATGGGGGAGGAGACGGCGGTGGAGGCCCTGCAGGCGGGTGCCCACGACTACCTCATGAAGGGGCGGTACGCGCGGCTCGTGCCGGCGCTGGAGCGGGCACTGAAAGACGCGGCGCTGCGCCATGAGCGGCGGCAGACGGCGGAAGAGCTGTCGCGGCACCGGGAGCACCTGGAAGAGCTGGTGCAGCAGCGGACCGAGGAGCTGGATGCGGCCAACGAGGAGCTGCGGTCGCAAAACGAGGAGCTGCAGGCACAGCGGGAAGAGTTGAACCGTTACCTCGACGAGATCGAGCGGGTCAACGGTGAACTGCGCGATAGCAGGGAGCAGCTCCGCCTGATGGTGGACGGCATCAGGGACTACGCCATCTTCATGCTCGACCCGCAGGGGCGTGTCCTTACCTGGAACGAAGGCGCCGAGCGGATCAAGGGGTATGGCGCGGAGGAGATCGTCGGCAGGCATTTTTCCTGTTTTTACTGCCGCGAAGATAGAGCGAACGGCAAACCGGTGCATGGGCTGAGAACGGCGGAGGCCGAAGGACGCTATGAAGAGGAAGGGTGGCGGGTCCGCAAGGACGGCAGCCAATTCTGGGCGAGCGTGATGATCACGCCCCTGCGCGACGATGATGGAAACCTGAGGGGCTTCTCCAAGGTGACGCGCGACATCACCGAGCGCAAGCGGGGAGAGGAGGAGAGGGAGCGGCTGAACACCGACCTGGCGGCGCGCGCTGTCGAGCTTGAGGCCGCCAACGTGGAGCTGGAGGCGTTCAACTACACGGTCTCCCACGACCTGCGCGGCCCCCTGACCGTTATCGGCGGTTACACCGATGTGCTCAGACAACTGTGCGGCGACCGGCTCGACGAGGAGAGCATGGGCTATCTTGCGGAAATAGCCAATGGCACCCTGCGGATGAGCAGGCTCATCGACACCCTGCTGCGGTTCTCCCGGCTGGCGCACGTCGACATAAAGAAAGAAGCGATCGATCTGAGCGGGCTTGCCATGACGGTGATCAGCGACCTCAGGATGAGGGAGCCGCTGCGCGCGGCGACGGTGACGATCGCGCAGGGGCTGACGGCCAACGGCGACCGGCAGCTGCTGCGGCTCGTGCTGGAAAACCTACTCGGCAATGCCTGGAAGTACACCGGCGCACGGGACGAGGCACGCATCGAGTTCGGCAAGACGGATCGGAACGGGCAGCCGGCCTTCTTCGTCCGCGACTACGGCGAGGGGTTCGACATGGCCTGCGCGGAAAAGCTGTTTATCCCCTTCCAGCGACTGCCCGGCGCCGAGGAATTTAAAGGGCATGGCATCGGCCTCGCCACGGTGCACCGGATCGTCCAGCGCCACAGCGGCCGGGTCTGGGCGGAAGGGGAACCGGGGGCAGGGGCGACCTTTTACTTCACGCTGCCGCCCGTCGTGTAGGGGCGCAGCATGCTGCGCCCTGGAGTTTGGACATTTATCGATTCACGTGCGTGGGCGCAGCATGCTGCGCCCCTGCGAGTTTTTTGTCACCGGTGCGACGATATGTCGGGAGGGTCACCATGGTCATTGCCAACTTCGAAATAGTGGAGAAGCTCTCCGAAGCCCCCCAGTCAGCTGTCTTCAAGGCTTACCACAAGAACAATCCCGACCGCATGCTGGTCCTCAAGCTTCTCAAGGCGGTCTCCCTCTCCCGGTACAAGCAGGTCCAGTTCCTCCAGAAGATCGAGCACTTGAAGGTCCTGAACGACCCCCTGGTGATCACCCCCGCCTCCTTCGACGTGAAGGAGGAGATCTGCTTCATCACCCAGGACCATTTCGAGGGGATTACCCTCACCGAGCTGATGCGGCAGAACATACGGTGCTCGCCGACCGACTTCTTTCCCCTGGCCTGCCGGCTGGCCCGGGCACTCGACGTGGTCCACGAGGCGGGGATCATCCACGGAGGAGTCAAGCCGAACAACATCCTCGTCAACCCGGCCACCCTCGACCTGCGCCTCATCGACTTCCTGAGCGCCGTGGACGTGCGGGACGTGAGCCATTTCATCTACGACCGTTCCTTCGTCAGGGGGACGCTCCCCTACACCTCGCCGGAACAGACCGGGCGGATCAACCACCGGGTGGTCTTCTCCTCGGACCTCTATTCCCTCGGGATCGTGTTCTACGAGCTCCTGACGGGGCGTCTCCCCTTTGCCTCCGACGACCCCCTGGAGCTGATCCATTCCCACCTGGCCGAGGAGGCGCCGGGGGTCCACGAGGCGAACCCCGCCGTTCCGGTGGCCCTCTCCCGGATCGTCGCCAAGCTGGTCCTCAAACAACCGGAAAAGCGCTACCAGAGCGCCGGTGGCCTCCTGGCCGACCTGGAGCGCTGCCGGGACGAATTCTCCGCCATCGGCACCATCCGCGAGTTCCCCCTGGAAAAGGGGGTTTCCACCCAGCGGGTCACCTTCATCTCCAGGATGGTGGGGCGCGACAAGGAAGCGGGGATCATCCTCGACGAATACGAGCAGGTAGCCCAAGGGGAATTCCGCTCCCTCTTCATCTCCGGCCTCTCCGGGATCGGCAAGACCCGCCTCATCCAGGAGCTGCAGCAGCCGATCGTGAAACACCGGGGGTATTTCACCTCCGGCAAATTCGACGTCTACCAGAAGAACATCCCGTACAGCTCCCTGATCCAGGCGCTGAAGAACCTGATCCGGACCTTCCTGACCGAGAGCGACGAAAGGGTCGCCCACTGGAAGAGCCGGATCATGAAGGCCGTGGGGGCGAACGGCAAGGTCCTGACCGACGTCATCCCGGAGCTGGAGGTCATGATCGGCGTGCAGCCGGAGGTGAAGCCGCTGCCGCCGGTGGAATCGCTGAACCGCTTCCATGACCTGTTCGACCGCTTCCTCACCTGCCTCGCCAGCGAGGAGAACCCGCTCGCCCTCTTCATCGACGACCTCCAGTGGTGCGACGTCGCCTCCTTCGATTTCCTGACGAACATCCTCGCCAATCACAAGGACCACCCCCACCTCTTCCTCCTGGGCGCATACCGGCACAACGAGGTGGACCCGAGCCACCCGCTCACGAAGATGATCCGAAATGCCAATGATGGGAGGTGGCCTCTCAAGGAGGTCCGGCTGGAGCCGCTCGCGCCTGCGTACTGCCACGAGATGGTCTCCTACATCCTCGACTTTCCCCATTCCCAGACGCGGGCCTTGGCGGAGTTCATCGCCGAGCTCTCCGAGGGGAACCCGCTCTTCGTCAGCGAGAGCCTGTCGTACCTCCACAACGAAGACCTCCTCTTCCTCGACGCGGAGCGGCAATGGCGCTGGGACCTGAACCGGATCAGGCAGTCGCGCATGCCGACCACGGTGGTGGCCCTGTTCAGCGCCAAGATCCAGAAGCTCCCGAAGGATCTGATCGAGATCCTCAAATACTGCGCCTGCATGGGGAACACCTTTTCCCCCGGCGAGCTCTCCGCCATCCGGGGGCAGACGCTGGTGGACACCTTCGAGCTCCTGAAGCCGGCCCTGCGCCAGGGGCTCCTGATGGAGAACAAGAACCTGTTGCAGTTCATCCACGACCGGGTCCAGGAGGCGGTGCTCTCCGCCATCCCCCCTGAAAGCCGGCGGCTCATCCACCGCGAGGTGGGGGGGCACCTCCTCTCCGCCATCCCGGCGGGGGCCGATCCGGAAAAGCTGGAAAACCTCTTCACCATCGTCTCCCACCTGAACCTCGGGCGGGAGGAGAACCAGGACGCCGAGACCGCGTATTTCCTGTCGGACATCAACTACCACGCCGGCAACAAGGCGCTCGACTCGCTCGCCACCGAGGCGGCCAACGAATACTTTACCCTGAGCCGCAGTTTCCTGCTCCGGGACTGCTGGGAGCCCTCCCGCTACGAGCGGACCTTCCGGATCTTCCAGAAGGGGGCGAAGACCGAGCTCATGTGCGGCAACTACGGCAACTCGGAAAAGCTCCTGGCCCAGCTTCTGGACCACGCCAAGACCGACCTGGACAAGGCGGAGTGCCTGGCGGAGCAGACCACGTCGCTCTCCTCCATCGGCAATTTCATCAAGGCGATCGAGACCGCCAACCGGGGGCTCGCCTACCTGGGGAAGGCGATCCCCACCAGCCAGGCCGAGGCGGAGCGGCGGATCAAGGAGCTGATGGGGGAGATCGGCGCGAAGAATGTGGATATCTGGGACGCCATCCTGCACATGCCCTTCACCACCGAGCGGAAGAGCAAGATTGAGCTCGCCTTCTACAGCGAGCTGATTCCCGACCTCTACATGTCGGGCCTCGTGACGCTCCTCTACCTGTCGGCGGCGCAGTCGACCCAGCACTGCCTGGCGGGCGGCATGGACGAATCGGTCATCTACTCCTTCAGTATCATGGGGCTCCAGCTCGGCGAACAGGGGGAGTTCGAGCTTGCCTTCAAGTATGAGGACCTGGCGCGCGACCTCTCCGCCAAGTACCCGAACACCTTCGGCGCCACCCGCGGGATGAACGGCATCGTCTGGTGCAACATGCACTCGCGCAGCCACCCGCGGCAGATCGTCGACTACTGCCTGAAATCGATCCAGTGCGGCAAGAACTGCGGCGACCTGTACAACGCCGGCCTCTCCTACGGGCCGCTGATGTGGAACCTCCAGGTCCAGGGGGCCGACCTCGCCATCATCGACGACGTCGCCCGCGAGTGCCTCCAGTTCTCCCACCGCTACCATCTCTCCTTTTCCGTGGGGCTTGCCGAGGCGATGCATGCCGGGTGGGTCGAGCCGATGAAGAAGGGGTACATGCCGATCGACATGGAGGAGAAGCTCCGGGTCTGGGAGCGGGAGAACCACGTCGCCTCCGCCGGGAGCTACTACGTCCACCTGGCGCTGGCCCATTACTACCTGGGGGAGTTCGAGGAGGCGGGGCGCTATCTCAACGGGGTGCGGCGCTACCTCTCGGGACTCACCGACAACGTGCTGAAGCGGCAGTGGCACGTCTTCCTGGTGCTGAATGCGCTCAAGCTGTACGAGAAGGGGACCGGCCTCACCAATGAAGCCGCCCTGCTGGCGGAGATCCGCCCCCTCATCCGGAAGATCGAGATCTGGGCCGCCCTGGGGCCCTTGCTGAAGCCGTACCTCGCCTTTCTTCGCGCCGAGCTGGAAAGGGTCACCGGCTCGTTCAAGGAGGCGCGCAGCCTCTACCTGGACGCCATCGGGATCGCCCACGAGAACAACTACATCTTCCTCGAAGGGCATCTCAACGAATGCCTCGGGGAGCTCCACCTCGCGGCCGGACAGGGGACCGAACGGGTCTGGTTCGTCGAGGCGGTGCGCCTCTACCGGAAATGCCGCGCGGAACGGAAAGAGTTCCTCCTCATCAAGAAATATCCGGAGTATTTCGAGGAGGAGAGGACAACGTATGCCCCGGCCGAGGTGGAGGTCCTCCCTTCCCCTCCCTTCCCCGAGCTCGATTTCGAGTACTTCATCAGATCGTCCCTGGCCATCTCGGCCGAGATGGGGCAGGAGGCCCTGCTGAAAAAGATCATGAAGGTGGTCATCGAGTGTTCGGGGGCGCAGCACGGCTATCTTCTGATCGAGGAAGAGGGGAACCTCTGCGTGCGCGTGCAGTGCCATGCCGCGCATGAGGAAACGGTACGGACGCTGAATCAGGGGGTTGAGGACGCCGAGGGGATATGCAAGGCGATCGTGCGCTACGTTTTTCGGACCGGGGAGCGGATCATCCTCCATAATGCCGCGCAGGAGGGGGAGTTCAGGGACAACCCGGAGGTGCGGGAGATGCAGCTCCGCTCTGTCCTCTGTCTCCCGCTGGTCAAGCAGGCGAAGAAGATCGGCATCCTCTACCTGGAAAACCGGCTGGCGGACGGGGTCTTTACCCCGGAAAAGGCGCAGATGACGGAACTCCTGACCTCGCAGGCGGCCATCTCCCTGGAGAATGCGCGGCTTCTGGAGATGGTCGTGGCCCTGGGCGCGCAGAATGCCCTTGCCTATGAAAACATCATGCTGGTCGATGAGCTGCAGCACCGCGCCGGTGAACTGGAGCAGAGCAACAAGGACCTCCAGGAGTTCGCCTTCGTGGTGTCCCACGACCTGCAGGAACCGCTGCGCAAGGTGGTTTCCTTCGGCGAGATCCTGAAGAGCGACTTCGCGGACGAGCTGGGGGGGCAGGGGAACGTCTTTCTCGCCAAGATGGTCAAATCGGCCGCCAGGATGCAGGACCTGGTCAAAGAGCTCCTCCAGTTGTCGCGGGTCACGACCCAGCCCGCTCCCTTCACCCGCGCCGACCTGGGCGACGTGCTGCGGGATGTCGTGGCGGACCTCGAAGTGAGGATCGGGGAAACGGGGGGGAGGGTCGAAGTCGGCCGCCTGCCGACCGTGCAGGCCGACGTGGTGCAGATGCGGCAGCTTTTCCTGAACCTGATTGCCAATGCCCTGAAGTTCCGGAAGACGGACGCGTCCCCCGTCGTGCGGGTGGAGGCGGCATTGCCGGGCGATGGCTTCTGTGACGTAACGGTGCACGACAACGGTATCGGCTTTGAAATGAAAGACGCGGGACGCATCTTCCGGCCGTTCCAGCGCCTGCACCGCCAGGAGGACTACGAGGGGATGGGAATGGGGCTCGCCATCTGCGAGAGGATCGTGATCCGCCACGGCGGGGAAATTACGGTAGAGAGCGGGGCCGGGAAGGGTTCGACCTTCCGGGTGAGACTGCCGCTTGATCGGAACGGGGAGAAAAATGTTATTGACGCCGCTGCGACTGCTGCTCATTGAGGATTCGGAGGACGACGCCATGCTCCTGGTGCGGGAGCTGCGCCAAGGAGGATTCGACCCCGACTTCGCGCGGATCGAGACGCCTCAGGCACTTGAGTCCGCTCTGGATGCAAAGGCCTGGGATGCCGTCGTCGCCGACTACAGCTTGCCGGCGTTTACCGGCCTCGATGCCCTGCGCATAATCCGGGAGAGGATGCTTGATCTCCCCTTCATCCTCGTTTCCGGGGTGATCGGCGAGGAAAAGGCCGTGGAGGCAATGAAGGCCGGCGCCCACGACTTCATCATGAAGGGGCATTACCAGCGGCTCGCGCCGGCGCTGAAGCGGGAACTGGGGGATGCGGCAGTCCGCAGGGAGCGGCGGCAGGCGGAGGATGCGTTGCGCCTGGCGCATGCGGAGCTGGAGCGGCGCGTTGCCGAGCGGACCGCCGAGCTGCAGGCCGCCAACGATACGCTGCGCGACTCCCGCCGGGCCGCACTCAACATGATGGAAGACGCCGACACTGCCCGCCGGCGGGCAGAGGAGGCGGGTGCAGAGCTGCAGCGTGAATTAACTGAGCGTAAAAGGGCAGAGGAGGCTCTGCGGAAAAGCGAGCGGCACAATGAGTTCCTGGCCAATATCCTCGAATCCGCCTCCCAGCCCTTTGCCGTGGGATATCCGGATGGCCGTCTCGTGCTCGCGAACACCGCGTACGAACAGCTCACGGGGTATAGCGGCGATGAGCTGAAGACGTTCGACTGGGCCGTGACCCTCACCCCCCCCGAGTGGCGGGAGATCGAGCAGGAGCGGCTGGAGGAACTGTACCCTACCGGACGGCCGGTGCGCTACGAGAAGGAATACGTCAGAAAGGACGGCAGCCGCGTCCCCGTCGAGTTGCTGGTCCACATCGCGGCCGATGCCGAGGGTAAACCGGAGTACTATTACGCCTTCGTCACAGATATTACCGAGCGCAAACGGGCCGAGGCAAGGATATATCGGCAGAATGCCGTCCTGAAGGGGATCAACCGGATCTTCGAGACGGCCCTTTCTTCCGGTACCGAGGAAGAGCTGGGTGAAGCCTGTCTGGCTGTGGCCGAGGAGGTAACCGGGAGCAGGTTCGGCTTCATCGGCGAGATCGGCGAGGACGGTCTGCTCCACGATATTGCCATCAGCAACCCCGGGTGGGAGCTCTGCACCATGTACGACCGGGAGGGGCGCCGTCGCCCCCCCGGCAATTTCCACATCCACGGCGTATACGGTCGGGTGCTCCTGGACGGGAAGGGGTTCTTCACCAACGACCCGGCATCGCACCCCGACAGCATCGGCATGCCGGATGGGCATCCGCCGTTGACGGCATTCCTCGGCGTCCCGCTGTTCAACGAAGGGCGGACCATCGGCATGATCGCCGTCGGCAACCGTGAGGGGGGCTACGGCCATGATGAGCTTGAGGTGCTGACGGCGCTGGCGCCGGCAATGCTGGAAGCCTTCCAACGGCTTCGGGCCGAGGAGGCGCTGCGCCGTGCCCACGACGAGCTGGAAATGAGGGTCGCCGACCGGACGGAGGAGCTGGCGTCGGCGATCAACATTCTCCAGGAGGAAATTGTCGAGCGGGAGCGGGCCGAAGAACGCATCCGGCGGCTGAACCGGCTCTACGCGGTTCTGAGCGGGACGAGGCACGCCATCGTCCTCGCCGCGGACCGCGAATCCCTGTTCCGCGACTTCTGCCGGATCGCCGTCGAGGACGGCGGCTTCCTCCTCTCCTGGGTGGGGCTGGTAGAGGGGGAGAGCTGCCAGGTGCGGACGGTCGCCGCCCACGGCGCTACCGGCTACCTGGACGACATCCGCATCTCGGCGCAGGAGGACATGGAGGGGCGCGGGCCGACCGGCGTATCGATCCGCGAGGGAACCTACTACATCTGCAACGATTTCCAGAATGACCCATGCACCACCCCTTGGCACGAGAGGGGACGTGCCCACGGCATCGAGGCTTCGGCATCCATCGCCCTGAAGCAGCACGGCCGGGTGATCGGTGCCCTCACCCTGTACGCGGACAAAAAGGACTTTTTCGATCCGCAACAGGTGGAGCTCTTGCGGCAGATGGGGGCGGACGTCTCCTTCGCCCTGGATAACCTGGAGCGGGCGGCGCTGCTGCGGGAATCGGAGCGGAAATTCCGAACCCTGTTCGAGGAGTCGAAGGACGTCATCTACATCATGTCACCGGACGGCAGGTTCCTTGACATCAATTCTTCAGCCGTCGAGCTCTTCGGCTACCAGAAGGAGGAACTGCTCTCCCTCGACGTCGTCGGGGAGCTCTACTGCGATCCGACCGACCGGGAGCGGTTCCTCCAGGGCCTGCTCGCCAAGGGGTACGTGCGGGACTTCGAGGTCTGCCTGCGCAGGAAGGGGGGAGACCAACTACACGTACTGAAGACCGCCACGGCCATCCGCAACGACCAGGGGGAGATAAGCGGCTACCGGGGGATCATCCACGATGTCACCCAGCGCAAGCGCCTGGAGCTGCAGCTCCTCCAGGCACAGAAGATGGAGTCGATAGGGCTCCTGGCGGGCGGGGTGGCCCACGACTTCAACAACCTGCTGACCGCCATCAGCGGCTACAGCCAGCTGATCCAGGACCAGTTCGCCCCCCGGGACGAGATGCTGAAGATGTGCAACGAGCAGGTGCTTGGGGCCACGGAGCGGGCGGTGGAACTGACCCGCAACCTCCTCGCCTTCAGCAGGAAGCAGATCATGAAGCCGCAGCCGCTCCGGGTCAACGACATCGTCACCAACCTCACCAAGCTCCTGACCAGGATCATCGGCGAGGACATCGAACTGGGCACGACCCTCACCGGCAGGGAGCTGACGGTACTGGCGGACGGCGGCCAGATCGACCAGGTGCTGATCAACCTCGCCACCAACGCCCGCGACGCCATGCCGCACGGCGGACAGCTGCAGATCAGGACGGAGCGGGTCGTGGTGGACGCGGAGAGTGCCCGGCGCCTTGAGCTCGATGAGGGGGCCTATGCGCTGATCTTCGTTTCCGACAGCGGGCACGGCATGGACAGCAGGACCCGGGAGCGGATCTTCGAGCCGTTCTTCACCACCAAGGAAACGGGGAAGGGGACCGGCCTCGGACTCTCCATCATCTACGGCATCATCAAGCAGCACAACGGCACCATCACCGTGGCGAGCGAGCCGGGGAAGGGGGCGACCTTCACCATCTACCTCCCGCTCGTGGAGGAGGCGACCGATGCGGTGCCGACAGTAGCGGCGTCCGCGCCTCCCCAAGGCACGGAGACGCTGCTGCTGGCCGAAGACGATGCCATGGTGCGGAAATACATGCAGCAGGTCTTGCAGATGGCGGGCTATGACGTGATTCCGGCCAGGAACGGGGCGGAGGCGGTGGAGCTGTTCCGGGAGCACCGGGACCGGATCGCGCTGGTGGTCTGCGACGTGGTGATGCCGAAGAAGAACGGCAAGGAGGTGTACGACGAGGTCCGCGACATGGCCCCTCATGCAAGATTCCTCTTCACCAGCGGCTACAACGATGAGATCATCCACAAGAAGGGGATCCTCCACGAAAACATCGAGCTGCTGGTGAAGCCGGTTTCCAGGGGAGTGCTCCTGGAGAAGCTGCGGGAGATGCTGGACAGCCACAGTGTCTTAAAGGAGGAGTCCGACTAGTCTGACCAGTCCGACGAGTCCGACAATTACCATGCTCGATCTCCACACCATGAACCCCCGCCAGCTGGAGGCGGTGAAGCACACCGAGGGGCCGCTCCTGGTGCTGGCCGGCGCCGGCTCCGGCAAGACCCGGGTGATCACCTACCGCATCGCCCATCTCCTCCTCCACAAAAAGGTGGCGGCGGAGAACATCCTGGCGGTCACCTTCACCAACAAGGCGGCCCGCGAGATGCAGGAGCGGATGGCCGCCCTGGTCGGGAAGAAGCGCTGCGAGGGGGTGATCCTCTCCACGTTTCATTCCCTGGGCGTCAAGATCCTGCGGCAGGAGATCGGGCTTCTCGGCTACAAGCGCAACTTCGCCATCTATGCCACCTCCGACCAACTGGGGCTCGTCCGCCAGGCCTTGCGGGAGAGCGGCGCGGCTGACGGGAAGAAGATCGATGCCGAGGCGGTCCTCTGGAAGATTTCCGGGGCGAAGAACGCCCTGCTCGGGCCGGGGAAGCTGCCGGTTCCCTCCGGCGACGACTGGGCGGCGGTAGCCGCCCAGGTCTATCCCCGCTACCAGTCACTCTTGCGGGCGTGCAACGCCATCGACTTCGACGACATCATCATGCTCACCGTCCGGCTCCTGCAGGACCATCCGGAGGTGCTCGCCCGCTGGCAGGAGCGGTTTCGCTACATCATGGTGGACGAGTACCAGGACACCAATCCCTCCCAGTACCTCTTCATCTCGCTCCTGGCGGAGCGCTACAAAAACCTCTGCGTGGTGGGGGACGACGACCAGTCGATCTACGGCTGGCGCGGCGCGGACGTGGAGAAGATCCTCGCCTTCGAGAAGGACTACCCCGGCTGCCGGGTGGTGAAGCTGGAGCAGAACTACCGCTCAACGCGGACCATCCTCGCCGCCGCCAACAGCGTGATAAAAAACAACCCGAAGCGCAAGGAGAAGACCCTCTGGACCGACGGCGGCGAGGGGAGCCCAATCGACCTCGTCCTTGCCCGGGACGACGAGGAGGAGGCGACCTCCGTGGTGGAGCGGGTTCAGCTGGAGTGCTTCAAGGGAAAGCGGAGCTTCGGCGATTTCGCCATCCTTTACCGGACCAATGCCCAGAGCCGGGCCTTCGAGGAGCAGCTCCGTTTCGCCGACATCCCCTACGTGCTGATCGGGGGGATGCAGTTCTACGAGCGCAAGGAGGTGAAGGACGCCCTCTGCTACCTGCGCGCGATCGCCAACCCCAAGGACGAGCAGGCGCTCCTGCGGATCGTCAATTTCCCCCGGCGGGGGATCGGCGACGGGACGCTCGTGCGGCTGAACCAGTGGTCGCAGGATGAAGGGGTGGGGCTGTTCGAGGCGTTCGGCAGGGTCGGGGAGATCGAGGGGGTGAACGCCGCCACCCGCGAAAAGGTGCTGGCGTTCCACGAGTTGCTCTCCGGCGAGATCGCCTCCTTCAGGAGGCGGGGAAGGCTCGCGGAGCGGCTCGCCGAGCTGTTCAAGCGGGTCGGGATCGAGGCTGAACTGCATCGCACCATCGACGACCCGAAGGTGGCGCGCCGCCGGATGGAGAACGTGGAGCAGATCGTCAACTCACTGGCGGGGTACGAGGAGCGGACCATGAACCCCACCCTGTCCGGCTTCCTGGAGAAGGTGTCGCTCCTGGACGAAGACCGCTTCGCGGGCAAAGACAAGAAGGAGCACGGCCAGGACGCGGTGACCCTGATGTCGCTCCATTCCAGCAAGGGGCTGGAGTTCCCGTTCGTCTTCCTGGTGGGGCTGGAGGAGGAGTGCCTCCCGCACAAGCGCTCCATCTACGAGGACTTTTCAATCGACGAGGAGCGCCGCCTCTGCTACGTGGGGATTACCCGCGCCCGCCGGCAGCTGGTCATTACCCGCTGCCTGCACCGGAAGCGGTACGGGAGGCTGGAGGAGCGGGAGCCGTCCCGGTTCCTGGCGGAGATTCCGGCGGAGCTTCTGAACGAAGCGGGGGGAAAGGAAGCGTCGCCGGAGGAGAAGGAGCGGCTGGCGGAGGATGCCTTTGCGAAACTGCGGAGTATGTTCGGGTAGGCGAAAAACCCTTCACCACGAAGCCACGAAGAGCACGAAGAAAGACGTTATAATGCAGATGGTTCTCTTCGTGTCCTTCGTGTCTTCGTGGTGGATTCGAATTTTTTGCAATTTCATCCTGCTACAAACAAAAAGGCCGTGTCACCACGGCCTTTTCTATTACTGCATCGTTATTCAGCGGCGGGCGCTTCTCCCGCCGGCTTCTTGCGCCGCGTGCGCCGCCGCTTCTTCTTGGCCTCGCCCGTGCCTTCCGCTGCCGGGGCGGCCTCGACACGAGCCGGTGCCGGCATCGCCTTCCGTTCCTGCGGCCTCGGCTTGCCGCCGGGGCTGGGACGGCCACCGGGGCCGGGACGGCTGCCGCGGCCGGATTTCCCGGCCGGCCTGGGCTCCCGCGGCTTCTGCTTGGTCCGGACGTAGTCGTGGACGAACATCTCGTCCTCGGCCCACTCGACCGGGATCTTCTCCTTGATGTACTCCTCGATTGCCTCCACGTAGAAGGCGCCGTCCTCGTCGGCGAGCGAGATCGCCTTTCCCTCGGCCCCGGCCCGGGCGGTCCGGCCGATCCGGTGGACGTAGTCTTCGCAGTCCTGGGGGAGGTCGTAGTTGATCACGTGGGAAACCCCGTCGATGTGCAGTCCCCGTGAGGCGACGTCGGTGGCGATCAGCATCGGCAGGGTGCCCGCCTTGAAGTCCTCCAGGATGCGGAGCCGCTTCTTCTGCTCCACGTCGCCGGAGATCACCCGGCACGGGAAGCCGTTGGCGTTCAGCCGGTCGTGGAGGAACTCCGCCTCCCGCTTGGTGTTGACGAAGACCATGGTCCGCGCCATCCCCTCCTTGCGCAACAGCCCCAGCAGCAGCGGGAACTTTTCCTTCCGGGCCGCGTGGTAGAGGACCTGCTCGACCCGTTCCGCGGTCATCTGCTCGGGGGTGACCGAGACCTTGACCGGGACGTTCATGAACTCGTAGGCGAGCTCCATGACGCTGCGGCTCAGGGTGGCGGAAAAGAGCATGTTCTGGCGCGCATCGTAGGGGGGGAGGCGGCGCAGGATGAAGCGCAGGTCGGCGATGAACCCCATGTCGAACATCCGGTCCGCCTCGTCGATCACCAGCGCCTCGATTTCCTTCAGGGAGTAGACCTTCTGCTTCAGGTAGTCGATGAGGCGCCCCGGGGTGCCGATCACCACGTCCGCCCCCTCCTTGAGGGCGTCGCGCTGCTTCATGTAATCGACCCCGCCGTAGATCGCCTGGATGTTGAACCCGCAATGCTTCCCCAGGAGCTGGGCGTCCTTTTCGATCTGCACCACCAGTTCCCGGGTGGGGGCGAGGATGAGGGCACGGGGGTTTTTATCCCGCGTTTCTTTCGTGCTCTTCAGCAGGCGGGTAAAGAGGGTGATCAGAAAAGCCGCGGTCTTGCCGGTGCCGGTCTGGGCCTGGCCGGCCACGTCTTTCCCCGCCAGGGCAAGGGGGAGGGCCTTTTCCTGGATGGGAGTGCAATCGGTGAATCCCGCGTCGGCGATGCCGTGCAGCACCGGGTCGAGCAGGGGGAGTTCGGTGAATTTCATGGTTCCTTCTTTCAATTTGACGTATTTTCAACAGGATAGCATAGCACAGCGGGCGACGAATGGCAACGATTACGTAGGGGCGCCGCTTGCTGCGCCCTTCTTGAGGCTCTGCCCTTGTTGAGGGTGCGGCAAGCAGCGCCCCTGCAATAATCATTTCGCCCTTTTCCCGCGCCGTTACCTGTGCTATGGTACGTGCATCATCATATGTAGAGACGCATTGCACCCTGTCTCTACCGGCAAGGAATCCGATGACCCAATCGTTCATCCATATCGAATCCCCCAATTATCTCCGGGCAACCGAGCTCTCAATCCCCGCCGACTGGCCCGCCGTCTTCGACAACGACCGGCCGCTCGCCCTGGAGATCGGCTGCGGGATCGGCGACTTCATCGTCAAGACCGCCGCCGACCATCCCGACCGCAACTTCATCGCCATCGACTTCTACAACAAGGGGTGCTACAAGACCTGCCGCCGCATCGATGCGGCCGGGCTCGCGAACGTCCGGGTGCTGCGGGAAGAGGCGCGCCAGTTCATCGTCGAGCGGATACCGAAGGGGTCGCTCGCCGCGGTCTACATCAACTGTCCCGACCCGTGGCCGAAGAAGAAGCACCGGAAGCGCCGGCTCGTGAACCGGCAGTTCCTGGAGTTCCTGGCGGAGTACCTGGCGCCGGGGGCGGATTTCTTCTTCGCCACCGATTTCGACGACTACGGGCTCGACGTGGCGGGGATGATGCCCGGCGTCGCCGGCTTCGAAAACCGGCTCGCCCCGGACCTGTACCGCCACGAACTGGCGGGGTACCACCTCTCCAAGTACATGCGGAAGTTCATGGCGGAGGGGAAGCGCATTTATTTCGTTCATTACCGGAAAAACTGAATGCGGAATTCGGAGTGCGGGGTGCGGCATTGAAAGACTTTGACTTCTCTTCGATTGATTTTCATTCCGCATTCGACAAAAAGGGCCTCTCATGTATCGTTACCTGACATCCCACATTCCCGGCACCGGCGGTATAATCAAGGAGACCCCCGAGGACTTCCTGGTTGAGGAGCTCCCGCTCTACCTCCCGTGCGGGGAGGGGGAGCATGTCTACCTCACCATCGAGAAGCGGGGGCTCACCACCCTGGAGGCGGTCCGGCGGATCGGCCGGGCGCTCGGCGTCTCCGACCGGGATATCGGCTATGCCGGGATGAAGGACGCGGTGGGGGTGACGCGCCAGACCCTCTCTATCCCCCGGGTCGCCCCGGAGGCATGCTCCTCCCTGGACATTCACGGGGTGCGGGTGCTGGCGGTTGAACGCCACCGGAACAAGCTGCGGCTGGGGCACTTGGCCGGCAACCGCTTCCGGATCAGGGTGCGCGAAACGCGGGAAGGCGCACTGGAAACGGCCGGCGCGGTGCTGGCGGTACTGCGGGCGAGGGGAGTGCCCAACTATTTCGGGGCGCAGCGCTACGGCGTGCAGGGGAACTCCCACCTGATCGGCCGGGCCATGGTGCGTGGCGATTGGCGGGGGGCGGTCGATCATCTCATCGGCGACCCGGCTGCCGTGCGGGACGACCGGTGGCGGGAGGCGATCGAGGCGTACCGGCGGGGCGACCTGGAGGAGAGCATCAGGATATTCCCCGGCCATTGCCGGACCGAACGGGATGTCCTGCAGCGCCTGGCAAAGCGCCCCGATGCCCATGAAAAAGCCTTCTACGCCGTCCATCCGCGCCTGAAGAAGCTCTATCTCTCCGCCTGCCAGTCGTCCCTGTTCGACCGGCTGCTGGAGGAGCGGCTGGCCGGCTTCGACCGGGTGATGACCGGCGACCTGGCATGGAAGCACGACAACGGCGCCTGTTTTCCGGTCACCGATGCGGGTGTCGAGGCCGCCCGCGCGCAGGTGTTCGAAATCTCCCCCACCGGCCCGATGTTCGGCTTCCGGATGCGGCTGCCGGAGGGTGAGCCGCGGGCAATGGAGGAGGCGCTCCTTGCGGCCGAGGGACTTGACCTGGCAAGCTTCAACCTCTCCGGGGGGCTGGCGATGGAAGGGGAGCGCCGCCCGCTCCGGGTGCCGCTCGGCGAGCCGCAGGCCGAGCCGGACGGCGAGGGGCTGGTCCTCGCCTTCTCCCTGCCGCGCGGCTCCTATGCCACGTCGGTGCTTAGGGAAATTATGAAGGATGAATTATGAATTATGAAATTTCAACCTTCATACTTCATAATTCATCCTTAGCTTGACAGAGGAGGTTCATCATGAACCACAAGCGCGAGATATACACGGTAAACCTGTTCCGGCCGAAGAAGGGGTACATGCGGGAGGAGGTGCGCATCATCCTTGCCGTGCTGGTCGGCTGGGGGGTGGTGACCTTCGGTTTCCAGTTCCTCATCCGGCTGTTGAGCGAGTCCCCCCAGGGGTGCAGCCTGGCGACCCGCTTCTACTTTTTCAACCTCCCCTTCCACTTCTGGTTCACCGCCCAGTTTCTCCCCCTCTGGTTCATCATCCTCTGCTTCCTGTTCAACGTTTTCATCGACCGTTTGACCGAGCGCCACAGCCGCAGGAGGGACAGGTCCTATGAGTAACGAAACGGCGCAGCTCTGGCCTCTGGTCGTCGTTGCCGGGGTGCTCGCCTCGTTCATCCTGGTCGGCCTCTTCCGCAAGAGCCGGGAAGGGATGGAGTACGGCTTCAGCGGCCGCTACATCGGCCGGATCGGCGGCGGCGCGGCTATCGCCAGCAGCTGGATGAGCGCCGCGAGCTTTCTCGGGATCGCCGGCATCGTCTACCTGAAGGGGTACATGGCCCTTGCCTACGTGATCGGCTGGACCGGCGGTTACGTCCTGCTGCTGGTCCTGCTGGCGGGGCAGCTGCGCCGCTTCGGCAAGCACACCGCCCCCGATTTCGTCGGCGACCGCTACGAATCGTCGGCTGCCCGGCTCATCTCCGCCCTGATCTCCATCGTCATCTCGGTCATCTACTGCGTTGCCCAGTTCAAGGGGATAGGGATGCTGTTCGCCTGGCTGCTCAGTATCGACTATGTCACCGGCGTGGTGCTGGGGGGGGTGGTGGTGGTCGCCTACGTGGTCTTCTCCGGCATGCTCGGCCTGTCGCGCAATCAGCAGATGCAGTATTTCGTCCTGATCGTTTCCTTCATCCTCCCTCTCATGGTGCTGGCGCGCAAGCTGGGCTATTTCTGGGTCCTTCCCCAGTTCGGCTACGGCGCGGCGATGGAAGAGCTCTCCAACGATTACGGCGTGAAGCTGGCCGCTCCCTTTGCCGCCGCATCGCTCTTCCAGTGGAGCTCCCTCTGTTTTACCCTGATGGTGGGGACCGCCGGGCTCCCCCATGTCCTGTCCCGCTTCTACGTGGTGCCGAACATCCGCGATGCCCGCTGGAGCCTGGTCTGGGGGCTCTTCTTCATCGCCCTCATCTACTGGTCCGCCCCTGCCTACGGGATATTCATGAGGCTCTTCGAGTTCCA
This sequence comes from Geobacteraceae bacterium, assembly GCA_036518435.1. Lineage (GTDB taxonomy): Bacteria > Desulfobacterota > Desulfuromonadia > Geobacterales > Geobacteraceae > JAMPXD01. Next base: position 102,612 of record DATDNF010000004.1, read on the forward strand.
CGGCAGAAGCGTTCCCGACCCGGCAACCGCCCGGGGGATCGCCGACATGGTGGTGATCGACACCGCCGTCAAGGGGGGGCTCCCCCCGTGGCTGCTCGGCATCCTGGCGGCCGGCGCGATGAGCGCCGCCTTCTTCACGGTGGCCGGCCTCCTGATCACCGGGGCGGCGTCCATGTCGTTCGACATCTACTCCCGTTTCATCAACCAGAATGCCTCTCAGAACCGGAAAATGGCGATCGCCAAGGGTTCGGTGATTTTCCTGGGGGCGGTGGCCCTTGCGTTCGCCATCAGGCCGCCTGGGCTGATCGTCGAGATCACGGCAGTCGCCTTTGCCCTGGCGGGGAACACCATCTTCCCGGCGTTTCTCCTCGGCATCTGGTGGGGGAGGGCGAACCGGCAGGGAGTGATAGCGGGGATGCTCCTGGGCTCCCTGATCACCTTTGCCGAGCCGCTCTTCGGCGGCATCGTGCCGGTTGTCGGGGAGATCTTTCCGATCACCTCCTCGGCCATGTTCGGCGCCCCCCTGGTGATCGCGGTGATGATCGCGGTGTCGCTGGCGACCCCGCCGCCGTCCGAGGAGATGCGTCGCTTCCTGGCCGAAGAGGTGCACGGGCACCTGGATTGAGGGGTTTGATGACCGGCGCGGAGGCGTACTGACATGGCGATGTTTCCGGGGGCACAAGGGGGAGATATTCTCGCCTGGCGCGGCATTTCCGAGCTGGTCGGCGAGATCCGGCGCAGGAGCGCGGAACAGATGTCCTACCTCCTCGCCGACGAGGGGGTCGCGCTGCTCAAGGAGTTGAAAGGGAGGCTGGAGGCGGAGATCGCCTTCGAGGAGGAATTCGCCGCCGGCTTCTCCCGGGCGATGGCTGCGCTCGACAGCGCCCGGTACGAGGATGAACTGGCGTCGCTCTTCCCCCGCTTCACCCGGCTGGCCGAAGAGCACTTCCTGAGGCGGGGATCGGTGGTCGCCCTCCACGCCCTCTGCACCACCTGGCGGGACGCCCTGCTTTGCAGGGTCGTGCATCTGGTGGAAGAGAACCTTCTCCTGGAAGGGGCGGGGCGGGCGCCGGCTCCCTTCTGCTGGCTGGCGTCGGGGAGCATCGGCCGGGGGGAACCGACCTTCTGCGTCGAACCTGCCCATGTCCTCATTTACGGGGACATCCCCCCCGGCGGCACGGGCTGGTTCGATCAGTTCTTCTCCCGGGCACTGGCGCTCGCGGGAAAGGCCGGTCTGGCGAAAAACGACGGACGGGGCACCGTGATGAAAAGCCTCTGGCGTGGCAGCAGGACGGAGTGGCGGCGGGAGATCGTAGAGGAACTGGCGGGGGGGGAGCGGGGAAGGCTCGACGAACTGGTCCGCCGCGCCGACCTGCGCTTCCTCTGCGGCGATGAGGCGCTCGCGGCGGAAATGATCGGCGTCGTCCGGAGCATGATCGAATTCCACCACGAGGAGCTGCGGGAGACGTCGAAAAGCGCGGCAGCGGCGTCCCGCACCCGCACGGCGCTCTCGTTTCCCCTGCCGGCCCTGCGGGGCATGGGCAAGGGGATCGCCGAAATGCCGACCGGGCTCGACTTCTTCAGCAGGCTGCGGGTGGAAAAAAGAGGCAGGCAGCGGGGGAAATTCGACCTGGAACAGTTCGCCCTGGCCCCCCTCGTCACCAATATCCGGATGCTGGCGATATACGGCGCTCTGCACGAGACGGGGACCATCGCCAGGATCAAGGGGCTCCAGGCGGTGGGCGTTCTCAGCGTCGAGCTGACCGAGAGGCTGTTGCGCGCGTACCACGACTTCACCCGCCTGAAGATCGGCCGGCAGCTCGCCGAAGGGTGCGAGAGCGAACAGGGCTGTTTCATCGACCCGCAGGCGTTGACCGCGGACGAGGGAGAGCGGCTGAGGAACGGGCTGGAGACGGTGGCGGGACTGGAAAAGATCGCCTATCTCCGGTTTACGGAGCAGGGGTAGCCATGCGGATCTCCCTTTCCAGCGGCACGCTCTTCACCTACCCCCTCAGGAGGGCCTTCCAGATGGCCGCCGAGGTGGGATTCGACGGCCTGGAGCTGATCATAAACCAGGACTTCCAGCGGGTCAATGCGCGCAAGTTGCTGGCGGAGCTGGGGGAGATCATGCCGATCCTCTCCATCCACGCCCCGTTCATGCCGCTGGACGGGTGGGGGACCCCCATCGACTCCCTCAAGAGGTCGGTGGAGCTGGCCGCCGAGGCGGGTGTCCCGCTGGTCAACTTCCATCCCCCCTCCTGGCTCGGCTTCGAGCTCGGCTTCTGGCGCTGGATGTACCGGATCAACGACTTCCAGAAAGAGGTGGGGGGGGGACAGGTCTGCCTCACCCTGGAAAACATGCCGTGGGTGGGGAGGTTCAAGACTAACCAGTACATCCTCTCCCAGACCGAGAAGATGATCGAGTTCATCGTCGAGAGAAATCTCTACCAGACCTTCGACTGCACCCACATGGGGTCGGGGCGGGCGAACTTCATCAACGACTTCTACCTCTTCTACGGCACCGGCCGGATCAGGAACGTCCACTTCTCCGATTACGGCCACGGCCGGGAGCACCTCCTCCCCGGCCACGGCATCCTGCCGCTCACCCGCTTCCTCAACCACCTGAGCAACACCGGCTACGACGAAACCCTGACGCTGGAACTCTCCCCCCACGAATTTCCCAAGGACGAACGGATCATCGTCGAGGGGCTGAAGGAGATCCTCGCCTACCTCCGCCGCGAGACTGCCCGCTGATCGCGGCTGCCCCCGACCCTTCCTGCGCGCATTCTTTAATCACGAATCCGGCCTCAATTACCCCCTGACGATGTAGACCGAGCACCGGGCGTGGCGCGCCACCTTGTCCGAGACGCTCCCCAGCAGTTTCCTCTTCAGAAAGCCCTTGCCGGTACTCCCGATGACGATCACGTCGACCCCCTCCTTTTCCGCGAGGTTGATCAGCTCATCGGCCGGGTCTCCATAGGCGACCTTCACCTCCAGCGGGATGCCGGCCTCCGCGGCATTCTTCTCGATAACATAGAAGATGCGCTGCCGCAGTTCCTCCCACTCGTTCGTCTCGGTGATGGGGCGGGAGGGAACGAAGTCGGTGAAGGTGTTGCGCGGCGCGTTCGGCAGGACCAGGACGGCGTAGATGATGCTCTTGAACTGGCTGGGATTCCCTGCCGCCATCCGCACTGCCTCTTCAGCGGCTTTGTCGGACAGGGGGGAACCGTCGATGGCAACCAGGATTTTCTTGCGCAGGTTGAGCATGTATGTCCTCCGGTGGGGGGCGGCCTCATGTGGCGAGGCAATCCGGGCAGATCGATCTCCCCGTTTTACCCTTGTGGAATATTTAGAGTTGGCGAACAGGTAAATGCCGTGTCATGAGTTTTTTCTCTCTTGACAATTATAAAACATTATTCTATATTTTTGTACAGCTATTTTTATCTCTTTTGCCGAGAATCTGCCGATAAAAGACTTGAAAACAGTTTTCAATCGGGTTATTTTTGGTAGTTCAATAAAACAATCGCCGGGCAGATCCCGGAGTTTTGCCGGTGGAAGTCCGAGATGGGCGTACGTTTGCCGTAACGGATGCTGGTCTTGTTTTTTGTTGTTGTGCGGCTTTTACAGCCGGTAAATCCAATCGGACAGGTGTACATCATGGGGAAAAAGGAAAAATCGGAATATATCATACAGGCGGTTTCGCACGCCCTCGACCTCCTGGAGCAGTTCCATGACGATGTGGACGAACTGGGGGTGACGGAACTCTCCAAGCGCCTGAAGCTCCATAAGAACAACGTATTCAGGCTCCTCGCCACCCTTGAATCCCGCGGCTACATCGAGCAGAACAGGGTGACGGAAAACTACCGGCTGGGGCTCAAGACCCTCGAACTGGGACAGACCTTCATCAAGCAGATGGGGCTGCTCCGCCAGTCGCGGCCGGTCCTGGAGCGGCTCGTCAGGGAGTGCAACGAAACAACCTACGTGGCGATCCTGAAAGAGTCCTCCATAGTCTACCTGGACGTGGTCGAAACCGATCTCACCGTGCGGGTGGTCCCCCGGGTCGGCGCGCGGCTTCCCGCATACTGCACCGCGGCGGGGAAAGTCCAGTTCGCCTACATGACCGAGGAGGAGCTGGACAACTACCTCCCGAAGGAGCTGAAGCGCTATACGCCGAATACCATCACCGACCGTGATGAGCTGAAGAAACAACTCCGGCAGATCGCCGAAGAAGGGTACGCCATCGACAACGAGGAACTGGACATGGGGGTGAGGTGTGTGGGCGCCCCGATCCGCGACTATACGCGGCGGATCATCGGGGCGGTCAGCATTTCCGGCCCGTCCATGCGTTTTTCCGATGAGCGGATGGAGAAGGAGCTGATCCCCCTCGTGCAGAAGGCGTCGGAGGAGATATCCACCAAGCTCGGCTATCACAAGTAAGGCAAGGTTGAATTATGAATTATGAAGTATGAAACTGGAACCAAAGCTCTGATCATAATTCAAAATTCATAATTCATACTCCATAATTTGAAAAGCCCCGTCATTCGGGGCTTTTTAGTTCCCTCTCCCACACCTCCCTGACCTGCCGTTCCGTCTCTGCCGGGGTGCCCCGGTTGTCGATCACCACCTTGCCGTAGGTCGCCTTCTCCTCCATCGGCATCTGGGCCGCAAGCCTTTGCAGGGCCTCGTCGCGGCCGATCCCGTCCCGCGCCATGAGCCGTTTCAGCTGCGTCCCGGCGTCCGCGTAGACCACCCACATCTCGTCATCGCGCGACATCGTCCCCGCCTCGATCAGGAGGGGGGCCATGTAGAAGACGATCCCGGCGCCCCCCCGGCGGAGTTCCGCGAGCTTCTCCCCGGCGAGGGCGCGGATGGCGGGGTGGGTGATCGCCTCCAGCCGTTTGCGGGCAGCGGGGTCGGCAAAGACGATTCGCCCGAGCGCTTTCCTGTCGATGGTCAGGTCACGGTTCAGTATCCCTTCGCCGAAGGCATCGACGATGGCATGGTAGGCGGGGCGGCAGGGGATGACCGCCTCCCGGGCGAGCTGGTCCGCGTCCAGGACCTCGGCCCCCAGCTTTTGCAGAATCTTTGCCACCGTGCTCTTGCCCGACGCAATCCCGCCGGTCAGTCCGATCACCCGCACCGTCACTCCCCCTCGGCATCTTCCATGAAGACCGGCTCCCCGTCCCGCAGCAGCATCCGCTCGCTTCCGTCCGCCGCGACCGAGGCCAGGGTCGGCCGATAGAACACGTAATCCTCGTGGAACGGGGTGCTGACGGTCCCGCCGAAGCCGGAGTTGTCCCCCAGTGCGATGTGGATGGTGCCGAGGATCTTCTCCGCCTCCAGGATGTTGTCGGGCCTGGTGGCCCGGTCGTTGGTGCCGATCCCGAGCTCGGCGATGTTGCGGTTGTCGTCGTGCTCGGCGAACTTCCTTTCCAGCTTCTCGCGGTACGGCTCGTCCCCCTGGATCTCCGTTACCCGTCCCCCCGCCACGATGAGCCGCAGCGGCGAGGCGAGCCTGCGGGTCGGGGCGTACTCCAGCACCATCACCCCTTCGCTGGTCCCCTCCAGGGGGGCGAGGTAGACCTCGCCTGCCGGGAGGTTGCCGAAGCTTCCTGCCGCCGTGAGTATGCCGTCATCACCGGCCGCGGAACGGCCCCGCTTGCCGAAGCGCATGCTGGTGCCGTTGGGGCAGGTTACGACGATTTCCTCTCCCTCGTTCACCGCGCGTGCCAGCCTGCCGGTCCGCCCGGCAAGGGCAGTCCAGTCGACCCGCATGGAGGTGAAGAACATCTCCGGGTCGAAATTGGGAAGGCTGGCAAAGCGCCCCCCCGCGTCGTTCACCAGGGCGCGGAACCGGGTATGGCTGGTGGAATTGTTGGCCAGCGCCACCACCACGTCCGCCACCTCTTCCCTGCGGGAGAGGACGATCCGGCGGGCCGTTTCGAGCTCCCCGCCGGTCGCCTCCTTGGCCAGAAGGCGGGGCAGCAGACCCGCTGCCGCAAGGACCTCGACGGTCTTGTCGCCCAGGACGGCACGCCAGAGCTCCACCGGCGGCTCGGCGCCGGATGCCGCGGTCGCCGGGAAGGAGACGAATCGGGTGTTGCCGTACGTATCGGCGGCGTAACGGGCAGCCTCTCCGGCCACCGCCAGAAGTCTCCCGCGCCGGCCGGTGTCGGCGGGGGAAGGACGTTCGTCGGGACGGACGCTGTCGCTGAACACCACGATCCGCTCTCCCGCCGTGATCCCCATGTTGACCTCGAAGAGCGACCTGAAGGCTTCGCTGAGTGCGGCCATATCCATTTTTCCTCCAAGAGCCGTATTTGATCTCCACCCCCACCCCGGCGGAGTTTCCGTTACAGATATAGCAGAGCAGAATGGGGCTGACAATCCCAAAGCAGCTGCCCGCTGTATTTTTCCCTTGATTTCCCACGGAGGGTTGTGGTAATACTTGCATACTGTATACAATCTTGACTGGTGAAATTGATCAGTAATTGCAGATAGTTATCCGGATTGTGCGGCATATTTTAATGGTTCCGCGCGGAGGTATACGTGGCACAGGTGGTTTTTTCCAGCTGGGGTAGAGATATTATCGACAATCGACAGGGTGGGGAGGTGAAGGAAGCGGCCTTCCGTCTCCCGGTCACTTACGACGGGGAACGCCCCCTGTCCGCATTCATGGGGTGGGACGGGATCATCCTCTACAACAGGGACGTGGACGTCCCCGCCATGACCGCCGAGTACATGCGGCGGGTGCAGACCAAGTACTGCTGCGGCAAGTGCACCCCCGGCAAGAAGGGGACCCGGGTCCTGATGGACCTTCTCTCCGCCGTGGTGGAGGGGCGCGCCAAGGAGGCGGACCTGGCCACCGTCGAGGACCTCCACGACCTCATGCGCGGCTGCAAGTGCACCCTCTGCCAGAGCGCGACGGTGCCGGTTCTCGATGCGGTCACCCATTTCCGCGCCGACTTCCTCGCCTATGTCAACGGCATCAAAAAGCCCGCGGGCGACTTCCGCTACGTGGAGAAGTACACTGCACCCTGCCAGGACAAATGCCCGGCCCACATCGACATCCCCGCCTACATCGAGGCGATCAAGGAGTACCAGTTCGACTATTCGCTCGCCGCGGTGCGCGACTGCATGCCCCTTCCCTCCGTCTGCGGCCGGGTCTGCCCACACCCGTGCGAAACCGCCTGCCGCCGGAAGAACGTGGACGAGCCGATCAGCATCATGGTGCTGAAGCGCTCCGCGTCGGACTACGAATGGCAGCACCGGCTCACCCCCCCCATGCTCGCCCCGCAGGCGAAAACGGCGGCGGAGGAGAAAAGCTACGCCTACTTCCAGAAATATCTCCCGGCCGCGCCGAAGGCGAAAAAGGCGAAGACGGTCGCGGTGGTCGGCGCCGGTCCGGCAGGCCTCGCGGCCGCCTACTACCTGGCGCTGGAGGGGTACCGGGTCACCATCTACGAGGCGCTCCCGGAAGGGTTCGGCGGCGGCATGATCGCCGTCGGCATCCCCCCCTACCGCCAGCCGCGCCACCTCCTCCAGCGGGACATCGACATCATCGCGGCCCTCGGCGTGGAGATGGTCTACAACACCCGGATCGGCACCGACATCCAGCTCGCGGAGCTGAAGGCGAAGTTCGACGCGGTCTTCCTCGCCCCGGGCGCCCACCGCTCCAAGCCGATGGGAGTGGACGGCGAGGACAAGGGGTACAAGGGGTTCCTCAAGGGGGGGATCGACTTTCTCCGCGAGGCGTACATGGGGAAAGAGACCGGCATGGGGAAAAAGGTCGTGGTGGTCGGCGGCGGCAACACCGCCATCGACTGCGTTCGCGTGGCCCTGCGCGAGGGGGCCGAGGAATCGACCCTGGTCTACCGCCGCTCGCGCAAGGAGATGCCGGCCGACGTCTGGGAAGTGGACGGCGCCGACGAGGAGGGGGTGAAGTTCGAGTTCCAGGTCCTCCCCACCCGGATCATCGCCAACGAGAAGCACGAGGTGACCGGCGTGGAGTGCGTGCGCATGGCCCTCGGTGAGCCCGACGCCTCCGGCCGCCGCCGCCCCGAGCCGGTCCCGGGGAGCGAGTTCGTCATCGAGTGCGACACGGTCATCCCGGCCATCGGCCAGGACCCTGACCTCTCCTTCATCCCCCCCGACCTGGGGATCGACATCACCAAGTGGAACACCGTGGTCACCCGGTACATCCCGTTCAAGGACGCCGCGGGCAAGGACCTGAAGGACGGGATGGGGAACATGCAGTCCCGGACCCTGATCACCGATTGCACCGGGGTGTTCGCTGGCGGCGACGCCGAGATCGGCCCGCTGACCGTGGTCGCCTGCGTAGGCTCGGGCCACCGCGCCGCCAAGGTGATTGCTCGCTGGCTCGAAGAGGGGAAGGCGTATCTCACCGACGACGAGCTGATGGAGGACATCCTCAACTACCTGGGTGTCTACGACAAGAACGAGCAGGTCCCCTGGCTCGACACGGGCCACCGTGCGCACCAGGCCGAGGTGCACGGCAAAGAGCGGGCGAGCTACAAGAACTACCAGGAGGTGGAGCTCGGCTTCACCAACCAGCAGGCAGTGCGGGAGGCGGAGCGGTGCCTGAGATGCTACCGAGTCGCGATGGTGGCTGTGTAGGGAAGCGCCACTTTTCCGCCCGGGCTGCGTAAGTCTTCGCGATCCCTTGTGCGGCGTACCTCCAGTACGCCTCCGCGCGATCGCTCGACAGCCTTGCCCGGACGAAAAATTGACGTTTCCTAAAGACTTCCCACAATATCTATAAAAATGCTCTGAATGTTTAGGAGTTTTGATATGGTCAGTTTGACGATTGACGGCAAGAACGTAACGGTGGCGGAGGAAACCACGATCCTCGAAGCGGCGGCCGAACTCGGGATCAAGATCCCGACGCTCTGCTGGCTCCAGAAGGTTTCCCCGACCGGCGCCTGCCGGGTCTGCGCTGTGGAGATCGAAGGGGTCGACCGCCCCATGACCGCCTGCAACACCCCGGTCAAGGAGGGGATCAGGGTCACCACCCAGTCGGAGAAGCTGTCCGCCATCCGCCGCAAGGTGGTGGAGCTGCTCCTGGTCAACCACCCGCTCGACTGCCCGGTCTGCGACGCCGGCGGCGAATGCGACCTGCAGGACTCCTGCTACAAGCTGGATGCCGTGAAGCAGGAATATTCCGCCCTCCTGGAGCGGCGCCCCATCCGCCACGACTGGCGGCTCCTGGAGAGCGATCCGAACCGCTGCATCCTCTGCGAGAAATGCGTCAAGGTGGACCACGAGATCGTCGGCGCCGATGCCATCGAGGTGGTCAACTGCGGCGAGGCGGCGATCATCGATACGCGGGACGGCAAGCCGCTCGACTGCGAGTTCTGCGGCAACTGCGTGGCCGCCTGCCCGACCGGCACCCTGATCAGCAAGCCGTTCAAGTTCCGGGGCCGCCCCTGGAGCTTCACGGTCACCGAAAGCGTCTGCGCCTTCTGTTCCGCCGGATGCCGGATCGAGTACCACACGAAGGACGGCCGGGTGGAGCGGGTGACCAGCGACGACGCCACCTACAACAGCGGCAACCTCTGCATCAACGGCCGGTTCGGCTACAGCTACCTCAATTCCCCGGACCGCCTCACCGTCCCGCTGGTCAGGGAAGGCGGGGCGCAGGTCGAAACCGGCTGGAACGAGGCGATGGACGCGGCGGCCGAAAAGCTCGGGGCCGTCATCGCCCAGCACGGCCCGGACGCCGTGGCGGGGCTCGGTTCGCCGCGAGTCACCAACGAGGAGAGCTATCTCTTCCAGAAACTGTTGCGCGGCGCCATCGGCACCGGCAACATCGACTCCGAGGCGCGGCTCGGGATTGCTTCCGCCCAGGCAATCCTCCGGGCCCGCCTCGGTTTTTCCGGCGCAAGCGCCACCATCGACCGGATCGACCGCGCCGCCGCGGTCCTCGTGATCGGCTGCGACCTGAACGCCGAGTCGACCGGGGTGGAGTACCGGGTGATAAAAGCGGCCACCAAGAACGACGCCAGGCTTGTCCTTGCCAACATGCGCGACGTCAAGCTGAAGAAGTACGCCAACAACCACCTGAAATACCGTCCCGGCGGCGAGCTTTCCCTCATCAACGGCCTGCTGAAGGCGATCATGGAGAACGGGCTGGAAGACAGGGAGTTCATCCGGGCCAATGTGAGGAGCCCGGAGGAACTGGCAAAGGGGCTCGCGGGCCTCTCCCTGGCCGATCTCGCCGCAGACGCCGGGGTCACGGAGGCGGACCTGCGGGAGGCGGCAGCCCTTATCGGCGGCAAGCAAGGGGTCGCCATCATCTTCGGCGCGGACCTCGTGCGGTGCGCCGACGCGACCGGGGCGGTCGAGGCCCTGGCCAACCTGGCGCTCGTGACCGGTGCCCTCGGCGGGGAGACCGGCGGGCTCTTCCCGATCGATGAAAAGACCAACACCCAGGGGCTTCTGGACATGGGAGTGGCCCCCTATTATCTCCCCGGCTACCAGGGGTTCGATGCCGCAGCGGCGTTCGAGGCGGCCTGGGGGAGGAAGGTCCCGGCAACCCCGGGCAAGGACCTCTGGCAGATCGTCGAGGGGATCGAGCAGGGCGCCGTCAAGGCCCTCTACCTCGTGGGGTGCGACCCGACCACGTTTCCCGACGGAGGCCGGATAGGCAAGGCCCTGGAGAAACTGGATCTCCTCATTGTCCAGGGGATATTTCCGGGCGGTGCGGCGGATCTCGCCCACATACTGTTCCCGGCGGCCGCGGCGGCTGAAAAAGAGGGTACCTTCACCACTGCCGACAACCGGGTCCAGCCGCTCGGCAAGGCGGTTGCCTCGCCGGGAAAAGCCAGGGAGGACTGGTCGATCCTCGCCGAGCTCTACAGCCGCCTGACCGGCGGGGAACCGGTCCGCTCCGTCGCCGAGGTGCGGCAGGAGATCGAGGGGCTCGTTCCCCTCTACGCCGGCGGAAAAAAGGTGCCCTTCGCGCCCAAGGGAGACTGCGCCTTCGCGCCGGTCGCCTCTTCCGTTGCAGGGGGGGAAGCGGGCCACAGGCTCATCGCCGGGCCGATCCTGTTCCACAGCGGCACTACCACTGCCCGGTCGGCGAACAACCTGACGGTTGCCCCGGCGGGGTACCTGGAGATATCGCGGGAGGACGCGGGAAAGCTCGGCATCGACGATGGCGCCCGGGTGAAGGTCACCACGGCCTCCGGCAGCGTCACCGCCCCGGCCAGGGTGAGCGACCGGCTCCAGGCCGGCCTTCTTTTCGCGCCGCATCACTTCCCCGACCTGAACGTGAACGCGCTCCTTGCGGGGAACTGCAACCTGGTCGGCGTGAAGGTGGAGAAAGGGTAAGCGCGTTCTTTCCAACCATGTAAAAAGCCCCGGCTGATGAAGCCGGGGCTTTTTTTATGTGGCCGCGGATACACGCGGACGGAGGCTGAAGTCCCCCCTCCGGTGATAAAGGAGCACCTCCCTTGACTTCCATCCCGGTGCGGGTACAGTTGAACCAGAGACTATTAATGGACAAGGAGGTAACATCATGGCGGAACTGATCAAGAAGATCATCTGGGTGGTTATCGCCTTTGCGTCGCTCCTGTTCTTCGCCTGGCCGGCGGCCCTGCTTGCCCTGCTCGTCTGGATTTACTATACGGCAAGCGGACGGCTTGCCCGGTCCAACGAGCGCCAGAAGTACTGGGAGCGCTTCGAACAGGTTTCCCGCATGTAGTTTTCTCCGCCCCATTCCTTCTCTGCGCTTCTCTTGTGCGCTACTCTTGACACCGGTTTTCGGGGCGGTAAGCTTGTAGCGGCATGCAATTTAGATAAACCGGCTGGAAGAATTCCGGGCCGGAAAGAAAGGAGCAGAAGATGAGAAAGTTGGCGGTTGCACTGGCTGCGGGTCTGGTGACGGTCTTGGGGGGGATGGCCTTCGGGGCGGACAAGGTGACGGTCACGGGAGAAGTGATCGATACCTACTGCTATGCCACGGCAGGGGCCAAGGGGGAAGGGCACCGTTCCTGCGGCCTTACCTGTGCCAAGAAAGGGATTCCCGTGGCGCTCCTGGAACAGGGGACGGAGAAGGTGTATGTCCTTCTCCCCGGTAAGCAGGCGACACCCCTCCCGAAGGGGGTTGTCGACAAGATGGGGCGCCAGGCCACCGTTACCGGTTCGGTCTACGCTGTGGGGGGGAGCCAGTTCTTGACGGTCGAGACGGTCAAGTAATCCCCGCCCGTTGCCCGCTCCACAAACGGAAAAGCCTGCGTAGAGCAGGCTTTTCCGTTTGTGTATTCGTTGTCTCCTCTACAGGCGGAGACAGTGCCGCTGACGGGGGAAGGAAGCGGGGGGCCGGCCGGTTGAGTGATACGCGATCGTTTTCTTTGGCTGTTACCTCTGGATGAACGTCTTGCAATCGGCGTGGGTGCCATGCAGGCCGACACTGACCTGCCCGGCGGAGCACTCCAGGGACTGATTGAATTTGCAGTTGTCCACCTTGCAGGCGCCTACGCCGCCGATGGTTTCCGCATCCCCTCCTCTGGCGGAGGCATGCAGATAGGTATCGCACATCGGGTGCGTGCCGCCGATGGTTATGGCCAGTGCATGGCACTGGTCGCTCCGGTTGTAGGAGCAGTCCCTCATATCGCATGCGTCGATTTTCGGCATCTTCATGGCCATGGTTGTTCCTCCTTTTGACAGGTCCCCGTTCCCCTTCCCAAACTCTACCAGGGGAGGAACCGATGTCAAGCCGGTTAAAATGGCTAACTGATTGTTTTTTTAGAGTATTTATCGGCGTACAATGCCTGCCGCTCGGGCCGTGGCGGGCTTTTCCCGGTGCGAGGCGACGGGAAAGCCTGCGCGCCGCCGGTCCTTTCGTCCTGTCGTTTCCGAGCCGCGGCCGCGCCGACCACCCGCAGGCGTCGGCGGCCATCAGGGCTCGACCCGCCGGGACCGCCGGCGGTCACATCTGTTCCACCCTGTACCCCTTGCGCTTCAGGAGTTCCACGATCCCCTCCGTGCCGATCAGGTGCGCGGCGCCGACGACGACGAAGCAGCTCTCACCCGCCTTGAGGAACTGCTCGATCTTGCCGGCCATTTCACGGTTGCGCCGGTAGTAGAGCTTGTCGAATATCGGCCGGGAATCGGGATACTCGGCGAGGGGCCGGAAGATGATCTTTTCCATCACCTTCGTGTCCCCCGTGCGCCAAGCCCGCATCAGCTCGTCCATGCCGTCCCTGACCGTTGCCATGTCCTTTATGGTGTAAAGGAGGAAAAGCTCCTGGTCCCGGTCGCTGAAGCCGTTCAGGAGATCGATCTGGGCGTCGAACGATTCCAGCTCGACGATCTTCTTCTTTCCCCGGGCCTTGGCTGCGAAATGGATGTCGAGGCCGTTCTCCGGGCTGTAGCCGAGCCGCTGCAATTCCAGCAGCTCAATGGTCATGGCGAGAAGCCACGGCTTGGTCCTGTCGAACCGCTCGATCGGGATGCCGATCCGCTCCATCTCCCGGGCGGCCAGCTCGTAGGTCTCCTTCGAGAGGTGCCGGCGGAGGGTGTCGCTGGCCGGGTAGAGGGCGGCAAGGAGCATCCGTTGCTGCACCGCCGGGTCCTGTGCCGTTTCGGGGTCAGCCTCAAGGGCGAGAGCCCCCGCCGCGGCGAAACTCTCCTCGACCTGCGCGGGAAGGGGATAGCTGTCGCTGCGGGCCAGGTGCACGGAGCCGAACAGGTAGATGGTGCCGGTTTTCCCCTGCACCCGCCAGAGAAAGCTCTTCCCCGCGCCGTTGTCCGCCGCCCGGCTCACCGTCGCGAGGAGGAGCAGCGTACAGGCGCAGATGGCGATCCCCCGCACAAATTTCCGTATCATGACAGGTGCCTCCCGATCTGTTTTTCTGCAAGTATAGCAGGATTATCCAAAACCTGGTTGACGCGGGCACCTTTTCCGGTCTTTAATGGTGCCATGGAGAGCGGCGCGGTACATACGGCCACGCTCCGGAGGCGGGCCATCTTCTGGATGGTGGTGAGCACGGTACTCTGGGGGGGGAGCTTCGTTTTCAACAAGATCGGTTTCCGGGAGATCCCGCCGGTCACCTTCCTCTTCCTCCGCTTTTTGCTGGCGACGCTGCTCATGGGGCTCGTCTCCATCCGGAGGGTGGCGGGGCTGAACCGGCAGATCGTGCGGAAGGGGACGCTCGTCGGCCTCGCCCTCGGCGCGGCCAACCTGTCGTTCGTCCTCGGCGTCTCAGGGACGTCGGTTTCGCGCGCGGGCTTCCTGAACAACCTGTTCGTGCTGGTCATCCCGCTTCTCTGCTACCTCGTCTGGCGGGAGCGAGTGAGCCGTGTCACCTTCGCGGGGATATGTCTCGCCGTGGCCGGCCTCTGGAGCCTCGCCCGGGGGGGCGCGGCGGGATTCAACACCGGCGACCTCCTCTCCACGGTCTGCGCCTTCTTCGTCGCCCTCCACATCATTGCGGTTGCCAAGCTCCTGAAAGAAGAGGACGTCTACCTGGTGACCCTGGTGCAGTTCGCCGTGGTTGCCGGTGCGGGCGCCCTCCTTGCGGCCCTGTTCGCCCCGCCGCTTCGCCCCTTCGGACTCCTTTCGGCGGGGGCGCTCCTCTACTGCGCCGTGTTCCCGACGGTGATCTGCTTCACCCTCCAGAACACCTGGCAGCGCTATACCACGCCGGCCCAGGCCGGCCTCGTCTATACCCTCGACCCGCTCTGGAGCATGCTCGGCGGATTTCTCGTCCTCGGGGAGCGCCTCTCGGGCGCGGAGTGGGGCGGGTGCGCCCTGATCTTCGCCGGCGTCGCCGCGCCGCTTGTGGTGGGGCGCATCGCGGAGCTTCGTCTTAGCCGCAGACTGAAATTGTAGGGGCGGACGGCGTGCGCCCAGGGCGCATGCAATGCGCCCCTGCATCATGCGGAGAGGGTGCTGCCGCGACGGATCGGGCTATCGCATCCCCAGCTTTTTCATCAATTTTCCCAGGTATTTGTTGACGGGGTGGCTGCGGGGGAGAAAGGGGACGGGCGGGGCCTTGCGCCGGCCGAGGAGGACGAGTTCGTTCACGATCTGGGCGTTCTTCCCGTAACGGAGACCGAGGTCGAATGCCCTGATGGCCGACTTCCTCTGCCCCGCCAGGAGGTAGATCCTGCCGAGGTTGAGGTAGATCTCGGAATTTTTCGGCTCCTCTTTCATCACCTCCATGCAGAGGGCGACCGCCTCCCGGTAGCTTCCCCGTTCCTTTGCCCGGCAGTAGGCGAGGTAGGAGCGGGCCCGCGGGGTATTTTCCTCCGCGACCGCTTTCTCGAACCATTGCAGCGCTTCGCCGGTTCTCCTGGCGCTGAGCGCCTTGATTCCTTCTTCAAAGGGATTTTCCGTGAGGTGGGTCGGCATCCGTTGCAATCCTCCGGGTTCTGTTGGTGGCCGTCCCGGTCGGTCCGGCCAGAAAACCAAGTTTACGTAAAGATCGACCAAAATGCAAGCGGTACGAAAAGCCGATTTTTCCTGTTGACGCGGCAGGGGAGACGGGTTTTAATACAGTCATGGGATGTGGCGTTGCTCCCTGCCGCAATGGAGGAAGGGGACCCCGCCGGGAGCGATATGACCGTTTTTGCCGTCAGCGAGGAAAAGAACCGGTGGCTCCGGGAGCGGATGGCCCTCCTCGGCATCCGGGAGGAGGACATCGTCGAGCGCTTCGTCCGCTCCTCGGGGAAGGGGGGACAGCACGTCAACAAGACCTCCACCTGTGTCCGGCTAAAGCATATTCCCACCGGGATCGAGGTCAAGTGCATGGAGGAGCGGAGCCAGTCGCTGAACCGCTTCCTCGCCCGGCGGGAGCTGTGCGAGCGGATCGAGGCCCTTGCCGGCCGCCCTGCCAGGCATGACCTGGAGGCGGAAAAGGCCAGAAGGCAAAAGGCGCGGCGGAAGCGGCGCTCGGCGGGTAAGTACGAGAAGATCGAACCTGAAAAAGCACGTACCGCAGAGGAACGCAGAGAACAATCATAAATCGTCGGTCACGTGTTGACGCCGCGCAGACCGCAAAATTGAAGCAGCCGTATATTCGGAGAAACGTTTTGCTTGTGTTGCTTTCCTCTGCGCTCTCTGCGTTTAATAGGTTTCTTGAAAAGGTTTTCAATGATAAAGGCCGAAACCTTACATAGCCTGGAATTCGACCGGATACTCCACGCCATCGCCGTCTACGCATACAGCGATGCGACACGGGACGCCGTCCTGGCGCTGTGCCCCCTGGAAGACAGGGAAGAGATCGAGCGGCGCTTCGGCCGGGTGGAGGAGGTCAGGCGCCTCTCCCGGATCGGGGTGCCGCTCTCCCTTTCCCCATTCCGGGACATCACCCCACTGCTGGAGGCACTGCGGCCGGAAGGGGCGATCATCGACCCCCGCGACCTGGTGGTGATCGTGCCGGCACTCCGGGTCATGGCGGCCATTGCCCGGCAGTTCGCCTACCGGACCGACATCCCGCTCCTCAAGGAGTTGGCTGTGGAGGTCACCGGCTTTCCCGACCTGCTCGACCCCCTGGAAGCGTCCCTGGACGAGGAGGGAAACATCCTCGACACGGCCTCCCGGCTCCTCCAGGAACTCCGCACCCGGAAGAGGGGGCTGACGGCGCGGATCCGCAAACGGCTGGAGGAGATCGTCCGGGAGAAGCGGACCGCCATTTTCCTCCAGGACGACTTCATCACCCAGCGGGCGGGACGGTGGGTGATCCCGGTCAGGATGGACTCCAAGGGGATGGTGGCGGGGGTGGTGCACGATGTCTCCAACTCCGGGGAAACCGCCTTCATGGAGCCCCTGGAGATCATCGGCCTCGCCAACGAGCTGGAGAACCTGACCGCCGAGGAGAAGGCGGAGCAGATCCGCATCCTGCGGGAGCTCTGCGGCTGGATCAGGGAGGACGCCGACAGGATCGAGGTCCAGTTCCGGGCGGTAGTCCGGCTCGACTTCCTGAACAGCATTGCCCGCTTCGCCGATCTCCTGGCGGCCGAGACCCCGGAGATCAACGAACGGGGGGAGTTGCGGCTCCGGGAGGCCCGCCATCCGCTTCTCCTGCTCCTCAGGCAGGAGCGGGGGAGAAAAGAGATCGTCCCTCTCGATCTCTCGCTGGGGGAACAGAACAAAACAATGGTTATTACCGGTCCCAACGCCGGCGGCAAAACCATCGCCCTGAAGACCACCGGACTCCTTCTCGCCATGGCCCTCTCGGGGATTCCGGTCCCCGCGGCCGCCACCTCCACCTTTCCCCTGATCGGCGAGCTCCTGGTGGACATCGGCGACGAGCAGTCCATCGAGGCGAGCCTCTCCACCTTCTCCGCCCACGTCTCCAACATTTCTGAAATCCTGCGGCGCGCCGACCGGCGGACCCTCTGCCTGCTGGACGAGCTCGGCACCGGCACCGAGCCGGGTCAGGGGGCCGCCATCGCCTGCGCGGTCCTCCACGACCTGCTGGAGCAGGGGGCGCTGGTGATCGCCACCACCCACCTGACCGACATCATCGGCTTCGTCCACAAGACCCCCGGCATGGTGAACGCCGCCATGGAGTTCGACCGGGCCACCCTCACCCCCCTCTACCTCCTGAAGAGCGGCGAGCCGGGGCAGTCCCATGCCATCGAGATCGCCCGGCGCTACGGGCTTCCGGAGCGGGTCATCGACTTTGCCCGGGGGATGGTGAGCCGCCTGGAGAGCGACTTCCACGAGCTCCTCGCCGAGCTGAAGGAGGAGCGGCGCCGTCACGAGGAGGCGCTGGCGGACCTTGCGCGGCGCTCCGGCGCACTGGCGGACAAGGAGCGGCTCGCGGCGCAGCGGCTGGAAGCCGTGGAGCGGCAGCAGCGGGAGGCGCTGGAGAAGGGGTGGCAGGAAGCAAAGGAGATCGTCCAGGGGGCGCGGCGGGAAGTGAACGCCATCCTCGAAGAGGCGCGGCGGGAGAAGGGGCGCGCCGCCCAGGAGCGGCTGCGGGCGGCGGAGCAGGAGGCGGAGGCGCGGCTGCGCGAGCTGCGCCCTGAGACGCACCTCGCCATCGACACGATTGCCGAGGGGGACACCCTGTTCGTCAGGCCGATCGGCTACGACGCCGTCGTGACCGCCGTTGACCGCAAGCACGGCCGCCTCCGGGTGAGGGCGGGAGCGATGGAGATGGAGGTCACCATCGCCGACCTGGCCCCCCGTACCGGCAAGAAGCCGGTTGCGCACAAGGCCAGGTCCCGCAGGCCCGAGGAGGCGGCCGCGGACCGACTCGATCTCCTCGGCTTCCGGGTCGATGATGCCCTCTCCGAGATCGAGCGCTTCCTTAACCGCGCCTCCCTCGACGGCCTCGGCGAGGTGCGGATCGTCCACGGCAAGGGGACCGGCGCCCTGATGCGGGGGGTGCGCGATTTTCTCTCCGGCCACCCCCTGGTGCGGGAGTTCCGCAAGGGGGAGCCGTTCGAGGGGGGGGACGGGGTGACCGTTGTTACCCTGAGGTGAAATAGGATAAAGAAAAGCCATCAGGATATACAGGAAATCCGGGTGGCTTTTTATTTTTATAAAATATTATACAAATTATTTGACGTACGATATATTTAACGTATAATGTTTTTTGCGTATATAGCGAGGGAGGGGTTATGAAGGCAAATCCTGGTGGTCATATTTCACCTTCCGATGTGGTCGGTAGGGATGAGTTGATTGCAAATCTGTGGCGGGTTCTGAAAAGGCAAAGCCTTGTGTTGAGTGCAGAGCGGCGGATGGGCAAGACGTGCGTGATCCAGAAGATGGATGCGGAAGCGCCTGCTGATATGCTGACGATTTATCGCGATCTGGAAAAGATACATACTCCCTTGGAGTTTGCCGATTCAGTTTTTCAGGATGTCGAAGAGTATCTTGGGCTCGTTCAAAAAACCGCAACCCGCGCGCGTCAGTTTCTTAGTCATCTTAAAGGGGCCGAACTGGGGAAGGTCATCAAGATCCCCGAAATCGGCGCGCCGCATTGGAAGGACCTGCTTACCCATACCCTTGCAGACCTTGTCGAGCACCAGGATAAAATGGTGGTTCTCTTCTGGGATGAGCTTCCTCATATGATTTACAACATTGCGCGACGAAACGGAGCGGATACTGCGATGGAGGTTCTGGATGCGTTGCGCGCATTGCGTCAGACGTATCCATCTCTGCGCATGGTCTTTACCGGCTCCATCGGCCTTCATAACGTAATTACGTCGCTGAAACGGTCCGGATATGCCAACGCACCCACCAACGACATGGCGACCCTGGACGTGCCGCCTCTGTCTCTCGACAAGTATGCGCCGGAGCTGGCCTTGCGGTTGATAGAGGGAGAAGGGATTGTTTCTGACGACCGAACAACCCTTGCAATGTCAATAGCCGTCGGTGTCGATGGCATCCCTTTTTATGTTCAGCATGTCGTTGACCAGATTGTCATGAGCGGTAAAAAGGCCGATGTTGCCCTTGTGGAAGCTATCGTCAGGAGCAAACTGACCGATCCTCTTGATTCGTGGAACCTGAAACATTACCGGGAAAGGTTGGACACCTATTACACTGCCGACGAATTGCCTTTTGCCGTCGGCTTTCTCGATATCCTGGCAGGTGCCGACAGACCGCTTAACTTCACCGAGCTGTTCAACCTTCTCAAATCCAAAATAGTGACCGAAGAAAGCGAAGCGGCGCGTGCTGTGCTGACGCTTCTGCAGAGAGATCACTACGTCATTCAGAACGCGGAAGGAGATTACTCTTTTCGTTTTCCGCTCATTAAGCGCTGGTGGCGGATCGACAGGGGGATTTAGCATGAGCGACAAACATATGTTCCGTTATACGCCGAGCCTCATGAGCAAGGAGGACTTGGAAGCCTTATTTGTCCAGCGGGAAGACCTGCTTGCCCGGGTCGTGGATCAGATTCACGACAGTGCGGTGACACCGGCGAAATACCATTTCCTACTGGTAGGCCCACGAGGGACCGGCAAGACCCATACGGTATCGCTCGTGTATCACAGAGTCAAAGATATGGAGGATATCAGAGGCCAGCTTCTCATTGCCTGGCTCAGGGAGGAAGAATGGGGGATTTCCTCGTTCCTCGATCTTCTCCAGCGCATTCTCAGGTCGTTGCAGGAAGAGTACGGCGATACGTCACTCACTGAGCGCATCGAGTCGCTTTATAAAATGAAGCCGGCCCAGGCGGAGAAAGCGGCTGCCCAGATGCTTAAAGAGTTTGTTGGCAACCGCTCTCTTTTATTGATCGTGGAGAACCTGGACAGTCTGTTTGATGGGCTGGGAGAGGAAGGGCAGAAGCGGTTGCGCGCGTATCTTCAGGAAAATCCTTTCTGTAGCATCGTGGCAACTGCGCCAAGTCTGTTCAGTGGGATTTCGATTCAGGCATCACCATTTTACGGGTTCTTCGTGGTGCATCATCTCGAAAGCCTCGATGCAGAACAGGCAACCCAAATGTTGATCAAGATCGCGTGCGTTAAGGGCGATAATGATTTGGCCTCGCTACTTCAAACGCCAACCGGGCATGCCCGTGTTGGAGCCATACACCATCTAGCGGGAGGTAACCACCGTATTTATGTGATTCTCGCCCAGTTCTTGACTAGGGAGTCGCTTGACCAGCTTGTGGAGCCATTTCTCGGGACCATGGACGATTTGACTCCCTATTATCAGTCCCGCATGATGATGCTTCCGCACCAGCAGAGAAAAATAGTGGAGTTTTTGTGCGAACGGAGCCATCCGGTCCCGGTAAAAGAAATAGCGCAGCGCTGCTTCATCACTCACCAGACGGCGTCAAGTCAGCTCAAATTACTGAGGGAGAGATGCTACGTAACCTCAATCCCGGTTGGGCGCGAGTCATACTACGAATTACGTGAACCTTTGATGAGGCTCTGTCTTGAAGTGAAAAAGTATCGAGGGGAGCCGATACGGCTTTTTATCGAGTTTTTAAGATACTGGTATACACGCTCGGATATAAAAATGCTGATAGAAAGCATTGATGATAATTTAAAATCGGAAAAGGAATATTTGAGCCTTGCGTTGCAACTTTATGAGAAAGAATCTAATGATAAGACAATTCAGGATTGCATGAGTAAGTGTGAAAAGTTCTTGGTAAATAATGATTATGCCAAAGCTTTGCAAGCAATAGATAAACTGCTGGCTATACGTGGTCATAAAGTAGAAGGCTCAGATTTGGCTGTAAGAGGAACCACTCTGGCTTGTTTGCAAAAATACTCAGAAGCATTGGAGGCATTTGACAAGGCTATTGAGCTTGATCCAAGTTTTCCATTCAGTTGGTCAGGAAAAGCCCTAGCATTGCAGGCTCTTGAGCGTTATGAAGAATCTTTGTCCTCAGCTGACAAAGCTCTCAGTCTCGGCCTAGATACACAATATTTTGTTTGGAGCGTTAGAGGGGATGCCTTAAAACAGCAGAAAAGATATCAAGAAGCTTTAGATGCTTACGATATGGTTATTAAATTAGACCCGAACTTTATTAAGGCATGGCAAGAACAATCAGATATTTTGTTGAATCTTGGTCGTTTCGAGGAAGCCTTAGCTTCCATAAATAAAGTATTAGAGCTAAGCAAAAACGATACCGCTACATTAAAAAAGAAGGTTATATTATTATTTTTGACAGGTAACCTAAACGAAGCGTATCAATTAATAAATACTTTGATTGATTCAACTCCAAACGATTTTGGATTGTGGCGTTATAAGGGATACCTCTTATATATCTTTAACAGTTACCACGAAGCCATAGATGCTTTCAAAAAGGCTGTAGAATTGGGATCAACAGATTTATTGCAGTATTACTACCATAGCTTCTCGTTGATAATGTCAAAGCGTTGGAAGGAAGCTTATGTTGTATTAGATGGCACACTGCAAAAATTTGCGCATGACGTGGATTCTGGAGACGGAGATGTCGGGTCCTTAATAACGAAACTGCTGATGTCTCCATTTGATAGGGCTTTTTGGAGTAAAGCGATCCAAATTGTTACAGATCTTTATTCCAAGCATGAATCTCTCTCAGCATTGAGTGGAGCTGTTGTGACGTCGGTTAAGACGCTGCAATCGCCTGAAATAAGCGATGTAGTAGCCCATGCGTGGTATGATGAATGGAAGAGTCAAGCAGGGCATCATCCCGAAATGCAGCTCCCGCTACGTCTCCTGAATGTGGCAGTGCGGTACCGTGAGAAAAAAGACATGCGGATTCTTCTGGAGCTTCCGTTTGAAGAGCGCAAGATTCTTGAACCGCTGCTTGGCGTAAAAGAGCCGACGGAATGAAAGACTGGCAGAGTTCAACGTAAAGAATGTGGAGGAAATTGACCGATCATTTTCCTCATTGAAGAAGCATTGAAGAGATTATATAGTATGCGCATGACTTTCGAAAAAAAGCCGGTCATCTCCCTCATCGCTGCCATGGCGGAAAACCGGGTGATCGGCCGGGAAGGCGCGATCCCGTGGGACCTGCCGGAGGACCGGCGCCGCTTCCGGGAGCTCACCTGGGGACACCCGGTCATCATGGGGCGGCGGACCTTCGAATCGATCGGCCGGCCGCTGCCGGGGCGGCGAAATATCGTCATCACCCGGCAGGAGGGGTACCGCGCACCCGGCTGCATCGTTGTCCACGACCTCGCGTCCGCCCTGGAGGCGGCGGGAGACGCGGACGAGGTGTTCATCTGCGGCGGCGGGGAGCTCTACCGGGAGGCGCTCCCCTTTGCCTCGCGGATCTACCTCACGGTCGTCCACGGGGAATTCGACGGTGACGTCCTCTTCCCGGAGATCCCCGCAGCGGAGTTCCGGGAAGTGGAGCGGTGGCCGGTGCGGGACACCCTCCAGTGCGAGTTTGTCGTCTATGAACGGCGACGACCCTCAGCGTCAGAGAGCCCTGCCTTGTAGAGGGAGGGGGAGTGTGCTACGATTTAATCTGTTGTGGCCGGGAAACCGGCAAGGGGGGGATGCGCCGTGAATGCTGCCGAAGCCGATGAGCTTGTCACCAAAGGGCTTGCCGCCCTTGATCGCGATCAGACCCACCTCGCCCTGGTCTGTTTCGAGAGGGCGTTCGAGGCCGAGCGGAGCCCGCTCGTCCGCTCCTCCCTCGGCTTCTGCCTTGCCGCGGTGCGGGGGGACGTGGAGGGGGGGCTCGCCCTCTGTCATGGGGCGATCGGGGAGGAGCCGGCCAATGCCCTTCACTACCGCCACCTGGGGCGGGTTCTCGTCCTGGCCGGGCGCAAGGACGAGGCGCTCATCGTTTTCCGGCAGGGACTGAGGCTCGGCGGGGACGAGGGGATCATGCGGGAACTGGACCGCCTCGGGGCGAGGAAGCCCCCGGTGATCAAGGCGCTCGATCGGCGGCACCCCCTCAACAAGTGGCTCGGGATCATCCTGGACCGGCTCGGCTTCAGGTAGGAAACGAGAAGGGGGCGCCTTGGCCGGGCACCCCCTTTTGGCATCAGAAGACGTAGCCCAGGGTGACCTGGAACTTGTCGTTGTCGAGCGGGATTTCGCCGGCAGTGCGGTGGTCGCCGTAGATCTGGTAGTCGGCCTTGATCACCATCTGGGTTACCGGTTTGAAGGCGATGCCGAAGGTGGTGTAGTTGCGGTCGAACCTGCCGCTCACCATGGCCGGGTCGATGGCGCCCCCGTCTTGGGTGGTGAATTCGGACCAGCGCGCGAACAGCACCGCGTCTGCCTCCGCCAGTTTCCCCTGCTTCAGGCTTTTCGGCATGAAATGGTATGCCCCTTCCACCCAGTAGCCGGACATGTTGTGGCCGATGTCGGAAATCCCGAGGCCAGCCGGATTGTCCTGGTAGACGCGGGCGTATTCGCCGGCGATGTCGAATGCGCCGAGCGAGTACTTGCCGTCGAAGGCCGCCACGGTGGTGTAGGCGGCGGGCTTGCCCGAAGGCGCCGCGTTGCAGGTATAGAACGACAAGTTGGCATACAGGTTGGTGTATGGGCGGAGCTCGATCCTGCCGGTCACCGCCTGGCTGCGGTTGGAGTCCTTGCCGAAGTTCTGCCGCCCTTCCCTGATCCCGTTTTCCGCGGAAAATCGAGTTCCGTCCAGGCCGGTCATCACCAGGAGCTGGTAATCCGCCTTGTCTCCCAGCGCGCCATGGATACCCGCCCCCATCTCCTGCCAGGTGGTGGGGATGATGATCTGGTCGAGCTCGGGGCGGGTGGTGGAGTTGAAGCTGGTCGGTTCGTGGTAGAGGTTGATCGCTCCCACGGGCACCAGCATCACCCCGGCCTTGATGTTGAACGGCCTGGCCAGCTTGAAGTCGAGAAACGCCTGTTCCACCGACACCCCGGCGTCCGGGCCGCCATCCGGGACCCCGCCGTGTTCCCATTCCAGCTCGGTATTGAGGGTGAGCCAGTCGGCCAGCTCCGAGTTGACGTAGAGGACCGCCCGGCGCGGCTCGAAGGTGTTGCCGCCGTTGCCGTTGCCGTTTTCCTTCCGGAACACGTAGTCCAGCTCTCCGTACCCGCCGATCCTGGTCTTGTCCCAGGTCTTCTTCAGGTAGCTTTCCTCGGTTTTCGCCGCCACGGCGGCGGTCGCCGCCTCCTTCTCGCTGAGGGCCTTCATCTGGCCGTTCAGATCGTCGATCTGCTTCTGCAGCTCTTCGAGGGATGCCGCGCGGGACGGGGCGGCCGCGGCGCACAGCAGCGCGGCGGCGGCGATCATGGTCCACAGTTTTTTCATTGTTTCTTCCTCCTTGCGTTGGTTGTATTCAGGCAGTGCGGGTGCTGCATGAAAATGAATGTTGTTATCAATGGCGTGGCGGGCCACTAACATGATCGTGACCTCAGGGTCGGCAGACAGAATTTTCCTTCCAGGTAGCGGCGATGCCCCCGCGAAAGCGCTTTGCGACTGCTTTTCTCCCGGGGCGAGGCGAAGCCGGCTGGCGATGGAGAGAAGTAATGGGAATGAAATTAAAAATCAATTTCTATTCCGTGTACCATGATCCGCTGTCTCGGGTCAAGGGAGAAAATGATTATTTTTTTCCCAGAAAGGCGATGTTGACTGATCCCCCGGCGGATGCTATCTTCTCGCCATGGAGACTTGCCGCTGTGAAGCCATCCTGCTCGGGGCGACCGACTACCGCGAGGCGGACCGGATCGTGACGCTGTTCACCCTGGAGCAGGGGAAGCTGAAAGGTGTGGCCCGCGGGGCGAAACGGAGCCTGCGCCGTTTCGGTGGCGCTCTGGAGCCGTTCGCCCTGCTCACCGTCCAGCTTGCCCTGACAGGGGGGCTCGCCCGGATCGACGGGGCGGACGCGGCGACCATACATCCCCGGATCCGCGCGGACCTCCTGAAGATCGGCTACGCGGGATACGCCTGCGAGGCGGTCGATCTGCTGCTGCCGGAAGGGCTCCCCAACCCGCGCCTGTTCCGCCTCCTTGCCGCCTACCTGGAACGCCTCGATGCGGCTCCCCCGGCGCCTTCCGACCGGCGTTTCTTCGAGACGAACCTCCTCAACATCCTCGGTTACCGGCCGGTCCTGGAGGAATGCGCATCGTGCGGGGCGGAGCTTTCGGACGCTCAGGGGGGATGCCGGGCGGGGCGAGAGGGAGAGGTCCTCTGCAGCAGGTGCGGCCGCGGCGGCCGGCCGGTTTCCATGCGGACCATCGGGCTCTTGCGGCAATCGCTCCGCACCGGACGGTTCGGCGCGGTCGAGTTCACCGCGGCAGGGCTCTCTGAGGCGGGAAACATCCTCGACCCGGCCATTGCCAGCCATGTGAGCCGGCCGATGAAGTCGCTCGCCTTCCTCAGGGAGATGGGGGATGAAGTCTCTTGACCGGAATGGCGAGGCGGGGTATAGTAACCATTTTTCGGGAATAAACCGGCAGGAAGATCGGAAGTTAAGTCTCTTCCTGCCGCGCATTTGAAGGTTCCATGTCACAAGTCGACCTGAGAAAACTGCCCCCCCAGAGCATCGAAGCGGAGATGTCCATTCTCGGCGGGATACTGCTGGACAACGAGGCGATCAACCGGGCGCTGGAGATCCTCACCCCCGACGACCTCTACCGGGAGTCGCACCGCAAGATCCTGCGGGGGATGATCGAGCTGAACGACCGGGGGGAGCCGTGCGACCTGATTACCCTCACCTCCATCCTGAAGAAACGGGGGGAGCTGGAGGAGGTCGGCGGCGGCGCCTACCTGGCAAACCTGGTGGACTACGTCCCGACCGCCGCGAACATCGCCTACTACTGCAAGATCGTCAAGGAGAAGGGGCTCACCCGCAAGCTGATCAGCGCCGCCACCGAGATCGTCACCCGCGGCTACGACGACCAGGTGGAGGTGGAGGAGCTCCTCGACCGGGCGCAGCAGACGATCTTCGAGATCTCGGAGAACAAGCTCCGCCCCGCCTTCTACCCGGTGGGGGCGATTCTCAAGGACACCATCAGGAACCTGGAGCAGCTCTACGAGAAGAAGGAGCATGTCACCGGCGTGCCGACCGGGTTCACCGACCTGGACGAGAAGACCGCCGGCTTCCAGCGGGGGGACCTGATCATCATCGCCGGCCGGCCGTCCATGGGAAAGACCGCCTTTGCCCTGAACATCGGCCAGTACGCATCGATGCACAGCGAGCAGCGGACCCCGACGGCGATCTTCTCCCTGGAGATGAGCAAGGAACAGCTGGTGACGCGCCTTCTCTGCTGCGAGTCGCGGGTGGACGCGAGCCGGGTGCGCACCGGCCACTTCCAGGAGAACGACTGGCCGAAGCTGATACGGGCGGCGAGCTCCCTCCACGAAGCAAAGATGTTCATCGACGACACCCCGGCCATCTCGGTCATGGAGATGCGCGCCAAGTGCCGGCGCCTCAAGGCGGAGCACGGGATCGGCCTGATCCTGGTCGACTACCTCCAGCTGATGCGGGGAAGCTCCAACCCCGAGTCGCGCCAGCAGGAGATCTCCGAGATATCCCGGTCGCTCAAGGCGCTGGCCAAGGAGCTGGACGTGCCGGTGGTGGCACTCTCCCAGCTGAACCGCGGCCTGGAAAGCCGCACCGACAAGCGGCCGATGATGAGCGACCTGCGGGAGTCGGGCGCCATCGAGCAGGATGCGGACGTGATCATGTTCGTCTACCGCGAGGCGGTTTATTGCGATAAGTGCAAGAACAAGGAACTCACCTGCGACGAGAAGCACGAGCGGAACGCCGAGATCATCATCGGCAAGCAGCGTAACGGCCCGATCGGCACGGTGAACATGACCTTCATGGGAGAATACACCAAGTTCGAGAACCAGAGCGGCCGGGAAGACTACTAATAACTGTTCGATGTCCGACGTTCTATGTTTAAACCTCGAACCTCGAACCTCGAACTGACTTTCAAGGAGATGTTATGATACACCCGACAGCACACATCAGCCCCACCGCCCGGATAGCGGACGACGCGGAGATCGGCCCGAACGTCACGGTCGGCGACCGCGCCGTGATCGGCAGCGGCACCCGAATCATGGCCAATGCGGTAATCGGCCCATGGACCACGGTCGGCCGGAACAACACCATCCACTTCGGCGCCATAGTGGGGCACGATCCCCAGGATTTCGGCTACCAGGGAGAGGAGAGCTACGCGGTAATCGGCGACGGCAACATCATCCGCGAGTACGCCACCATCCACCGGGGTAACCGGGCCGGGACCACGACGACCATCGGCAACGACAACTTCCTGATGATCCAGTCCCACGTGGCCCACAACTGCGAGGTGGGAAACAACGTCATCCTGGCCGGGGGGGCGCTCCTTGCCGGGCACGTGATCATGGAGGACCGGGCGATCATCTCCGGCAACTGCGTGGTCCACCAGTTCTGCCGGATCGGGCGGTTCGCCATGATGCGGGGGCTTTCCCGCACCTCCCGGGACGTTCCACCCTTCTGCATCATGGACGAGACCCATACTGTGAAGAGCTTGAACCTCGTGGGCCTGCGGCGCAACGGCTTCGACGCCAAGAGGGTGCGGGCACTCAAGAACGCCTTCCTGATCCTGTTCCGGAGCGGGCTGAACATGCAGAACGCCCTGGAGCAGGTGGAGACCGAGCTGGAGGTGACCGACGACGTCCGGGAGATGCTCGACTTCATCAAGGGGTCCAAGCGGGGGGTGTGTTTTGGAGAAGGGACCCCGGTAGCGGAGTTCGAATAGACGGGAACGCCACTTTTACGCCCTGGCTGCGTAAGTCTTCGTGGCTGCGTGCTCGACGTAGCGCTGTTTATGCCCATTGGGTGCTACGCCTGCGCCGCAGCCACTTGACAGCCTTGCCAGGACGAAAAATTGACGTTCCCGATTGGTTAAGGCGCTTGGCTCACGCCTCGCGCCTGAATTTTACAGGAGATGACATGACGACATACAATCCGATGCGGGAGCTGCCGGCGCGGGCCGGCTATACGAAGGGGGACGTCCTCGTCCTGTGCGGCGAGCTGTTCGGCCGGGGGTACGCCAACGGTATCGTGGAGGAGGCGCGCGGTCGCGGGATGACCGTCGTCGGCGCCACGGTCGGCAGGCGCGATGCCGACGGAACGCTGCGGCCGCTCAACGGCGAGGAACTCGCCGTTGCCGAGGAACTCCTCGGCGGAAAGATCGTCAATATCCCGCTGGAGGCGGGGTTCGACATGGAGCCGGCCGCCGACGGCCGCACGCCGCTCGACCAGTTGAAGGGGGCAAAGCCTGACGAATGGGAGAGCGTGCGCCTTGACTGGGCCGCCATAGAGGATTCCCGCAGCCGCGGCGTCGCCCGTCTGACCGCCGCCCTGGCCGCCTTTGCCGCAGAGCTGGAGAAGCTGATCCCGGCGGGGGCGAACGTCCTGTTCGTCCACACCATGGCGGGGGGAATTCCCCGCGCCCGGCTCTTCATGCCGCTCCTGAACAGGGTTTTCAAGGGGCAGGGCGAGCGGTTTCTCTCCTCCGGGGCCTTCTGGAAATCCGACCTGGGACAGCTTTGCCGGATCAGCTTCGACGAGGTGACCGCCGACACCCTCACCCACCTGGTCGACGCCACCGGCGCACTCCGGGAGCGGATCACCGCGAGCGGGAAGCGGGTTTCCTACGCGGCCTACGGCTACCATGGCACCGAGGTCCTGGTCGACGGGGCGTACACCTGGCAGTCCTACACCCCCTACCTCCAGGGGTGGGCGAAGATGCGGCTGGAGGACGCGGCCGCAGCCGCCTGGGAAAAGGGGGTGAAGGCGACCGTCTACAACAGCCCCGAGATCCAGACCAACTCCAGCGGCCTGTTCCTCGGCGTGGAGATTTCCCTCTATCCGTTCCTGTCGGCCCTGGAGCTGGAAGGGGGGGAGGCGGCCTCCCGGGCGCTCGCCGACGAGTGCCGGTCGCTCCTCGGGGAGGGGGCTACCCTCGACGGGCTGCTGGCGAGCGCCAACGACTACCTCGCCTCGCCGCTCATGGCGGGGTTCCGGGACTTCGAAGGGTGGCCGCTGCACAATACGCCGGAGCAGGCCGAGTACATGCTCACCCGCGCCACCGAGCTCCTGGCGATGAATGCCAATCCCAAGGAGATCGTCTGCGCGGCCCTTTCCCGCGCGGTCTTCACCGGAGTGGGGCGTCTCATGTTCGACAGCTCGTGGCAGCCGGCCGCCCCGGTTTTCTGGCTCAACCACGACATCGTCGCGAAGCGGCTCGCCGCCGGGTAATACGCAGCACGCGAAGGCTGAAGCAGGGGTTTTCAGCGTCCCGTCACATGTCGCCCGGCAGCTGGATCAGTTCGCAGCCGCGGCACTTCCCGTAGCGCGCCGGCAGGTACACCACGTTGACCGTGTTGCAATTCTTGCAGAGCCAGAACGTGAAGTCCGTCACCTCCCGGCCGGCCAGCTGGCTGAACAGCCAGCGATAGTAGGCGTCCCAGTCGTACTCCGGGGGTTGTGCGGCTTTTTCCACCAATTGCTCCAGCAACATGTCCTCTCCCTGTTCAGAAAAACGTTACCTGCCATCCTCTTCCCGAAAACGCTTCGTCGGCCACGAACCGGTCCGGCAGCGGCGGGATACTGTATACAAAAATAACCTACCACAAATGCTGTCCGATTTAAACCGGTTTTTGGGGAGAGACGGGACTGCCGGCACAGTTCGCACGTGCGGGTTTTTTTCCTTTGAAGCTTTTGCGCATGTCTGCTATAAACCGGTTATGACGCGGGAGGTAAAGGGTGGCTATGGCTCTGTCCGAATTTGAAAGGAAGCGGATCGAAAAGGTCTTCGCAGCCTACTGCGAGCAGAAGGTTCCTCACCATGCCCGGGACCTGGTCAGGGTCGAATTCGGCGTGCTCGGCAACGAGGTCACGCTGTTCGAAACGCGGCCGCACTGCCTGGACAAGGGGAGCTGGATCGCGGGCAAGGTTGCCCGCTTCAGGAAAGACCCGGCAACGAACTGCTGGCAGCTCTACTGTGCCGACAGGAACGGAAACTGGCGCCTCTTCCGGCCGTACCCGATCAGCATCGACATCGAGAAGCTGCTTGCCGCGGTGGAGAAGGACGCAACGGGAATATTCTGGGGATGACGGCTGGGGCCTTCATGGCACACCATCCTCTCTGGCACGTCTGCGGCGCCGGCCTCTTCCTGCTCCTGGCGGCGATACACCGCCGGACGCGCTCGTGCGGTGTCTTGGCGATGGTCCTCTGGAACCTGACCGGCGTCATTCTGCACGAGTTGGCCCACCTCCTGGTCGGGGTGCTGCTCCGGGCGAGGCCGGCGGGCATGTCCCTTATGCCGCGCCGGGAAGGCAACGGCTGGTGTCTGGGGAGCGTCATCTTCCGGCGGATCACCGCCATGAACGCCGTGCCGGTAGCCCTGGCCCCCCTCGGCCTGGCAGGCGTGGCCTACTGGCTTGCCCGGCACTGGTTCTCCTGGTGCAGGCCGTCCTTCTCCGCGACCCTTTTCCTTTATGCCGCGCTGTTCGTACTCCTGTACAATGCCCTCCCTTCCCGCCGCGACCTGCGCGTGGCGCTCAACTGGCGAAGCATCCTCGTCTACACCCCGCTGTTCGCTGCCGTCGTCTGGTATTTCGCCCGGCCAGGATAGGCTGAAGGGGAGCGGGCTGTCATCCGTGCTCCGGCCGGGTTTCTTTTTCCTTGTCCGGAGCTGAGGAGAGAAGGTCCCGTCCCCCCAGTGGTTTGCTCCCGATATAGAAAAGGACCGCCGCGTGGCCGACGAAGAGCAGGATGAAGAGGAGGGTGACCCAGCCGGGGATCTGTCCCAGCGCCGCCTGGTCGAGGTAGTCGAACCAGGAGCGGGCAGTTGACGGGTGGACCTTTATCTTGAGGAGCCAGGCGGCCAGCAGGATGCCGAACAGGTAGACGTAGTTGGCCTTGAAACGGCGGCCGAGGGCGTAGAGGAATCCGACTTTGTACTGGGGATAGCGGAGGTCCGAGGCGAGCTCGGCCACCCAGTAGGAGTCTTCCGCCAGGTCGAGCGTGCCGGTGAGGAGGCCGTAGAAGAAGTACTGGTGCATCAGCCGCACCCGGTACTCGTAGGCGTCGAAGAAGCGGTAACGCCGCGCCTCGACGAACAGAAGGGTATAGACGATGGCAAGGGCGAAGAAGAAGAGGCTGTGGTGGATCTCCGGGTGGGAGAAGGCAAAGCCGAGGAAGGCCGCCACCGAACCGACCGCCCAGTTGGTGGTCCGGTCGAGCCGCTCCCGCCACGCCAGGCTGCGGGTCACTTCGGCCCGGTAGTAGTGGACCAGGGAGGTGATGGTTTCCGGGCGGGTCAGCTTTCCGGTTGCCCTGCTCTCCTCCTCCATGTTCTCCCCTCGGCTCCTCTGTCGCGCTGCTGCGTGCGCAACGATGGAATGTGACTTCTGCGTAAAGTATAGCGCAAAATCGGGGTCTTGCCGCAACCCGCAGGGGAAACGGAAAAGCCCGCTGGCGCGGGCTTTTCTGCGGAGATGAAATTGGGTCGTCCGGTACTCTTACCGCACCAGCTTAGACAGCCGCTTGAACTCGTCGGTCCCCGCCACCCGCAGCAGCTGGAAGAGGGCGGCCTCGGTGGAGGTGATCACCGCCCCGGCGTCCCGTGCCGCTTCGAGGCCGACGAACCAGTTCTCCTTGCGCCGGCTCATCACCGCATCCCGCACCAGGTGGACGGTGTAGCCGGCGTCGAGGAGCTCGATGACCGTCTGGAGGACGCAGACGTGGGTCTCCATGCCGGTGACGATCACCTGGCGGCGACCCAGCGCCTTGAGCCGTTCCGGGAAGGGGGTTTCGCCGCAGCAGCTGAAGGTCATCTTCTCCAGGGCCGGCTCGGCCAGCTTCTCCTTCAGCACGCAGAGGGTCTCGCCGAGCCCCTTGACGTACTGCTCGGTGGCGACGACCGGCAGCCCCAGCTCCCGGGCCGCCTCCTGGAGCACGCCGATGTTGCCGGTAAGCCGCTCCAGCACCTTGTCGTCCATGGCCCGGCAGAGCTTCTCCTGCACGTCGATCACCACCAGCACCGCAGCATCTTTGTCGAGAAAAAACTTTTCCTTTACGCCCATCGGCTGCCCCCCCTCCTTGTCTGCATGTAGGGGCAACCCCATGTGGTTGCCCTGATTGCGGGCGGCCACATGGGGCCGCCCCTACAAGATCAATTAATCTTTTTTCACCTCTATCCCCAGATCCTGTATCTTCTTCCTCAGCGTGTTCCGGTTGATCCCGAGGATGTCGGCCGCCTTCACCTGGTTTCCCCGGGTCTTCTCCAGCACGAAGCGGATCAGCGGCCGCTCCACCTGCTCCAGCACCATGGTGTAGACGTCGCCGCTCTCCATCTTGTCCATGTTGGAGAAGCACGCCCGCAGCTTCGTGTCCACGATCCCTTCCAGGGAGAGCTCTTCGCCCTGGGGGCGCTCCGCCCCCTTGCGGGGGGTGATCCCGGCAAAGTCGGCCATGGTCAGCAGCGGATCGGAGGAGAGGATCACCGCCCGCTTGATGGTGTTCTCCAGCTCCCGGATGTTGCCGGGCCAGCTGTAGGAGGAGAGGTGGCGGTGCGTCTCGGGGGAACACCGTTTCTGGGGGATTTCCAGCTCCAGGCAGCTCTTTTCCAGGAAATACTCCACCAGCAGCGGGATGTCCTCCTGTCGCTCCCGCAGCGGCGCGAGGTGGATCGGCACCACGTTCAGCCGGTAGAAGAGGTCCTCGCGGAACTCCTTGCGGCGCACCTTTTCCTCCAGGTCCTGGTTGGTGGCCGCCACGATCCGGACATCCACGGCGATGCTCTGGTTTCCTCCGGTCCTGATCACCTCCTTCTCCTGGAGGACCCGCAGGATCTTGGCCTGGAGGTCCA
Organism: Geobacteraceae bacterium; assembly: GCA_036518435.1. GTDB lineage: Bacteria > Desulfobacterota > Desulfuromonadia > Geobacterales > Geobacteraceae > JAMPXD01. Next base: position 135,842 of record DATDNF010000004.1, read on the forward strand.
GCGGCATGTCGCCGATCTCGTCGAGAAAGATGGTGCCGCCGTTGGCCTGTTCGAACTTGCCGAGCTTGCGCTCCACCGCGCCGGTGAAGGCCCCTTTCTCGAAGCCGAACAGCTCGCTCTCCAGGAGTTCCTTCGGGATGGCGGCGCAGTTAAGGGCGATGAACGGTTTGCCGAGCCGCCTGGAGTTGTAGTGGATCGCCCGGGCGATCAACTCCTTGCCGGTCCCCGACTCCCCCTGGACCAGCACGGTCACGTCGGAGGGGGCCACCTTGCCGATGGTCTTGTACACCTCGCGCATGGCGGGGGAGTTGCCGATGATGGTCTTATCCGGCTGGTAGCGCTCCTTGAGCTCCTCCTTGAGGGAGCTCACCTGGGAGGTCATCTCCCGGGCCCGGTTGACCTTCTCCACGATGGCGTCGATCACGTCCAGGTCGAACGGCTTGGTGATGTAGTCGTACGCCCCCCGCTTCATCGCCTCCACGGCGTTCTTCATGCTCGCTTCGGCGGTCATGATCACCACCAGGAGGTCGCTCTTCTGCTCCCGCACCCGGTCCAGCAGCTCCAGTCCCGACAGGCCCGGCATCTTGATGTCGAGGACCGCCAGGTCGTAGCTGTGCGCGCGGATCAGCTTGAGCGCCTCATCGCCGTCGGCGGCGAGGTCAACGGCAAACCCTTTCTTTTTCAGCGCCTTGGAAAGTACCCAGCGCATGCTCTCTTCGTCGTCGGCGACGAGGATTCTCTGTATGGCCATGTATAAACCTCGTTCGAAGTTCGAGGTTCGAGGTTCGAGGTTGTTAACGTTAAACGTCGAACATCGAACTTCGAACCGTATTTACTGAATGAGCGGGAGCATCACCGTGAACGTCGTCCCATGCCCCGGGTCGGAAGCGACCTTGATCATTCCCCGGTGCTCCGAGACGATCTTCTGGCAGATGGCGAGCCCGAGTCCCGTCCCCTTCGTCTTGGTGGTGAAGAACGGGGTGAAGAGGTGCTCCAGCTGTTCCTTTCCGATCCCCGGGCCGTCGTCGCTCACCTCCACGGCGACCATCCGGGAGCGCCTTTCCCAGTTCTGGGTCATGCTGTAGTCCGACATCACGCGGCTGGTGACCTGGACGGTCCCGAGCTCCCTGACCGCCTCCACTGCGTTCTTGATCAGGTTCAGGAAAAGCTGGGTGAGGAGCGCCTCGTCCGCCAGGATCGGCGGGATGCTCGGGTCGAACTGCTGGCGGAAGGTGATGTGTTTTTCCGTCGCCGCCCGTTTTTGCAGGACCAGGATGTCACCCAGGATCTTGTGCAGGTTGACCCGGCCGAGCTCAAGCTTGCGGGGGGAGGCGAGTTCCAGGAGCTCCTCGACGATCCGGTTGACCCGCCGCACCTCCTTGATCATCACCCGGGTGTAGTCCTTCAGCTCGCTCTCCTCGGGGAGTTCCTGTTCGAGCAGCTGGGCAGCCCCCTTGATTCCCCCCAGCGGGTTCTTGATCTCGTGGGCAAGTCCCACCGCCAGGGTGCCGAGGGCGGAAAGCCGGTCCGCCTGGCGCACCGCCCGCTCCAGGTTCCTGATGTTGGCCAGGTCGCGCAGCACCAGGATGGTGCCGGCCTGTTCCCCCGTTTCCAGGAGCAGCGGCGAGGTGGTGGCGCTCACCGGGGTGGCGTGACCGGTCTTTTTCAGGACGACGTTCTCGTGGTCGGAGATGGTCATGCCGGTGGCAGCGGTTTTCTCCGTCATCTCGATCAGGAGCTGTTCCCCCTTGAACACCGCGGCAAAGGGGTTCCCCTGGGCGAGCCGGCGCGACACGCCGGTGATCTCCTCCGCCGCCGGGTTCATCAGGGTGACCCGGCCTGCGGCGTCGAGGGCGATCACGCCGTCGCCGACGCTGTCAATGATGTTCGCGTAGAGGATGTCGGTCGTGCTCCTGGTCTTGTTCATGTTGGTTCCTGAAAGAATTCGTGCAGCGCCCGGACCAGTTCCCCCTTCTCCTGGAGCCGGTTGACCAGCGCCCGGAACTGGGCGGCGCCGGCGACCCCCCGGGCGTACCAGCAGAGGTGCTTGCGCATCTCCCGCATCGCCACCCGTTCGCCGAAGGTCGCGATGAACAGCTCCAGGTGCCTGAGGGCCGTTTCCCCGCGCTCCGCAGGGGTGGGAAGCCGCGGCTCCCGCCCGGCCAGCGTCTCCAGCGCCTCCCGGAAGATCCACGGGTTGCCGAGCGCCCCGCGGGCGATCATCACCCCGTCGCAGCCGGTCCGGCGGAGCATTTCGACCACGTCGGCGGCGGAGAAGAGGTCGCCGCTCCCCAAAACCGGTATCGAGAGCGCCTCCTTCAGCGCGGAAATCAGCGACCAGTCGGCCTTCCCCTCGAACATCTGGGCCCGGCTCCGGGGGTGGAGGGTCACGGCGTCGGCCCCCTCTTCCTCGGCGATCCTGCCGATCTCCAGGAAATTCGCCGATTCCGCCTCCCAGCCGGTGCGGATCTTTATTGTGAGGGGGAGGGTGGTGGCGGCCCGCACGGCCCGGACGATCGCCCGGACCCGGTCCGGCTCCCGCAGGAGCGCGCTGCCGGCGCCGCTGTTGACCACCTTCCTGACGGGGCACCCCATGTTGATGTCGATCAGCTCCCCGTACCCCTTTGCGAGCCGCGCCCCCTCGGCCAGCAGCTCCGGGTCGTCGCCGAACAGCTGGATGCCGAGCGGCCGGTCTGCGGGGACGCTCTGGAGGAGGTCGAAGCTCTTCTGTCCGTCGCGCGTCAGGCCGTTCACGCTCACCATTTCGGTGAAGCAGAGCGACGCCCCCTCCTCCCGCGCCAGGAGCCGTGCGGGGAGGTTGGTGATCCCCGCCATGGGTGCGAGAAGGAGGTTGTTGGGGAGGGTGAGTGGGCCGATTGTCAGGGTACGGGTCATGTGAATATTTTTTCGTGTCTTGCCTAAATTTTAGGCATAGTAGCACAGGGGATGAAAAAGGCAAGGGTTTTTTGCGGGGAATGTGAGGAGATGGCTTTCGGAAATGCGGGGGGAAGAGAATAAGCCGAGGGGGGCGTTGTCTCCCGAACGAGCACCCGTCGAAGAGCTGGGAAAACCGTCAACAAAGTTTACATCTGTCAACTTTGTTGACAATGTTTGCCGCGACCCGCCTAGTTTGCCTTTACAGCTGTTTCTCCTCCGCGTATGTAAACTTAGTTTACCTTGCCTTGGGAAAACCAAAATGTGATAAATGGCATAACAATGCGTTTTCGTTGAAGATAAGTTAAATGTCATATCTGGCACGAAGATTGATAGTACAAGCCTATAAATAAATACGTATGTCACCGAAAAGGCAAAGCACGGGCAACCGTGTGACGCAAAGCCACCTGTCCAGCTAGTTCCTGGGAAGAGGGGTTGTCGAAGTGGTAAATGGATCCATGCAATCCATTGGCCTGCCTTCCTTTTCGACGGCAGGCTTTTTTATGCCAGCAATGAGCGATAAATAGGGTAACGTTTGCCACAGATTCAGCGGGGCGCGGCTTCAGGAAATTGGTGAGCGATTCGGGCTGAGTGGCGCTGCGGTAGCGCAGGCAAGCAGAAGACTTCGGGTTGCGTCCGAGAATGACGCAAAACTGAGAGAGATGTTGAATGGGGTGGCAAAGAAGTTAGGGTTTGTAGGCGGTTGAGGCCTGACGCCTATATTCATTGGTCGCGAATCGATGGGCCTTCGGCCCCCGGTTCAGCGAGGGGGCCGTTGGCCAGAAAGAAGAGAGAAAACTTATGAACATCTGTGTTCTGCGAATATCCGGAGTGAAATTTGCGGTTGATGATTTCGTCGCGACAAGCAATTTGACATCTGATCCGGACGTATTCTCTGTATGGCATTTGGGGGAGAAGCGACGAAAAGGAATCTGTGAGGACTCGGGCTTTGTCCTGGATATATGCAAAGTTGAGTCGGAAGGACTCATAGAACAGACAGAAAAAGCAATATCATTCCTTAGAGATCACTACGACGGGATAAAAAGGCTGATGGCAACGCACGGTGTTGAAAATGGCACTTTAGATTTTGCCATAGCAAAAAGGGACGTAGCTGCCCAGTGCGACCGATTTCCTGCAGAACTGATACGACTGGCAGGAAGCCTAGGACTTGAAATAGAGTTGTCTCAGTACGCGATTGCAGAACGATGAGGAGTAAAGGCCAACCAGCGGCGACAGCGGTCTCCGCTGACGCTCCGCCGCTGGCGCCTTGAGACGTTAGAGCAAAAGGAGGCACAGATGAAAAAACGAAATAAACATTTTTCACAAGTAATCGCCGAGAGAATGGATAAGAAAAATAAAGATCCCAAGCAAACAATCATCTCAGCTCTATCCGATCCGAAATGGGAATACAGAACAGCCCGTGGAATAGCTAAAGATACTCGTATGCCGGAGAAAGAGATAGAGAATACATTAGAGAAATTGCAGCCTTTAATCAGAGTCTCTGTAACAAAAACAAAAGAAGGAGAAAACCTTTATGCGTTAAAAGAACGAAAAAGTCTTTTAGGCGATTACTGGTCAGCCTTTAAGAGCATGAATATTGATAAATTCGGAGGTGGAAAATGACCCACCTTTATGGTTTCGCGCTGGGTGTGATAGGTGGTGTGGTACCCGAAATATATGCTCTATACAAGCTCAGGCACGATTGGGAGAGCAACAAGCCCAAATGGGTTACCTCAAGGTTTTATTGGTCAGTTACTGCTGTCATGATATTACTTGGTGGTGGAACAGTGTGTCTCTACTTGTCAATGGGCGTAAATGTTAATGAGTTAATGGCTATACATCTTGGTGTTGCTACACCAGTGCTCATTGCTTCAGTTATCAAAGAAAAGCCAAAGATAGACTAGCTCTAACAGCGCGCTGGTGCGGTCAAGGCCGCACAGCCCTCACACCGTTAGATACGAGGAAAAATGAGACTAATATACATTCTCCTACTGGCCTTCTTAATTCCCTCACTCGCTGAAGCGAACGCCGGGCTCCCCATGTTGGCGATCGCTTGGCCTGCTATGTTTGTCAGCTTAATACCTGTAATTGTCATCGAGGCATTTTACATTCGAAGAAGCCTTCAGATCACTCTAAAAAAATCATTCAAAGTGATGACAATAGCCAACCTTGAATCAACAATAATCGGCATCCCTCTCACGTGGATAGGTTTGCTGCTTGTTGAAATGGTATTTGGGTATTCAGCATCCTTTCTGGGAATCGATAAGCTACCTGCAAAAGCTCAGGATATTATCATGGGGTTTGCAAGCGTCACAGTCGCTTCTGCTTGGATTGGCCCGAGCGAAAAGAACGCTTACTGGCTTGTACCAGCAACAACTACAGCGCTTCTTGTTCCGTTTTTCTTCGTCACGTGGTGGTATGAATTGATGAGTGTTAAACGACAGTTGAAGGACTTTGAAAAGAGTGATCTGAAAAATGCAGTACTAAAAGCAAACCTCATTACCTACGGACTTCTTGCAATGATATGTACTAGTTGGCTAGTGGTAAGCATCGTAAAAAAGAGTATCTAACAAAGCGCGGCAGACGGGCCTTCGCTTTGCTCCGCCGCTGCGCTCTCCCCCGTTGTCTGGAAAGAAGTTCTGTTCTTGATTCTGGTATAGGAATCAAATCGGGAAAATTTTTTAAGGGGGTTAGAAAGCAGACTGGCAATGTTTGGAAGAATTCTGGGTTTAGTTTATACATGACAAACAGGAAAAAATATACAAAAACGGAGGCTTGTCAATGAAAAGATCAACATTTATTTTGGCAGTTACAATAATTCTGGGTAGCATGTCTATGTCAATATTAGGTGGACAAGCATTCGCAGCACTAACTCCACAGATTTCAGCAGGATGGAAACACACAGCAGTATTAAAACAAGATGGAACAGTATGGACATGCGGATATAATGCTTATGGACAGCTAGGGGATGGCACTACAGTAAATAAAAGCACTCCCGTAAGGGTCCTAAGTAACGTGAAAGCCTTGTCATCAGGAGGATATTTCACTTTGGCATTGAAACAAGACGGAACTGTGTTCAGTTGGGGATCAAATGATGTAGGACAGATAGGAGAGGGAACTACTGTAGCAAGTCAAAAAACTCCAGTATCGGTGATAACTGGAATAACAACTATCGCAGCAGGATTTTCTCATGCGGTAGCGTTAACAGACAGAAAAACAGTATTGGTATGGGGAAGTAATGGGCATGGAGAGCTAGGGGACGGCACTACAAGTAATAAAAAAAGTCCTGTAGAGGTAAGTGGAATAAGTGACGTGATAGCTGTAGCGGCAGGACAGTTCTTTACAGTCGCATTGAAATCGGATGGGACAGTATGGACATGGGGAGATAATGGGTATGGAGAGCTGGGGGATGGAAGTGCAGTCGTAAACAAAAGAACTCCAACACAGGTGAAGGGTATAAGTGGAGTAGTAACTATAGCAGCGGGAGGAAATCATGCAGTGGCATTGGATGTAAATGGTAAGATTTGGGGATGGGGATATAATGTGTTTGGAGACTTGGGGGATGGGAGTACAACGAATCGAAGTACTGCTGTATATATAACAGACAATGCAAAGGCTATAACAGCTGGTGTAGACTTCGTGCTGGTATTGAAAACCGATGGAACAGTATGGGCGAGCGGGGAAAATACATATGGACAGTTATGCGACGGAACTACGACAAGTAGAAATACTCTTGCGCAGATATCGGGATTAAGCGGGGTATCATCTGTATCAGGAGGGTATTATCATACATTAGTATTGAAAACAGATGGCACAATATGGGCGTGCGGCAGAAATAATTATGGTCAGCTTGGAAATGGTGCTTTAGTAGACCAAATGAAAGCAAGCAGGGTCAGCCCTTGAATATAGAATAATCTAAAAATGGGATCCCAACAGGCCCTTGGACACCGACCGGGGCTGAATGGCGCCCCGGACGGGTCAAGGGCACAAGCGTTCGCAGGGGAAAACGCCAACGGGAGAAAAAACTATGCACCAGATATTGCATGCCAATACAGCGGATGCCGAGGAAATTCTCGACCTCCAGAAACTGGCGTACCAAAGTGAAGCCATCCTTTACAATGACTGGTCTATCCCTCCATTGACCCAAACACTTGACGAAATCAAAAAGGAATTCGCAGAAACCACCGTTCTCAAAGCATGCGATTCCGACAGAATCATCGGGTCGGTCAGGGCCTCGGTGCGCAACGGGACCTGCGAGATCGGCCGGTTGATCGTTCATCCTGACTTCCAGGGAAGCGGCATCGGCACGCAATTGATGCTGGCGGCCGAATCAGAGTTCCCCTCGGCAACGCGTTTCGAATTGTTCACCGGCAGTAAAAGCGCAGGCAATATCCGTTTGTATGAGAGGCTTGGTTACAGGATATTTCGCACGGTGCAGTTGTCCCAACTCGTGGAACTGGTGTTTATGGAAAAGTGCCGGAGATGATTGCTATGCGGCTACGAAGTGGGGGAGCGATCGTGGCTGATGAAAGAACGTTCGCCGGAGTGCCATGCGAGCGCCCGTGAGCATGGACAGCTTCGGATTGACTTTCTGAACGGGGAAGGTTAACCTTGCCGCTGCATGCATAACGGCGGATGAAAGGGTGGGTATGGAAATCTTCGGCGGCTTCATGGTCATGCTGTCAATCCTCGGCTTCTTCCTGGCGGTCCTCTGGTTCATCCTCCCCTTCGTGATCTTTGCCATGAAGGGTAAGCTGGACCGGGCGCTGGAACTCCTGGAGTCCGTGGACCGGCGGCTCGCGGCGCTCGAGAGAGAGCGTGCCCCCCGGCAGCCGGTTACCGTGGCGCCCGCTCCCCGGGCGGGCGAGCCCGATACCCCGCCTTCCGGATCGCCTCCGCCATCTGCCGCGGAGTGACCTTTTTCCCGTCGTAGCTCACCCGGACCGAATCCGCTTCGACGTCTGCCCGCGCCTGCACGACGCCGGCGAGCCTGCGCAGCGCCTGCTCGACCGTGGCCGCGCAGGACGAGCAGATCATGCCGTCAACAGGGATGACGGTTTCCTTCAGCCCCTGCGTTGCAGCCACCGGCGCGGCGGGGAAGAGGAGGAACGCCGCCAGGAGAAAGCGGCGCAACACTTCCTTCATGCTGCGCCCCCTTCCTTCTTCCCGACATACTTCACCAGGCTTTCCACCACCGCCGGGTCGAACTGCGAACCCGCGCACTTTTTCAACTCGACCAGGGCCTCCGCAACGGAGAACGCCCTCTTGTAGGGACGTGCCGAGATGATGGCGTCGAAGGCGTCGGCCACCGTGACGATCCGTGCGTCGAGGGGGATTTTTTTCCCCTTCAGGCCGCGGGGATAGCCGCTGCCGTCGTAGCGCTCGTGGTGGTGGAGAATCCCCGGCAGGACCTCCTGGAGCTGATCGATGGGGGCGAGGATGGCAACCCCTTTTTCCGGATGGAGGCGCATCGGGGGGAATTCGTCCTCGGACAGGGTCGCCGGCTTCTCCAGGAGTGCCTCTATCACGCCGATCTTGCCGATGTCGTGGAGGAGCCCGGCCAGCCGCACCCGTTCCACGTCCCGCTGGGGGAGCCCCATTTCACGGGCGATCGCCGCCGCGGTGTGCATGACCCGCTCGGAATGGCCCTTGGTCCAGGGGGACTTGGCGTCGATGGCGTTGGCCAGGCTGGTGACGGTGCCGATGAAGAGTTCCCGCAGTTCTTCGTAGAGCCGGGCGTTTTCCAGGGCCACCGCCATCTGGGCCGCGATCTTCTCGATGGTGAATACGCTTTCCGTGCCGAACTGTCCGCGTTGGGTGTCTCCCAGGAGGAGCACCCCCTTGGTGGTCTCCTTGCTGACCAGGGGAATGGCGAGGAGCGATTCGATCCCGGCGTCCCGCAGCGCCCGGTCCACACCCCCGAGGCGCTTCATCCCCCTCAGGGAGGAGAGATAGCGGCTCTCCCCCCTGGCGAATACGGTCCCTGCCATGCTCTGCCCGGCGACCCTGCCGCCGGGGCGCAGGGCCTCCGGAACCAAGACGCCGTCCGCCCGGACGGCCCGCACGACCAGCTCCCCTTTTTCCGCCACCAGGACCGCCACGAACCGGCACTGGACGATCCGCTCGATGTGTTCCAGGGCCGTCTCGATGATCTGTTCATGGCTCAGGGAAGAGGAGATCGCCTTGTTGATCTCGTCGAGGGTGAAGATGACGTCGATCCGCCTGGCCATCTCCACCGCCATTTCCAGGGAGTCGTCGAACAGCCTGATGTGGCTTGCCACGAGGGCGGCGTGGGAAACCATCAACCTGATGGCGGTGATCTCGTCTGCGGAGAAGGGGGGATGGCTGGCGGCGCGGGCCACGAAGACCACCCCCATCACCTGGTTGCGGACCGTCATCGGGACCGCCAGCAGGGTGATCCCTGCGAGGACCGTCCGGAGTTTCGGGGTCAACAGGTCCGACGCGCCGGCGTCGGGGATCAGCAGGTGCTGCTTTTTGCGGAGGATGGTCTTCAGGAGGGGGATCTTGTCGGAAGGGAGAGGCATCTCCCGGAACAGGGGGAGGTAGCGCGACGGCAAGCCGCAGCTGCGGGCGGGGGCGAAGTCGCGTCGTTCCCGGTCGAGGAGATAGACGACTGCCCAGAGGCTCTTCATCGTCTTCTTCAGGAGACGGGAGAGCCCCGTCAGCACCTCGTCCACGTCGGCCAATCCGGCCAGCCGCTCGATTCCCTCCCGATATGTTCCAATCCTTTCCGGCATGGTATAATCTTACCACGCCGGCGGGGAGGCAAAGCCATATTTCTTGCTAAAATATCAAATTTTTATTACTATCCCCCACGTTGTTGCATGCGCACAGGGACGAATTACCGGCAAGGAGGAATAGTTGATGGGGCTTTTGGCGGGGAAAAAAGCGATAATATTCGGCGTGGCGAATGAAAAGAGCATTGCCTGGGCGATAGCCGAGGCTTTCAAAAGAGAAGGGGCGAAACTGGCCCTTACCTATGCCAACGATACGGTGGCAAAGCGGGTGTTTCCCCTGGCGGAAAGCATCGGGGCGGAACTGGTGCTCCCCTGCGACGTGAGAAACGACGAGGATATCCGCGCCGTGTTCGCCGAGGTGGGCAAGGCCTGGGGGGGGCTGGACATCCTGGTCCACTCCATCGCCTTCGCCAACCGGGAGGACCTGAAGGGATCGTTTCTCAATACCTCACGGGAGGGGTTCGCCCTGGCGATGGACATCAGCGCCTACTCCCTGATCGCCCTTACGAAAGAGGCGGCCCCCCTCATGGAGGGGCGCGGCGGGAGCGTGGTCGCCATGACCTACTACGGCGGCCAGAAGGTGTTCCCGAGCTACAACGTGATGGGGGTGGCCAAGGCGGCCCTCGAAGCGAGCGTCAAGTATCTGGCGGAGGCGGTGGGTCCTGACGGCATCCGGGTAAACGCCATCTCCGCCGGACCTTTGAAGACCCTTGCCGCCGCCGGGGTGGGGGGGTTCAACCAGATCGCCGGCCACGTGGCGGAGAAGGCGCCGCTGCGCCGCAACATCAGCCAGGAGGAGGTGGCGGGCGCCGCGCTCTACCTCAGCAGCCCCCTCGCCAGCGGGGTCACCGGCGAGATCCATTTCGTGGACTCCGGCTACAACATCATCGGGCTGTAAACTGCCCGTTCGATGTTCAAGGTTCCAAGTCCGATGTTGACCATAACCTCGAACCTCGAACGTCGAACATCCTTCCGGAGGTCGTAAGATCAAACAGCTGCACGGCAACCTGACCGGCCTGAAACCGAGCCAGCTAAAAGGGCTGGAGCGGCTGTACCGCCGCCGCATTCCCCCCGCCGAGGCGGTCACCCTTGAGCTGGCCAGGGCGATGGGCGACCTCTCCCAGGAGATCCGCCGGCAGATCGGCATCCTGGTGAACCGGCTCGGGGAGGTGGAGTACGTCATCGTCGGGAACGAGCGGGAGATCCTGATCCCCGAGCTTGCCGACTACCCGCTCGGGAAGAGGCTCCTGCGTGGATTGCGGCTGATCCATACCCATCTCCGGGGGGAACAGCTCTCCGAGGACGACCTGACCGACCTCGCCATGCTCCGCCTCGACCTCGTTGCCGCCCTCCAGTTGTCCCCCTCCTCTCCCGAACCGGCCATCCAGACCGCCTCCCTCGTTCCCTCTCCCGACAGCCAGGCACCGTACAAGGTGGAACGCCCCTTGCCCATGGGGCGTTTCCGGATGGATTTCGCGGCGTTCGTCGAGGCCCTCGAGAAGTCTCTGGAGCGGGAGGTGCAGAGGGGCGAAAAGGTGAAAGGGGGGGAAGAACGGGGGATACTCATTTCGGTGACCGCTCACCCCCAGGCGGAGGCGGAGGATTCCATCGAGGAGTTGAAGGAGCTCGCCCGCACCGCCGGGGTCGCGGTCCTCGACACGGTGATCCAGCGCCCGCGTCGCTTCAACCCGCGCTTCCTGATGGGGGAGGGGAAGATGCGGGAGGTGGTGATCCGGGCGCTGCGGCTCGGGGCCACCCTCCTGGTGTTCGACCAGGAGCTCTCCCCGGCCCAGGTCCGCTCCATATCGGCCATGACCGAGTTGAAGGTCATCGACCGGAGCCAGCTGATCCTCGACATCTTCGCCCGGCGGGCCACGAGCCTCGACGGCAAGGTGCAGGTGGAGCTGGCCCAGCTGAAGTACCTCCTCCCCCGGCTGACCGGGAGGGGGGTGCAGATGTCGCGGCTGATGGGGGGGATCGGGGGACGCGGGCCGGGGGAAACCAAGCTGGAGATCGACCGACGGCGGATTCGCGACCGGATCGCCAAGCTGGAGCGGGAGCTGGAGGACCTCTCCCGCAACCGCTACCAGCGCCGCCAGAAGCGGGTTAGGGCGGGGATTCCGATCGTATCCATCGTCGGCTACACCAATGCCGGCAAATCGACCCTGCTCAACGTCCTGACCAGGAGCGAGGTGTTTACCGAGAACCTCCTGTTCGCCACCCTCGACACCTCCACCAGGAGACTCCGTTTTCCCCGGGAGCGGGAGGTGATCATCACCGACACGGTGGGCTTCATCCGCTCGCTTCCCAAGTCCCTGCTGGGGGCCTTCAAGGCGACCCTGGAGGAATTGCGGGACGCCGACCTCCTCCTGCACGTCGTCGACTGCGCCAATCCCCGCTTCGAGGAACAGGTAAACCAGGTGGAAGCCATCCTCGCCGAGCTGGAGCTGGCGGACAAGCCGCGGCTGCTGGTCTTCAACAAGGCCGACCTCCTGCCGGAGCTGAAGACGCGCGATCCGCTCGCCTTCATGAAGGTGCGGCACCTGGCCCACCGCCTCGGCGCCGTTTCCGTATCCGCGCGGGAGGCGGCGAGCATCGAGCCGCTCCTGGCAGAGATGGAGCGGCGCTTCTGGGGTGCGAAAGCGCCTTCGGACGGATAGCTGCAGTGGCCCGGTCCCTTATGGATTGACACCGGAGAAAAATTTCTCTATACTGACCCTCCCGGTTGGCTCCCCCGTTTTCTTCCACCCCTCTCACCGATTTCCCGGTTATCGATTCCTGGGCTTGCCGATGCCGGCGCTGCCGCTTTTGTACGAGACCTGGACACCTATGGAAACAGTCACGCGCATACTCGCCGCAACCCTTCTGGCCACCCTGCTCATGGCCGCGGCCCCTCTGCTCCGGAGCGGCTCGCAGGCATGCGCCGCGTCGACCTTCGCGGAGGAGTTGCGCCTTACCGGCGACAAGGGGGAGCGCGACGACAAGGTGGCCTTCCTCGCCGGGGAGTCGAGCCTCTCCCGTGCCCTCGACCTGCCCGCCCCCGAGTTCTTCGCCACCGATGAGCCGGAACGGGACAGCGGGGATTTCGAACTGAGAATGCCGGAAGAGAACCTCCCCGATTCCGACATCCCCCTCACCCTCAACAGCAAGGTGGAATACTTCATCAACTATTTCCAGGCGAACTGCCGGGACGTTTTCGCCCGGTGGCTCTCCCGCTCCGAGCGCTACATCCCGACGATGAAGCAGGTCCTCAAGAAAGAGGGGCTCCCCGAGGACCTGGTCTACCTCGCCATGATCGAGAGCGGCTTCTCCCCCCGTGCCTATTCCTCCGCCAGCGCCGTGGGCCCCTGGCAGTTCATGTCGGGCACCGGCAGACGCTATGCGCTCCGGATCGATCAGTGGATCGACGAGCGGCGCGACCCGCTCAAATCGACCGTTGCCGCCGCCATGTATCTCAAGGAACTGTACGGCATGTTCAACAAGGACTGGTATCTGGCGGCAGCGGGGTACAACGCCGGGGAGAACAAGATTCTCCGGGCCATCGAGTTGTACAACAGCCGGGACTTCTGGCAGCTCTCCAAGGGGTCCTATCTGAAGCGGGAAACCAAGGACTACGTGCCGCGGCTCCTGGCTGCGGCCATTATCGCCAAGGACCCGGCCAAGTACGGTTTTGCCGACGTGGCCTATCTCGCCCCGATTGAGCTCGACACGGTGACTGTCCCGGACCGGACCGATCTGGAGCTGGTGGCGCGGATATGCGACGTTCCCTACCAGGCCATCCGCGATCTCAACCCGGAGCTGCGCCGCTGGTGCACCCCTCCCGATTATCCCAATTACGAGCTGAAGATCCCCAAGGGAAAGAAGGCGCTCTTCGAGGCGGAGTACGCCAAGATACCCGCTGACCGGCGCTACACGGAAAAGGTCCTCTATACCCGGTACAAGGCCGCGAAAAGAGATACGCTCGCTTCCGTGGCCCGCCGCTTCGGCACGACCCCCGGCACGCTCGCGGAGCTGAACCATATCGGCGCGAAGTCCCGGCTCAAGGGGCGGCTCCTGACCGTGCCGGTGAAACCCCAGCAGGAGCGTGTCGCCGAGACGGACACTCCATCCGGGAAAGACGGAGAGGGGAGCGGGGAGTTCACCAGGTACTATACGGTGAAACGGGGGGATACCCTCGCCTCCTTGGCCAGGAGGTTCAATGTCTCCGCGAAGATCCTCACCGCCTGGAACAACCTGAAGGGGAGATTGGCGCTCCGCCCCGGGAAACGGATCATCGTCGCCAAGTACGAGAAGCGGGGGGGAATGACCCCGGAAAATAGTTGAGAGTTATGAGTTTTGAGTTGAAAGCTCCTAAAGCTTTCCGCTCTTTAGCTCATAAGTCATAATTCATAATTCATAACTGCCTTTTGAAAGGATGCGACTTCGATGTACAACATTCTCATTTCCGCAGGCGCGGCCGTTGCCGCCTTTTTGCTGCTCAAATTCGCCGCCGGGCTTTCGTGGTGGATCGCCCTCCTTGTTCCCCTCCTCCTGTTCCTGGGGGTCTTTTACCTGATCTCCCGCATCGTCATGAAGAAGGTGATGGCCATCATGGAGACCGCCACCAGGGACCTCCAGGCGCAGCGGGTGGAGAAGGGTATCCGCGAGCTGCAGAGCGCCTTCGCATACGGCAAGTGGCAGATCTATGTCACCGGTCAGCTCAATGCCCAGATCGGCATGATCTACTACATGAAACGGGACTTTTCCACCGCATTTCCCTATCTGGAGAAGGCGTTCTTCAAGAACTGGGTGGCGATGGGGATGCTGGCGATCACCTACATGAAGCGCAACAAGAAGGACAAGATGCGGGAGACCTTCGAGAAGGCGGTCCAGGCGAGCCCCAAGGAGTCGCTCCTCTGGAACCTTTACGCCTATTGTCTCTGCGAGAGCGGCGACACCGAAAAGGCGAAGGATGTCCTGTCCAGGGGTCTGAAGAAGCTCCCCGGCGACGAGAAGAGCACGCAGAACCTGGCGCTTCTCCAGGAAGGGAAGAAGATGAAGATGAAGGGGTTCGGCGAGATGTGGCTGCAGTTCCACCTGGAGAGCATCGGCGCCATCCAGAAGCAGCAGATGGCGGCGATGGGGGGGATGAAGCGGCGGATCGTCAGGAGATAGGCGGTGAGCAGTGCACCGTATGTAAAAGGAGGCCGTATGGCCTCTTTTTTATGCAAGCACCGGGCCGGGGCGACCGAATTGCCCACCCGTCGTTGACTTTGCCTCCCCGGTTGTTAGAATTGTTCCGCGCTCGGCGGTTTGATAGGGATATACATAACAATGAAGGAGGCCGACATGTCGAAAAAAACTCTGGTGATGCTGGCTCTGCTCTGCGTTTCCCTCCCCCTGTGGGGATGCGTTTCCACGGGGAAGTACGAGATGAAGGAAAAGGAGGCGACCGATCTGACGCGAAGCCTCCGGGATCAGCAGCAGAAATACGCCGACCTGACGAAGGAGAACGCCGGCCTGAAAGACCAGGTGAAAAAGCTCACCGACGAATCGGCGGGGCTCGCCAGGGACAAGGAGAAGCTGATTGCCGACAACAAGGAACTGGACAGCGTGCTGAAGGCCAAATCGGATACCCTGTCCAGGAACATCACCGATCTGCGGCAACGGATAGCCGACCTGGAGAGCGAGAATGCCAAGCTCAGGGCGGACATCGCCAACCTCCAGAAGGTCAAGGAGGAGGAGGTGCAGAAGACCAGCAAGACCTATGAGGATATGCTGGAGAAGATGAAGAACGAGATCTCCCGTGGACAGGTGACCATTTCCGAACTGAAGGGAAAGCTGACGGTCAACATGCTGAACGCTATCCTGTTCGATTCCGGCAAGGCCGAGGTGAAGCCGGAAGGACTCGAGGTACTGCAGAAGGTGATCGACATCCTCAAGAACGTCAAGGACAAGGCGATCCGGATCGAGGGACATACGGACAACGTCCAGATCACCGGCGAACTGGCCAGGAAATACCCGACCAACTGGGAGCTTTCCGCTGCCCGGGCGATCAACGTTGCCCGCTACCTCCAGCAGCAGGGGATCGACCCTGCTCTCCTGGGCGCCGTGGCCTATGGGGAGTACAAGCCGGTGGCCTCCAACGATACGGAGGAGGGGAAGGCGAAGAACCGGAGG
The DNA here is from genome assembly GCA_036518435.1 of Geobacteraceae bacterium. Classification (GTDB taxonomy): domain Bacteria; phylum Desulfobacterota; class Desulfuromonadia; order Geobacterales; family Geobacteraceae; genus JAMPXD01. The sequence continues at coordinate 151,693 of DATDNF010000004.1, forward strand.
ATCGAGATCATCCTGGTGCCGAAAGATTGATTCGCGCTGAAAAACGCCCATCTGCGGCGTTGCGCTGCACCCTTCGTCGCTGCGGCGTACTGGTGTACGCCGCATTCCTCAGGATTTGCGCGCCTTGCACCTGGGCATTTTTGAGCGCGAATCACATGGATAATGGATGAAGAAAGAGAAAAAAACGGGACAAAAACCGAAGGAGTTCGCCACGCGCTCCTTTGCTCCTCTCAAGGGGGTCCGGGCGGAGACGCGGAGCGAACAGCCCACGGCGCCTCCGCCTCCGCCGAAGCCCGAGGTAGAGCCGGACGAGGCGGAGCTCTTCCTCCGGGCGATGGCCGATGCCAGGAGGCTGCACCCCGCACCGCCCGCGCGGAAGAGTGAAAAAACTGCCCCCCGCCAACCCTCCCGCCTCGACGATGCGGAGCGACAGACCTTTCTCCGGGCGCTCGAAGACCTGAAGCTCGACGTGTCCTTCCGGGACGAACTCCCGGCGGAAAGGGAGCCCTCCCGTGCGCTCCCCGTGAACCGTCTGCGCCAGCTCAAACGGGGGGCGATCAGGCTCGATCTCCAGCTCGACCTCCACGGACTCACGAGGGACGAGGCACTGCAAAGCCTGGCGGCGTTCATCGCGAGCGCTCATAATCGCGGGCAGAAAGCGGTCCTCGTCATTACCGGCAAGGGGAACAGGTCGCCCGGAGAGCCGGTCCTGCAGGGAGCGGTGACCGGCTGGCTCAGGGAAAAGGGTAAGGGGATGGTTGCGGAATTCGCCCCGGCGCCGCGGGAGATGGGGGGGAGCGGCGCGTTCGTGGTTTTCCTCAAGGAGACGGTGAAAGCCGGCGATCAGGGGGCGGCGTAGGGGAAAGCGGTTTGCGGCAATGACCCGAACCCGGAAAATGGCACAAGAAAAACCGTAAAGCAGATGGCCCGTACCCGTGAGGTGCGGGCCATCTTTTTTTCCCGGGACTTGCTTTCCTGACGGGGCGTGTGCCGAGATTCAGACGGGAGAGGAAAGTGATCCGCGAAGAGGGGCGGGAGAAGATCAGGGCTCGATCCCCAGGGCCTCGGCAATGGAGACCCGCTCCTGTGCGGGGGGGGCATCTTCGAATAGCTGCGCGACGAAGAGCGTGTTGATCGCCGCGAGGGCGGTGTTGAGCCGGTCGAGGTCGATGACGGCGCTTCCCGGCAGGGAGCCGATCCCGAGAAAATTCCGGGGGCAGAAATCGACCGTCCGGTTGCCGTTGCGGACCGTGAGGAGCGGGAGGCCGTGGGTCCGGCAGATGATGGGACGCGCCGCGTAGAGAAGGCAGCGGCCGTTCTCCAGGAGAGGGCAGGGGGCGTCGGGAGAGACACCCGCCGCCCGGGCACGGATGCGCGCGGCCTCGCCGGCGGGGAGGTCGCCCAGGGCATCCGCCAGGGCGACCGCTTCCACCCAAAAGAGGGAGATGTGCCGGCAGCAATCGTCGCACCCCGCCCGGCAAGCGAGATGCGCGGCGAAATCCTCCTCGACCTTCCGGCAGAAGAGGTCCACCTTGGCCAGCAACTCCCGGTAGTTGTCCAGGATACCCCGGCCGGCGGTCATGTGCATTGCTGGCGTCTCAGCCATATCCGTTCTGCTCCGCATCGCAAACCTCATGGAGAGCATAGCAGAATCGCGGGTGAAAAACCACCCCTTCCACCCCATTCCCGGCGTTGCGGCCGCTTTTTTTCCTTCCCGGGGGAAAACTCCTTGCCCTCCCCCAGCAGGGAACCGAGCAATCAGCGCTCTTCTGCAGCAAGGGGCCGGTGAGCAGGTCAAGGTGCTATGCTCATCCTCATGAAATTATATAATTAATATTGTATTATTATAATATCATAATTGACGTTTGGAATGCCATGTAAATTCGGTATGTTACGCACGTAAAGCCGATAGGCACGGCAAGCCGGTGTCAAAATTGATACTTTTTCCTTTCCCGATCGGGCGCTTTTACTGACATTTTAGTCGCAAACAATAAAAGTTGCTGTCATTACAGCAACTTACTGCAGCAAGCCGGGCATGGCACAGCTTTTGCCAGCATGAGATATTCGGTTCGCTCGGACATGGCTTCCGGGGTACAGTACACGGTCGGATGGCGGCTACAGGGCAGGCCATGTTTTTCCGGAGGGATGGCTTCCTTAATCTCAAGCATGAAAAGGGGAAAATGATGAATGTAAGAAAAATGGTATTGCTGGTTACGTTTGTTCTGGGGGGCGCTGCCGGGAATGGAAACGCGGCTGTTGGGGTTCCGGGTCACCGCGATATTACCTTTGCGACCCATGCAGCCGATTGCGGGGTGTGTCATCAACAGCAGTACAACGAGTGGCGTTTTGCTGCCGGGTCGGACTCGCCGAATGCGGGATTCGGGTCCGCTCATGCCATTACCAACACCGATCCGAACTACGTCTCCATCCTCCCGAGGGTTAATCCAGTCATCCAGACCTATTGCAGGGGATGTCACGAAGGGAAGGACGCATGGGGGGTTCAGGACAGACTCGCGAATATCCCTGCCATAAGCGACATCAACAAGAGCGAGGGGACCAGTTGTATTACCTGTCACTTCGACGGGGAAAAGATTGTGGGGAAGGGGCAGTCGATCGTTTCCCCCTTTGCGCCCGAGTTCTGCGGGACGTGCCACAATGAGAGCACGGGTATGACGAACCTCTATGAGGAATGGAAAACCGACTACATAGGTGGCGGGGGCGATAAGACCTGTCTGGATTGCCACATGGCGGGAGGCAACCACGTCATGCTCGGCTTCAACAGCCCTTCCTTCGTGAAGAAGGCGATCGTCATATCGCAGCCGGCGCTTCCCGATACTGTTTCTGCGAACACCCCGTTCGACATCAGCTACACGCTTACCAATAGCGGCGCCGGTCATTCGGTCCCCGAAGACCTCTTCAGGCTCATGAGGGCGAGGCTCTCCATTGTGGACAGCAATGGGCAGGAGGTATTTTCCCAGGAGACGGTTTATTACAAGAAGAAGGCCCTTCTCAGGGAAAATCCCGCTGATACGGTCATCATAAAGGCCCACGAGACGAAAAACGTCACGGTTCCCGGCGTAGTCATCGCGGCACCCGGAACCTACACGGTCAAGCTGGAGCTCCTCCAGAACTCCAACAGAGTTTTCGTCGACCGCAATACCATCGCTTTCATGGGCGCTACCTACAGCACAATCGTCGTCCAGTAACGCCACTGCCGGAGGGCCGCGCCTTTTGATCCCGGAAGGTGCGGCCCTCCGGCAGTGACTATTTCAAGCCGAAAGAGGGGGAGAAGCCAGTGGCAAAATTCAGCAAGTATTTGTTCGTTCTTGGTTTGTTTGTTCTGTTGTTCGGCATCGGGTCCATAACCGAAGAAATCCATGGGTGCCTGATGTGCCCCATCGATGGTATTCTGTATTTCAACGGCACTATTTCAGAGCATGCATTCGAATTTTTAAGGACGTACCGTTGGTATACAACAGGCGCCGGGGCTTTCATGACCATCGTGGCGTTTGGCTTGTATACTTTAAGCCATCCGCCCATTGTCGCGAGGATTAAATTCAAGTGGCCCAAACTGGGTAATTGGAGAACAAGGAGGATGTATGTACATCTCTTCGTGTATGCCCTGATTATCTTGCATACCAGTCTCACGATTGCCGGCGTGACCACCTTGAAAAGCCTTTGCCCGCGGTCAACGACCGACTTGATCTCAAAAGGGCTGTTCGGACAGGCTTCGATATTCTGGCTGGTAATGTTGCTGATGGTATTTGTGTGGGGGCGGGCATTGTGCGGCTGGCTCTGTGTATTCGCACCGGTGCAGGAACAATCGGTAAACCTGCTCAAGACATTTGGCTTTGACCCGGCCAAAAGAAAATTTGGCCAGCAAAATCTTGTTTTTCTGTTTACCGGCATACTTTTGAGCAGCCTGATTACTGGTCTGTACAGGAATTACCATGCCATCAACTTTAGCTTGGACCATGGTTATGAGACAAACAGTTTATGGATATTTATCGGCGGCGCCTTGACGATGACACCCATAACCATGTTTTTCACCTATTATCTGGGGAGCAGATGGTTTTGCAAATACCTGTGTCCAATTGGCGGTACCTTAAGCTTATATTCAAGGCTCAGCCTGTTGAAAATCGGAATCCACAAAGCATCCTGTGGAAATTGCGACAAATGTACTGATAGCTGCCAAATGGGTGTTAACGTAAAAGAATATGTCGAGAATGACAAGCCGGCCGTGACAGATCGGAAGTGCATCGCCTGTGGAGACTGCATTGATCATTGCCCGAAAAATGCCTTGTATTTCGGGTTCCGCCCTATAAATTAAACGGGACGATGGTATCTGCCGCCGGGCAGGGCATGGTTTCAGTTTGTTTATGGCGTGGGTCCCCAGTGTCAGCCCAGCAGATCGAAATGGGATAATCGTGCGACACTGGGGGCCTTCGCCTTCCTTTGGGGCAAACTAGCCAGGGGTCCGGATGGTTTCGCGGTCCGGAAATTTTCTGTAGCATTCTGTTCTGCGCGGGTCACAAGGTGATCGCGGGAATTATCCTTGATCCTGCTTTTGAGGGTGTTGACGGCAAGACCCAGTTTTGCCGCCGTCATTTTCTGGTTCGATTTTGCTTTTCTGAGGATTTCCGGTATCAGGCGTTCTTCGATCTTCCGGATCAGGTTGTCCGGCAGGTCGGCAATATGATGCTCTCGCACCAATTTCTCTATTGACTCAAGTAACGGTACGCTGTTGTTTTCATAATCCCTGATGCACGCGGGGAGGTGCTCCGGTAATATCACGCCGTGATCGCAGTAGGAGACCGCCCGTTCTATCGAATTTCTGACTTCCCGGATGTTTCCCGGCCAATTGTATCTGATCAGCAGGTTCAATGCCTCGGGAGAAATGTGCTTCACTTTCCCGGAATCGCTGCTGAATTTTCTGTTGAAGTGATCGACCAGGAGGGGGATGTCCTCTTTTCTTTCCCGCAACGGAGGCAATTCGATGCAGTCAACATTCAGCCGATAATAAAGATCTTTTCTGAAACGGCCGTTTTCGACCTCTTTCAGCAGATTTTTGTTCGTGGCGCTGATTATTCTCACATCCGCCCGGACAACCTCTTTCCCGCCGACGCGGTTGAATTCCCGGGACTCAACTGCACGAAGCAATTTCGCCTGCATCTCCAGGTTCATGTCGCCGATTTCGTCGAGAAAGAGCGTCCCCCCGTCGGCAAGCTCGAATTTGCCAATGTGTTGCCGATCTGCCCCGGTAAAGGAACCTTTCTCATGGCCAAACAGCTCACTTTCTATCAGGGAGCAAGAGATTGCCGCGCAGTTTACCGCAACGAATGCGCGGTTAACGTCACGCGACAGGGACATAGTGTGAATCGCCCGTGCCACAACCTCCTTTCCCGTTCCCGTTTCCCCCAGGAGCAGCACGGCTATCCGCTGTGCGGAAATCCTTCTGATCGACCGGGATATCTCGCGCATTTTTCTGCTCTTGCCAATAATGCCGTCAAGAAAATATGTATCATCATTCTCGCGAATCTGCTGTTTTTTCAGGTAAACCTGCGGATCGATGCTGTAAAGGGACTCGGCCACTTTTTGGGGGAGATGTTCCCGCTCCGCGTCATCGAGGAAGGTCATTTCCGTATAGCCGCGGCATTGCCCATTTGATATTTCCAGTGTCCCGCAACAATTCTTGATAATCACCAGCACCGGTTTGGACGGGGGGAAAGAAGGTTCGCTGCATCCCTGGTGCAACTCCATGACGACCAAGCTGACCGTCGTTTCCGCAACGAGTGCCCCCAATTCATCCATATTTCTCACAAGACGGATTTGGTGGCGATATCTGTCCAGTTTGGCCGCAAGTTGATCTCTGGGCCGGATCGAGTCAGACATAATGGCAATAGTATGGGGTGTCTGTTCCATGAAGCCTCCGTTACGAATAGGCAATAAAGTCGTTTGCGGCAATCATGAGCATAAGCAAATTAAATGCCGTATGTCAATTGTTTCGTAACATCTCGATATTGTAACAATATAAACTTATAATAATATACATATAATTAATTATTATTTACAAATACACGAAAAGTGGGTTATTTATATGGGCGCATATGGGTTAAATGACACACGTTTTGAGGTGGGTATGCAGGTAGCCGCAAGCGGGCAATACATGCATGATCCCCGGGTGGGAACCTGGCATGCTGAAGGTTTCTGGCTGGGGTACCGTTATCATCATGGAGGGCGTTTGTGGAATGAAACCATGTTCAAATCCGGGCGATCTGCACGGGATCAGGACAGATTTCACAGCACATCAACATAAAAGGAGAAATGTATGGAATGCTCTTGTTGTCGTCCCTCGAAGGAAATGAGCAGAATTGTTTATGCTTGCTCCGGATGCGCAGATGTTGGCGAGGTCGCCGATCAAGTAAGCCGGAGGTTGAGAAAGGATGGGTTCGCCACTGCCAAGGCCAGCTGTATCGTGGGACTTGGCGCTGGCATCACTTCGTTTATCGAAGCTGCCAAGGCGGCTGACAGGGTGATCACGGTCGATGGCTGTGAAATAGTCTGTGCGAAAACATTGGTCGAAAATATGGGGTTGGAGCCACAGGCAATAATCTTGACGAAGATGGGATTGGAGAAAGGTAAAACTACACCCTCGCCTGAGTTAACTTTCAGGCTGTGCCGCTCGATAATAAACGAAATCAATTGATCCTGCTTTTCCTGTCAGACAAGAGCTGCCGGGGAAGTAAGGCTCCTGCTCCGCCGTGCAGGGCGGGCGCCGCGCCGATGGCCGTGGCGCGCCCGCGTGTGCACCTTCTCGAACCGGGCAGACTTGGTCCTGCCTTTACGGCCGACAACGAAAGGAGATTATCATGAAAATCGAAGTGCTCGGTACCGGTTGCGCCAAATGCAAGACTCTTTACGACAACACCAGGACGGCCCTGGCGGAGAGCGGCACGTCTGCCGAACTGATCAAGGTGGAGGATATCCCTTCTATCATGAAATACGGGGTGATGAGCACGCCGGCGCTGGTGATCGATGGCCGGGTGCTGTTTTCCGGCAAGGTTGCTTCAGTGGCGGAGATCATGGGGCTGCTGTAGCGCGGGTTTCGTTACGAAGCGGTGCGTTATAATAAATTTATTACCTGTTTCTGTTAAATATATCTTGACATTCTTTGCAAAAACAAACAATGTCTCACAATGATCGGACAGTTTGTGGCGGGGTTCAAGGGTTGAGCGGGTCGGGCGATACCGAACAGCGCCGGCGTCGGGAGGCAACAGCTATCGGCAAAACGTGACCGAAAAATCGGGCCTTGCAAAACGACACGGGGAGCATCTCCGCATCGGCTTTGCCGGGCCTGAAATATTTTAAGTTATGTATACGTCACCGAAAGGGTAAAGCACGGGTAACCGTGCGGCACAAAGCCACCATCCAGCACAGGCTGGATAGCGGGGCTGTCGAAGTGATGAATCAAACCGTTTCCGGTTTATTTCATTCGATCAGAGCCTGCCCTTATGGGTGGGTTTTTTTATTTTGCGCTGCATGGAAAAGCAGGCTCTAAAAATTCTTTCGGCAGATACATGCCGGGATGCAATCAAAGGGGGCAGGAAACAATGGTATGGGGAATCTATAGGAACGGTTGCGGCTCTGGGGAAAAGAAACGCCGGACATTGCTGATCGCCCTGGCATCTTTGCTCATAACGTTGATTCTTGCCTCGCATTCCTTCGCCGGGGCCGACATGTTCGGGCCGAAACGGTACGATCGGCTGAAGGGGGCTCCGACCGTTTACACGGACACCTTCGTGGGGTGCAGCCAATCGTCGGGTCAGGCCCTGCTCAGGGTGACCAACGGCAGCGGCAAGGCGACAAGCGTCACCGCCGGCAACATTTCGGTGAACGGCACGGTCGTCGTTGCCGAGAACGACTTCAAGCAGCAGACCTATCTGATCGAAAAGCCCATCACCGTCAGGGAAGTGAACCAGCTCCGGGTCGAGCTGAAGAGCGGCGGTCCGCAGATCCCGTTCGTCATCATAGAGATCATCGGCGGAAACTGCGACAGCCTTCCGCCGGTCATCTCCGGACCGTCTCCCGCCGATGGAGCGCTTCTGAACAACCCGCGACCGGTTATTTCAGCCGTCTACGGGGACGAGGCGACCGGCTCCGGCATAAACACCGGCAGCGTCCGCCTTGCGGTTGACAATATAGATGTCACCGCCGCCGCATCCGTAGCCGTCACCGGCATCAGCTACACTCCCGCCGCCCCTCTCCCGGACGGGCTCCACACGGTAAGCCTCTCCGTCGCCGACCGGGCTGCCAACAGCGCAACCCTTGTCTGGCGCTTCACCACCGACACCGCCCCCCCGACCGTCACCATCACTGCGCCCGCAGACGGCTTTCTTACAAAAAATGCCCAGGTAACGGTCACAGGCCAACTGAGCGAAGATTTGACCACCGTGACGGTCAATGATGTACCGGCGGCCGTCACCGGCAAGAGTTTCACCCTGGCGTACACCCTTGCCGAGGGCGCGAACATCCTCACCGTCAGGGCGACCGACCGGGCCGGGAACGCGGGGAGCGCTGCCGTCACCGGCACCGTGGACTCCATCCCGCCGTCCGCGCCGCTGTACGCTCCCCTGCCGAGCCCGACCAGAACCGGCTCCGTCACTCTGAGCGGCACGACCGAAGATCATGCCGCTGTCAAGGTCCTCGCAGGCACCATACTCATCGGCACGGTCGCGGCCGACGCCCAGGGAGGCTTCAACCTTCCCGGCGTTGCCTTGACGGAAGGAGCGAACAGCTTCACCGCCATTGCCATCGACCAGGCGGGGAACGAAAGTGCACCCTCGCTGCCGTTGAACATTGTCCTTGACACCCAGCCGCCGCAGCTCGTCGTCTCCACCCTGGCTGACGGGAGCTACACCAACAACGCCACCATCAATATTACGGGAACGGCGCAGGACAACGTCGGCCTGCACGACCTCCGGGTCAAAGGGACGGTCGTACCGGTGAATGCGGATGGGAGTTACAGCTACGCCCTGCTGCTACAGAACGGTGAGAATCAGGTCCAGGTTACGGCCCAGGACCTGGCCGGGAACTCGACCAGCGATAACCGCAAGGTCATCCTCGATCAAAAAGCTCCCGTCATTACCATCGATTCGCCGGCCGACAACAGCAAGACAAGAAACCCGGCCATACAGGTGAGCGGCAGCGTGGACAAGCAGGCGGCTGTCCAGGTGAAGGTAAAAGACACGGTTTTCCCGACAGAGATGGATGGCCTGAAGTTTACCGCCACCGTCACTCCGGAGTACGGTACCAACACCATAGAAGTATCGGCGGTCGATCTGGCCGGGAACCCCGCAGCAGAAAAGCGGACGGTTCTTTTCGACGACCAGAAACCGTCGCTGGCGATCACTGACCCGAACCAGGATATCCGCACCAACAGGAGCAGTCTGACCCTCAAGGGGACGGCAGGGGACGAACTGACTGCGGTGAAGGTTACCGTCAGTAAAGAAGGTGAAACCTTCACGCCACCTGTCATCAACGGCACCTTCGAGCAGGAGGTGGGGTTCACCGAGGAAAAGAGCTACGCCATAACGGTAACGGCTACGGACGAAGTGGGAAATACGGTAACCGCCCAGCGCAACATCATCTACGACATAACGCCGCCGGCAGTGGCCATCGATCCCGTAACCAGCCCCACCAACCAGGCCAGCCAGGTGATCAGCGGCACGCGGGAAGCGGATGCGAAGATCGCGGTCAGCAGCGCCACGGCCACTGTCAGCGACATCTCCTACCCGACAGCCACCACGTGGAAGGCCACCGCGAGCGTGTTCACAGCCGACAGCAACGACATCGTCGCCACCGCAACCGACGCGGCCGGGAATAGCGCAACTGCTACGGCCACGATCGTGTATGACATAACAGCGCCCACCGGCACCATAATCATCGACAACGGGACCAACGTAACCGGCACCACCCAGGTGCAGTTGGGGCTCAGTTCAACCGATGCCAGCGGCGTCACACAGATGCGATTCAGCAGTGACGGGAGTGCCTGGAGCGATCCAACGACGTATGTATCCACAATGCCGTGGGCACTTCTTACCGGCGACGGCACGAAACAGGTCTTCGTGCAGTTCATGGACCTGGCGGGGAACTGGTCCAACCCGAGCAACGCGGGAATCGTGCTCGACACGACCCCGCCGGCCGTCACGGCCACGCCGGCCGGCGGCCTGTACCGCACGGCACAGGCGGTGACTCTCATGGCCAACGAGGCGGCCACCATCTACTACACCACCGACGGAAGCACGCCGACCGACGCTTCGGCCGTTTACAGCCAGCAGATCGCGATTCCGGCCACCGCCACCCTCAGCTTTTTCGCAAAAGATGCCGCAGGCAACAAGAGCCAGCCCCGAAGCGAGAGCTACACCATCGATACGGTCCCGCCGACAGTGACCATCACCGCGCCTGTCCCGGGGCTTCTGACCAGAACCTCCAGGGTCACCGTCAGCGGCTCACTCAGCGAAGAGAATTGCACCGTCACCGTCAACGGCACGGCGGCTGCCGTTACCGGAAAATCCTTCGCCGTTGATTATACCCTGAGCGAGGGGCTCAATACCCTTACAGCCTTTGCCAACGATGCCGCAGGCAACCCCGGCTCCGCCACCGTCACCGCCACCCTCGACTCCACCCCGCCCGCCCAGCCGGTAATCACTCCGCTGAAAACTCCGACCAATGTTGCCGCAGTGACCATCAACGGCACGACTGAGGCGGGCGCCACGGTCAAAATTCTCATGGGTCCCGCCCTCCTCGGCACGGTCATCGCCGATGCCCAGGGGAAATTCACCCTTCCCGGAATTACCCTCGGCGAAGGTTCCAACACCTTCACCGCCACCGCCGCCGACCCGGCCGGAAACGAGAGCCTCCCCTCCTTGCCGGTTACCGCCGTCCTCGACACCAAACCGCCGGTCATCACCGTAACCGCTCCGGCCGACAAATCATATACCAACAACCCGCAGCTGGTTGTAAAGGGGGCGCTCGACGACGCCACTGCCGTCCTGACGGTAAACGGGGTCCAGGCGGCCTTGAACAGCACCGATTTCGAACAGGGAGTCACCCTTGCCCAAGGGCTCAATACCGTCACCCTTTCCGCCACCGACCCGGCCGGAAACACGGCGATCAAGACGGTCACCATCACTCTCGACACCATTCCCCCCGCGGTTACGATTACCTCTCCCGTTTCCGGCTCCCTCACCAACAACCCCCGGGTTACCGTCGCCGGGGGCATCAGCGAGGCGGATACAACCGCCACCATCGGCGATGTGCCGATAACGGTGACCAATCAGGCTTTCTCTGCAGCTTACACTCTGGCCGAAGGGGACAACACGATTACGGTGAAGGCATTGGACAAGGCCGGCAATCCCGGCTCCGCCGCAGTCACCGTCACTCTGGACACCCAGGCGCCGCAGCTGAGCCTGAACGCCCCTGCCGAGGCGACAGCCGGAGCGAACATAACCATCGGCGTGAGCGCTGCCGACAACCGCGGGCTCACGCTGGTTGAGCTGAAGGCGGACGGCGTCCCCATCTGGTCGGGCGGGAGCGCCCCCTCTCTCTCCGAATCGGTTTCATACAAGCTCTCCACGTCCTTGAATGCCGGAAGCACTGTGCTCCTTCAGGCCAGGGGGCTCGATGCGGCGGGGAACGAGGGGACTGCCACGGCCAGTATCAACATAAGCCAGGCGGCCATGGGCCCCGGCTACATCCAGGGGAAAGTGCTCGACGATGGCCGGGGGCTCCTCCTTTCCGACGCCGAGGTGACCGTCACCGACAGCAAGGGTAGCGCGACGGTTTTCACCACAGCTTCCGACGGGGGGTATTTCACCGAAACGGCAGCGGGAAGCACCCTGGTCAAGGTCGCAAAAGAGGGGTTCACCGCCGTCGAGCGGCTTGTCCCCGTGATGCCCGAAAACAAGGCGACGGCGCTGGATGCGCGGCTGACTCCGGTGAGTGCGCAACAGAACCTCATCGATTCCACCGGCGGGGTACTACGCATGGATGTGGGGGCGGGGTCACCCCGCCCGGCAGTGGAGCTGACCGTCCCTGCAGGCGCCCTGTCGGCACAGGCCGACATCCGCCTCACCCCCGTGAGCAACCAGGGGCTTGCCGGCGTCCTCCCCGCGGGATGGTCGCCGGTTGCCGCAGCGGACCTCCGTCTTCTCGATCCGGCGGCAGGGACGCCGCTGGATGCTACGTTCAGCTCTGCGGCAACCTTCAAGACCCCGTTGCCCGCCTCCATCGCCGCGCAGGGCGACCCTCCACCCACATTGACCGTTGCCGCCTATGATGCAACCTCTCATCAATGGATCGCCAAGGGGAACGCAACGGTAGCCGCCGACGTCTCCAGCGCGACCTTCGCTCTCCAGGGTGCAGGTCAGTACGCTTTCCTCGTTCCCGACCCGGCCCCCGGCGCGCCTCCTGCCCCCCAGGCGGGGACTCCCCTTTTGCCGGCGACCGCTGCTGCCTTGAATTATGATGCGACAACTGCCGCAGGAAAGGTCGTACCCCAGGCAGCGCCCCCCTCTGTCGGTCTCAAGGCGGCAGGGGAGGTGGTCCTGACCGCAAAGGACGGGGCCGATCCGGCACCCCAGTTCGCTTCAGGGCTCGTGCTCAACAGCCGCATAACCGAGAGTTTCAACCTGAACTCCGGCGACAAGGTCGAACCCTCCGTCTACGCCCAGGACATCATCCTCTACCGGGCGCCGTGCATCACCAACATAGGGGGCGGGGTGCTTACCGATGTCCCCGGCGCAGCTCTGCGGGCGACATTCCCGGTCTCCCCCTCCAGGGATTTCACCATCGTCGATCTGCTGCTGGGGAAAGTGGGGATCGAGATCGTCAAGCCGGATCTCACCGACAGCGGCGTCATGGTGGGCACCGACGGCGGGAGGATCGTGGATGCGGACGGCAACGTCCTCGCTGTCCCGGCCGGCGCCCTGAGTCTGGCGACGCCGGTTTCGACGAAAAACGGGACTGCCGCCACCGGTGCGGTCGGCTCCGACTTCACACTTCTGAAGGCGGTGGAGGTGAACCTGACGCGTCAGACCCTGGCTGCATCGGCAACCCTTTCCATCCCGCTTCCGGCAGGGGTCGATCCCACCCTTCCGCTCCTGGTTGCCAAGGGGGTGGATGTGAAAGGGGTGACCAAGCTGAAGCTGGTGGCCATGGCCAGGCTGAGCGGCTCCTTCATCAATTCCGACCTGACGGCAGCCGGAATCACGCTACCCGGCATCACCACCTCTGGCACCTACTACTTCCTCCAGTCCAAAACGGCTATCGGGTTCGTCAGCGGGACGGTCGCCGACTCGTCCAATGCACCCTTCACCGGCGCGCTGGTGAAGACGGACACCGGTTCCCTGATCGACCTCTCCGCCTCCACGGGAAAATACCTCCTGGCCGCACCAGCCGCCCCTTTCACCGCCACGGCCCTCGATCTGTACAAGGGGGACCAGGGGACGGCCACCGGGGCGATCACGGCCCCGAACCAGGCGGTGGCGCTCGATCTCGCCATCCGCATGGTGCCGCCGCAGGTCCTCTCCGTGTCGCCGGCCGCCAATGAGGCCAATGTCCAGCCGAGCGTGCCGGTGGTGGTTAGCTTCACCAAGGGGATGGACAGGACCTCCATCAACGCCACAACCCTGAAAGTCACCGACTCCACCGGGAGCGCGGTTTCCGGCGTCATTTCCTTCAACGTGGACGGGACCGCGGCCACCTTCTATCCCGCCGCCGCCTTCCAGTCGGAGGCGAGCTACAGCATCACCGTTGCCGGCACCGTCAAGGACCTGCAGGGGTATCCCCTGGGGCAGGACGTCACCTCCGGCTTCACCGTGCGCAAGACCACCCCGCCCCCCATGCCGGCGGCGGGGGCCGTTTCCGGCACCTTCCCCGACGCCGACGGCTTCATCACCGTCACCGGCACCCAAGGGAGCGCCGATCCGAAGGATACCGTACTCATCATCAACGACACCACCGGCGAGATCGCCTCGGTCGCACCCGCTTCCAACGGCTCGTTCACCGGCAAAGTCAAGGGGCAGCTGGGTGACCAGATCAAGGTGATGCTGATGGACTACTCCGGCAACCAGACGCTGATCTCCTATCTCACCTTCAAGGGGCCCGACGGCAGCTATCTGGTGACCGCCAAGGGTGGCAAGATAGAAGGGGAGGGGGGGAGCATCCTTGAGATACCGGAAGGTGCCCTGTACGGGCCGACGGTGATAAAGATGACGGTGATTACCGAGGCGAGCCTTCCCCATCCGGTCCAGGAAGGGGCCAGCTTCGTCGCGGGGGTGAATCTGGATACGGGGGGAGTCCCCTTCCAAAAAGAGGTCCAGTTTTCGGTGCCGCTTCCGACCGGCTACGACAACGATAAAACCCCCTTTGTGGCAAAACCCGATACACTGGTCAATGCCGACGGCACCGTGGAGAAGGTTTTTGTCATTGTTGACAGCGCCAAAGTGGTGGATGGCCGGCTCTCGACCGCGTGCGAACCCTTCGGCGGCGTCATGACTCCGGGCATCTTGGCCTTCTTCCAATTCCCCTATCTCTCCCCCGCCATCGTCTCCGGGTATGCCTATCGCGACATGGACGGCGACGGGACCTATTCTCCGGGAGATCTACCCATCAAGAATGCGGTAATCCGTGCACCGGGAGCATGGAACTACGTCTCCTATGCCAACTCGAGCGGCTTCTATGCCACCTTCTCCAGCATAATGGTCAACATCGGCATGGCGTGCCAGAAGTATTCCGTCACCGCCATCAATCCGCAGACCATGTACAGAAAAACCATCGACACCGTCCTCTGCGAACCTCCCTACAACATCAAGCGGCTCAACTTCAAGTTGGCGGACAAGGACAGCGTTTTCCCGGACAAAACCGCACCGGTGGTCAGTTTCAACCTGCAGGTGGCTTCGGGCCAGCCGCCGGAAGCCAAGTTCACCGCCGGGACGGTACCGGTGGGAACGGATATCGAGATGCCGCTCAGCGTCATCGATCAGTCGATGGGCACCGTCACCCTCACCGTCCAGGCTCCCGGCGCCGAAGCTCCGCAACCGGTCCAGGTAAATCAGGATGGGTACAGTATCCATTCCGTCCTGAGCGCAGACCAGCCGGCCATCTTCCGGTATTCCTACAGTCTGGTCCTCTCAGCCCCGGTCGTGGGTAGCATGCCTGGTTACTTCCGTCCTGCCTTGCCGGGAGTCTATACCTTTGTCGTCGAGGCGAAAGACGCGGCCGGCAACATAACCCGCGTACAGAAGCAGATTCGAGCTGTGGACCCCGGGAGTACGCCGGGAGGTATCGATGGTCCGCCTACCGTTGACAAGATGTCGCCGGCGACCGGCGCTCAAGAGGTTCCGGTCAATGCCGCGGTTGTCGTGTACTTCAGCGAACCCGTCGACAACATTACCGATGATACCTGCAAGTTGATCGACACGGTCACCGGTCTTACGGTCCCGGCCAGGATAATCGCCGGCATCGAAAATGGCAGGATGAAGGTCGAGCTTGCCCCAAAGGGCAACCTTGTGTTCGGTCGGAAATACCAGGTGACCCTGACACAGGGCATTTCGGACTCCAATCCTAACCCATCGGCCGGCAATGCAGTCATGGCGCTGAAAGAGCCGGTCACTACAACCTTCATCACCAAGGCGCTCAAAGCCTTTGATCTTCCCATCTCCGATCAGAGGCCAGGCGGCAGGGACATAGCAATCTACACCGATGCGGATACAGAAAGCGTCCACACTTATGTTACGGCAAATGATCAGGGGTGGAACGGATTTGATGTTAGCGACTCCACAAATCCTTTATTGACCTACAAACAACCGCCTCTCAACCAATTCAGTTTCCGTTATGCGGCGGTGGAACCTCAACTGAGGGTAGTAGGTATCACCGATAGTGTTTTCGGCCTGAAGTACGGTTATGTCAGGTTCTACGACTTGGGGTCACCTGATGCACCGGTAAAAATAGGACAGGAGAGGCTTTCCGAAGAATATAGCGGCGTTCCCAGCCGGCTCGCCATGTCCGGCAAATACGCCTACGTGGCGAACCTGATGGTAGGCCTGCAGGTGGTGGATGTCGATATAGCCAAGGAGAATATCTCCAGCGGCAGTATGTCCTCCGGCAAGGCGATTGTCGGGGTGGTCGACACCATTGGAGAAAACAACAGCCAGCCCTGGGATATAGCGCTCTACGGCACCGGCAGGGGGCTTCTCACCACCTCCAAAGGTTACCTGTTGTCCCTGGACTTGAGCACGCCGGAGGCCCCCCAGATCATGACCACCTTCCATCCGGCAGGCTACAGTGCCACTCGCGCAGCCGCGGTTGCCGGATATGCCTACACCGCCGCAGATGACAGCAGCCAGACCATGGACTTGGCGGTAACCGGCGGTGCAATAGGCACGGTGGGCAAGATCAACACCGTGGATGTCTCCGACCCTTACAATCCTCACGTGATCGGCACAGTCAAAGACGCGTACGGATTTGAGCTAAGTTCTATTCCCAGCGAGATAGCCATCAGCAAGGAGGCCGGCCTGGCCTTCGTCGCCACTTTCAATTCGGTGCAGATTATCGACATAAAGGACCCGTACAATCCCAAACTCCTCAACGAGGTCAATCAACTCCCTACCGATGGGGCCGGCATAGTGCAGCTGGTGGGGAATTACGGCATTGTCGAAAAGGATGGTTCGCTGTACCTGGCAAATGACCAGCAAGGGCTGAAGGTGATTCAGTTTGTTAGCAGACCCATCGATATTTTGCCCATCAAGGCGACCGAAATCGACGATGCCGGTCATTCGATGGACGATATCGTCATATCGTACCGAGTTAATAATCCCGACTTCGCGATCCTCTCCGGTGAGGTGAATATTTACAAAAACGGCACGAAGATACTGACTCTGCCATCGGGAACGCAGCACCTCGCTTCCGTTACCATTCCCAAAGGGCAGGCTTTCGATGTTAATGCAAAATATCAAGCTGAAGTAGTTCTGAATGGGGACACTGCTGATCCTCTCATTAGCTATAAGGCGCGGATACCCGTGTACAACGTAAAAGTCACCATCGACAACATTGATAATTTGATCACGAAGCAGGGGATTTCATTGAATGATCTCAAGGTGACCTATACTATTCAACCGACGACTTATCACGCGAGCAACGCAAATGTTATCCTTTTAGAGGATGGTACGCAAATTAGCTCGGTGGTTGGGGGTACAGCAGGATCAAATACTATAAAATTTCCTAAAGGCATCCATATTAAGAATAATAGTACTTACGAAGTCTACGTAGATATTAATTATGGTTTGTATGGTGAAAAGAAAAGTGACAAAAAAGTAGTAAAACTTACTAATGCCGAAAAACTTGTTCTAAGAGACGCAACTAACCAATGTAACATAGTACCCTTAAGCAAGGAGGATAAAGTTGACAAAATGCAGCTGATGGTTGCAGCGAATGCAAGCGATTACGCGATGGTGCAATTACATGTAACGCCAGAGAGCAGTGGTGCCATGACAGAAAAACGTATCGTATGGAAGATAACCAGTCCATCCGGATTTGCAAACCCTCCTTATGGCGATATGTCATCAGTAGATCCAGTTATTTCAGTAACGCCTTCAAATGATGCTTACGTGGTTACAGTAGCCGTCGATGAAAACGAGAATGGTATAGTAGATAGCAATGAAACGATAATTAACACTTTTAGAGTTAAGGTCTTTTCTAAGTCTGAATACGACAACTACTTTACGGTATTAGAAGCCATGACTTGGCTTGGTAGCAAAACTCATAAAGTAGCAGGATCTCTTCTGTATAACTTTATTGGTAAACCTGGATCTGCACCGATTGTGCCAGCTGATGTAATAAATTATGATCCAATGTTGTCAAGTTATAATTATTACCTTTCACATGCAACCGGGGCTGAGTTTAATTCAGATAGCTGTAAAGCAAATATAAAACAGTATATCTACAAAGACAGTGTATCATCTAACACAGTTGTTAATTCCAGGGCTGTTGCCACATTCATCAATAATGAAATTAATAGTATAGTATCGGAAGTAAGGTCTAGAAATCTATCAGATACAAATCTTACGGAAACTTTCAGTCTATCGAATGTCAAAGATTATGATTTCTGCACAAACGATGGAATGGACGAGAAAAGCCCTGAGTGTCTTGCTTTCGGAAAGGCAGATATCGATATAAGTTTCAAGGCTAATGTTGCAGTAGATGTTGATGGAAGAATATGTGTAACGAGTATAAATGCGGTAGGTACCTTGAACGACTTGTATGACTTTAGTTATTACGATGGTGGGTTTAGTGTGCCGGCAGCCGTATTGCAAATTGGTTGGAATGCAAAATTAAACGGAGGAAATCAAGACAAAGGAGCTGTATTCTGGAATACAATACTTATTGACATTCAAAACAATTACGGCAATTGGTGCTTTTAATGCGATTTGGTTTGAAGCTGATAATATTTTTTGTATTTATCTTGTTAGTATTCATGTTGTTGTTATTGGATAGGTTCTTAAAAAGAGGAGATGAACCTGATATGCCTTTTAGTGGCGGCATTACGTCAGTAAGGAACGGTCACGTTGGAGCGCCAATTGCCAAAGATAGAGGCTTTGCAATTACTTTCCACACGAGCCCAAGCCGCAGTAGTGAGATAGTTAATTTTGAAACATTGATCGATTTGCCTCCTGAAATAGCAATAATAAGCACTTATGAGGAAAAAGGCATTGTAAAGAGCATTGTATCAAGCAGATCAATAAAATGGAAGGCTAGTAAAAAAACTAGATCAAATAAATACTATTCTATTAATATGCAAAGTGTCACAAATTCAACAGAGTGGAGTAAACCAATTGAAGTAATATCTAAGATATGGGTAAACAGTAGCAGTAACCAATGGCCTTCTGGGTGTTATGAAAAAAAAATTTATTGGCTAAACATTGAGTATCGGGAATCAGCATGGGAGAAATGCATGCCTTAAACAAGTGGATAAAATATCTCAATCCGAACATTAAACCAACAAATCGAGAGTCAATGCCAGAGCTGAAGAGATGATAAAACCCCCAGTGGGTGATGAAGTTGAAAGACTTAGACTCTTAAAAACACACTGACCAGAGGGGCCGCTCGAGGCCGTGTGCGTCTATTGACACTGGAGGTAAACCGCCGGGTCGATCTTGTTTATGATGCAGCTCAGGGAGTCTTTCGATCTTTCTCAAAAGATCGCCCGCGGTCACCACAAACCGGCGGAACCACAGCTTTGAGTGGGAGTGACCATGAAGATGTGACGATGTTTGTGGTGGAAAAGATGTCAGCAGATCAGTGAGATCGCCTGTGCCATCGTGCAACGGGACAAACGATAAATTTACCTGTTCATGAGGCCGCTTCCTTTAGACCACCCAATTCCTCCGGGGATCTTTGAAGTACAGGGAAAATGAGGGGTCAGGTCTCAACACTTGACAAAACCTTGAAACCTATAAACCTTTATCTCACGCAAAGCCGCAAAGGCGCAAAGAAAGGCTTGGAACCGTAAAACCTTTGGAAGAAATATGGGCCAAGTCTCCAAAAATCAAAAGCCTTCTGGAGGGCAGCAATGACCGAACCTGAAAGCGGCAAGCTGGTCATCCGCGGTATTGCCGATGCAAATGCTGCGGAGCGGGTCGTCACATTTCTGTGCGCCAGCGCGAAGAACGCGACGCCGGAAGCGACTGCGGCGCGGCTGCAAAATCTCCCCCTGGTGTTGTCGTCGTCCATCAGGCGGGAGACGGGACAACGCATCGCCCGTTCGCTTGTCGAGCTGGGGGCCGATGCGGTTTTCATCCCAGAAACCCCTGCCGCCACCATCTTGTCATCCGAGCCGCAGGCCGCGCCACCGCTCCCTGACCGTTCCGCTCCGCTGCTCACAACCCCGGCCGCTGAGCAGCCCGGCAAAGCTGCACCGCCGACCAACCGTCCCCAGAGGCAGGAACCGGCAAGGAACGTGACTCCGCCTTTCAGGAGCGTAGCCACGAACCTGGATGCAGACCGGCTTCATCAGATAGCCGCCGCTCAGAAACTCCTGATTTGGGGGGTCGTGGCGGCCATGGCGCCGCTCATATCTCCGGTGCTCTATGTGCTCGCTATCCCGTTCCAGCTGTATGCCGTATACCGCACTGCCAAGGTGCTGGAGTTCGGGTCCGGGTTCATAGCGTTATATGTAGTTACCATGTTTGTGCCGTTGTTGGGAATTATCATGCTGCTGGTGCTCAATTCGAGCGCCACCAAGGCGCTCAAAGCTGCCGGAATCAGCGTCGGGCTTGTCGGCGCTCGCAAAGGCGATCTCGAAGCCGCCGGCGTCTCCCCGACCGGGAGGCTTGCCGGTCCAATCTTCACCGGCCTCCTCCTGATCGTCGGGGTGGTGGGGGTCTCTTCCGGAATGCTGCCGTCAGTCATGCCAAGTTCCTCCGAGAGCGTTGAAGCTCGCCTGGAAAGGGAAGCCGAGATTGCCAACAAGAAATTTCCGCAACAGCTCGACGCCGACACCCGTATCGACAGCGTAAAGGCAGGCCCCGGCAAATTGTTCACGTTCAACTACACCCTGATCAATTACGCTGGGAACGCGGTTAGCGAGGAGAAATTGCGGGAAGCCATGGCCGACAAGGTCAAGAAGGAAGCATGTGGAAGCAAGGTTCTGCAACCTTTTATCCAGAAAGGAGTCTCCATAGGGTACTCCTACGTCGGGAATGACGGTAGTCCGGTCACGACCATAACGGTCAGTCCATCGGATTGTGGCGCATAATTAGTTCGAGGAAAAGAGTGGGGAAGGTCCCAACTCCCGATCGTCTTGCCACGAGTAGCGCGTGGGCTGGCAGACGGGATGATTTACCATGTAATCAACCGTGGTAACTGTCGGCAGGAAGTATTTCATAAAGGATTAAATAAGGGGTCAGCCCTCGACATAGGACAAATATTCTTGAAATGACAGGGGCCAGAACCTTCATGGTCACACAAAGCCGCAAAGGCACGAAGAAAGGGCTTGAAACCTTGAAGTCTGATTGTTTGGGTTAAACCCCTTTGTGACTTTGTGTTTTAGGCCCTGTGGGTCCTTTGTGTGAGACGGCTTTTGAATTCAATGATTTTTAACAGGCGGGGCGATATGAAACGACTGATAATTGCGGCGGTGGCGTGGCTCACTCTCTCGACTGCGGCCTTCTCTTACGCGGATACCTCGACCCCCGCAGCAAACGTCCTCACCAGCTTCGACTTCAACATAGTAGGCGTGGGCCTCAAGGCCTCCCCCGACTACCAGGCCGTGCCCAAAGGCATCGCCTCGAAAGTCGACACCGTCTTCGACGCCGGCTCTTTCAACGTGGCCGACATCATCTCCCAGCTCCCCCAGGACTACACCGTGCGGGCCGAGCTCTCCGGCCCCGCCTTCCAGACGCCGCTTCCTCTGGTCACCAAGCCGGGCAAGGCGTTCGACCTGCCCACCCTCGCCATCTACGGCAAATACACCCTGGCCAACATCCGCCTGGTCGATGGGGCCGGCAATGTCCTGTTCGGCGCCATGCCCCAGGCCGTGGCCATCGAATCGATCCCCGATCCGCTCATCACCAGCGTCACCACCCGCCCGCTCACCCTCACCGAGCTGCAGCAGCGGGGGGTCACCTTCGACACCTCCAACTTCACCGCCTACGAATTCACCGCCGGGATCGCCACCCAGAGCGGGCAGGTGCCGCTCACCCTGCCGGTCCTCATACCCAACACCTCCACCCTCGTCAATCCGCAAGACATCCCCTCGCCGCAGGTAGGGGGCATCACACCGCCACCGGTGTCGAGCGTACCCCCGGAGCTGGAAAACGACGTGCCCCAGAACCTGGCGGTTGCCCCATTCATGATGGAAGTGCAGGACCAGGACCTCGCGCCGAACATCAAGCTCCCCCCGATTCCCGGCATCGTCGTCATCCCCGGCAACATCGGCTTTCTCCACCAGTACTTCAGCGCCCTGGCGCTGGTCACCAACGGCGCGCCGCTCCAGTCCGGCCTGGTGATCAAGGACGTGCAGGCGAAGATCGTCTTTCCCACCGGCGAGGACCTGGTCCCCGGCACCGACGCAGCCCCCGGCGACGACCCGCTGCGCATGGCGAAAGGTGCCGACGGCTTCTTCCCGCGCATCATGGCGGTCATGAACCCGGGCCCCGACGGCAAGAACGGCACTGCCGACGACGTCGGGAGTCTCAACCCTTCCGAATCGGGGCAGGCCGACTTCACCATCGAAGGATTGAAAGAGGGGACCCACCAGCTCACCTTCGAGATCACCGCCACCCTCGAGGGGCTGCCCATAGGCCCTGTCACCCTGAAGGGGAAGGCCACCGGCGCCGTCCTCGTCAGGAATCCCGACTTCGCCATCACCCTCGGCCACCCGGCCACGGTGCGAAGCGGCGAGGCCTACGACCTCTTCGTCACCATCACCAACACGGGCAAGAGTATAGCCAACCTCCTCTCCGTCCACCTCGATCCCCGGGCGCTCTCCGGCGCAACCTTCGCTGCCGGCGAGACCGGCGACAAGGATATCGAAACGATCCTCCCCGGCTCCTCCGCCGTCGTCAAGTTCCACCTCGTCTCCCAGCGCACCGGCAAGGTGACCGCCACCGCCTTCGAGTCCGAGGACGTCACAGGGCGCTTCATCCTGCGGGTCGGGGTAGGGGAGAACGGCATCCCGCTCTCCCCCGACAGCCTGATCCTCCCCTACACCGGGAGCCTCTCGGACGATCTGGTGAACTCCGCCGTAGGGCTTCTCGGCCAGGCATGGAGCGTCGCCACCGCCCCCACCGGGGCGCTCCCGGCCGACGTCCTCCCCATCTCCAAGCAGACCGTCTCCAACCGGGCCTACGACCTCTCCGAGGCGGGGCTGCGGATACTCATCGGAGACACCACCGTCAAGGCGGTCGAAGACCTCGCCTTCGATTACCTCGGCTCCGACAACGCCAATATCGGCTTCGATCACCTCCGCCGCACCTCGACCCAGGGAGAGAACTTCAACAGGGCCATGGCGGCGATCTTTCAGGAAGAAGCGGCGGCAGCAGGTCTCCTCCAGTTCCAGGCCGGCTTCGCCGACAAGGTCTCCTACCGGCCGGGGCACATCTCCGTTGCTACCGGCGACGCCCCCGTGCGGGTGCGGGTGAGCGACAGCAGCGGGAACAGGACCGGCGGGCTCTCCGCCGACGAAGAGGGGCGCGGGATTCCGTATGCCGATCAGCTTCTTCTTGCGGAGAGCGATGCATCCCGCAGCACCCTCACCCTCATCACCAAGCTCGATTCGGCAAACTATAACCTGGAGCTTGCTGCCGATGCCGACGCCACGTTCGATATGGGGATCGTCGTACCGGGAGCAGGCGGCACGCTGCAACAGGTCACCTTCAGCGGCGTCACCCTCTCCGCCGGGGCCAAGGCCTCGCTGCTCCTCACCCCCGGCAGCGGCAACAGCTACGCGCTTGCCATAGACCGGGACGGCGACGGCGTCATCGACGGCACCGTGGCTGCCTCCGCCGTGAGCGCCATTGCCGATCACGCTCCGCAGGTGGTAGCCGCCACGCAGATTGTCCCCGGTTTCGGCCCGGGGGGCGACAAGCACGGCAGAAACGTCGCCATCCTCTTCGACCAGCGGGTGAGCAAAGAGAGCGCGCAGAACATCGCCAACTACGCCGTCGACGCCAATGCCGTAAACATCGCCACATTACAGCCGAGCAGCCGCATGGCCTTTCTCCTTCTGCGCGACGGCATCGGCCCCTTCTTCCCGCGCAGCCTCACCGTTTCGGGCCTTGCCGATTCCAAGGGAAACGCCATGGCCGCCCCGGCCACCCTGCCGATCAGGACAACCGCCCAGGGGCCGGCGGCAGTGGTGACAGGCACGGTCCGCACCGCGCGCGGAGAGCCGATTCCCGGTGCCACGGTGCGCCTGCTCCAACTCATCTGGTACGACAACCCCATTACCTTCGAGCTCGAACAGCGCTACGCCATCTTCAGCGAAAAGAGCGTCAATGCCGACGGGAGCTACCAGTTCGACTACGTCCTGCAGAACGACGACCCCGCCGGACCGTTCATGATCGAGGCGATCAACCCGCAGACCGGGGAAACCGGAGATCTTACCGCAAGCGTCCTGCACCACGGCCAAAGGCTCACCCTCGACATGTTCATGAAGGCGCACGGCAGCGTGAGCGGCACCGTGCGCGACGCTTCCGGCAATCCGGTGGCCAACTGCGCCGTCCAGATCAGCACCCTGGCCGACGGCCGCTCCTACGTGAAGACAACCGATGCCTCCGGGGCCTTCTCCTTCTCCGGCATCGTGGTCGGCGCCTTCAGTCTTAAAGCCGTAAGCCAGGCCACCGCTTCCGAAGGGGCCACCATGGGGACCCTTCCCGAAGATGGCACGAGCGTTACCCAGGACGTCACTATCTACCGCGTCGCCGACTTCAAAAGAGGCAACATCAGCGGCAAGATCCTGTCCGCCGACGGCATCACCCCCCGTGCCGGCGCCATCGTCATCGTCAACGCCCCCAACTACCAGAACTGGCTGAGGAGTGCCGCCGACGGCAGCTTCATCTTCACCGGCGTCTATGCCGGAAGCGTCACCCTCACGGTGCGCGACGACACGAGCGGGGAATACACCCAGGTAACCGGAGCCGTGAGCGACGGCGCCACCTCCGTCTTCAACATCATCCTGAAAGGGACCGGGACCGTCCAGGGACGGGTAGAGCGGGGCGACGGGAATTCCGCCCAAGGCCTTTACGTCATCGCCTCCGTCAACCTGATCAAGCGCGTAGTCCAGACCGACGCCACCGGCGTCTTCATCTTCAATGACCTCCCCACGGGGCAGATAGGCGTCGAAGTCCTCGACCCCCGCGACTTCAACCGCACAGTGGCAAGCGGCACGGTTTCTCTGCTTTCAGCCGGAGATACCGCCAACATCTACCTCTATGTGCCCAACACCGCCCTTGCCACCGCCGCCATCCAGGGAACGGTCTACCACCGCGACGGCACTGCGTGGGCAAGCGCCCCCATCAGACGGCTCGTCAACGACTACCAGTATTACTCCTACATGGCTGGCGCCGACGGCCATTACAGCATCCCCGACCTGCCGCTCGGCACGTACAGGTTAGTCGTCCAAGGAGGCAAGGAGGTCGTCAACGCCACTGCCACTCTCTGGTACGGCACCCAGACCGCCACCGTCGACCTCCACCCGGCGGGTATCGGCACTGTCACCGGTACTACATACGACGATGCGGCGAAGACCATGCCTACAGGGGCAGACGTCACTCTGGTCTCCATGAAGCCCGACCAGATAGGGTGGCTTCGCTATAACGGCTCGCTGCCGACGGTGGTGAAAAGCGATCCGCAAACCGGCAAATACACCTTCACCGGGGTTTATGCCGGGAACTTCACCGTCTCCTCCTCCAACATCTTCCGCCCGACTCCGGTCTCGGCGGGGGGAAGCATTACCTCCGACAACCAGACGGTCACCGTGGACCTGGCGTTGAAAGGGAGCGTGTCCGGCGGCACCCCTGTCAACCAGATGGGGTCCATATCGGGGCAGGTCTTAATGCCGGACGGCACCGCGGCCGGCGAAGGTGTGCGCGTCACCGTCACCTTCGGCGGCGCCGACGTCACCGTCACCACCGACAGTGGCGGCAAGTTCCAGTTCACCCCGATCATCCCTTCCGGCAACCAGCGCCTTACCGCTGAAGACCCGGTCACGACACTGAAATGGCTCGGGTATGTCTCCGTACCGGCCGGTCTCGACGTGCCGATGACCATCAAGCTGCTGGGCAGGGGGAGCATGACCGTGCGGGTCTTCAATGCCGACGCCACCCCGGCTGCGGGCGCCGGCGTCACGGTCAACGGGACCGCCTATCCCAACGACACCGCCGCAGGAACAACCGGCTCCGACGGCACCATCACCTTCGACAACCTCTCCCAGGGGAGCTATGCCGTCTCCGCCCGTGACAACATCGGCCGTGGCGGCGCCAGCCAGGGGAGCATACCTGCCGACAAGGCGGCAGTCATCGTGGACGTGAAACTGGCCCCCTCCGGCATCGTCACCGGCCGCTTCCTCAAGGCCGACGGCGCCACTCCCATTCCGGGGGGGCAGGTCAAGCTTCTGCAGGGTGGGCAAGTAGTGGCCTACGCCACCACTTCCTCCGAGCCAGCAACGCTCGGGCAGTACCGGATGGAGTACGTCCCCCTGGGCGACTTCACCCTGGACGGCTTCGATCCCGTCACCGAACGCCGCGGCATCGGCGGGGGAAGACTCGTCAACAACGGCGACACCGTCACCGCCGACATCATCGTCACCCCGAGGGGGACCGTCAAGGGGAGCGTGCTCAACTACTCCGGCACCGCTCCCGTGGCCGGCGCCTCCGTCAGCATCTCCGTCTCCGGCGTTACCGGCTACAGCTACTCTTCCACCACGGGACCCGACGGCAGCTTCCTCTTCGCCGGGGTCCCGGCGGGCAAGTTCGCCGTAAGCGCCACCGACCCCACCAACGGCCTCACCGGTCAGGCGAGCGGGACCCTCAGCTACGAGGGAGAGACCGCCCAGACACAAGTCAACATCG
>DATDNF010000005.1:0-63322 GCA_036518435.1 Geobacteraceae bacterium
GGCAGCACCGTCTATCTTGAGGCGTGGCGCAACGGCGACGACATGGACGGCAGGGTGTACACCATTACCGCAACGGCAACCGACAAGGCGGGAAACAGGACGGTGGCGGCAACCAGCGTCGTGGTGCCGCATGACATGGGGGAATAAAAAATTCCAGAAAGAAACTTGATTTTTTGTCGAAAAAAGTGAAGAAATGGATAAAGAAGCTGGACAATCAGGGAGGATGTTCCGATGACCAAGGCCACCTACATCATTAGCGGCATGTCGTGCGTCAACTGCGCGGCCCGGATCGAAAAGGGCCTCAACGGAACAGCCGGCATAGAAAAAGCCATCGTCAATTTCGCCACCGAGGAGCTGACCGTCGAGTTTGATCCTGCCGCGATCAGCAGCGGGCAGATAGAGGCGCAGGTCAGGGAGCTCGGCTACGGGATCAGGGGCGCCGCCTCCGCCGGCGAACTCCGCTTCGGGGTAAAGGGACTCCACTGCGCCTCCTGCGTGGCGACCCTGGAGAAAAAGCTCCTCTCCCACCCGGCCGTCGCGGTCGCGGTGGTCAACCTGGCCCAGGAGGAGGCGCTGGTCAAGTACGATCCCTCCCGTCTTACCGGGAGCGAAATCTTCGCCATGGTGGCGGATGCGGGCTACCAGGCAATAGCAGAGGGGAGAGACGAAGCCGAGGCGCGCCTGAAGAACCAGCGCAACTGGTTTTTGTTCAGCCTCCTCCTCTCCCTCCCGGTCATGGTCACCATGCCGTTCCACCACTACCCGCTGGTCGGCTGGATGAACCTCGTCCTGGCGAGCATCGTGCAGTTCACCGCAGGGCTCGCCTTCTACAGCGGCTCGTATCATGCCCTGAAAAACAGAAGCGCCAACATGGACGTGCTGGTGGCGCTCGGCACCTCCGCCGCCTACTTCTACTCCCTGTTCGCCTTCTTCGGCGCGTTCGGCGCAGAAGGAGAGGTCTTCTTCGAGACATCGGCCATGCTGATCGCCTTCATCCGCCTCGGCAAGTACCTGGAGGCGCGGGCGCGGGGAAAGGCGGGTGAGGCGCTGAAAAAGCTCCTGCGGCTCCAGGCAGACAAGGCCCGGCTCCTGACCGATGCCGGAGAACGCGAAGTCCCCGCCTCGGCCGTCCGGGTGGGAGACGTGGTGCTGGTGAAACCGGGCGAGACGATCCCGGTGGATGGGGTGGTGCTGGAAGGAAGCGCCAGCGTGGACGAATCGATGGTCACCGGCGAATCGATCCCGGTGGAGAAGGGGGAGGGGGACGGCGTCACCGGTGCCACCGTCAACCGGACCGGCGTGCTGCGTATCAGGGCGACCCGGGTCGGAGAGGAAACCCTCCTCGCCCAGATCGTGAAAATGGTGCAGGAGGCCCAGGCGGACAAGGCGCCGATCCAGCGCTTCGCCGACCGGGTTTCGGCGGTGTTCGTGCCGGTGGTCGTCTGCCTTGCCGCGGTCACCTTCCTGGCCTGGTATTTCGTCCTCCACCAGGAATTCCTGTTCGCCTTCAAGCTCGCCATCGCCGTGGTGGTGATCGCCTGCCCCTGCGCCATGGGGCTCGCGACACCGACCGCCATCATGGTCGGGAGCGGCATCGGCCTCAACCTCGGCATCCTGATCAAGCGCGGGTCGGTCCTGGAGAACATCTCCAAGGTCCGGGCGATCCTTCTCGACAAGACCGGCACCCTGACCCGGGGAGAGCCCGCCCTGACCGACCTGGTTCCCGCTCCGGGGGGGGACGGGGAACGGCTCCTGGAGTACCTGGCCGCCGCCGAGTCCTCATCGATCCACCCTCTGGCCGAAGCGGTCGTTCACGCCGCCGCCGCACGGGGGATCAGGCCGGGCCCCGTCTCGGACTTCCGGGAGCGGGGGGGATTCGGGGTTTCCTGCGGCTACGGCGGCTCCGAGCTGCTCGCCGGCAGCGCCCGCCTCCTGGAGGAGGCGGGCATCTCCACCGCCCCGCTGGCCGACGAGGCCGCACGGCTCGCCGGCGAGGGGAAGTCGCTCGTATACCTGGCGGTGGGGGGACGGCTCGCCGGCATCGCCGCCCTTGCCGACCTCCTCAAGGAGGGGTCCGTGCGGGCCGTCGCCGAGCTGAAACGGATGGGGATCGCCACCTTCATGATCACCGGCGATCACCGGGAAGTGGCCGCCGCGGTAGCAAGGCAGGCGGGGGTGGACGGCTTCGAGGCCGAGGTCCTCCCCGACCGGAAGCGGCAGGTGGTTAAGGAGTACCAGGAGAAAGGGCTCTACGTGGCGATGGCAGGGGACGGAATCAACGACGCCCCGGCCCTGGCCCAGGCCGACATCGGCATCGCCATCGGCGGCGGCACCGATGTGGCCAAGGAAACCGGCGACGTGATCCTGGTGCGGGACGACCTTATGGACGTGGTCCGGGCAATCAGGCTCGGCAGGGCGACCCTCGCCAAGGTGAAGCAGAACCTTTTCTGGGCGCTCTTCTACAACATCCTCGGCATCCCCGTCGCCGCCGGTGCCCTCTACTACCCGCTCGGGATCACCCTCAAGCCGGAGTTCGCCGGGCTTGCCATGGCCTTTTCCTCGGTATCGGTGGTGGCCAACTCGATTCTGCTGAAAAGGGTGGGGAAAAAGCTGTGACAACGCTGCCCCCCTCACCCCAACCCTCTCCCACCAAGGGAGAGGGAGCTTTTACACCCCCCTCCCTTCATGGGAGGGGGCGAGGGGGAGGGTGAAGTAAGTCATGTTGGGAAATAACGGACAGCTCAATCGAAAAAATATGACTCGCTCGAATCGGCATCTTATTTTCGAGATGACGGTGATCTTCCTCGCGGCCGCGACGCTCGGCATAGCCTGGAACCGCACGCTCCTGTTCAACGCATGGACCGGCGAGGGGCCGGCCGGCGAGGCGCAGCCCCGGGGGAATGTCCCCCTGCCGCTCGGGCTCATGCAGGTGAAAGAGCTGTACGACCGGCATGAGGCGACCTTCGTGGACGCCCGGGACAACAAGGCTTTCGCCACACGCCACATCAGCGGGGCGATGTCGTTGCCGGCGGGGGATTTAGCGGCGCGGCTCCCCCGGTTCCGGACGCAGGCGACGCCGGCCGCGACGCTCGTGGTCTACTGCAACGGCTACGACTGCCACGACAGCAGGGAACTGGGGACGAGGCTTCTGGAAAACGGCTACCGGACGGTGTACGTCTTCGAGGGGGGATTCCCGGAATGGCGGGATGCCGGCTACCCGACGGCAGGAGAAGGGCAATGAGGGGAAAAGGGGTTCTGCTTGACTACGTGGTCCGCCTCGTCCTGGGGGGGGCGTTCCTCTACGCGGGGTTCGTGAAGATCGGCGAGCCGAGCGGGTTTGCCGGCAGCATCGCCGCCTACCGGCTCCTCCCCTACTTCGGCAACTACCTGGCGGCCGCGGTACTTCCCTGGCTGGAGGCGCTCTGCGGGGTGCTGCTGATCGCGGGATACCGGCCGAGGGCCGCCGCCTCCCTCGTCCTGGTCCTTACCCTCGCCTTCATGGCCGTCCTCGTCTCCGCCCTGGCACGGGGGCTCGACATCGACTGCGGCTGCTTCCGCCACGGGGGGGGAAAGACCTCCGCCTGGACCGCCCTGGCGCGGGACAGCATCCTGCTGGCGATGGCGCTGGTCGTCCTGCGCGACTCCGGACAACGCCGTTCCTTGTGGTTTTCGGGAAAATAGTGTAGGATACCGCGGTTCGTTACTTCAACCACGGAGCATCGCGTGCTGAAAGAGATCATTTTCGTCATCGCCGCCTACCTGCTCGGCTCGGTCCCGACCGGCCTTCTCCTGGGAAAGGCATTCGGCGTCGATATCCGGAGCACCGGCAGCGGCAACATCGGGGCGACCAACGTCTACCGGACCATGGGGCGCAAGCTCGGCATCATGACCCTGGCGGGCGACTGCCTGAAGGGGCTCGTCCCGGTCCTGGCGGCAAAGCACCTCGGGCTCTCCGGCGAGTGGATCGCCCTGGCGGGCCTGGCCGCGTTCCTCGGCCACGTCTACACGGTGTTCCTCGGCTTCAAGGGGGGGAAAGGGGTCGCCACGGCCCTCGGGGTCTTTCTCGGCGTGTCCCCCTTGGCAGTGTTGGCCGCCCTGGCAATCTTCGTCCTGGTCCTCTGGAAATGGCGCTACGTGTCCCTTGCCTCCATCACCGCCGCCTTTGCCATGCCGGTGTTCGTCACCATGAGGGAGCACCAGGGCTCCACCACCCTGATGAGCCTCGTCATCGCGGCAATCGTCATCCACAAGCACCGCGGGAACATCGAACGGCTCAAAGCGGGAACGGAGAACAAGTTCAAGGCATGAGCTACGGCATCATCCCCCGGTGCACCTGTTCGGCCGCCTTGCGGTACCACTTGGCCGCTTCCACCGGGTCCTGCTTGACCCCCTCCCCCTTGTCGTACATCAGCCCGATTTTCAGCTCTGCCCTGGGGTGCCCCTGCTCGGCCGCCTTCAGGAACCACTTGGCCGCCTCGGTCAACTCCTTTTCGACACCCAACCCGTTGTAGTACAGGGCGCCGAGGCTGAACTGGGCATCGGCGTCCCCCTGCTCGGCGGCCTTGCGGTACCAGGCGGCCGCCTCCTTCAGGTCCCGAGCCACCCCATCGCCCCAGCCGTACATCTGGCCCAGGTTGAACTGGGCGGCCGCCACCCCCTTGTCTGCGGCCCGGCGGTACCACTTGAGCGCCTCCCGCTTGTCCTGCTTCATCCCTTCCCCCTTGTCGTAGAGAAGGCCGAGATTGAGCTGGGCAGAAGGGTATCCCTTGTCGGCCGCCTTGCGGTACCAGGAGGCCGCTTCTTTCTTGTCCTGCTTCCCCCCGAGCCCCTTATCGTAGAGGAGGCCGAGATTGTACCGGGCCGGCAGGTATCCCTGCCCGGCAGCCTTGCGGTACCATTTCAGCGCCTCTTTCTTGTCCTGCTTGACGCCACTCCCCTTTTCGTACAGCAGGGCCAGGTTGTACTGGGCGGTCATATAACCTTTCCCGGCGGCCTTGCGGTACCACTTCACCGCCTCCTGCATGTCCTTTTCGCCCCCCTCCCCCTTTTCGTACAACAGGGCCAGGTTGTACTGGGCCGCCACCACTCCCTGATCGGCGGCCTTGCGGTACCATTTGGCCGCTTCCTTTGTATCCTGCTCCATTCCCTCGCCCCTGTCGTACATCAGGCCGAGATTGTACTGGGCAACGGGGTGTCCCTGCTCGGCGGCCTTGCGGTACCACCTGGCCGCTTCCTTCCGGTCGTAGTCTACCCCCTCCCCCTTGGAGCACATCACGCCGAGATTGTACTGGGCCGGGACGAACCCCTGCTCTGCGGCCCTGCGGAACCAGGCGGCCGCCTCCCGCTTGTCCGGCTGCTTCACCCCGTTGCCGGAAAAGTACATCACGCCGAGATTGTACTGGGCCTCGGCGCTGCCGTCATTCCTGAACTCGCGAAAAGCCGAGGCATAGTCCCCCTCGTCGTATGCCCGTATCCCCGCATCGAAATCTGCCAGCGCAGGCACTGCCGTGCCGGCGAAAAGGGAAATACCGAGGAAAAGTCCCGCCACGCAACGTTTCGTCATGGCATGCTCCTTACTATTCATGAATGTGCGGCCCGGGTGCCGCGACGGCCCGCCCCTCATCCTTTGTATCAGGAGACGCCGCAACTTGTCAAGAAACGGGATTTGACCTTGACATCCCGTTTATTATATCCTAGAGATAGTCTATTATCCTTTGCAGCCGGCGACGTCCCTCGCGGCACCTCCCCGACTGCCGATTTCATGCATGATCACCATCGTTAAAAACAAGAAGCGGCTGTTTTTCATAATTCTCGCGATCGTCCTCGTTCTTCTCCCGCTGGCCGGCTTCGGCGTGTTCGTCGTCACCCCTGCCGGCGCCGGGAAAAACGTCAGGCTCTTCGATTTCGGCGAAGGAAGTTCGTTGAAAAAGCTGGCGGGAGAGCTGGAACGCGCGGGAATTATCTCCAGCGCCAGGATGTTCGTCTTCTATGCCCGGCTGCGGGGTGCCGATGCCAGGGTGAAGGCGGGGAGCTACCAGTTCAGCGACGGCCTCTCCCCAGCAGAGATCCTCCGCCGGATGGTGGCGGGAGAAATCTTCGCCGCCCGGTTTGCCGTGCCGGAAGGTTATTCCACCTACCAGATCGCCGAACTCCTGGAGAGCCGGGGCATCTTCAAAAAAGAGCCCTTCCTGAAGCAGTGCGTCAACCGGGAACTCCTGAAGGAACTGGGGATCAGCGGCACGAGCGTGGAAGGGTATCTCTACCCCTCCACCTACACGATCCCGCCGAACATGGACGAAGCGGGACTGGTTCGCATGATGGTGGAGCAGTTCGACAAGGTCTACGGCCAAAGGTTCGCCGAGCGGGTGAAGGCGCTCGGCGTCTCCCGGAGCATGGTCGTCACCGTCGCCTCCATGATCGAGAAGGAGGCCGTGGTGCCGACCGAGCGCCCGCTGATCGCGTCGGTCTTCAGAAACCGCCTGAAACGGGGAATGCCGCTGCAGAGCGACCCCACGGCAATCTACGGGATACGGGCCTTTGGGGGCAAGGTGTCGAAACAGGACATCATGCGCCGCACCCCCTACAACACCTACCTGATCAAGGGGCTCCCCCCGGGCCCGATCGGCAACCCGGGAAAAGACGCCATCGAAGCGGCCATCACACCGGCCGCCAGCGACTATCTCTATTTCGTGGCCAGGAAGGACGGCACCCATTATTTTTCCGCCACCCTGGAAGAGCACAACAGGGCCGTCCGCAGATACCTGAGGTAATACCGGGGAACGGGGGAGACCGTGCCAGGTCGCGTCCTGCTGGCAGAAGACAACGAATCGCTCACCCGTGTCCTGGAGAGGTTTCTCGCCGGACAGGGGTTCGACGTGGTCACGGCAAGAACCGGCGTCGAGACATTGCAGTCCCTTGCCCGGGGTGGGATCGACCTCCTCCTGCTCGACCTGAAGCTCCCCGGCCTGAGCGGCGTGGAAATTCTCCGCAAGCTCCGGGCATCGGAGCGCTGGGCCGCGCTGCCGGTCATCGTCATGAGCGGCGTCTATAAGGGGGAAAAGTACGCCGAGGCAGCGCGTCGCCTCGGGGTTCGCCATTACCTGGAAAAACCCTTTACCCGGACGGCTTTTCTGGATGCCGTCCAGGCGGCACTTGCCGCCCCCCCGCAGGCAAACCCGGCCACCCTCCTCGACCTCCTCAACGGCATCTACCGGGAAAGGAAATGCGGCCTCCTCACCATCGCCAACGCCCCCCCCATCTCTTTCATCAACGGCGATCCTTTTGCCTTCCAGTCGCGGGGTAGGGAGGATTTTCCTTCCTTCCTGGCGGCCCGCGGGAAAATCGGAGCGGGCGCGCTGCGGCAGTTTGTCGAAAGCGGCGAGGAACGCCTCTTCTTCACCCAGGCAGGACTGCTGACCTATGAGGAACTGACGGAGGAATCCCGCCTGTTCCTCAGGAACACGCTGACGGAAGCCGTGGCCGCCAATGCTCCGGCCGCATTCGCCGCGGGTCCCCCCGACGCCGAATCCCCCCTGACGCCCCTCTCCCTGCCGCGCATCGTCTACGAAGCGGTCAAAGAACATGCCTCCCGCTTCGACAGCGACGGCTTCATCTCCCGCTTCGGCCCCCTCCGCCCCGCCCGCACCACCCTGTTCTTCCGCTCCGCCAACCTGCTCACCCTCCGCACGGAGGATATCGGCCTTTTGCAGCTGGTGAACGGCAGGAGCACCCTCCGTGAAATCCTTGCCCAAGGCAGCTCCGCCGGAGCGGGCGCCCCCTTTTTCCATTACCTCCACGCCCTCGGCATGATCGAGTTTCACCGCACCCCCGCCAGAGAGGCGGAGCCCGACTTCCCCCTGCAGGCCCTGTTCAACCGCCCCCTGGAAGAGCTGAAGAGCGAGGCCGATGCAGCCGTCGGATTCGCCGACCTGGTGGAGGAGGTTTCCGGGACGGTGGGGCTGGCGGTGGGCGAGCAGGGGATGGCCGCGCCCCTCTCCAGCGACGAAATCGGCTTCGAGCAGGCGATCCAGCGCGAGTACGCCTTCATCCAGGACAAGAACTACTACGAGCTGTTCGGCCTTTCCCGGGGCACCTTCAGCTTCGACGGCCTGAAGGAGGCCTACTTCGAGAAAACCCGCCAGTATTCCCCGGAAAAGTTCATGACACTGTCCGGCGCAACCCTGGACCTCGCCCAGGAGGTCCTCTCCCACTATGCCAGCGCCTACAGCACCCTCTCCAGCGTGGTGGCCAAGGAACGCTACGACGAGATGCTCAACGACGGCATGACGCTCGGCCTCGACGGGAAACAGGACGACGGGCTGCAGGCCCGCATCCAGTTCCAGTCGGGGAGCGTCTTCCTTGAGATGGGGGAACACGAGAACGCGGAAAAGGCCCTGCGGGAGGCGTATACCCTGGAGCCGGACAATGCCATGCACGCCGCCTGGCTCGCCTGGGCGATATACCGCAACCCCGCCAACAAAAGCTCCCGCAGCGCCCAGGAAAAGGCGCGCACGCTCCTCGCCAAATCGCTGCAGAGCGGCAGGAGCGCCGAGGCCTTCGCGTTCCGCGGCTGGATGCTCCTCGACGAAGGGCGCGACGGCCTGGCGGAGGGTGAATTCCAGAAGGCCCTGAAGCTCAACCCCCGGGAACCCAACGCCCGCAAAGGGGTGAAAGCGCTCGAAGAAAAGCGCGAGGCGGAGAAAAAAGGGCTGTTCCGAAAGATCTTCGGGTAGGCGCACAGGCTTTGCCCACCGTGCCTGCACCATGGCAAAAAGAACGCCCCGGGAAACATTCCCGGGGCGTTCTCATTGCTTGGCGCTGACAGGAGAAGCTTTATACCGATCTGTCGGTGGCGG
Organism: Geobacteraceae bacterium; assembly: GCA_036518435.1. Classification (GTDB taxonomy): domain Bacteria; phylum Desulfobacterota; class Desulfuromonadia; order Geobacterales; family Geobacteraceae; genus JAMPXD01. The sequence continues at coordinate 8,856 of DATDNF010000005.1, forward strand.
CCTGCTCGGTACCTGGCGACACGCTCGCTACCGGCCGTCTCGTCAGGACTTGCCTTAGGGCGGCCCCTTTTTCAGGCGGTTTTTCACGCGCCTGACAGATGGTTTAGACGCCTTCGCGTTATCTCCGCAGCGCCAAAATCTTTATTGTCCTTCCAAACTGCTCCAGGATACCGTAGGGCTGTGAGAAAGACCGTCCACTGTCTCTCCAGCATTTCCCGGGAAGACGCTTCAGGCGTCCTTCTCCGAAGAGGGCTTGCGCACCGCGTCTGGACCCGGGACTCAATTCCTTAGGTATCGACAGGTTCCCCAACTGCTGTTATTACGCATACCCCAGAGCATTTGTCAGAGAACATCTCTTTCTTTTGATTATATTATAGTCCTGCCACCCTTTAATGTCAAATCCGGCCCGCCTTCCCCGTGCCCCGCTCCCGCAGGAACTCCGCCAGGATACTCCCCGTGTGCGACCTTTTCCCGGCCCGCGCCACCTTTTCCGGTGTGCCCGCGGCGACAAGCCGGCCGCCGCCATCCCCCCCCTCGGGACCGAGGTCGATGAGCCAGTCCGCCTCGGCGATCACGTCCAGGTTGTGCTCTATGACCACCACCGTGTTCCCCGCCGCCACCAGGCGGTGCAGCAACCGGACCAGCTTCTCCACGTCGGCCATGTGGAGGCCGATGGTCGGCTCGTCAAGCAGGTACAGGGAGTGGGAACCTCCCTCGGGAATTCCCCTCCCCCTTGATGGGGGAGGGTCAGGGTGGGGGTGATTGAATTCGACCGGCTTTGCCTTGGCGAGCTCAGTCACCAGCTTGATCCGCTGGGCCTCGCCGCCGGAGAGGCTCGGGCTCTGCTGGCCGAGGGCGAGGTAACCGAGCCCCACCTCCTGGAGGAGCCGCAGGGGATGGTGGACCGGTCGGTGGGCGGCGAAAAACTCCACCGCCTCGTCGACGCTCATGGCGAGCACCTCGCCGATGGTGCGCCCCTTGAAGCGGACCATGAGGGTCTCGGGGGTGAAGCGGGCACCGTTGCACGCCTCGCACGCCACCTTGACATCGGGGAGAAAGCTCATCTCGATGGTCTTCACCCCCTGCCCCTCGCACTCCGCACAGCGCCCCCCCGCGACGTTGAAGGAGAAGCGGGACGGGGCATAGCCGCGCATGCGCGCCTCCGGGGTCTGTGCGAAGAGCTTGCGGATCGCGTCCCAGAACCCCACGTAGGTGGCGGGACAGGAACGGGGGGTCTTGCCGATCGGGGCCTGATCCACCTCCAGCACCCGGCCGATGTTTTTCCAGCCGTGCAGCTCGGCGCATCCCCGCAGGGGCGCATGACCGTGCGCCCCTGCACCACGCCCCTTTGAGAGCAGACTTTGCAGGTTCCGGTAAAGCACCTCCCGGACCAGGGTGCTCTTGCCGCTCCCGGAGACGCCGGTGACACAGACCAGCCGCCCGAGCGGAATGGCAACCGACACCCCTTTCAAGTTGAACAGGGTGGCCCCAGCCACCTCTATCGCCGGTTCCCCCGCGGCCGGGGCCGGGCGCCGGGCCATCAAGGGGTGGCGCAGCGGCTCCGCCAGCAAGCGACCGGTGACCGATTCGGGGCTGGCCATCACCTCGGCGAGCGTCCCCGCCGCCACCACCCGGCCGCCGTTCACCCCGCCGCCGGGGCCGAGGTCGATCAGGTGCTCGGCGCGGCGGATCGTCTCCTCGTCGTGCTCCACCACAACCACCGTGTTCCCCTTCCCCTCAAGCTTCCGCAGCGCATCGAGGAGCATCCGGTTGTCCCGGGGATGGAGGCCGATGGTCGGCTCGTCCAGGATGTAGCAGACCCCCCGCAGGTTGGAGCCGAGCTGGGCGGCGAGCCTGATCCGCTGGGCCTCCCCCCCGGAAAGGGTCGGCGCCCCCCGGTCGAGCGACAGGTAGACAAGCCCCACTTCCCGGAGAAAGTCGAGGCGGGCGCCGATCTCGGCAACGATGTCCCGGGCGATGGCCCCTTCCCGGCCGGAAAGATCGAGACCCCGGAAAAAGGCGGCCGCCTCCCCGACCGGCAGCGAGCCGAACTCGGCGATGCTCCTCTCCCGGAAACGGACCGCCAGGGCCTCGGGGTTGAGGCGCCGGCCGGCGCAGGCGGGACAGACCCGCTCCTCCCCCTCCCACCACTCGTTCCACCAGATCTCCTCGCCGCTCTGCGCCTCATCGAAGCCGGGGAGCACGAGCCCAGTGCCGAAGCAGCGGGGGCACCAGCCGTGCCTGGAGTTGTACGAGAAGAGGCGCGGATCGGGCTCCGGGAAGCTCGTGCCGCAGCCGGGGCAGGCCCGCAGGGTGGAGAAGAGCAAATCCGGCTTCGAACCTCTGCCGGCGTTGGCTTCGTCGGGGTCTCCTCGACGTACTCCCGTGTACGCCTGCGTCGCCCCCTCCTCGCCGCCTTGGCAGACGTCCGAATCCGGATTTGCTGACAAAGCGTTGATCACCCGCACCATCCCCTTGCCGAAGGCGAGCGCCCGGTCGAGGAGCTCCCGCAGCGCCCCCTCACCCTCCGGCGTCACCTCGATCTCCCCGACCGGGAGCTCGATGGTGTGTTCCCGGAAGCGGTCGAGGCGCGGCCATGGAGAGGTCGGGGTCATCGCCCCGTCCACCCGGAGCGCCGCGAACCCCTTCCCCTGCGCCCATTTCGCCAGGTCGGTGTAGTACCCCTTGCGGGCAACCACCAGGGGGGCGAGGAAGAGGGCGGTTTTCCCCCGCATGTCGCGGATCAGCCGGGCAACGATGGCGTCCGGGGTCTGGGGGGAGATGGGGAGCCCGCAGTCAGGGCAGTGCTGCACCCCGAGCTTCACGAACAGGAGGCGCAGGAAGTGGTGGATCTCGGTGAGGGTCGCCACGGTGCTCTTCCGCCCGCCCCGGCTGGTGCGCTGCTCGATCGCCACTGTCGGCGGGATGCCGGTGACCGCGTCCACGTCGGGGCGGGCAGCGGGCTGGACGAACTGGCGGGCGTAGGCGTTCAGCGACTCCAGGTAGCGCCGCTGCCCCTCTGCGAACAGGATATCGAAGGCGACCGTGCTCTTGCCGGAGCCGGAGACGCCGGTGATGACCGTGAAGCGCCCCCGCGGGATGGTAATGTCCACGTTCTGCAGGTTGTGCTCCCGCGCCTTGAGAATGCAGATGGCCTCCTCGCAGCCCGGGAAGCGGGATGTTGTAGGTGCGGACGGCATCCGCTCTGTGGTGGGCGCATGCCATGCGCCCCTGCGTTTTCCCATCCCTTTTCGCAGGCGCTTCAACTCTTCCTCATACTCCCGCAAGGCCCGGCCGGTATGGCTTTCTGGACAGGCCTCGACCTCCACCGGCGTGCCGGTACAGACCACCCGCCCACCCGCCTCTCCCCCCTCGGGACCGAGGTCGATCAGCCAGTCGGCGGCCCGGATCACGTCCAGGTTGTGCTCGATCACCACCAGGGAGTCCCCCGCGTCCAGGAGCCGCCGGAAGGCGGCGAGGAGCCGGGCGATGTCCTCGAAGTGGAGGCCGGTGGTCGGCTCGTCGAAAAGAAACAGTGACGCGTGACCGGTGACGTGTGACGCGGATTTTGTCCGCTTTGCCTTCGCCAGGTGGCCGGCCAGCTTGAGCCTCTGCGCCTCGCCGCCGGAGAGAGTCGGCACCGGCTGGCCGAGGCGGAGGTAGCCGAGCCCCACCCCCTCCAGGGGCTCCAGCCCCCGGAGCACCTCCGGCCGGTCGGCGAAGAAGCGGACCGCCTCGGCGACCGTCATCTCCAGGACGTCGGCGATGGAGGCCGGCATCCCCCCCGCGGCGGGAACGAGCCGCACCTCCAGCACCTCGGGACGGTAGCGCCGGCCATCGCAGTCCGGGCAGCGCAGGTAGACGTCGGAGAGAAACTGCATCTCCACGTGCTCGAAGCCGTTGCCGCCGCAGGTGGGGCAGCGGCCGCTCCCCGTGTTGAAGCTGAAGGTGCCGGAGGCGTACCCCCGCTCCCGGGCCAGGGGCTCGGCGGCGAAGAGCTTGCGGATCGGGTCGAACGCCCCCACGTAGCTGGCGGGATTGGAGCGGGTGGTGCGGCCGATGGGGGACTGGTCGACCAGGATCACCTCGCCGATCCTGTCGTGCCCCCGGATCGCGCGGTATTCCCCAGGCTGCTCGCTCGGTTTCCCGAGGAGCTTCAAGAGTCCACGGTGGAGCACCTCCTGGACCAGGGTCGATTTCCCCGACCCGGACACGCCGGTGATGCAGACCAGCCGGTTCAGGGGGATGCGGATGTCGATCCCTTGCAGGTTGTGGGCAGAGGCACCGATGATCTCAATGCTTTGTTCTGCAGGGGCGCAGCATGCTGCGCCCCTGCTCTGCTCGCCGCCGGCACCCACCCGCTTCTTCCCGGAAAGATACTGGCCGGTCAGGGAGTTCCCGGCCTTGAGGAGCGCGGCCGGCGTGCCGAAGAAGACCACCTCGCCCCCCCGCTCCCCCGGGCCGGGGCCGAGGTCGAGGACCCGGTCGGCGGCGAGCATCACCTGGGGGTCGTGCTCCACCACCAGCAGCGTGTTTCCCGCGTCGCGCAGCCGCTGGAGCACGCCGATCACCCTTCCCATGTCGCGGGGGTGGAGGCCGATGGAGGGCTCGTCGAGGACGAACAGGGTGTTGACCAGGGAGGTGCCGAGCGCGGTGGTCAGGTTGATCCGCTGTACCTCCCCGCCGGAGAGAGTGCGGGACTGCCGGTCGAGCGTCAGGTAGGCGAGCCCCACCTCCGCCAGGTAGCCGAGCCGGCCCCGGATCTCCGTGAGGAGGAGCTCCGCCGCCTCGTCGAGGGGGGCGGGGAGCCGGAGCGCGCCGAAGAATGCCCGGCACCGCTCGATGGGGAGAAGGGCCACGTCGTGGAGGGTGAGGCCGGGAAGCGCCCGCAGCACGTCATCGGAGCACGCCATCCCCTCGGGACGGAAGCGCCCCGCAGGCGCAATGACCCGGTCGGCCTCTTCCCGTGAGCCTATTCGCCAGAGGAGCGCATCGGGCCTGAGGCGCGCTCCCCGGCATGCCGGGCAGGGGGTATAGGCGCGGTACCTGGAGAGAAGGACCCGGATGTGCATCTTGTAGCTTTTGCTCTCCAGCCAGTCGAAGAAGCGGCGCACACCGTACCAGAGCCCCTCCTCCCACGACCCCTCCCCCTCCAGCACCCACTCCCGCTGGCCGGGGTCGAGCTCCCGCCAGGGGAGATCGACGGGGACCTTGCGCTTTTTCGCGAAACGGAGGAGGTCGTCCCTGCACTCCCGGTAGCTCTCGCTCTGCCAGGGGCGCACTGCGCCTTGCGCCAGGCTCTTCGACTCATCCGGGACCACCAGGCCGTAGTCGACGCCGATCACCCGGCCGAAGCCGCGGCAGCTCCCGCAGGCCCCCACCGGAGAGTTGAAGGAGAAGAGGGGAGGCGTCGGGTCGCTGTAGGCGATGTCGCAGTCGGGACAGTGGAGCTCGCTGGAGAAGCGCCACAGCTCTGCCGGCGCGCCCGAGCTGTCCAGCGGATAGGCCATGACCCGCCCCCGGCCGACCCGGAGCGCCCCCTCCAGCGCTTCCACGATGCGCGGCCGGTTGCCCGCCGTAAGCACGGTCCGGTCCTGGACCACTTCCAGGAGCCGTTCTTCCTCCCGGTGAATGCGGGTGTACCCCTGGCCGGCGAGTAACCCCTTCACCTCCTCGACGGTGAAGTTCTCCGGGACCGGCACCGCGAAGGATATCAGAATGGCCGGGGCTTCGCCCGCGCCTCGCTCCAGGAGCCGGTCGGCTATGGAACCGGGGGTGTCGCGCTCTACCCGCCTGCCGCACCCCCGGCAGTAGAGGCGCGCCCCCCGGGCGAACAGGAGCTTGAGAAAGTCGGCGAGTTCGGTCATGGTCCCGACCGTGGAGCGGGAGGTGCGGACCGGGTTGGTCTGGTCGATGGCGATGGCGGGGGGGATTCCCTCGATCCGGTCCGCCCGCGGCCGGTCCATCCGCTCCAGGAACTGGCGGGCATAGGGGGAGAAGGTCTCCACGTAGCGGCGCTGCCCCTCGGCATAGATCGTGTCGAAGGCGAGCGACGACTTCCCCGAGCCGGAGACGCCGGTCACCACGGTCAGCTCACCCAGCGGGATATCGAGGTCGAGCCCCTTCAGGTTGTTCTGGCGGGCACCCCGTATGGAAATGGCATCGTCTGTCATACGAAATGAAAGTATAGCAGGGAAGAGGGGCGGTGGCGACCTTTGCCTGCGGCGCGGGCCCCTGTCTTCCGTCGGCGGGAAAGAGGGGCCTCCTTTACAAGCATCCGGTTCACGGTACAATTAAGACATTTGCATGAAATCGCGCCAGCATTGAGTGAGGTGACTGTATGCCGCTGGAGTACCAGAAAATCCTGATAGTCGATGATTCGACTGAAAACCTGCTGGCATTCAAGAGAATCACGTTCGGCGAAGAGTACGAGACGAGATACGCCTTGAACGGCAAAGAGGCCCTGCACATTGCGGCAACCCTGGTACCCGATCTGATCATTCTGGACGTCAGGATGCCCGAGATGGACGGCTACGAGATCTGCCATGTTCTGAAAAACGACCCTCTGCTGAAGGACATCCCGGTGATCTTCGTCACTGCCCTGGATGAGGTATCCCACGAAACAAGGGGGCTGGAGCTGGGCGCGGTCGACTTCATAACCAGACCGTTCAATCCCGCGATTGTCCGGCTCAGGATCAAGAACCTCCTCGAACTCAAGAGGCAACGCAGCCTGCTGGAGCAGGCCAACTGCGAACTGCAGAGGCTCGCGAGAGAGGATGGCCTGACAGGCCTGGCAAACCGCCGTTATTTCAATGAGTCCATCGATGCCGAAATCAGGCGGGCCTACAGGAGCCACGGCTACCTTTCCCTGATTCTCAGCGATGTCGATTTTTTCAAACGCTATAACGACCTTTACGGGCACATCGCCGGCGACAGATGCCTGGCAACCGTCGGCAAGGTCTTCCGTCATGTATTCCAGCGCAGCGGCGACTTCCCCGCACGCTACGGCGGCGAGGAGTTTTCCGTCATTCTTCCCGACACTCCCATCGAGATGGCCTCCCACCTGGCAGAAAAGCTCCGCGCAGAGGTTCTCGCGGAATCGATACCCCATGAGCATTCAACTGCTGCGGAATGTGTCACCTTGAGCAGCGGCGTCATAGGGGCGCACGTAACCGATGGCCGGGGGGCGGAGTGGTTTCTCAGGGAAGCGGACAAGGCACTGTACACGTCAAAGGAGCGGGGAAGAAACCGGGTAACCTCCTCTTCGTTCGAGGAATAGCTCCGCCACGGCCTGTCTGCCGGTGCAGAGAAACTTCCGCAGCCGCAAGCGGCTGATGGCATCACGTCTGCCGGACCCGTATATCCCGCTGGGGAAAGGGCATCTCGATCCCGTGCGCCTGGAACGCGTCGTTGATGGCGAAGTTCAGCGCGCTGATGAGGGTCGCCTTCCTGTGGGTCAGGGTCGTGCTCCAGACGCGCAGCTCCAGGAGGAGCCCGTTGTCGCCGAAGGCGAGAAACCGTACTGCCGGGGGCGGGTTTTCGAGGACATCCGGGTTGTCCCGGGCGCTTTCCTCCAGCAGCGCCACGACCTTCTTCAGATCACTGCCATAGGCAACGGCGACCGGGATGCGGAACCGGACGTCACTGCCGGTGAGGCTCCAGTTCACGACATTTTCCGTGATGAACTTGGAATTGGGGATGATGATGGCAATATTGTCGTTGGTCACCACTGTCGTGCTGCGGGCGTTGATCTCCAACACGTCCCCCTCGACGTTTCCCACCTCGATCCGGTCGCCGATCGTGATGGGGCGCTCGAAGAGGATGATCAGGCCGCTGACGAAATTACTGGCGATGTTCTGGAGCCCGAATCCGACCCCGATTCCCACCGTGCCGGCGATGACCTGAAGGGTAGTGAGGTTGATCCCGGCCGTCTGGAGGATGATGAGTATCCCGAGGGCAACAACGAAGTAACGGATGATCGTGCCCAGCGCCTGGCGGGCACCGAACCCCATCCCCGTTTTGGGGAGGATTTTTTCCACCAGCCATTTTCTCATTTTAGCGGAAAGATAGAAAAGGAGGAATACAACTACCAGGAGATAGAGGAGCGTCCAGATGGTCATCTCCGTTTCTCCGATCCTGAAGAGGGTGATGTCGAGAAAATCCATGAGTTGTTTCAGCCAGCGCCGCACAATTTCCATGATCTTGCTTCCTTTCTCAGAATGGCCAGAAGCGGGGAATCAGCAGGGTTGACAGCACCCAGAACATGAAGTTCAGCGGCGCGCCGACCCGGACGAAATCCGTGAAGCGGAACCGGCCGGGGCCGTAGACCATGGTGTTCACCTGGTGCCCGACCGGGGTCATGAACGTGACCGAGCCGGCAAAGGCGACTGCCATCAGGAACGGGCGGGGATCACCCCCCACCGAGTGGGCGGCGACAATGGCAATCGGCGCCAGGAGCCCTGCCGCAGCCTTGTTCGACACGATTTCGGTGAACAGCGAGGTCAGCAGGTAAAATGCCGAAACCAGTGCGGTCGGCCCCCACATGCCGACCGATGCAATCAGCATCTTTGCAACCAGAAGGGCGACCCCGGTCTTTTCCAGGGCCGTGCCAAGGGTGAGCACTCCGGCGAGCAGGAAGATGACCTTCCAGTCGATGGCGCTGTACGCCTCATGGAGGGTGAGACACCTGGTCATAACGATCAGCACGGCACCGATAACCGAGCTTGCCACCAGCGGCATCAGCCCCGTGGCCGAGCTTACGATCACCCCTGCCACGATGGCGAGGGCAACCAGCATCTTCCGCTTGCGGAAGGTCGGCAGTTCCACCTCAGAGACGACCACGAATGCGTCGTGGTCCCGCAGGCGGTCGAGTATTTCGTGGTCGGCCTCGATGAGAAGGGTGTCGCCGGGGTAGAGGGAGGTCGTTTCCACGTTGTCCGTCATGGTTTCCCCGCGGTGGCGGATGGCGTGGACCACCGCGCCGAAGGAAGACCGGAATCTCACCTCCCTGAGCGACTTTCCCACCAGCATGGAATCGGGGGCAACCACCGCTTCCACAAGAAAATTCTCCTCATGCTTCCCCTCCACGGCACACGCCAGCATCGACTTCAGGGTAATCCCCTTCAGTTCTTGCAGCTTCCTGATCTTCTCCACGTCGCAGCGAACCCGCAGCAGGTCCCCCTCCTTGAGCACGACCGCAAACAGGGGAGGACAGAGGCGGGACTCACCCCGGTAGATCTCCAGGCTCTCGATGTCCAGGTCCCTGACCAGCGGGGATTCGAAGAGCCTTTTCCCCAGGAACCTCGCCTGCGGCTGGACAATCAACTCGGTGAGATAATGTCCCTTCACGAGCGTCTTGCGCCGGTTCCCTCCCCGCTCGGGGATCATCCTGATGCCGAACAGGAACATGTACACTATGCCGACACCGAACAGGATCAGGCCTAACCAGGCGAATTCGAACATGCCGAAGGGGGGCTCGCCGTTCTGTTCGGCGATGGAGTTGACCAGGATGTAGGTGGAGCTCCCCACCAGTGTGCAGGCGCCGCCGAACATGGAGGAGAATGAGAGCGGCATCAACAGTTTGGAGGGGCTCACCTTGATGTCGCGGGCGATGTCGAGCACGATCGGTATGAAGATGGCCACGACCGCGGTATGGTTCATGAAGGCCGACAGGAAGCCTATGGAAACCATCATGGCGATGAGGGTGAACCAGAAGTTGCGCTTGCCGAGCCTGGCGAGGAAGAGGCCGGCGAAGTTGGCCGCGCCGGTCTTGAACAGCCCCGCGCTCAGCACAAACAGCGCGCCGATGGTGACCGTCGCCCGGTTGCTGAAACCGGCAATCCCCTCATCCGGCGTTATGACCCGGCACAGGATGAGGGTCGCCATGATGACCAGCGCCACCAGGTCGATGGAGAGCGTCTCCGTCAAAAAAAGCACGCCGGCGCCCGCGATGACGGCCAGCACGACAACCATTTCGATGCTCATAGGGGCTCTCCAATTCAACCGGCTCAGATTGAATTAATTCTAGCGTGAATGTGCGCTATTTCAAACGGGCGGGGCGCGGCCGTAAAATCGGCAATTTTCTCGGGACGCGTTGCGTTCGCGGGGCAACGTGTTATAAGGATTGCTGACACCGTGAAAAAATTTCCGAACGACCGGCATTACTCTGATGCAGCAGGCAGTCCCTGAACTGGTCCGGACCCATAGCCCTCGCCCTGATCGTCACCGGCGGGGGGAAGCGGCCGGTGGACCGGGCAATCGCCGAACGGCTGAAGGAATGGTAACGGAAAGGGGGAGGCAATGAAGGTCTACGAGATCAGGGACGGCTTCGGGATCGACCTGCTGACCATGGCCGAGAGGCCTGAGCCTCGACCGGGCGCCGGGCAGGTGCTGGTGCGGGTCCGGGCGGTGTCGGTCAACTACCGGGACCTCCTGGTGGTGAAGGGGCTCTACAACCCGGGGCTTCCCCTGCCGCTCATCCCCTTCTCCGACGGGGCGGGCGAGGTGGTCGCCGTCGGCCCCGGGGTAACCCGGGTCAAGACGGGAGACCGGGTAGCCGGCATCTTCATGCAGGGGTGGCTGGCGGGAGATCTGACCGAGGCAAAGGCGGAAACCTCGCTCGGGGGAGCGATCGACGGGGTCCTCGCCGAGTACGCGCTCTTCCACGAGGAGGGGGTGGTCCCCCTTCCGGAGCATCTCACCTACGAGGAGGGGGCGACCCTCCCCTGCGCGGCGGTGACCGCCTGGCACGCGGTGGTGGAGGAAGGTATCCGGCCCGGCGACAGCGTGCTGACCATCGGGACCGGCGGAGTTTCGCTGTTCGCCCTCCAGTTCGCACTGCTGGCCGGGGCGCGGGTGATCGCCACATCCAGGAGCGCCGGGAAACTTGAGCGGGCGCTCCGGCTGGGGGCTGCCGACGGGATCGATTCGACCTCGGAGCCCGATTGGGAGAGGAAGGCGTGGGAGCTCACCGGGAAGCGGGGAGTCGATCTCGTCGTGGAGGTGGGAGGGGCCGGCACCCTCCCCCGGTCGCTGCGCGCCGTCCGGGTAGGGGGGCGGATCAGCCTGATCGGCGTGCTGACCGGGACTACCGGCGAGGTCAACCCCCTGCCGGCGGTGATGAAGGGGGTCCGGGTCCAGGGGATCTATGTCGGCTCGCGAGAGATGTTCGAGCGGATGAACCGGGCCATCTCCCTCCATGGGCTCCGCCCGGTGGTGGACCGGGCCTTCCCCTTCGCCGAGGCGCCCGCAGCGCTCCGTTACCTGGAGAGCGGCGCCCAGTTCGGCAAAATCGTGATAACTATCTGAAGGAGGGAACCATGGCGGAGAACAGCTGCGACTTGGCGGCACGGCACTGCAAGCCGTGCGAAGGGGGGACGCCCCCGCTCGGAAGGGACGAGGCGGAGCGCCTCCTGGCAAAGCTCCCGGGTTGGGAGCCCGCGGACGGGGCGATCTCGAAGCGCTTCGAATTCAAGAACTACTGCCAGACCATGGCCTTCGTCAACGCAGTGGCCTGGATCGCCCACAGCGAAGACCACCACCCCGACCTGGAGGTGTCGTACCGGTTCTGCCGGGTCAGATACACGACCCACGCGGTCGGCGGCCTGTCGGAAAACGACTTCATCTGTGCCGCCAGGGTGGAGGCGCTCTTTTCCGCCTGATCGATCTGCTTTGCATGGAACATAACTCCCCCTAGGCCCTTTGGGTCCTCTTAACTTAAGAGGGGGAATACACCTCCCCTTAGTTTAAGGGGAGGCTGGGAGGGGTTAACAGCCCCGCAATAGTTTGCAAGAGCCTCAGGAGGAAGATACGATGCCCCATTACCATTACCTGATCGTCGGCGGGGGGATGGCCGCGGACGCTGCGGCCAAGGGAATTCGCGAGCTGGACGGGAGCGGCTCCATCGCCATCGTCGGGGCCGAGCCCCACCCCCCCTACGCCCGCCCTCCCCTGTCGAAGAAGCTCTGGCAGGGGAAACCGTTCGACAGCATCTGGCGCGGCACGGAAGGGCTCGGGGCAGACCTGTACGGCGGCCGCCGTGCGATGGCGCTCGACCCCGCAAGGCGCGAGGTGCGGGACGACCGGGGTGAAACGTACGGCTACGACCGGCTTCTCATCGCCACGGGCGGCACCCCGCGCCGCCTCCCCTTCGGCGGCGACGAGATCATCTACTTCCGCACCGTCGACGACTACCGGCGGCTCCGGGCTCTGGCCGAGCGGGGAGAACGGTTCGCGGTGATCGGCGGCGGCTTCATCGGCTCGGAGATTGCCGCGGCACTCGCCATGAACGGAAAGAAAGTGACCATGCTCTTCCCGGAGGAGGCGGTCTGCAGCCGGGTCTTCCCCCCCGACCTGGCCGCGTTCCTGAACGGCTTCTACCGGGAGAAGGGGGTGGAGGTGCTCGCCGGAGAGACGGCGACGGACGTCCGGCGGGACGGGGAGCGGCTCACGGTGACAACCAGCGGCGGCCGCTCCCTGGCGGTTGACGGGGTGGTGGCGGGGCTCGGCATCGTCCCCGAGGTGGAGCTGGCGGAGCGGGCCGGGCTTGCGGTGGAGAATGGCATAACCACGGACGAGCTGCTGCGGGCAGGCCGGCCGGATATTTACGCCGCGGGGGATGCGGCTGCATTCGTCAATCCGCTCCTCGGCCGGCGGATCAGGGTAGAGCACGAGGACAACGCCCTCGCCATGGGGCGCCAGGCTGGGCGGAACATGGCAGGGGCGGAGGAGCCGTATCACCACCTCCCCTTCTTCTACTCGGACCTGTTCGAGCTCGGCTACGAAGCGGTGGGAGAGCTGGACGCACGCCTGGAAACCGTGATCGACTGGCGGACCCCCTACCACGAAGGGGTGCTCTACTACCTGCGGGAGGGGCGGGTAGCCGGCGTGCTCCTCTGGAACGTCTGGGAGCAGGTGGACGCTGCCCGCCGCCTGATGGCCGAACCGGGGCCGTTCACCGCGGAGAGCCTGAAGGGGCGGCTTCCCGCATGACGGGTTGGAATGCGCATCTTGTGCGGCAAGGGAGGCACTATGGCAGAAACGCATGATCCGAACAACGGCGACTTCAGCGGCATGATGGAGCTCCACCAGCGCCGGCTCACCGAGGAGCAGCGCGCCCGGTTCGAGGGGTACGCTGCCGAGATATTCGGGGCGCTCGGGCTGGAGCTTGACACACCGGCCACCCGGGAGACGCCGGCCCGCTTTCTCCAGGCGCTGATCGACAGCACCCGGGGGTACGAAGGTGACCCGAAGCTGATCAAGGCATTCGAAACGGAGTGCCGTGGCGGCTCCGACTGCCTCCTGAGCCAGGTGATCGAAGGGCCGATCACCTTCTTCTCCCTCTGCGAGCACCACGCCCTCCCCTTCTTCGGCCGCGCCTGGGTCGGCTACATCCCCCACGAGCACATCTTCGGCATCTCCAAGCTGAACCGCCTCGTCCATCTCTACGCCAAGCGATTCGCCGTCCAGGAGCGCATCGGCAGGCAGATCGCCGACACTCTCGACGCGATTCTCCACCCTCACGGCGTGGCGGTCTACCTGGAGGCGCAGCACCTCTGCGTCGAAATGCGGGGGGTGAAGGAGAAAGGGCACACCACCCGCACCACCCACTGGCGGGGGAACTACGAAAAGGACCCGGAGCTGCGGCGGGAGTTCCTCACCGCCTGCGGACTCGACCGCTGAGGGAGAGAGGAATGGAACTGGCGGGAAAGGTTGCCCTGGTAACCGGCGGGGCGGTACGGCTGGGAAGGGCCCTCGCCCTGGCGCTGGCCGGCCACGGCGTCCGGCTGGCGCTCCACTACGGGGAGTCGCTGGAAGGCGCAGAGGAGACGGCCGCCACCATCCGGGCGACGGGGAGCGAGGCGGAACCCTTCCGGGCGGACCTGCGCGACGCCGGAGAAGCAGCCGGCCTCATGGCACGGGCAGCGGAGCGGTTCGGCCGGGTGGACATCCTGGTGAACAGTGCCGCCATCTTCGGCCGTGAGGAGGTGACGGAAGCGCTCTGGGACGAGCAGTTCAGCGTCAACCTGCGGGCCCCTTTCTTCCTCGCCCGTGCCTTCGCCCGCCGTCTGGGGAAGGAAGGGAGCGGGGCTATCGTCAACATCGCCGACTGGCGCGCCGTCCGCCCCGGTCCTGACCACATTCCCTACACCCTCACCAAGGCAGGAATCGTCGCCATGACCGCAAGCCTCGCCCTGGCGCTTGCCCCGCGCATTCGGGTGAACGCCATCGCCCCCGGGGCGATCCTCCCTCCGCCGGGAGAGGACGAGTCGTACCTGGCGCGGCTCGCCGAACGGATTCCCCTGAGGCGGCACGGCGGGCCTGCCGACGTGGCCGGGGCGCTCCTCTACCTCCTCGAAGCCGAGTTTGTCACCGGCCAGGTCCTGTTCGTCGACGGCGGGGAACACCTGTGATGCGGAAAGACATCAAACCGTGTAAACCGCAGAGGACGCAGAGTTTTGCAGAGAAACAGATCTAACTTTTCGATTTCCTCTGCGTCCTTTAGGTCCTGCGGGCCTCTGTGGTAAATGCCTATTTTGTTGTCTCATAGATTATTTTGGAGGGACAATGGCGACGGATGAAATACTGATCGAGGACCTCCTGGTCCGCACCATCATCGGCCTCAACGGCGACGAGCGGCACGACCGCCAGGACGTGCTGGTGAACCTCTCCCTCTTCGTGGACACCCGGCCGGCTGGAGAGAGCGACGACATCGCCGACGCACCGGTGAACTACCGTACCCTCACGAAAAAGGTGATCGCCGCCGCGGAGGGGGCCTCCTTCCACCTCCTGGAACGGCTGGCTGCGGAGATCGCCGCCGTCTGCCTGGCGGAGCCCGGGGTGGAGCGGGTGCGGGTTTCGGCAGCCAAACCGGGGGCGCTCCGCTTCGCCCGCTCGGTCGCAGTGGTCATCGAACGGGGGCGGGGTGATGCCTGATAACGCCCGGGAACGCCCGCTCCACCAGGCCCTCCTCTCGCTCGGCTCCAACGTCGAACCGGAACGGAACCTGCGCGTAGCGGTGCAGGAGCTCGCCCGCTACGGCCGGGTGGCGCGGGTCTCCTCCGTCTGGCAGAGCCCCGCTGACGGAGCGCCCGGAAGCCCCGACTTCTTGAACGCCGCCCTCTGGCTGGAGACCCCCCTTTCGGCCTCGGAACTGAAGGAGACTGCAATAGCCGCCGTCGAGGCAGGCCTCGGCAGGGTTCGCACCGCCGACCGGAATGCCCCCCGCACCATCGATATCGACATCATGTTGTTCGACCAGGACCGGCTCGACCTCGGCCGGCGCCGCATCCCCGATCCCGAGGTGCGCGAGCGCCCCTTCGTCGCCATCCCCCTGGCTGAGATCGCCCCGGACTACCGCCACCCGGAAACCGGGGAGCGCCTCGCGGAGATCGCCGCCCGCTTCGACCCGGCGGCAAGCGGGATGAGGCGGCGGGACGACCTCCGCCTCGCCGAGGGGGAGAAGCAAGCAGGCGGCGCGGATACGCGGTAACGTGAAAAGGGAATAAATCTAAGGCGAGTTACATTGCCCGTTTCCCCGTCTCAGGTGCCCGCCAGCCGGACCGGAACCGCGTATTACGCCGTCTTGCCGTAAGCTCTTTCGACACTCTGGAAGGCGCGCCGGACCCGCGTCAGCAAGCCGATTTCCTTGACCGGCTTAAGGATGAAGTCGAAGAACCCCTTCTCCAGGGCGAGCTTCTCTTCGTCGGGAGTGGCATTCGCCGTCATGAGGATCACCGGCGTGAAGCGGAATTCGGGGATTTTCCTGACCGCCTCCAGGAATTCGTAGCCACCGAGCTTCGGCATCACCTTGTCTGTGATGACCAGCCTCGGTTTGTGCGTGAATATTTTCTTGAAGGCTTCCATCGCGTCGGGGGCGGAATCAACGACGTAGCCATGCCTTGTGAGGATGTTGCTGACGGCAGTCCTGATCAGGGCGTCGTCTTCGACGAGCAGGATCAGCTTTTCGCCTGGCTCGGCAATGTTCCTCCCCATGTAATGTCTCGCTATGGCGCGGTTTATGTCGGTACGCGTCGAAATGAAAGGGATCACGCGGACGTTGTGCTGTGCGGCGATCTCGCCGAAAAGCTTCTCCGTCGTCGGATCGATAACCGCCAGCCCCAGTTTCCCCTCTTCCAGCTTCAGCGGGAAAATCGTGTGCTCGACCGCCATCTCGATCGGGATCATCCGCAGCAGCTGCTGGGAAAAGGAATGCCGGGAGAAGTTCCGTATCTTTCTGCACCGGTACTGGATGGCCAGCGCCTCCGCCAACTCCTCGGAGGTAACAAGCCCGATGTGTTCGAGGAAGTCGCCGAAGCGGATGTTCTTGCTCCTCGCCTGCTCGACCATCCGCTTGACCGTGACCTCCGTCAGCAGCCCCTCCTTGACGAATATCTCGCCGAGCATCTTGCGGTTCCCGTCGCCGCCAATGGTATGAATTTCCGCCGTCATTGCAGTTCTCCGCCGACCGTTACCTCTGTTTATTGCAGCCATCGCCACAATACGCCTGAAATATTAAGGGTATACAACATATATACATGTTCAAGCAACTAAAGTAAACACCGTTTTAGCAAAAGGAGGGTTTTGTGCGGAGAAGGTTGAACGATCGACAAAGGCCCCACCGGCAATTGCTGCCGATGGGGCCTTTGTCGATCAATGGTCGAGGTCAGCCCCCTACCACCTGCCGAAGCAGACGTTCTGCTCCCGCGCCGCCTTGGTTTCGTCCAGGCGGGAGACCGGCATGGTGAGGGGCGCCGCATGGAGCGCCTCCGGGTCCTTCTCCGCTACCTGCGCCGCCTCGATCATCACCTGGATGAAGGCATCCATGGTCTCCTTGCTCTCGGTCTCGGTCGGCTCGATCATGATCGCCTCCTTGACGATCAGCGGGAAGTAGACCGTGGGGGGGTGATACCCCCGGTCGATCAGGTATTTGGCCACGTCGATGGCGTGCACCCCGTGCTTCAGCTGTCTGCTGGCGGAGAAGACGCACTCGTGCATGCAGGCGGTGTCGTAGGGGAGGTCGTAATACTCCTTCAGCCGGCTCATCATGTAGTTGGCGTTGAGGACCGCCTGCTCGCTCACCTGGATGAGCCCCTCCCGGCCGAGCATGGTGATGTAGGCGAACGCCTTCACCATCACCCCGAAGTTGCCGAAGAAGGAAGCGGTCCGGCCGATGCTTGCGGGGTTCCCCGTCTCGACCGCGAAACGCCCGTCATCCTTCCTGACGATGCGCGGGGTGGGGAGAAACGGCACCAGCGCCTCCTTCACCCCGACCGGCCCGCTCCCCGGCCCGCCACCGCCGTGGGGGGTGCCGAAGGTCTTGTGCAGGTTGAGGTGGATCACGTCGAACCCCACGTCCCCCGGCCGGACCTTCCCCATGATGGCGTTCAGGTTCGCGCCGTCGTAGTACATCAGGGCGTCGTGGGAATGGGCGATGTCGGCGATCTCCCGGATGTGGGGGTTGAAGAGACCCAGGGTGTTGGGGCAGGTCATCATTACCGCCGCCACCTCGTCGGTCATCGCCTGCTTGAACAGCTCGATGTCCATGTCGCCGTAGGGGGCGGTCGGGACGGTGATGATCTCGTACCCCACCATGGCGGCACTCGCCGGGTTGGTGCCGTGGGAGGAGTCGGGGACCACCACGTATTTCTTCCTGTTCCCCTTGGCCCGGTGGTAGGCGGCGATCAGCATGATCCCGGTCATCTCCCCGTGGGCGCCCGCCAGGGGCTGGCAGGTCACTTCGGCCATGCCGGTAATCTCGGTGAGATACCCCGCCAGGCCGTGGAGCATGGCGAGCGACCCCTGGGAGTGCGCCTCCCCACCCGGCAGGAGCGCGGTCATCGGGTGGAACGGGGCGAACATGCCCGCCGCGTTCTCCAGCACCTTGGCGTTGTACTTCATGGTGCAGGAGCCGAGCGGATAGAAGTTGGTGTCCACCGAGAAATTGCGCCGCGACAGGTTGGTGAAGTGGCGCACCACGTCCAGCTCGCTCACCTCCGGAAGGCCGGCCTTCTCCGACCGCAGGATGTTCCCGGGGAGGTCCGCTGCCCGCGGAACGTCGCTGGCGGGGAGGGTCACCCCCTGTCTTCCCGGCCTCGATTTTTCGTAGATCAGCTCCATAGCACCTCCTCCAGCTTCGCAGCCAGTCGGTCGATCTCCTGCCTGCTCCGCTTTTCCGTCACCGTCACCACCAGGCAGTTCTCCATGCCGGGGTAGCAAGCGCCGAGCGGCACCCCGGCGGCCATCCCCGCGTCCAGGAGGCGCGCCACTACGGCATCGGCCGCCTGCGGAAGGGCCAGGGTGAACTCGTTGAAGGTGGGGGCTCGGTTCACCACCGTCACCCCCTTGACCTTGCCGAGCACCGCCTTGGCGTATTCCGCCTTGTCGTAGTTCAGCCGGGCGAGCTCCGCGAACCCCTCCTTCCCCAGGCTCGCCAGGAAAATCAGGCCGCGCAGGGCGCAGAGGCTCTGGTTGCTGCAGATGTTGGAGGTTGCCTTGTGCCTTTTTATGTGCTGCTCACGGGCCTGGAGGGTGAGGACGAAGCCGCGCCGCCCCTCCCGGTCCACGGTCTCGCCGATGATCCGGCCGGGTAGGTTGCGGATGTACTTCTTGGTGGTGGCGATGAAGCCGAAGGTGGGACCGCCGAAGGAGAGCGGGTTTCCCAGGCTCTGGCCGTCGCCGGTGACGATGTCCGCCCCCATGGCGCCCGGGCTCTGCACCAGGCCGAGGCTCACCGGGTAGACCGAGGCGACCAGGAGCGCCCCCTTGACGTGGGCCTCGTCCGCGAGGTCGGTGAAGTCGTCCACGCTCCCGAAGAAGTTCGGGTTCTGGACGATGACCGCGGCGGTCCGCTCGTCCAGAAACGACGCTATGGCCGGCCGGTTGGTCGTTGCCTCGTGCGCCGGGAGAAGGGCAATCTCCACCCCCAGGTTCCGCAGGTAGGTGGCGACGATCTCCCGGTGGAAAGGGTTGACGCCGCTGTCGATCACGACCCTGTTCCGGCCGGTGACCCGGAGCGCCATCATCGCCGCTTCCGCCAGGGCCGTGCCGCCGTCGTAGAGGGAGGCGTTACTCACCTCCATCCCGGTCAGCCGGCAGATGGCAGTCTGGTACTCGAACAGCGCCTGGAGGGTCCCCTGGGAGCACTCGGGCTGGTAGGGGGTATAGGCGGTATAGAACTCGGCCCGGCCGCAGAGGTGGTCAATCGCCGCCGGGATCACGTGGTCGTAGAAGCCGCCGCCGATGAAGTTCGTCACCCCCGCCCCGTTCTGCTCCGCGAGTTTCTTCATCCTCTCCGTGAGCTCGAACTCGGACATCCCCGCCGGCAGGTCGAAGGACTGCGCCCGCAACGCCGCCGGGATGGGGGAGAACAGCTCCTCGACGCTCCCCGCCCCGATGGCGGCGAGCATCTCCCCGATCTCCTCCGGGGTGTTGGGGCAGTAGCTGGCTCCGCTCATGCCAGCCCCCGCAGGTAGTCGTCGTACTGCGCCCGGGTCATCAGGTTTTTCACCTCGGCCGGGTCAGCCAGTTCGAGCAGGGCCATCCAGCCGGCATCCTCGGCGCTCTCGTTGACGATCTCAGGCGTGTCGTTCAGCACCTCGTTCACCTGGGTCACCTTGCCGGAAACCGGCGCGTAGATGTCGCTCGCCGCCTTGACCGACTCGATGGCGCAGAGGACATCGAACTGCTTGACGCTCTTCCCCACCTGGGGGAGCTCCACGAAGGTAACGTCCCCCAGCTGGTGGGCCGCATACTCGGTGATGCCGACGCTGGCGACCCCTTCCTTGATCTTGACCCACTCGTGCTCTTTGGTGTAGTAGGTTTCCATAATGACCCTCCTATTCTTTATAAGTATAAGTAAATTGCCTTTCGTAGGGGCGCCCCCGTGTGGGTGCCCAAAACAGGGCGGCCACATGGGGCCGCCCCTACAGAAACAGAATCACGACCGCAGCGACCCACCCTGGTAGAACGGCAGCTCGCACACCGTCGCCTCCATGGTGACGTTCTCGTGGCGGATGGTGAGCGGCGAGCCGATGGCCGCCACTTCCGGCTTTACGTACCCCAAGCCGACGCCGCAGCCGAGCATGGGAGAGAAAACGCCGCTGGTGACGGAGCCGACCGCCTCCCCTTCGAAGCAGATCTCGTAGTGGTGGCGTGGGCTCCGGCGCGAGCCGACCTTGAAGGCGACCTTCGCCTTCTTTACCCCTTCCTGCCGCTGCCGCAGGAGCGCCTCTTTGCCCACGAACCCCTTGTCGAAGTTGACGAACGCCTCCAGCCCCGCATCGAGGGGGGTGGTGGCCTCGTCGATGTCGCTCCCGTACAGGGAGTACCCCACCTCCAGGCGGAGCACGTCCCGCGCCCCGAGCCCCGCAGGCTTTACCCGCTCGTCGGCCAGCAGCAGCGTCCAGAGCTCCTGCACCTTCTCGGCGGGGAGGAAGACCTCGTACCCCAGCTCGCCGGTGTAGCCGGTCCGGCTGACGATCGCCGGGACCCCCAGGATCTCGGTCCTGATGAATTTGAAGTAGGGGATATGGCCGATCTCCGGGCCGAATGTATCGGTCAGCACCTGGCGCGACAGCGGACCCTGCAGGTCGAGCTTCCCCGTTCCGGCGGAGACGTCGGTAAAGTCCGCCCCCGCTTTCAACCGGGAGGATATGACGCTGAAGTCGTTGCCGATGGTCGCCGCGTTCACCACCACCATCGCCTCGTCCTCGGCCAGGCGGAAGACGATCAGGTCGTCGATGATCCCCCCCCGTTCGTTGAGGAGAAAGCCGTAGCGGGAACGGCCGACCGGGATGGACTTCACGGAGAAGGTGAAGACATCCTCCAGGCCGCCTGACTCCATGTCACCCCGGTAAAGGAACTCCCCCATGTGGCAGATGTCGAACAGGGCGGCCTGCTCCCGGCACCAGCGGTGCTCGGCCAGTATACCCTGGTACTGGATCGGCATGTTCCAGCCGCCGAACGGTGCCATCAGGGCCTTCAGGCGGATGTGCTCGTCCACGAGGGGGGTGTTCTTCAGCTCTTCCATTTATATCTCCCAAACGCAACAGAAGTTCCCCCCTTTGAAAAGGGGGATTTCAAGAAAAATCGGTGGATTAATGTAGATTATTTGAAACGGTTTGTAAATGAATTTCGGCGATAAGGACTTTCAAAATCAAACATGACAAGGATTGGCGATGAAAAGTCGGTCCATTCCTCTTTTTTTCTCCGCGTTCCTCTGCGTACTCCGCGGTGAGATGGTTTACGGCTTCCCGGCAAGCCGCTTCCACCCCGCCCCGGCCATTTCCATCACCCCGCCCAGTGTTTTCCGGTAGAACCGCCGGACAGGCATCCGGTTCACCAGGATCTCGTCGCCGGCACGTTCCAGGCTGACCCGGTCACCCGGCGCAAGGCGCGTGACGGCGTGGTGGTTTTCCCCGCCGACCCCGAACAGGAAGCTGTAGCGCCCCCCCGCCGTCCGGCAGGAGACCACGATCACCGTGTTGAGCGGCTCCCCGGTTGCGTAGTTGAAACGGGTCGTGGCGGTGACGAAGCTCCCCTCGACCGGTTCTCCCCCGGCCAGGAGCGCCTCCACGGTCACCTCTTTCGGCTTGAGCCGCCCGAGGGTGGGGAGCCCCCATGGCCGGTACGGCTCGGGCGAGCGCCGGGCGTAGTGCTCCGCCCGTTCCAGCAGGATGACGATGTTGTTGTTGATCGGGCCGCCGATGGAGTGGGAGAGCCCCGCCGCGAACCCCCGCTCCAGGATGAGGCGGTGATTCTCCACCACCTGGATCATGCCGGTGGCGCCGAGCGGGTGGCCGCGCCCCTTCAGCCCGCCGGTCAGGTTGGTGGGGAAGAGGCCGTCCGGCCCGGTCAGGTCGTCGTCCAGCAGGCCGTCCAGGAGGCGGTGGCGCGGCACGACCCCCAGGTCGACCAGATTGATCGGGCCGAAGCCGTTGAACGGGTCGTGCATGTTGACGTGGAGCTTGCCGGCGAAGTCCCGGATCTCCCTGATCCCGGCCATGCCGTAAGCCTCGCCTGCCGCCCGCACCGTGGCGGGGAAGGAGTGGAAGTAGTTGCGGCCGGCGATGGTGGGTATGTCGGTGGCGCTCCCCACCCCGGCCACCAGCACCTCCTGGGGCTTGGCGGTGAGGATCACCGCCGCCACGCCGTCCGACATGGGGCAGAAGTCGTGGTAGCGCAGCGGCCACCAGTAGAGGTAGTTCTTCCCGGTGACGATCTGGCGGTAGTACTCCTCGATGGGGAGCTCAAAGCGCAGATGGGCGTCGGGGTTTGTAGCGGCGAAGCGCTGGGACCGCCGGGTGAGGAGCGCCGAAAAGGCGGTCCACTCCTCCTCCGAGAGCCCCAGCCGCTCCATCAGCGCCCGCGCCACCAGCGCCCCGCAGGCGGGCATGGAAAGGCCGAACTCCGCCTCGTCCCGGTCGATCACCCCCGCCACGATCCGCGTCGCCTCGGCAGTGGAGACGTCGCTCATCTTCTGGATGCCGATGGCGAGCACGTGGTCGCTCCTGCCGGAGGCGATCTCCAGGTAGGCGTTCTCCACGGCGGAGGCGCCGGAGGACGAGGCGGTGTCGATCAGCACCGACCGTACACCGGAGATCCCGAGCACCCCGGCGATCTTGGCGGCGGTGTTGTCCACCCCGGAGAATGCCACCGGGTTCTGGCTCCCCACCACCACCGCCTCGATGTCGCGGGGGCGGACCGGACTCCCGGCGAACACCTCACCCGCCCGCTCCGCCAGCTCCAGGAAAGAGAGGGCCTCCCGCTCCCGGCCGTTGTAGCGGCCAACCGGGGCCATGTACGACGCGGCGACGTAGACTTTTCTCGGGCGGAACTCCATGGGCACCTCCTTGTGGTGCAATTGTAGCCGAAAAAGGGGGGATGGACAAGGATAAGAGCCGCCGATTCCCCTTTGTCCGTTCCGCGCACGCGTCTTGACACCGCCCCTTCGGCGGGGTAAAGTAAGGGCGTTTCATTTGGGCGGCCCGACCCTCGTCACGGGAAACCAGGTGCATTTTCCATCGGAACTGTGCCAGGGGGTGACGGTGCTTTCTCCCGGCGAGTTCCCGGCATTTTACAAAAAGCGGCTCACAACAACGGCATAGGCACTGACGCAGCAAAACGCGCCGAGCCGGTCGCGCCGGCTCACGTTACCAACCATACAAAGGACACCACATGACCACCCTGCCCAAATGCCCCGCATGCAGCTCGGCATACACCTACGAAGACGGGGAGATGTACGTCTGCCCGGAATGCGCCCATGAGTGGGCAAAGACTGCCACGGAGAGCGCGGAGGCCGACCGTGTCGTGCGCGACGCCTTCGGCAACGTGCTCAACGACGGCGATTCGGTGACCGTCATCAAGGACCTGAAGATCAAGGGATCGTCATCCGTGGTCAAGGTCGGCACCAAGGTCAGGAACATCCGTATCGTCTCGGGAGACCACGATATCGACTGCAAGATCGACGGCATCGGCGCAATGCAGTTGAAATCGGAGTTCGTCAAGAAGGCGTGACGGGAGGTCTCCGGGCAGAGCCCCCAAAAACAGGATGGAAAGTATCAAGATCAATCAAGGAGATGCAAATGGTCGAACGCATGAAAAACATCGTGGTCTTTGTCCGCGATTTCGAGGCTGCAAAGCGCTTCTACAAGGAGCAGCTGCGGCTCCCGCTGGTCCAGGAGTCGATGGCGATCATGGAGTTCTTCCCCGGCGGCGGAACCACGCTGGGGGTTTCGCTCGCCATGCACGAGGCGGCCTACCCCCTGGTGGGGCGGCACACCGGGATCACCCTCCAGGTGAAGGAGATCGACGACCTCTGCCGGGAGCTGACGGAGGCGGGGGTAGCGTTCGCGGAGCCGCTGGAAAAGACCCCGTGGGGGAAGATGGCGGTGGTGAAGGACCCGGACGGCAACCAATTCGCTTTGGTGGAATAGGGAGGCCACTTTTCCGCAATCTCTGCGTTGAGCTTCGGGATTCCTTGTGCGACGTGGCGCCGTTTATGCCCTGTGGGTACTACGCCTCCGCGTCATCCCTCGCTCGCCTTGACCTTGCGAAAAATTGACCTCCCTGCAATGTTAGGAGTTACCATGAAAATCATCGACCAAAAACTGCTGGACGGCCTCTCCGCCCAGGCGGCGGCAAACCCGCGCCTGCGGAAGAACCACAACCTCCATCCGGCCGATGACTTCTGCTGCCACCGGCTGTTCAATGCCATCGAGCCCGGCTCCTACATCCGGCCCCACCGCCACCTCGACCCGGTGAAGGACGAGACCTTCGTGATGGTCCGCGGACGTCTCGGGGTCGTTGTATTCGACGACAATGGCAACGTAACCGGGAAAACGCTTCTGGAAGCGGGAGGCGGGACCATCGCCGCCGACATCCCCCACGGCGCGTTCCACGCCGCCGTCAGCCTGAAGCCGGGGACCATCTTCTTCGAGGCAAAAGCGGGCCCCTACCTCCCCCTCACCAACCGGGAAAAGGCCGCCTGGGCCCCGGAGGAGGGGGCGCCGGAGGCGGCAGCGTATCTGGCGTCGCTGGAGAAACTCTTCCCGTAGGGACCATCGTTCCCCCGTCGCGGGGCAGCACAACAAAAACATTGACTTGCCCGCCGCTCTGTGCTATTCGACAGTGATATGGCAAACGTCATCCGGATCAATGCATGTGGGGCACGAGCTATCAGCGCAGCGGCGTTCGCGCCGCAGGTCTGCCCGCTGCCCCGGGGGTAATCCCCTCCACTTCACAACACACAAGGCCGCGGGAACACCCCCGCGGCCTTTTTACATTTTCGACGTTAATTTTGCCGAAACAGACATTCCATGCGTGCGAGGTAATCAATGCGAAACAACATCGTCCAGCCGGGGGCGGGTGAACTGACCTACGAGATCCGCAACATCGTCAACGTGGCGGAAAAGCTCCAGAAGCACGGCGTGAAGATCAACTGGGAAAACATCGGCGACCCGATCGTCAAGGGGGAGACGATTCCCTCCTGGATGAAGGAGATCGTGGCAAGAGAGGTGATGGACAACGACACCTGGGGATACTGCCACACCAGGGGGGTGCTGGAAACCCGGGAGTTCATCTGCGAGACGACCAATCGGCGCGGCGGCGCCCGGATAACCCCGGACGACATCATCTTCTTCAACGGCCTGGGGGACGCCATCGCCAAGGTCTACGGCTGCCTCCGCCCCGAGACCCGGGTCCTCATGCCCTCCCCCACCTACACCACCCATTCCATCGGCGAGGCGGGGCACGCCCATGCCGCGCCGGTCTGCTACCGCCTGAAGCCCGAGGACAACTGGTACCCCGACCTGGAGGACCTGAGAAACCACGTGAAGTACAACCCGGCCATCTCGGGGATCATGATCATAAACCCGGACAACCCGACCGGCATGGTCTACCCGGTGGAGACACTGCGGGAGATCGTGGCCATCGCCAAGGAGTACGACCTGTTCATCGTGGCCGACGAGGTGTACAACAACATCGTCTACAACGGCGAGTCGACCGTCCCCATATCCGACGTGATCGGCGACGTGCCGGCCATCGCCCTGAAGGGGATCTCCAAGGAGTTCCCCTGGCCCGGCTCCCGCTGCGGCTGGATCGAGGTCTACAACTACGGCCGGGACACGGTGTTCGACAAGTACGTCAACTCCATCCTCGCCGCCAAAATGAACGAGGTCTGCTCCACCACCCTCCCCCAGAAGTCGATCCCGGCCATCATGAGCCACCCGGAGTACCAGATCTACCTGGCGGAGCGGGTGACCCGCTACGAGCGGATGAGCAACATCACCTACAACTACCTGAAGGAGGTGCCGGGGCTCCTGGTCAACCGGACCAACGGCGCCTTCTACATGGCGGTCGCCTTCGAAGAGGGTCTCCTGACCGGCAAGCAGAGCCTTCCCATCGCCAACCCGGAGGTACGGGAGCTGGTGGAGGGGCTGGTGAACGTCCCCGGCGTTTCGCCGGACAAGCGGTTCGTCTACTACATCCTCGCCCATACCGGGATCTGCATCGTCCCCCTCTCCTCCTTCAACACCCCCCTCCAGGGATTCCGGGTGACCCTGCTGGAGAAGGACGAAAAAGAGTGCGAACGGATCTACCGGACCCTGGCGGAGAAGATCGGCGAGTACATCCGCTCCTGATCATCCCGGCCCTGCATGAAGCGGAAAAAACGGCAACGGCCTCCGCAGGCCGTTGCCGTTTTCCGTTTACGCACTTGAAGTTTTGCCGGGACAGGGTTAAGGTTAAAGTGCAGGAAACGACGGACCCGAGTGACAAGGAGAGCGGCATGGCCATACCCCGTCAGCATGAAACCTGTAGCGTCATGGTCGTCGACGATTCCGAGGTGGCGAGAAGCCTGTTGCGGGACATTCTCGAAGAATGCGGCTATACGGTCGTTGCCGAGGCGGCCGACGGCGTGGAGGCAGTCGAGCGCTACACAGAGCTGCGGCCGCGCGTGACGATCATGGACGTGAAGATGCCGAGGAAAGACGGCATCGAGGCGACCCGGGATATCCTGGCGTTGGACGGGGATGCCCGGGTGCTCCTGTGCAGTTCTACGGACAGCGGCTCTCTTCTGGCGGCGGCTGCGGAGGCGGGAGCCGGCGGGGTCGTCTACAAGCCGTTCAATCCGGAGCAGATCGTCGAGGCCATCGAGGCCGTTCTTTAGCCGGTTCGGCGCCGGCGCAAAAAAAATGGCCTGCTTCCGCAGGCCATTGCCTTTTTTCGGTCCCGATTACCCCTCCGGCAGGCTTTCTGCGAGCTCGCGGAACACCGCCTCCCGCACCCCGTGCCGCTGCCAGAAAGCGACAAGCTTGCGGCTGCATTCGATCATCCCCACCACCCCGGCGGATGTTCCTCCCGCCACCAGCAGCGAAAACTCCCCGGTAGCGATCATGACGACGCCGGCCGCGCAGAGAACCATGCTCGACAGGAAAAGGGGGGTCTCCATATGCCGGAACGGCGACTGGAGCATCCGGCTGAGCGAGGCATACACCCGGGCGTGGCTCCTCACCCGCCGCAGGTATTTCTCCAGCTCCGCGCCGTGGAACCGGGCCGCCGCCCTGACATAGAAGCGTCTGCCGGCCTCCCGGTTGTTCATGGCAAGCCTTTCGCCATAGTAGTGTTCGAGTTCGACGTCGATCGTATAGGTGTCCATGCCAGCCTCCAGCTGTTCGCTTACGGGCCCGGCGGTGCTGCGGGGGAGACGGTCAGTACCTGACCACGGCCCCTTCCGGCTTGTCCGCCACCTTCCACAGGTCAACGAGGTCATGCTCGTTGTAGAGATGATCTCCCAGTGCCTCGGCCGGCACACCTTCCTTGACGCTGACAGCGAAAAGGCACAGGCCGTAACTATCGTAGCAGTTGACAAACATGGCTCTTCTCCTTTCCCCCGCTTGTTGTGATCATCTCATGGCAGCATCGTCAGCACCTTCATCTCCAATAATGCAAATCTTTTGCCAACATTAAAAACGTCGCCGATGGCTGCTCTCCCCATCACTGCCCTGCGGACCTGCCGCAAATAGAGCAGGCTCTGCCGGAAAAGCGGGCAGCAGGGAAAGGCAGTATTCGCATGGGGAAACCGAAAGCCGCTGCGTCTCATTCCGGCAGACCGGAGAGTGCGACGAAATGGCGCAGGTGTGCCGTTTCGGCGCAATCTGCGCCTGCGGCCGAACAAGCCCGGCTCTTGATAAAATCTTGATATGTTCCCCCCCCATTTTGACCCCGCCTTTATGCCATTCGACGTATAAATAACCATTGCGCCGAGCCTCCCCATAGGGGGCAAAGGCGGACGCACACCGATACGGAGGCAGCATGGCACCAACCACGACGAACAACGGCACCAAGAGCCGGGGGCAGAAGATCCGCCACGCGGTCTTCGGCGCTCCCAAGCACCTGCACGACAAACAGCTGTTCCACACGATGTCCCTCATCCCGATCCTTGCCTGGGTAGGCCTTGGGGCCGACGGCCTCTCCTCTTCGGCCTACGGCCCGGAGGAAGCGTTCCGGGCGCTCGGCGCCCACACCTACCTGGCGCTCTTGCTCGCCGTGGTGATGGCGCTGACGGTCTTCCTCATCTCCTACGCCTACTCCCGGATCATCGAGCACTTTCCCCACGGCGGCGGCGGGTACATCGTCGCCACCCACCTGCTCGGCGAGAAGGCGGGGGTCGTCTCGGGAAGCGCGCTCCTGGTCGACTACGTGATGACCATCACCATCTCCATCGCCTCCTGTGTGGACGCGGTGTTCAGCTACCTGCCGGTCTCGTATCACCACTACAAGGTCCCCTTCGCCTGCTTCCTCATCGTGGTCCTCATCATCCTGAACGTCCGGGGGGTGAAGGAGTCGGTGACGGTCCTGGCGCCGATCTTCATGGTCTTCGTGGTGACCCACATTGTCATGCTGGTCTACGGAGTCTGCGTCCACAGCGACCGGTTCGCGCCGGTCGTGAGCGACTTCGGCGCCGGCATTCACCGCGACGTGTCCACCATCGGGGTCCTCGGCATCTTCCTCCTCTTCCTGCGCGCCTACTCCCTGGGGGGCGGTACCTACACCGGGATCGAGGCGGTCTCCAACGGTCTGCAGATCATGCGGGAGCCGCGGGTGAAGACGGGGAAGAAGACCATGATCTACATGGCGACGTCGCTCGCCTTCACGGCCGGCGTCATTCTGCTCTGCTATGTCCTGATCGGGGTGAAGCCGGTGGAAGGGAAGACCCTCAACTCGGTCGTGGCCGACGCCCTCTTCGGCAACTGGCCGATGGGGAATGCGATCGCCTTCATCACCATCTTCTCCGAGGGAGCGCTCCTGCTCGTGGCAGCCCAGACGGGCTTTGTGGACGGGCCGCGGGTCATGTCCAACATGGCGATCGACTCCTGGTTCCCGCACCGCTTCGCCGCCCTTTCCGAGCGGCTCACCATGCGTAACGGCATCCTCCTCATGGGGGTCGCCGCCATCGCGCTCCTCTTCTACACCCGCGGCTCGGTGGACGCCCTGGTGGTCATGTACTCCATCAACGTCTTCATCACCTTCTCCCTGTCGCAGCTGGGGATGTCCCGCTTCTTCATCCAGCGCCGGAAAGAGGACCCGCAGTGGCTGCGCCACCTCTCGGTCCATCTGGTGGGGCTCGCACTCTGCGTCACCATCCTGGTCATCACCACCTTCGAGAAGTTCACCGAGGGGGGGTGGATGACGCTCCTTATCACCTCGGTGGTGATCGTCCTCTGCTACGTGATCAAGGCGCACTACGTCAAGGTGCGCCAGGGGATCGCCCAACTGGACGAGACCCTCCTCGACTTCCCCACCTCCGGCCCGGTCAACACCGACCCGGTCAACCGCAACGAGCCGACCGCCGTCCAGCTGGTCTCGGGTTACAGCGGCTTCGGGGTGCACACCCTCCTCTCCATCCTCACCGCATTCCCCAAGACGTACAAGAACGTGATCTTCGTCTCGGTGGCGGTGATCGACTCCGGTTCGTTCAAGGGGGCGGAGGAGATGGCGGCGCTGGAAAAATCGGTGAAGGAAGGGATGGAGAAATACGTGGACCTCGCCCGCCGGCTCGGCATTGCGGCCGACTACCGGATGGCTATCGGGACCGACGTGGTGGAGACCGCCACGGAGCTCTGCCACGAGATTGCCGAGGTCTACCCCCGAGCCACGGTCTTCACCGGCCAGCTCACCTTCCGCCTGGAGAAGTTCTACCACAAGATGCTCCACAACGAGACCGCCTTCGCCATCCAGCGGCGCTTGCAGTGGAGCGGGATCACCAGTGTCATTCTGCCTATCAGGGTGCGGGTGTGAGGGTGGCTTGAAAAAGAAGGGTGGATGGAAGTGTTGCATGGAAGGCCGTCCGGTAAGGACGGCCTTTTTTGTTGCATCGCAGGCCCCGACGGCGGCGATCTGCCGCCGGGGCCGTCCGCAAAGGAGCCGGTGAGGGCTCCGCGTGCATTTTCAGCCGCTATTTTGACACGATGACAAACTCGTCCCGCCGGTTCTTCGCCCAGGCCGCCTCGTCGTGACCGGGATCGGCCGGCTTTTCCTTCCCGTAGCTGATGAAGGAAACAGTCGATGCCGGGACCCCCATGGCGACGAGGTAGTCCAGCGCGGCTTTGGCCCTCTTTTCGCCCAGGGCAAGGTTGTATTCATCCGAGCCGCGTTCGTCGCAGTGCCCTTCAACCCGGACGTTCATGCTGCCCTTCCGCTTCATGATTCCCGCGTTCTTTGCAAGCGTGTCGCGGGCAACCGGCGTCAGCGCATAGGAATCGAGATCGAAGAAAACCGTATCCATTGCGGCAACCTGCGCGCCGGCCTTCGACTCTTGCGGTTTCCGGTCCTCATGCGCCGCATCGGCGACCGGCTCCTTCGGCAAGCCGGCTTCCCGTGTCGAGGGGGCGCCCGCAACGGTTGTCGCAGGAGTGGCGGCCGCGGCAGGGGGGATGGGTTCGTCTTTTTTTACCAGCCCCTGCTTGGCGCAGCCGCCGGCTAAGATTGCTGCGGACGTCAGGATAACGAAATATGTTGCTAATGATCTGGTCATTTGTGCTCTCCTTGTCATGTGGTTCTGTAATGGAACGTGCCCGGCTCACGGATTCGGGACGCGGCAAAGTGCGGCGTCCGCCCGCACGGGGCACACGCCGTCCAAACCGATGCCGGCCGGAGTCGAGCGGAAGAAACGTCAGGCGGTAATGGCGGGGGGTGCGCGGGCGGCGCGCAGTTCGAGCGGAACGCGGCAGGTCGTGGTGTTCGCCAGACGGAGGAACGCCCGGAATGTCTCCGTCATGCCGAGGACAAGGGTATTCCGGCAGGCATCCACCGGGACGTTTGCTTTGGTGCCCGCCTCCAGTCCGTTCTTGGCGGCGGTTTCAATGATTGCGCGAGGGCGGGGCTTGGAGGGGTGGAGCGGTGAGACGTTCGGCACCCGCATCCCCAGCAGGATGAGAGACAAAGAGACGGAAACGGCAACCGCGTGCAGGATTTTCTTCGGGAGCGCCGAGACGTTCATGGAGGGACAATTTATACCAAATGCGCGCATTGTGCAATTAATTCCGTGACCGGGGACCCCTGCGGCCGCCATGTCCGGGCTCAGGCCTTTTTCAGGGTAAAGGAAAAGGTCGAACCCTTCCCCGGCACGCTTTCGACGGCGACGGTCCCCCCGTGCAGCTGGACGAGGTGCTTGACGATGGAGAGCCCGAGGCCGGTCCCCCCCTGTTCGCGGCTGCGGGCCGTATCCACCCGGTAGAACCGCTCGAAGAGGCGCGGCAGGTCTTTCGGGGGGATGCCGATCCCGGTATCGGTCACCGCAATCCGCAGCATCTCCCCCCCATCGGCCGCCGAGACGGTGATCGCCCCTTTTCCCGGGGTGTACTTGATCGCATTGTCCAGGAGGTTGATCAGCACCTGCTCCACCCTGCGCCGGTCCGCCAGCACCTGCGGCAGGTCGCCGATCCCCTCGCA
Organism: Geobacteraceae bacterium; assembly: GCA_036518435.1. GTDB lineage: Bacteria > Desulfobacterota > Desulfuromonadia > Geobacterales > Geobacteraceae > JAMPXD01. The sequence continues at coordinate 40,305 of DATDNF010000005.1, forward strand.
GGCGATGGCGATCCCCTTGTCCCGCGCCTTCTGCTCCAGGAGGTTCGCCGCGTGGCGCACCGTCCCATTGATGGAGAGCGGCGCCAGCTCCAGCGCCATCCCCCCCGATTCCAGCTCCGACAGGGTGAGGAGGTCGGCGATCAGCTCGGCCAGCCGCTCCGCGTGACGGTGAATGATCTCCAGGAAGCGGGCCGTCTGTTCGGGGCTCGCCTCCCCCGGACCGGACAGGAGCGTTTCGGCATACCCCTTGATGACCGTCACCGGGGTGCGGAGCTCGTGGGAGACGTTGGCCACGAAGTCCTTCCGGACCCTTTCCAGCCGTTTCAGGTCGGTGATGTCGTGGAAGACCGCCACCACCCCCTGTACCTCCCCCCCCTCAAGGAGCGGCACCCAGTGGGTCAACAGGGTCTTTTCCCGCCCGGCCGGGAAGGTGATCTCCTCGAACCGCTCGTTTCGCGTCTCCATGACGATCTTGAAGGCGTCATGGAGGGCCGGATGGCGGGTGATCTCGATGAGCGGCCGCCCCTCCACCTCGTCACGGATGGCGAACTGCGAGCGGAATGCCGGATTGACCAGGGTGACGACCCCCCGCGCGTCGGTCACCATTACCCCTTCCCCCATCCCCCGCAGGATGGTGTCCAGCCGGTTTTTTTCCGCGGAAATGCTCGCCAGCTGCCCCTCGATCCTGACCGCCATGTCGTTCATCACCCGGGCCAGCTCCCCCACTTCGTCGCCGCTGGTGACCGGGACCCGTTTGCCGAATTCCCCCCTGCCGATCCGGGCGGCGGTTGCCGCCATGGTGCGGAGCGAGCGCGAGGTGACGTTGGAGAGGATGTAGCTGAGTATGAGGGAAATGAGGATTGCCAGCGCCAGCGAGGCGCCGAGGATGGCATGGAGGCTCGCCTCGGTCTTCTGCAGGGCGGACAGGGGGAGCGCGAGCCGCAGGATACCCCCCTCGCCGCTTGCAGCGGTAAAGGGAAAGGCGACGTAGAGCATCGGCATTCGGAGCGTCGCCGAATAGCGGATGGAGCTCCCCTCCTCCTTGTGGAGGGCATCCTGCACTTCGGGGCGGTGCAGATGGTTTTCCAGTTCCCCGAGTTCTTCCGGCCTCACCTCCGAGTCCCCCAGCACCTCGCCCCGCAGGTCGATGATGGTGACCCGCGACCTTGTTTCCCTGGCGACGGCCGCGGCAACGGCGGGCGCATCCCGGCGCATGGCGCCGATCTCCCTGGCGATGGTAAGCCGCGCCAACCGCGCCTCGCTGAGCAGGCCGGCCCGGATCTCTCCGACCAGGTAGTTCCCCAGAGTATGGCTCAGATAGGCGTAGAGCACCCCACCCATCAGGAGCGCCACCAGGAGGTGGGAGAGCAGCAGTTTCCAGCGGATCGTCAGTTTCATTCTTGTTCCATTTTGTAGCCGAATCCCCGCACCGTCTTGATCCTCCCCCCCGCCTCGCCGAGCTTGGTCCGGAGCCGGGTGACGTGGGTGTCCACCGTGCGGGTGTCGCCGGCGTAGTTGTATCCCCAGACGTCTTTCAGGAGCTGCTCCCGGCTCTGCAGCCTGCCGAGCCGCTCCGCCAGGGTGAGGAGGAGCTTGAACTCGGTGCTGGTCAGAAGCGTCTCCGCGCCGTCCACGGTGACCTGGTGCCGCTCCGTGTCGATGGCGAGGGGACCCAGCCTGATCACCCGTCCCGCGGGCTTTTCGGGGTGGGCGCGGCGGAGCACCGCCTTGATCCGCAGCAGCAGCTCCCGCGTGGAAAAGGGTTTCACGACGTAGTCGTCCGCCCCGATCTCGAAACCGACCACCCGGTCGATCTCTTCCCCCTTGGCGGTCAGCAGGATGATCGGAATGGCGGCGGTCTTCGGGCTCCCCTTCAGCGCCTTGCAGACCTCGATTCCCGCCATGCCGGGGAGCATCAGGTCGAGCAGGATCAGGTCGGGCGAGCCGGTGCGGGCGGCCTCCAGGCCGGAGACGCCGTCCAGGGCGGTAACCGGGCGGTACCCCTCTTTTCCCAGGTTGAAGGCCACCAGTTCCGCCAGGTCTCGTTCGTCTTCTATGATCAGGATGGTTTTCATGTCGAAAGTGTCGCCGGAGAATTGAGGTTACGTGCGATTACGTAAAACATAGCACAGAATCGCGCTTCGTGCGGGGAAAATCACCGTATCGGACCGAAGCGGCGCCATTGGCGCTGCGGCCAACCGTCCTTTCGCCGCCGATTGCACGCGGAGGCGCTGGTAAAATGAATCCGTTTGGTGTATAAAAGAGGAACTCGACTGAGTTTTGATCGCCATACGTGAGAGGTGAAAGGATGAGATTTCTGTTTGTCATGCTCTGTTGTCTGATGTTCGCGGCGCCGGCGTTCGGCTTCGGCAAGGGGGTGGAGGGGTGCTCCGGCGACTGCACGGCCTGCCACAAGCTGACCAAGAGCGAGGCGGCGGACCTCTTCAGGAACATCGACCCGACCCTGACCGTCGAGGATGTCTCGTCCGCGCCGGCCCGGGGGCTCTACCAGATCACCCTGAAGAAGGACAAAGCGGTTCATCTGGTCTATCTCGACTTTTCCAAAAACTATCTCGTCAACGGGCCGATCCTCGACATCAAGAGCAAGCGCAACCTCACCCAGCAGGGGGTGGAGGCCGCCACAACGATCGACGTCGCCGGCATCCCCCTCGACAAGGCGGTCGTCATGGGGAACCCCAAGGGGAAAAGGGTGCTCTACCTGTTCAGCGACCCCGAATGCCCCTACTGCGCCAAGCTCCACAAGACCGTCACGGAGATGGTGAAGGAGGACCCGCAGCTGAAGATCTACATCATCCTGGTGCCGCTCGACATCCACCCCAACTCCCTGTGGAAGACCGAGTCGATCATCTGCACGGCGAAAAAGAACATGGCGGGTGCCCTCAGGATGCTGGAGAACAGCTACGAGGGGAAAGAGGTGCAGCGGCTCGCCTGCGAAAAGGTGAGCGGGGTGGAGATGAAGAAGGTGGGGGCTGCGCGCGGCATCAACGTCACGCCGACCATGGCGTTCGCCAACGGCAGGGTGCTGATGGGGGCGCGGTCGAAGGACGAGATCAAGCGGATGATCGACCAGGCGTCCGGGAAGAAATAAAATACGTCTTTCACCCTCCCCCTCGCCCCCTCCTTTAGGCCCGCTGTTTGGGTCCATCAAGGGAGGGGATTGAACAAAAACTCCCTCTCCCCTGGTGGGAGAGGGTTGGGGAGAGGGGGATTACTTGAATTCCGGCAGCAGCGTCTTCAGCCGCCAGATACGCTGGCCGTTTTCATCCTCGTAGGACCATTTCTGCACGTCCTCAACCGTGAGGACCCGCGTGGAGGGGGGGCGGTAGTAGTCGAATTCCACCTTTGCCGTCGCTTCCCCCTTCACCGGGTCGCACTCCACCACCTTGACCCGGTAATCGGCCACCTTCACCTCGCCGGCCGCCTTGATCCTTTCCCTGTACGCCTCCCGCAGCGGCGGGCTCACGTAGGTGACCGCGGCGCTCTCGAACTCCTGCCAGCGCACCAGTTGGAGGTAGCTCCGCGAGCTCTTCTCGAACTCTCCCCCGATATTGATGTTCCTCAGGGTGGTGCAGCTCGTAAGGAGGAGCGGGATCACGACTGCCAGCAGGGTTTTCCTCAAATTCATGAGCACATCTCCTTGATGAATCTCACCAGTTCCACTGCAATGTCGTACTTGCCGAAGGGGGGGATCAGGTAGAAGCCCCCGACGAGGCCCCTGACCTCGGCGATCAGCTCCCGGGCGATGGCGAGCCCTTCCGCCACCCCCGCCTCCTTCTCCTTCCCCCGCATCCTGGCCCTCACCTCCTCCGGGATGACGATCCCCGGCACCTCGTTGTGGAGGTACTCGCAGTTCCGCTCGCTCACCAGCGGCAGGATGCCGGGGAGGACCGGGATGCCGAGCCGGGCGGTCCTCTCCAGCATTTCCCGCAGCCGCCCGGCGTCGTAGAGCGGCTGAGTCTGGGCGAACCGGGCGCCGTTGGCGACCTTTTTCTCCAGGCGGGCCACCTGGGTCTCCATCCGCGGGGTGTTGGGGTTGAACGCGCAGCCGATGGTAAATCCGGCCCCCCCGCCGATGGGGGTCCCGAGGGCGTTCACGCCGCCGTTCAGGTCGGCCAGGAGCTTGATCAGGCCGAAGGAGTTCAGGTCGAACACCGACGATGCCCCCGCCTGCTCGCCGAGCCGGGCCGGGTCGCCGGTCACCGCCAGGATGGAACGGACGCCGAGGAGACTCGCCCCCATCAGGTCCGACTGGAGGCCGAGGAGGTTCCGGTCGCGGCAGGTGACGTGGGCGATCACCTCGATCCCCACCTCCCGCTGAATCAGGCTCGCCAGGGCGATGTTCCCCATCCTGACCCGGGCGAGCGGGTTTTCCGCCAGGTTGATGGCATCCGCCCCCGCCTCCTGCAAGGCCCGGCAGCCGGCGAGCACCTTCGCGCAGTCGAGCCCCTTGGGCGGGTCGAGTTCCACGGCGACGACCGGCTCTTTCCCCCAGCGGGCGAGGAACCCTTCCCGTTCGGGCACCGGCGCCCGGCGCTCCGCCCCCGCCTCCACCCGGCCGGCAGCGCGCCGCGCCGCGGGCCGCACCCCGTGCAGCTTTTCCGCGATCCGCCGGATGTGCTCCGGGGTCGTGCCGCAGCAGCCGCCGACGAGCGATGCCCCGGCCTGCGCCATCTCCAGCGCCATGTCGGCGAAGTACTCCGGGGTGGCCCGGTAGATGTAGCGGCCGTCCACGAATTCCGGGAAGCCGCTGTTCGGGTAGGCGGCGAGGGGCAGGTCCGTCACCCGCGCCATCCTGCTCACGTTCCGGAGCACCTCCAGCGGGCCGGCACCGCAGTTGACGCCGATCATGTCAGCGCCGGCTGCGGCGAGCTCCGTGGTGATCGCCTCCACCTCGGCCCCCCCGGCGGTCCGGCCCCCCTCCAGGTAGGCCATGCTGGCGATGACCGGAAGCCCGGTCTCCTTCGCCGCCGCCAGGGCGCTCTTCACCTGCTCCGGGTCGGAGAAGGTCTCCAGGACGATGAGGTCCACCCCTCCATCGGCGAGCGCCCGGCATTGCTCCCGGAAGACGGCGAGGGTCTCGTTCGTGGAAAGCTCCCGCTCCTCCCCCCTGATCCGGACCAGCGGCCCGACAGAGCCGGCCACGAACAGGCCGTCCCCCGCCGCGGCCCGGCGGGCGAGGCGCGCCCCCTGGAGGTTGATCTCCCGCACCTTCTTTTCCAGGCCGATCGCCTGGAGCTTGGTGTAGTTGGCGCCGAAGGTGTTGGTCTCGATCACCCGGGCGCCGGCGGCCACGTACTCGCCGTGCAGCTCCAGCACCAGTTCCGGCCGGACCAGGTTCAGGTGCTCGAAATTGACGTCGAGCCCCACCCCCTTGGCGTAGAGCATGGTGCCGATGGCGCCGTCGCCGACGAGGACTTCGTTTTTCAGGGTATCGAGAAAATTCACGGGAAACCTTTACTTAACAGGGATATTCAGGATATTCAGGATAAAACCAAGGCAGTTGAACCGCGGAGACCCACAGGGCCTAAAGGACGCAGAGTTACGCAAAGGAAACAAACAATTGCGTATTCACCGTAACATTTCGTCTCTTCTCTGCGTTCTCTGCGGTAAATGCTTTTTCAGGCCTAATGCGTGGAGCCGTTCATCCTGTCCATCCTGTTCATCCCTGTCAATTCGCCTTTTGTGTTGTTTTGCTGGCGTTTTTCGTTCGATGCCGCTAGAATGCGGGGCATCCTATCCCGCGAGGTCATGCATGCTTCACACGTTGATCCAGTGGCTTCTGGCCACCATTCTGAAACTGGGGTATCCGGGCATCTTCCTGCTGATGGCGATGGAGAGCTCTGTCATCCCGATCCCGAGCGAGCTCGTGATGCCGCCGGCCGGCTACTGGGCCGCCGAGGGGAAAATGCACCTGCTGGTCGCCATCCTCTGCGGCACCGCCGGGAGCGTGGTCGGCGCCTACGCCAACTACTTCGCCGCGCACTACCTCGGCCGGCCGCTCCTTTTGAAGTACGGCCGCTACGTCTGGATCACCGAGGAGAAGTTCGCCAAGGTGGAGACATTTTTCCACAAACATGGCGAAATATCAACCTTTATCGGCCGGCTCCTGCCGGTGGTGCGCCACCTCATCTCGCTCCCCGCCGGGCTGGCCGGCATGCACCACGGCAAGTTCGCCCTCTACACCTTCCTCGGCGCCGGGATCTGGTGCACGGTCCTCGCCCTGATCGGGTACGTTATCGGCGAGAACCAGGAGCTGATCGTCAAGCATTCCCACCACGCGGTGCTCGGGGTGATCGTGTTCAGCGCCCTCCTGATCGCGGTGTACGTCTGGCGGCACAAGCGGAAGAGCGCCCGGGCCGAGTAACGCAAGACAACAGGCATGGCGAACAGGAGGGGAGATGGACAAAATAGAGCATCAGAAGGCCCATGAGCAATTAAAAAAGCTGCGCAAGCCTATAGTCAACATAAACGTGACCCATAGGGAAAGTTTAACGGCCTTAGAAAAGATTGCCGTCAAGGTGACGGATTATGTCGGTTCCGTGGGGTTTTTCTTACTGATATTTTGCTGGACCATTGTATGGCTGGGTTGGAATACCCTCGCCCCGAAAGAACTGCGGTTCGATCCTTTCCCCGCCTTTGTCCTGTGGCTTTTCATCTCCAACATGATCCAGATATTCCTGATGCCGTTGATCATGATCGGTCAGAATCTCCAGGGCCGCCATGCCGAAAAGAGAGCGGAGTCGGATTTTGATGTGAATGTCAGAGCGGAAAAAGAGATCGAGGTCATCCTCATGCATCTTGATAGTCAGAATGAACTGATTTTGAAAATTCTTGAGCATATGGAGAAAGGAACGGCCGACAGTATCGGCGACCCGACGTCACGAGGCTGAGAGCCGCAACGAATGCCTTGACAACGGAGGTCGGGCGCAGTAAGTTCGGTTAATTCCTTTTCGGGAAGGGGCAAGCCGGATGAGAGACCACGATACATCAGAGAGCCGCCGCGGACGGTACGGACCGTCGGGCGGCTTTTTGCGTTGTTGCCGAACAAATCATTCCATTTGGGAAGATCACCGATTCACGCGCGTGAACTCGCCAACAAGTAGTTATACCAAGAACCGAATAAAACCGAGAACCGAGCGCCTTGAAGGCGCACTCCGAAAAAAACAACCCAATAAAGTCAGTACAGATTTTTTTGGAGAAATGATGTATAGTCTTCCCATTTTTCGAAGGGTAATACATCGACCATGACATATATCGAACACATAAATAAGGAACTAGCCTTACCGGACACCTTCGAGTACACAGCTCTGGATTTATTCGCTGGCTGCGGAGGATTATCGCTCGGTTTTGAGTCGTGTGGAATACTAACTATTGGATATGAATTGGAGGCTGACTACGCCTCAACATATCGCACAAACCTTATTGGTGACTGTCATTGTGTCCGCCTTGATACAAATCAAAAATATCCTGCAAATGTATCAGTTGTTATTGGAGGCCCTCCTTGTCAGCCTTTCAGCGTTGGCGGAAAGCAACTAGGTCTCAAAGATGCAAGGGATGGCTTTCCGGTATTCATTGATGCTATCGAGAAGACAGACCCTGATATATGGGTATTTGAGAATGTTAGAGGACTTCTCTACAGAAACATAGATTATTTTGAAGAAGTTTTGTCCAAACTAAAAAGCCTGAATTATATCGTTGAGTATCAGCTATTCAATGCGGTCAATTATGGAGTGCCACAAAATCGAGAAAGGCTCATTGTTGTCGGGCATCGCGGAGAGTTCTCCTTTCCTAAAGAAGCAAAGCGAAAAGTCACCGCAGGCGAAGCACTTGAGGAAATGGCATTTGCAGTGCCAGATGATGCAAAATTCCTTACTCCGAGCATGGATAAATACGTAGCAAACTATGAAAAGGCTTCAAAGTGCATTAACCCAAGAGACTTGTATTTAGACAGACCCGCCAGAACTCTTACATGCCGCAATTTAGCCGGAGCAACAGGCGATATGCAACGAATCCGTCTGCCTGATGGCAGACGACGGCGGCTAACCGTTAGAGAAGCTGCCAGACTTCAAAGTTTTCCAGATTGGTATAATTTCCAAGGAACAGAAACGAGCCAGTACTATCAAGTTGGCAATGCTGTCCCGCCACTATTCGCCAACGCCATTGCAAAATCAGTTAGAGCATATCTTGAATCCAGCATCCGACATAGTAGTTCAGAAATTTTGTATCGCAATTTGCCCGAGCAAACTGAATTATTTGTGTTTGAGGCAAAAGAGGAGACTTACGCCGTGCCAGACTTCATGCCCAACAGCAAAAAATCGAAAGCCATAAAGAAAGTTATCAACGAAGCACTTTACATTCTAAACAGCCTTGGCATCCCGTTTGAGGACATGACCGAACGCAGACTGGAAAGAATGGGAATGGCCTTTTTGGCTGTTGTCGATGTTAAAAACAGCAACCAGTGGAAAGAAGCGAAACAGAGTGATGGGGGCTGGGCACCACAAACCAGACAGATCATCGAATACATTAACCAGAACTTTGAGGAATCCATATCAAGCGGCTCTTATGACGACATCAGGCGTAAAGACCTTAAATTGCCTACCGTTGCAGGAATTATTGAGCGTAGTGCGAATGAGCCGAACGCTGCGACAAATAACCCAACTCGTGGATATGCGCTTAATCCGCAATATGCCTTTATCGTGCGCTCATTCGGCACTGAAGGATGGGACGATGATGTGGATGAACTATTAGCCGAAACTGGAACGCTGCGAGATCGGTTATCAGGCATTCGTGAAATCGATACAATTTCTGTCAGTATACCCGGGGGTAAAAAGTTGACATTTTCTCCCGGCGAACACAATGACCTTCAAAAAGCAGTCATTGAGGATTTTCTGCCGCGCTACGGATTCGGTGCCGAATTGCTTTATGTTGGAGATACTGCCAATAAGTTTCTTCTTTTGGAAAAGGAGAAACTCAACAAGCTTTCATTTTTTGAACTCTCACATGATGCGCTACCAGATGTGATTGCTTATAGCTCATCAAAGAACTGGCTATTTTTGATCGAAGCCGTTCATAGTTCGGGGCCAGTAAGCTCCGTAAGACTTGAAGAATTGAAGCTATTAACAAAAGAATGTTCCGCTGGCATTGTTTATGTGACAGCTTTTCTTGACAGGGCAACATTCAGAAAGTTTGCCCCGGACATTGCATGGGAAACTGAAGTGTGGATTGCTGATGCACCGGATCACCTGATTCATTTTAACGGTGACAAATTCCTCGGGCCTTACAAAAAATAGAAGTTGCAAGACCAGAAGAAAAACCTCAGATCCGATCCTTCCTTTGAGCTATTTAATTTTCAAAGAGCTAGGTGAATCAACTTATGGATATCGTTAACCCACAGGAACGCTCGCGCATCATGGGAAACATCAGGGCGCGAGGCAACAAATCAACTGAACTCAAGCTAATAAAATTATTCAAGAAAAATGGCCTTACAGGATGGAAACGAAACTATCCCGTAAAAGGCAAACCCGATTTTGTATTTTTGCCGCAACGAGTGGCGATTTTTGTTGATGGCTGTTTTTGGCATGGTTGCGAAGAACATTGTCACATCCCTTCGAGTAATCAAAGCTACTGGCTGGCAAAAATAAACCGAAACAAAGAGCGAGACATTGCAATCACAACCGCTTTCCAAAATAGAAACTGGAAAGTGATTCGTATTTGGGAACATGAGCTAACCCGTAAAAACTCCATAGAGGTCCTGAACCGTATCAAAATCATAGTATAACAGTACGCACGACCAGACCGCCCAAAAAGACCAGGCGGCAGGCCAGCTCCGCGCCGTGGGTGAATAAAAAGGGGATGGTAATTGATAAAATCGAAAGCATTGGCCCTCGGAATTTGCACTGCTTGGCCCATCCTTTACATGTACCTGTTCCTGGGGACAATTTTCTCGCAGTTCATAATGATGGATTTTGGGGGCAAGCAAGCCGCTGGAGAAATGCCGACCATAATGAAAATCATATTTCCGCTCCACTTCCTAACGATGATCTGGATTTTTGTCCCATTGGCCGTTTACATAAGACACATTTTCAAAGCCGACGCAGTACCTCAGGACAAGAAGGCACTTTGGGCGGTGGTCATCTTCTGCGGCAATATGATCGCTATGCCAGTTTACTGGTATCTCTACATCTGGAAGAAACTGGATGAGGGCGTTAAGCTCTGAAAGCGACACTTCCCTGCGTTTTCCTGTATTTTAGACACTGTTAGGTAGTATCAATGCTAAGATCCTGCCAGCAAGCGGCAGGTCATAACGAAAAGGAGTGCGCTATGAAACGTTCTTTCTCCCTGCTGTTGTCATTGGTCACGCTGTTGCTGGTCACTCCCGCCTTTGCCGGCATCACGCAGCCCCTGCCTGCCGGAACCTACCATGGCACCCAGCTGGGTTACGAGATCTCCTTCCCTGCCGGCTGGTACCGCATCCAGCCGCTGGCCGGCATCACGGGAGACAGTTTCAACAACACTGCCGACCTGGCCGACAATTCCTCCTGGGTTTGGGTCAAGACGACTTCCGGTGACACGATCAACGGGAGCGCCATCATCCGCGCCGTCCGGGGTGAAACCGATGAAGACCGGTTTTCCGTTGACAGGGATTACATGGTCAGGCAGGGAGGCGTGCAGGCCCGCGCCCTCGAAGGGAACACCACGGCCGATGGTGATCCGATGCGTTACTACGCCCTGGCGATGCCATCGCCTGCACGTCACGGCATCCTGATCCTGATCGTCACTACCCCCCCCGCTGCCGGGCGGCAGCAGATCCAGGGAATCCTGGACAGCTTCCGGCCGGCCGAATAATGCCGGATGCGAGGGTCTGCCGAAGAGTCTGGTGGTTCAACACAATGAAAATCCGGATATCCAATATTGTCCTTGCGGCGGCTCTGGCATTCATTGCCCCCTCTATCTCCGTCGCCCAGTCAGTACCCGCCGCCTCCCCGTTACGGTATGGCATCGTACTGGACTGTTCAGCATCATCAGGCGTGGATCCAGACTATTTCGCGGCCGCTGCCATCGAGCTTGTGAGCGCCAATCGTCCCACAGACCGGACATTTATCATGTCGTTTGCAGATAAAGACAGCACCACCCTCGAACAAGTTGCGACGGACAATAAAAGATACCTGCATCGAGCGCTCAAGAGACTTCCCGCGGCTCATGGAGAAGCCGCAATCATCGATGCCGTATATCTTGCCGCTGCCGAGGTCCTTGCGCCGGCTGCCAATCCAAATTCCGCTCTCGTTCTCATATCCGACGGCGACGAACGCAGCAGTACGATCAAGTCGGATATCTTGCTGGCCTATCTCCGGGATAAAAAGATACCCGTTTACGTTCTTGCCTTTGCCAATACGGTGAAAAAACAGCATGATCCAAAGCATTATGAAAAAGCCGTGGAATTTTTGGCAATGCTGGCGAACGCAAGCGGCGGCAAGGTGGTAGTCGCTCACACGCTAGACGAACTGAAAGACCATGCAAGCGATATAGCGCATCTGCTGCAAGGCCGATGAAGGAGAAACTGTGGTGTTCAGGCTTGCAGTTATGTAAACTAGGCCGATAATTGTACAAACCGAGACATGGAACACGGCATGAAATCCGTCAGCACCTTTTTGAAACGTTTATTCCCTGCGCCGTGCCACGGGCGTCTATTCCTGGTCGGCGGGATCGTGCGCGACTTCCAGCTTGGCAAGGAGAGTCAGGACATCGATCTGGCCGCAGCGCTCCCGGCGGACCATTTCGTCTCCCTCGGCTTTCGGCTGGTGGAGGGGAAGAGCACCGCGCCCATCTACTTCAAGCATCACCATGAGTACGGCAAGATCGAAGTGATCCTGCTCCCCGATACCGCCGCCCTGGCCGAAGATCTTTTCCGCCGGGACTTTACCTGCAATGCCATGGCGATGTCTTTGGCAGGCGAGCTTATCGACCCGCTGGGGGGGAGTGGCGACCTGCAGCGACGGCAGTTGCGGGCCTGCACTCCCAATTCCTTCCGCGACGATCCGGTCCGCATCTTCCGCGCCTTCCGTTTCGAGGCGGAAGGGTGGCAGCTGACCCGGGAGACCGCGGCTTTGATTCGTGAAAACAGCTGGGATGAGGCCTTTCGCAGGATCCCGGTGGAGCGCTTCAGCAGGGAAATGCTCAAGGCCCTGGAGAAAGGAGATCCGGGACGATTTTTCACCCGGATGGTCGAGTTTGACGTCGGCACGGCAGTACTTCCCGAGGTGTTCCGCATGCAACACATTCCCGCCGGTCCTGCCGAGCACCACCCCGAAGGAGACCTGTTGACTCATTCCATCCAGGTACTACAGCGGATCGCGGCCCAAACTCCCGACGGGATGGCTCGCTTCTGCGCCATGTTCCATGACATAGGCAAACTGGCCACCGAACCCGCGCTATACCCAAAACATCACGGCCACGATGAGGCAGGATTCAAGATGGCATCGGAACTCTGCAACCGTCTCTGCCTATCTGCCGCCCACCGGAAGGCCCTGGCATGGACGAGCCGCCTGCACATAAAGGCTAACCGGTGGCGCGAGTTGCGTGACTCAACGCGGATCAGGATAGCGGAACAGGCGGTGAAGGGCGGGGTAACAGAGATCCTGCCGCTGGTTGCTGCCGCCGACAAACCGGGAACAGGCGGGATGGCAGGGTGGCATGATACCGTGCGCGTTGTCCGCATGACCACTTTACAGCTCGGAATCGACCAGGAACGGCTGCTGGCCATGGCGCCGGAGGAACGTCCTCAGTTTATCCTGCAAAAGCAAGTGGAGTCACTACGGAGACTAACCCTAAACCACACAAGGAAAACAAAATGACCAGCAAAGAAACCGGTTGTGATAGCAATGACAGGAACCAGCCGCACGCCACGATTTCCGACTTGTATCCCGATGTCGGAAGGATTATCCTGTTCGTCGCCTTCGAAGAGGCGGACGCGGAGTCGGAACCCAACTACCAGCAGATCATTTTCACCGCCGAAACCGAGGCGGTTTTCCGGCTCGATTGTTCGCGGGACGCATGCGTGGGGGGCGGCTTCGACTTTGCCCCGGCTGTCGCTGAAATGGTGAGCACCAAGGAATCACGGGTTCAGGGCACGCTTGCGTGCGCGGGCACCCTCGGCGCCGGGGGACATGGGTGCGGGTTGAAGGCGGAGTACCGCATCATTGCTGATTAGGAGATTGAAATCAAAGGAGATACGGATGCTGCATGTTGTTCAGGTAGTCATGTGGGGCGTGGCCGAGGCGCCGCGGCTTTTTCCCGATGAGGCAAAGGCCCGCGCCGCCTATGTGGAATGTGCCGGGAGGCACTGGGCGCAGCGCTATGCGGCGTATTGCGAGCACCATGGCGCGAGCGGCGAGTCCTTCGCATCGGCACAGGCCTTTGTGGCCACGATCGATGCCTCCGAGAAGAGCACGATCAATTACTGGACCTTGAGCCCGGAAGAGGTGGGGCTCGAAGAATGGAAAAACCCGCTCCGCGGGCCGGGGGTGGAGGAGTTCCAGCATGTCGCGAAGGATATCGTTGCGGTCAGGGAAGGACTGGCGCGGTTACTGGATGACGTATCGCTGCTGACTGACCGTTGTGCCCGGATGGACGGTGCGCCCGCGGAGCCGCAGGCGGGCGGCGAACCGGATACAACGGCGCTTCCCCCTGCGGCAGCCCCGGAGGCAACGCAGGAAGCCGATCCGGCAACGTACACCACCCAGGAATGGCAGAACTTCGCGGGAATGATCAGGAGGGTGTGCTGCGGCAGCAGGAATCAAGCCGATCTGCTCCCCCGGGATGACTGGCGCCAGGACGTGTACGGCAGCCGGACCTCCCTGGAGTACTGGGACTGGGTTGCCGACAGGATCAGGAAATACAAGGAAAAGGCGCAGGGGGCCGGCTACGCGGTCGTCGAAGACCCCGCTGCTCCCGGCAGCTACAGGTTCACCAACCGGCACGGCATCGCGAGCGAAGACCGCTATCATTCGGAATGGGAAGCGTGGTGCGCCGCCGGTCTCCATCTGGAAGGGGGAACCCCGGCGGCATAGCCGCGTCACCCGGAACCGCTCACACCTAACCTGGCAAGGAGGCACGTATCAGATGAAAGGGCTCCTCGACTACCGGATCATCATCCCGCTCGTGCTCATCCTCGGGTTCGCGCCGTTTTACCCCCAGCCGCACATCGTCGAGAAGGTCCGGATGCTCATGGCCGGCACCCTGAAGCGGCCGCTCGACATCTTCGACCTGTTCTGGCACGCCTGGCCCTTCGCGCTCCTCGCCATCCGGGTCGTCTGGGACGTCACCCGTTGAACGGCGAGGGGTTGGCCCGCAAGGAGTTCACCTGCCCCCACTGCGGCGAGCGGATATCCATGCTGCTCGACCTGTCGGCCGGCTCCCAGAGCTACGTCGAGGACTGCGAGGTCTGCTGCAACCCGATCGAGGTGAGCTACGAGGTAGAGGATGGGAGGGTCGTCTCCTTCGAGGCGAGCCTGCTTCGGTAAAAGTCCGTCTGCGGCGCCGCGCTCCTTTCGCGCCTTGCAGCTGGACTTTTTCCCTGTGCCGGTCAGGATGAAACGAAGAACCAAAAACCCCCGGAAGCAGCGCTGCTTCCGGGGGTTTCGTTTTTTCGTCTTTACCGTTTAGGAACGCGATTTTGCCGCAAGGTCAAGGCGCCGAGGAAGCGCGCGGAGGCGTAGCAGCGCTACGCCGCACAAGCGATGACGAAGGCAACGCCGAGATTGCGGCAAAGGCGCGTTCCTATTTCGGCACTTTTTCCCAGTCTTCGAGGAACTTCTTGATCCCCGCATCGGTGAGCGGGTGCTTGGCGAGCTGCATGATCACCGAGAAGGGGATGGTGGCGATGTCGGCGCCGATCAGTGCCGAGTTCAGCACGTGGATCGGGTTGCGCACGCTGGCGACGATGATCTCCGCCTCGTAGCCGTAGTTGTCGAAGATGGTCCGGATGTCCTCAATGATCCCCATCCCGTCCTGGGAGATGTCGTCCAGCCGGCCGATGAAGGGGGAGACGTAGGTGGCGCCCGCCTTGGCCGCCAGGAGCGCCTGCATGGGGGTGAAGATCAGGGTGACGTTGGTCTTGATCCCCTCGTTGTGGAGGGTCTTGGTCGCCTTCAGCCCCTCCGGGGTCATGGGGAGCTTGATGACGATGTTCGGGTGGATCTTGGCGAGCACCTCCGCCTCCCGGATCATCCCGTCATGGTCGAGGGAGACCACCTCGGCGGAGATCGGGCCGTCGACGATGCCGGTGATCTCCTTGATGACATCCTCGAATTTCCTGCCGGACTTGGCGATCAGCGACGGGTTTGTGGTCACCCCGTCCACCACCCCCAGCTCGTGGGCCTCCCGAATCTCTTTAACGTCCGCGGTGTCGATGAAAAACTTCATTGTGTTCCTCCGTTACTATTTATTTTCCAATTGCTCTCTGTACTTTTCCAGGCACTCCATGGAACAGAAGTAGACCCGCTTCTCCTCCACCCTGCCGATCACGGCGTCATCCTCGGCCACGTAGACCCCGCAGACCGGGTCCCGGTGGGTTTCTTCGCCCTTCTGCCCGGTTGCCGGCGGGATCTCCTTGCTGCTGCGCCCTTTGAAGAGGAGATAGGCGCAGTAGCCGATCAGGAGCCAGATTAAGAGTCGCATGTCTACTCCTGGATTTTTACAACCCGCTCGTTCTTCCCCACCCCGTCCAGCAGGTCGGCAACGTTCCGGTTGAGCAGGGGATGGACGAACTCCGGGGCGATCTCCGCCAGGGGCTCCAGCACGAAGCGCCGCTCGTGGAGCCGGGGGTGGGGAATGGTCAGGTCGTCCCCGGCCGTGATGAGGTCCCCGAAGAAAAGGATGTCCAGATCCATGCTGCGCGGTCCCCAGCGGAGCGTGCGCACCCGCCGGAACACCTCGTTTTCGATCCGCTGCAGTTCCGCCAGGAGCTGCCGGGGGTCGAGGGAGGTCTCCAACCGGACGACCGCGTTGACAAAGTCGGGCTGATCCGGCCCCCCCACCGCTTCGGTTTCGTAGAAGCCGGACAGGGCGACGACCCTGGCGCCGGGGATTTTGCCGAGCTCCGCAACCCCCCGCAGGAGGTTGAGCTCCCGGTCGCCACGGTTGGAGCCGAGCGCTATGAAAACCTGGGATTTCACCCGCCGATTAGAACACAAATCGCCATTTATTTCAACCCTCACCTCCCTTCCAGGAAATCCCGGATGGCGGCATGGGTTTCGGCGGGGCGTTCCTCGTGGGGGTTGTGGCCGCACTCGCCGATGACGGCCAGCCGCGCGCCGGGGATCTCGTCGCGGAGGCGAAGCCCCTGTTCGAGGAGGATGATCCGGTCCTCCCTCCCCCAGACGATCAGGACCGGCACGCCGATGGTGCGGTAGAGGGGAATGAGGGGGGCGTAATCGGCCGGCACGAGCTGGCGGCAGCTGCCGATGAAAACCCGGTCGGTCCCCTTGCCGCCGTAGGAATCGACGTAGCGGGCGATCCGCTCCCGGGTTATGGCCTGCCGGTTGCGGAAGAGCCGCCGCAGGGTGTACCGGACCATGAAGGGGATCGGCAGGAGATTGAGGATGCACCACCCGAGGCCGGGGACACGGAGCAGGCGCATGACCGGGGGGAGCCGTTGCGGCCGGGCGGCACAGTCGATCAGGACGAGCCGGCCGATCAGTTCCTCTTTGCCGCTCCTGCGGGCATGGAGATAGGCGAGGATGGCGATCCCGCCCCCGAGGGAGTGGCCGGCCAGGATCGCGCCGGAAAGCCCCTCGTGCTCCAGGAAGGCGGTCACCACCGCGGCCTGGTCCTCCGGCCGGTAGTGGCCGTCGGCCGGCTTGGAGGAGCGGCCAAACCCCTTCAGGTCGAGGAGGTAGAGGGTGTAGCGTTCCGGCGCGAAGAAGGGGACGAGGTCGTGCCAGGTGGTGAGCGAGGCGGCAAAGCCGTGCAGGAAGACGATCGGGGTGCCGCCCCGGCCGTGCACCCGGTAGCTGATCGAGACGGTTTCGCTAAGGCGGAACGTGCGGCGCGGCGCGCTCCCCTCCCCGGCGCCCCCGGTCATGCCCGGTGGGGGAGCCCCGCGATCATCTCCCGCAGCTTCCGGATTTCCTTCTCCAGCGCGCCGATGTCCGTCTCCAGCGTCTCCAGATCGCCGTCGTTCAGTTTGCCCGCGGCGTCCCGGATGGCGGCGATCTGGAGCCCCAGCATTTCGTTTACCCGTGCGGTTTCCAGGTGGGTCATGGTTTCCTCCTTGTGTGAAAATAGTGAGTTGAGTTGAGAATACAAAGCCGGAATCCACCACGAAGGCACGAAGGACACGAAGGTAACCTGCCTGAAGGATTATGGTTTCTTCGTGCTCTTCGTGCCTTCGTGGTGAAAAAGAATTTTTGACACCATCAAGTATAAAGCGAGTCCGTGCTTATTCAACCGTCCGGCGAAAACCGCGTCCACGCGGAGCGTTTGCCGCGGAAAGGGAGTTGAAGCCCCGCTGTTGCGGGTTATAATGAAGAGAAGATTTGACGGCGGGAACGGGAGGGGAGCGATGGGTACCGTGGAAGATGCTGTCCGCGCCAGGGGGGAGGAGATCTTCCGGCTGATGGAGGCGGGCGCACCGACAGTATTCGACAGGAAGCGCTGGGCGGGAATGCTGATGAACCTGGCCATGGCCGACCCGGACCTGAAGGTGCGGCTGTTCCGCTTCGTGGACGTCCTCCCCGCCCTTGCCACGCCGGAGGAGATCGTGGGCCACATCCGGGAGTATTTCCTGGAAGAAGGGTCCCCGGTGCACCCTCTTCTCAAAAGGCTCCTGGCGGGCATCGAATCGGGGCTCACCGCCGGGCTCGCCGCCGGGATGGTGAAGCGGAACATCGTCTCGTTTTCCCGCACCTTCATTGCCGGCGAGACGCCTGCGGAAGCGCTCCCGGTGCTGGCAAAGCTCTGGCGGGAGGGGGCCGCCGCGACGGTCGACATCCTCGGCGAGGCCGCCCTCTCCGAGAAGGAAGCCGCGGCATACCTCGACCTCTACCTGGAGCTGATCGCCACCCTGGCCCGCGAGATGGCCGGCTGGCCACCCCGCGATGCGGAACGGGAGCGGACCTTCTCCCGCCTCAACGTCTCGGTCAAGGCAAGCTCCCTCTTCTCCCGGATCGGTCCGGTGAACTACGAAGAGAGCGTGGCGCTGGTCAGGGAGAGGCTCCGCCCGATCCTCCGCAAGGCGCGGGAGGCGGGGGGATTCGTCAACCTGGACATGGAGACGTGCAACCTGAAGAACATCACCCTCGACGTCTTCACCGGGCTTCTGGACGAGGAGGATTTCCGCGGCTGGTCCGGCGCCGGCATCGCCCTCCAGGCCTACCTGAAGGAGACCCATGACGACCTGCGGCGCTTGATCGCCTGGGCGAAGGAGGGGGGAAGAAGGATCACGGTGCGGCTGGTCAAGGGGGCGTACTGGGAATACGAGACCGTGACGGCGCGCCAGAAGGGGTGGCCCGTACCGGTGTTCGACAAAAAGGAGCATACCGACGGGAACTTCGAGCGGTGCGCGGAGCTCCTCCTGGCACATGGCGACCACGTCACCCCGGCCATCGCCACCCACAACGTCCGCTCCCTGGCCGCCGCCATGGTCGCCGCGGAGCGGCACGGCGTGGGGGCGGACGCCTTCGAGTTCCAGATGCTGTACGGCATGGCCGAACCGATAAAAGCGGCCGTGCGCCGGATGGGGTACGCGGTCCGTGAGTATGTGCCGGTCGGCGCACTCCTGCCGGGGATGGCCTACCTGGTCCGGCGCCTGCTGGAAAACACCTCCAACGAAGGGTTCCTGCGCAGGACCTTCGTCGACAACGTGGGGCGCGACCTCCTCCTGGCGCCGCCGGAGCCGTGGCCCGGGGAGCCGTCTCCCCCCGCGCGGGAGAGGATCGGGCCGTTCGTCAACGAACCGCTCCTGGACTTTAGCCAGCCCGAGTGCCGGGCCGCCTGCCGGGCTGCCATCGAGAAGGTGCGGGGAGAGCTGGGCCGGCGCTACCCGGCGGTGATCGGAGGCCGGGAGCGGGACGAAGGCGACCCGATCGTCTCGGTCAACCCCGCCCGCCCGGCGGAAGTGGTCGGGGAAGTCTTCCCGGTGAGCCGCGAGGCGGTGGAGGAGGCGCTGGCGGCGGCCCGCAGGGTCCAGCCCGCCTGGGAGGGGAAGGGGCCCGGCGGACGCGCCGCGTGCCTCTTCCGGGCCGCGGAGCTCGCCCGTGCCCGGCGCATGGAGCTTCTCGCCTGGCAGCTGTTCGAGACTGGCAAGAACCGGGCGGAGGCGGATGCCGACGTGGCCGAGGCGATCGACTACCTGGAGTACTACGGCCGGGAAATGCTCCGTCTCGGCGCCCCGCGCAGCATGGGAGAGGTCCCGGGCGAGGAGAACCGCTATTTCTACCGGGCACGGGGGGTGGCGCTGGTGATCGCCCCCTGGAACTTTCCGCTGGCCATCTCCGCGGGGATGGTCGCCGCCGCCCTGGTTGCCGGCAACACGGTCCTCTACAAGCCGTCCAGCCTCTCGCCGGTGAACGGCTGGCAGCTCTTCGCCCTGCTCCGGGAGGCGGGAGTGCCGGACGGGGTGCTGAATTTCCTCCCCGGACGCGGCGATATGGTCGGCGGGTGGCTGGCGGGGCACACGGAGATCGACCTGATCGCCTTCACCGGCTCACGGGAGGTGGGGCTCGGGCTCATCGAGCGGGCGGCCCGCCCCGCGCCGGGCGCGCGGTCCATCAAGCGGGTGATCGCCGAAATGGGGGGGAAGAACGCGGTGATCGTCGATGACGACGCCGACCTCGACCAGGCGGTTGCCGGCGTCATCCAGTCCGCCTTCGGCTACCAGGGGCAGAAATGCTCCGCCTGTTCCCGGGTGATCGTCCTGGCCGGCTGCTACGACCGCTTCCTAGAGCGGCTGACCGAGGCGGTCAGGGGGATCACCGTCGGCCCTCCCGAGGACCCGGCCTGTTTCATGGGACCGCTGATCGAGGCGCGGGCCGGGGAGCGGGTGGAACGGTACCTCGCGCTCGCGCGTGAAGAGGGGCGCATTGCCGCCCGGGGGGAAGCCCCGGCGCAGGGGTACTACCTCCCGCCGACGGTGGTCGCCGACCTCCCCGCCGACTCGCCGCTTTTCCGGGAGGAGATTTTCGGCCCCCTGCTGGCGGTTACCAGGGCGGAGAGCATGGAAGAGGCGCTCGCCATCGCCAACGATTCCGACTACGCCCTGACCGGCGGGCTCTTTTCCCGCAGCCCGGCCCGCATCCGGTCGGCTGTCCGGGAATTCGGCGCGGGGAACCTGTACATCAACCGGGGGATCACCGGCGCCGTTGTCGGCCGCCAGCCGTTCGGCGGCTTCAGGATGTCGGGGGTCGGCTCCAAGGCGGGGGGGCCCGACTACCTGGTGCAGTTCCTGGAGCCGCGGGTCGTGACCGAAAACACCATGCGCCGCGGTTTTGCCCCGGAAGTGCCGGCGTGACCCGCTCGGCGTCCGCGCTGCGACATGCCAGGGTTTTGTTTGTATTTCCGCCTCAAACGTAGTAGATTAGAGCTGTTCTAAGATGCGAAGCAACAGTACGTCCGGCAAGGGGAAACGATGGGAAATTCGGCCGCAACGCACGACAAAGAGCTGGAGATGCTTACCAAGGGGATCGAGGCCGTGGACAAGGGAGATACCTCCACCGGGCTTCGCTGCCTGGAGGGTCTGTTCGAGACGCGGCTCGACCCCTTCGTCACGTCCTATTACGCCGTCTGCCTGGCAAAGGAGCGTGGCGAGGTGGAGAAGGCGATCTTCCTCTGCCGTGAGGCGTCTGAAGAAGACCCGGGCAACCCGGTGCACTACCTCAACCTGGGACGGGTCCTGCTGGCCGGGGGAAGAAAGAAGGAGGCGATCAAGGCTTTCAGGGACGGCCTCCTCTACGGCAAGAACCAATTGATCAAAAAGGAGCTGGACATGCTGGGATGGCGGAAACCGCCGGTCATCTCGTGGCTCGGGCGGGAGCATCCCCTTAACAGGTCGCTGGGGCGGATATTCCACCAGTTAGGACTGAGGTAACGGGTCTTTCTGCGGCGGGGGGGATGCTGGCGGAGAGCAAAGGCGATGATGGAGGGATGCAATGATCAGGTATCTCGAGATTAAAAGCCGGACCAGGACCGAGTTCATCGACATCACCGCCGACCTCAGGGAGCTGCTGCGGAAGGCGAACGTCAACAATGGGGTCTGCCACCTGTTCGTCCTCCACACCACCGCCGGGATAACCGTCAACGAAGGGGCAGACCCGGCGGTGCAGCGGGACATGAATGCGTTCCTGGGCCGACTGGTCCCCGTCGATCACAACTTCGCCCACAGCGAGGGGAATTCCGACGCCCATATCAAGTCCACCATCGTCGGCACGTCCCAGACGCTCTTGATCGAAAACGGCAAGCCCCTCCTCGGCACCTGGCAGTCGGTCTATTTTTGCGAGTTCGACGGCCCGAGGGCGAGGAAGATGGCCGTGAAGATCACCCCGGACGACTGAGGGGCGGTCACTGCACATGCGTGGTTCACGGCAGGCTCTTCCCTGTTTTTCAGGCAGAGGCCGAATCCGACGGCGAGATCGGCGGCAACTGACCGTACAGCTCGACGCACAGCCGTTCGAACGCCTCGGCCCCCGCTTCGATCCGGATGAACCTCACCCCCATGCCGCACTTCTTGACCAGGTGGATCATGTTCGGCGGGACTTTTTTCGCCCACATGACCTCTCCCGCCAGCTTTACCGGCGTACCGTCCGGCAGGGTCAGCTCGATGCCGATGCAGCTCCCCGGCGGGGAAACAAAGGCGGTCCTGATGCACATCCCCTGCCGGGAGATGTCCTCCGTAAAGGCCACCCGGCTCGCCCCATCGATCCCGAACTTCAGCGTCATTCTCTTCCGGTGTCTCTTCAGTTTCCTCGAGTCGGCCACAGTCCCCCCATGCGCGGAGATTCGGCTGCAATCCGATACAGTATAGCACCGCCGCGGGCAACATAAAAGCACTTAATTAGCAGCATCACACCAGGCAGTGGCCGCCGTCCACATGGACGACCGTGCCGGTGGTGTAGCCGCTCTGCATCAGGTAGAGGACCGTTCGCGCCACGTCTTCCGGCCTCCCCACCCGCTTCACCGGGAGTTTGTCCGCCATAGCCCGGAACATGGCCTCCCGCTCCGCTTCCGGCATCTCCCGGTAGGCGGGGGTCATGACGATGCCGGGGGAAATCACGTTGACCCGCAGCGGCGCCAGCTCCACCGCCAAGGTCCGGCAGAGCCCCTCGATCGCCCCGTTGACCGCCGCGTAGGCGACCAGTCCCGGCAGGGGCTTGCGGCTCGCCACGCCGGCGAACATGGTGATGGAGCCACCCGGCAGTATCCCGCCGGCGCCGTACCGGGCGGCGAAATACTGCCCCCAGAACTTGCTCTCGAAAACGCTGCGCACGGCCGCACTCTCGATCTCCAGGAAGGGCCCCGCGGCGCCGGTGGCCGCGGTGGTCACCAGATGGTCATAGGTGCCGAGGCCGGCGAAGAAATCCCGCACTTCCTCTTCCCGCGTCACGTCCAGGGCGTGCGCCTCCGCCTCCCCCTCGATCTCGTCCAGGGCCTTTTTCAGCCGTTCCTGTGAGCGGCCCGCGATCAGCACGTAGGCCCCCTCCGCCGCCGCGGCCTTGGCGCTCGCCAGTCCCATCCCCGAGCTCCCCCCGATGATCACGACCTTCTTCTCCTTCAGCGACATGACATCCTCCTTCCTTCGGTGCCGCGTACGGCCGGCTTTTACTGAATAAAGCGTATCTTTTTTCCCTTCCTTGTCAATCGGCTGAAGGCAGATTCAAATTGCAAGTGCACCACGTGAATTTTGAAAGAAGACTTCATGTGGTGTCTGGTAGTTGAGGCACTTTCTGGGTCGATGATTCACCTTTTCGATGACGAAATGCAGTTCCTCTTCCGTAACTGCTAGAAAG
>DATDNF010000006.1:0-113734 GCA_036518435.1 Geobacteraceae bacterium
CGAAAAAGATATACTCGCCTACCTGAAGAGCCAGGAGGAGAAATCGCTCCTGCGCTTCATAACCTGTGGCAGCGTGGATGACGGCAAGAGCACCCTCATCGGCCGACTCCTCTGGGACTCCAAGATGATCTTCGAAGACCAGCTGGCGGCGCTGGAGGCAGACAGCAAGAAGGTCGGCACCCAGGGGGGGGCCATCGACTATGCCCTTCTGCTGGATGGCCTGCAGGCGGAGCGGGAACAGGGGATCACCATCGACGTGGCCTACCGCTTCTTCTCCACCGACCGGCGCAAGTTCATCGTCGCCGACACCCCCGGCCACGAGCAGTACACCCGCAACATGGTCACCGGCGCCTCCACGGCCCAGGTGGCCGTGATCCTGGTGGATGCCCGCAAGGGACTCCTGACCCAGACCCGCCGCCACAGCTACCTGGTCTCCCTGGTGGGCATCCGCCATGTGGTGCTGGCGATCAACAAGATGGACCTGGTCGACTTCGACCGGGAGCGGTTCGAGTCCATTGTGCGCGACTACGAACAGTTCGCCGCCCCGCTCGGTTTTGCCTCCATTACCGCCATCCCGATCTCGGCCCTGAACGGCGACAACATCATCGAGGCGAGCGCCAACACCCCCTGGCACCAGGGTCCCACCCTGATGAACTACCTGGAGACCGTCCGGGTGGAGGATGACGCCGGAAAACAGCCGTTCCGGCTGCCGGTCCAGTGGGTCAACCGCCCCCATCTCGATTTTCGCGGATTCTGCGGCACCATCGCCGCAGGCACCGTCCGGCCGGGGGACGAGCTGCAGGTCGCATCAAGCGGCCGCACCAGCCGGGTGGCCCGGATCGTGACCATGAACGGCGATCTTCAGGAGGCGGTGGCCGGCCAGGCAGTGACCCTGACCCTGACCGACGAGATCGACATCAGCCGGGGCGATGTGCTGGCAGCGACCGATGCTCCGCCGCGCCTTTCCCGGCACCCGGAGGCGCACCTGGTCTGGATGCACGACGAAGCCCTGCAGCCGGGACAGGTCTACCTGGTGAAAACGGCCACCAGTGTGACCCCCGGACGGGTCACCCGCGTCCAGTATGCGGTGGATGTCAATACCCTGGAACAGAAACAGGCGCCGACACTGGGGCTGAACGGCATCGGCGCGGTCCGCCTGGAACTGGACCGCCCGGTTGCCTTCGACCCCTACCGGCAGAACCGGGAAACCGGCAGCTTCATCCTCATCGACCGGTTCAGCAATGCCACGGTGGCGGCAGGCATGGTGATCGCGGTTGCGCCCCTGGAGCCGCTGGAAGCACAGCTGGCGGAATTCGGCACCGGTTCGCCGGATGCAGGCGGCTTCCTCCCCCGGCGTTTCATCCTGAGCGAGTTGTCCATCAGCGGCGCAGAGATGGGGGTGGCAGATCTGACCGGAGAAAGGGGCCCGATAGAATTCGAGGTATCGACCGGCTTCCTCGACTACCTGGAAAAGGGGAACCGTATCCTCTTCAGGCTGCGGGATGTGGGGCAGCTGGAGCCGGTGGCCCGGATGGCCTATGAGCACAACCTCAACTTCGAGTTCGGCCGGTACCGGGACCGGGTCAACGTGATCCTCTACCAGGACCGGCAGAATGCCGGTGCGATTCACGCGGAACCGCACGGCGGGGGGCTGTAGGAACGGGCAACATTTCCGTTGACAAAATCCGCACGCTTCCGTATTGTTATTCAAAACTGAATAGATAAGACCTTCTTATCAAGAGCGGTGGAGGGAAAGGCCCAGTGAAACCGCAGCAACCGGCCCGGCAACGGGTGTCAGGTGCTAAATCCTGCCGAAAGGCAAAGATGAGAGAGGCGCATACGGATAGCAGCATATCGAAAGCCCCTTCTCATCCTCTTGAGAAGGGGCTTTTCTTTACCTCAACCTCAACCTGGTTATTCCCATGACCGTCGGCATCGTCGAACAAAAATCGATCACCTTCGCCACCGACCTCCGCCTGGAGAGCGGCCGGATACTCGGGCCGATCACCCTCGCCTACGAGACCTACGGCGAGCTGAACGCGGACCGCTCCAACGCCATCCTGGTGGCCCATGCCTGGACCGGAGACGCCCATCTGGCGGGGCGGTACAGCGAAGAGGAAAAAAAGCCCGGGTGGTGGGATGCCATCGTCGGCCCCGGCCGGCTCCTGGACACGGACCGCTACTTCGTCATCTGCTCCAACGTGATCGGCTCCTGCTACGGCTCCACCGGCCCCGCCTCGGTCAACCCCCGGACCGGGAAAAAGTACAATCTCTCCTTCCCGGTCATCACCGTGCGGGACATGGTACGGGCCCAGCAGCTGCTGATCGACCACCTGGGGATCGACAGGCTCCTGACCGTGCTGGGGGGGAGCATGGGGGGAATGCAGGCGCTGGAGTGGGCCACCCAGTTCCCGGACCGGATCGCCTCCGCCATCGTCCTGGCGGCCACGGCCAAGCCGTCGGCCCAGGCGATCTCGCTGAACGCCGTGGCGCGCTGGGCGATCTTCAACGACCCGGGCTGGAAGAAGGGGGAATACCGGAAGAACCCGAAGGACGGCCTGGCGCTCGCCCGCGGTATCGGCCACATCACCTTTCTCTCCGACGAGTCGATGTCCGCCAAGTTCGGCCGGCGCTTCTCGGCCAGGGACGGCCAGTTCGATTTCTTCGGCCAGTTCGAGGTGGAGCGCTACCTTTCCTACAACGGCTACAACTTCGTCGACCGGTTCGACGCCAACTCCTTTCTCTACCTCGCCAAGGCCCTCGACCTGTACGATGCGGCCTGGGGGTACGAATCTCTGGAGGAGGCCTTCGCGCAGGTTACGGTGCCCATCCAGTTCTTCGCCTTCAGCTCCGACTGGCTCTACCCTCCCTACCAGACCGAGGAGATGGTCCGGGCGCTGGAGCGGCTCGACAAGCGCGTCGAGTACCACCTGATCGAGTCGTCCTACGGCCACGACGCCTTCCTCCTGGAGCACGAGACCTTCGCGCCGATGGTGCGGGGGTTTCTGGAAAATCTGTAGGGGCGCATGGCATGCGCCCGACCACCGGGCGGACGCCGTCCGCCCCTACAGTCCCCTCTCCCTTATTCTCTCGTACAGGCGGATATACGCCTGCGCCTCGGCCTCCGGCCGATACTCCTCCCTGGCCAGCCGGAGCCCGTTCTCCCCGAGCCTCTTTCCGAGATCCACGTCGGTCAGCAGAGCCAGCGCCTTTTCCCGGAAGTCCTCCCCGTCGCGGTAGAGGAGCCCGGTCACCCCGTCCCTGACGACCGACCGGTTCCCCTCTATGTCCGCCGCCAGCACCGGACGCCCTGCGGCCATCGCCTCCAGCACGCTGTTGGCCATCCCACCCTCGAAGCGGGACGTATTGAGCACCACATCGGCCTTCCGGTAGAGGCAGCCGAGGCTGTCGTGACCGACTCCACCCAGGTAGTGGGCGAAGGGGTACTGCTCCATGCGCGCCATCACCTCCGCCGCATACCCGGCGTCGAGCACCGGTCCGGCCAGGAGGAAGGCGAGGCGCGGCTCGGACCGGTACAGAGCGGCCAGCGGCTCCAGCGCGAACAGGACATCCTTGACCGGCCGAAGCCCGGCCGGCAGGAAGAAGATGAATGCTCCTTCCGGCATGGGGACCGGCGGGGAAGAACATTCCTTGTCCGGCAGCTCGACCCCCTGGGGTATCACGAAGGTCTTTTCCGCCAGGGAGGGAAAATGGTCCGCGACCTTTTTCTTTACGCACTTGTCGAACACCACCAGCGCGGCCGCCTCCCGGAGCGCGGCATGGGTTTCTTCCCGGCGGCTGTCCTCCAGCGCCTCGTAGACATCGCTGCCGGTCAGGGTGACAATATAGGGGACGCCCATCTCCTGCGCCGTCAGCCGCGCGACCCTGCCGCCGAGATGGCCGTGAAAGGCATGGATCAGCTCCGGCGCGAACTCCCGTATGGAGGCGCATACATTCTCGGCATGGTCGATGTCGAGGGAACAGATGTGCACCCGGCAGCCGCTCCCGGCCAGGTACTTCGCGATGCGCCGCACCGTTACCGCCGTGCCGCGCACGGCGGGATGGAAATAGGGGGTGATGATCGCCACGTTCATTGGTAAGCCCTCGTCTTCCACGTAATCAAACATCGAAAGGTTGTCACCGGGCACGAGATTTTGACTCGGCCTGCGGCCTCGCCCTACGGGCAGCCTTCGCTGTCCAATTTGCTTTGCAAATTGTGGCCAGATCGTCGCTGGCCCGCAGAAGCCGCGCTGAAGCGTAGTACCCACTGGGCATAAACAGCGGGGCTTCGAGGACACGGCGGCGAGATGGTCGGAAGACCGTGCCCGCGGGTTTGCGGGACAAACCCCTTGCCTGGAGTGGACAATCATGCTATGTGTAAGGCCATCATGCAAAGGACCTGCCCATGAAAATAACCGTTCTCGGCAGTGGCACGTCCACCGGCGTGCCGATGGTCGGCTGCTCCTGCCGTGTCTGCACCTCCGAAGACCCGCGGGACAAAAGGACCCGCTCTTCGATCCTGATCGAAACCTCCGGCAAGTATATTCTCGTCGATACCTCCACCGACCTGAGGCGACAGGCCATCCGCCAGAAAATACCCCGCATCGACGCCGTCCTCTTCACCCATGCCCACGCCGACCACATCCACGGCATCGACGACCTGCGCGGCTTTCATTTCATCCATAAGACAATTATACCGTGTTACGGCAGAAAAGAGACCCTGGATCTGATCGCCGGCAATTTTTCCTACATCTTCAAGGGGATGGAGAGCCAGGGGTACGCCCCGCTGCTGGAGGCGCACGTGGTGAGCCACCCGTTCCGGCTGTTCGGCAGGACGATCGTCCCGATACCGCTCCATCACGGCAGCACGCTGACAACCGGCTACCGGATCGACGACACGGCCTACCTGACCGACTGCAGCGGCATCCCCGAATCGTCCCGGACGCTGCTCGGCGGGCTGGACATCCTCATCATCGACGCGCTCCGCTACACCCCCCACATCACCCACTTCAACATCGAGCAAGCGCTCCGGGTGGTCGGGGAGTTGAAGCCCAAACGGGCGATTTTCACCCACCTCACCCACGAGGTCTCCTGCATGGACGGGGAACGGCTCCCGGAGGGGGTGGAGCTCGCCTACGACGGGATGGTACTGGAGAGTTAGAGGACTATGCAAAAGGACATCCGCCTCCACGGCCTCATCAACGACCAGATAGAATACTACGCCATCGTCGCCGGCAACGAGGCGCACCAGCGCTATTTCTTCAACCTGGGGCACGATGACGGGGAACTCCGTTTTTTCTCACCGGGCAACGAATTCTCCATCGGGAAAACCGGGGTGAGCTACCGGGGAAACGGCGGCTCGTTCTGCGAGTACATGTTCGGCGTGGACCAGCCCATCTCCGACCTGGCCAAGGGGGACGTGATCAACCGCCTGGTCATCTACGGAGCCCGCTACGACAACGTCGCGGGCGCGCTGGAATTCAGCGACGCCACCGCCGGGACCCAGAGTTTCGAAAAGATTTTTTTTGACGGCAATGCCGTCTGCAACTACTTCTTCTTCGTCAATTCCGAGCGGATCGCCGGCTCCTCCAGCGAGCAGCAGGAAGAGATCGTCAAACTCCTCGGGAAGAGCATCAAGCGCTCCGTTGCCGTGGGGGACGAGAACGACAACGGCATCATAGAGGAGATCGTCCTCATCCTGGACGACCCCAAGGCCCAGCTCTTCCTGTTCAAGCTGATCAACACGCGGCACCGGGAGTACCGGGATCTCTTCAAATCGCTCTATTTCAGGAACAAGAAGATCACCGACGAAGAATTCACCCGTCTCTCCTCCGTTGCGGGGAAACATGACATCGACCGCTACCAGCAGGAGCGGATCAGGATCGACGTCATGTACAAGCACCCGGACAACAGAAGGATCGTGGATGAGTACAAGAACATCCTGATCGACTGCAACCGCAAGGGAGAGATCAACAAGCTGGAAAACGCCCGCCTGACCAGGCTCAAGACCCTCTCCGTGCGGAACAAGATTCCCGGCGCCCTCTTCTATACCCTCGACGAGATGCTGAAAAAAGACAAGAAGATGGTGGACCTGGAGGAGAACGACTACATCTCCGAGACCCGGGAGATCCTGGAAGGGATATTTCTCTCCGAGCGGCAGATCGAGAGCAGCATCGACCGGGAGGACATGCTCAAGCTCCTGTTCGCCAAGAAGCGGGCGACGGAGAACCGGGACCACACCTTCGAGGAGATCCTGCTCGACGCCAGCAAGGCGTGCGACGAAAAGATCCGCGACGGCGCCGACCTTTCGCTGCTGGAAGGGCTCTCCTACGTCATCACCTATTTCGACCGGTACGACTCCACCTCGAACATCATCAACCAGCTCGCCTTCATGGAGAACGTCAGGGTATCGGAGGAGATGCTCCGGAGCCTGCTGGGGAACAAGGTCGAATTCGACCTCCTGCGGCCGGGGCTGTTCGAGGAGCTCTTCATCAGCGGCATCCTGGACAACAAGTACCTGGGGAACTACGGGAGGAAGAAGGTGGCCAGCCTCCTGCGGGGGCTCAGGCTGATCGAGGAGAAGCGCCTCGCCACCCACGCCCTGCAGGACAAGCTGGTCGGCATCAACGAAGAGGAGCGGATTTTCCAGACCGTCCTGGAGCACGTCCGGGAGCGGATCAGGAACTTCTACTCGAAGTACTCCACAAAGGCCGACCAGGAGCTCCTGAAACGGGAAGTGGCCGAGGAACTGCGCCACAAGAAGCTGATCGACCGCGCCCTCCCCGATGACCTGTTCAACGAGGTGATCCTCACCATCAAGAAGGAAGCGGTCTACATCCACAACCTCCTCCCCACCATCATCGCGAAAAAGGACATCGCCCTGCGCGAGGACTTCCTGGAGAATTCCGGCCTGGACCGCTTCTACGTGGAGGAGCTGGAACGGGAATACTACGAGCTGAACGACCTCAACATGGAAGAGCTCTACCAGATCAGGAAAGGGCTGAACTGAAAACTGTTCGAAGTTCTATGTTCGACGTTCAACGTGAAACCTCGAACCGCCTTCCCCTTGACTTTCCCCCCTCATTTCCTCTAAAGTAATCCATAGTGTAAAAAACCTACTCAGAGGATTTCATGGAATCGATACAGGCCCAACTGGCCCGGCTGCTGGATCGGGTTGCCGGTTTCGGCAAGGAAAACCTGGAGGAGATGCTCCACAGCCTGGCCGAGGGTGTGCGGCTGGCAGCGGGCAGGGAGCGGGTGAGGATCTACCTGGAAGACCTGACCCGGGGCGCGCTCTCCTGCGCCTATGCCTGCGGCCCCTTTGCCCCGGAGATCGCCGGGGTCACCTTCCCGATAGTTTCCCCCGACGCCATGGTCTCCGCCATCTTCATCTCCCGTTTCCCCGCCGAACATACGCTCGCGGACGGGGAGAGTCCCTCGCTGGACCGGGCCTTTGCCGACCGCTTCGGCATCGCCTCCAGCTACCTGATCCCCCTCACCAGCCAGGGGAAATCCCTCGGCGTAGTCTGCATCGACAGTGAAGACGCGGGAGAAACCATCGACAGCAGCGCCAGAAGCATGCTGCGCGAGTTCGTCGGGGGATTCGGGGAACGGCTCGACCAGGCCCGCAAATACCACCAGCAGCTCCTCCTCGCCCGCCGGGTGGAGGAGTACAAGAAGCGCGAGGCGGCCGGCTTCATGGTCAGATCGGCGGTCCGCCTGATCGACCGCCTCTCGCTCGCCGCGGTGCTGGTGCCGGTCACCGGCCGGGACGGCCGGGAAACCCTGGAGATCCTCGCCAGCCACTCGGAGGACCCGCTCCTCAAGGCTCAGTTCGACCAGTTGGGGGGGATCGCCCTGGAGAGGGGGGAATCCCTCATTTCCCGCTATATCGACGACCGCGCGGTCATCATCGACGACCGGCTCCTGAAGCCCCTGTTCATCCCCGACCTGGCCTCCCACCGGCTCCAGAAGCGGGCGCTCACCGAGACGATGGCGCTCCGCTCCCTCTACGTGGTCCCCCGCTTCGAGCCCAACAGCCGCAAGGTGATCTGCCTGGTCAACTACTTCACCCGCGAGATCGAGCGCTTCTCCGACTTCGAGATGGGGCTTTTGCAGACCCACGCGGAGATGGTAGAGCGGGTCATCCACGAGATCGGCGGCGAGCACCCGGAGATCAAGGTCCTGGCCGAGATCACCGACCTCCTCCAGGAGCCGAACGAGGGGCTGCAGCCGTTCCTCACCAAGGTCCTCTCCAAGGCGACCGAACTGATCGGCGCCGACACCGGGAGCATCGCCATCGTGGAAGAGCGGGAAGGGGAAAAGTGGCTGGTGGTCGAGGACGAGCGGGGGAACATCGTGGGAGCCAAGAACAAGGAGTGGCTCAAGAAGGACATCCCCCCCTTCAGGGTCGGGGGCCACGAGCTCCCCCCCGAGCAGCGGAGCCTGACCGGCTACGTGGCCTGGTCGCGGCAGCCGCGGATCATCGCCCGAGTGGAGGAGGAGCAGAGCGGCGAAGGGTTCCACCGCTCCATGAGCGAGCTGATCAAGAGCGAGATCGCCGTGCCGATCATTGCCGACGAGGAGGTGATCGCCGTCATCTGCCTCAACTCCCTGAAGCCCGGCTGGTTCACCGAGGAGCACAAGCGGATCCTCCAGATCATCGAGCGCCTGACCAGCCGCCACATCTCCGACATCCAGCGGATCGAGCGGCTCCAGGTGGAGGTGAACCGCCTGCAGAGCGACGTCACCTACAAAGACCCGCAGGTCTCTTCGTACCGGCTCGGCAACATCATCGGCAACAGCGACAAGGCGCGCGACATCGTCGACTTCATCAACACGGTCTCGGTCCCCCTGTTCAACCGGATCGCCTTCTGGAGCAACAACGTCATCCAGGAGGCGACCATAGGTCTCCCGTCCATCCTGGTGCTGGGGCCGACCGGGGCAGGGAAGGAATTCTTCTTCAACAACCTGTACAACAAGCTGAACGAGATGTACCGGGAGCGGATAAACCCTTCCGGCGAGCTGCCGGTGAAAAAGACCAACATCGCCGCCTACAGCGGGGAGCTCACCTTCTCGGAGCTGTTCGGCCACAAGAAGGGGGCGTTCACCGGCGCCTACAGCGACCGGAAGGGAATCCTGGAGGAGGCGCGGGGGGGTATAGTCTTCCTCGACGAGATCGGCGACGCCGACCCGAAGACCCAGGTGCAGCTCCTGCGGTTTCTGGACAACGGCGGCTTTTTCCGGCTGGGGGACAACCAGGAGCGGTACAGCCGGGTGCTGCTGGTGGCGGCGACCAACAGGAACCTGGCCGAGGAGATCAGCAAGGGAAACTTCCGGGAAGACCTTTACCACCGGCTCTCCGAGCTGTCGGTGCGGGTCCCCTCCCTCAACGAGCGGCGCGAGGACATTCCGGACCTGGCGGTCCACTTCCTCGGCAAGCTGTACCGGACGTACCGCGGCGAGGAACCGCGGGAGGCCGTGCCGGTCCTCACCGAGGAGGCGAAGCAGGTGCTGGTCGGCCACAACTACAAGGGGAGCATCCGGGAGCTGCGGAGCATCCTGCTGCGGGCGCTCTTCTTCAGGAAAGGGAAGACGGTCACCGGCGACGACATCCGGCAGGCGGTCAGCAACGGCTCCCAGGAGCAGCCCCCCCAGGCGTCGGTGCTGCTGAACGAGCAGCTGGCGGCGGAGATCGTCGCGGAGATAGAAAAAGGCCGGGACTTCTGGGAGGCTGTCTACGAGCCCTATTCCCGCAACCGCATCCCGCGGGACGTGGTAAGGCTCGTCATCGACAAGGCGAGGGCAAAGGCGGGGAAAGGGATGCCCCAGATCGCCCGCCACCTGCGGGCGGTCGAGGGGGACATTTACGGGGACGAGGAGGAGCGGAAGCGGTTCTTCAAGTTCAAGAATTTTTTATACAAGACGGTGAAGATCTGAAGAATTGAGCACACTTTCGTTGGTTATGAGCTTGAACCTTTTGCTCAACCATCAGTTGCTCGTTGAAATCGGCGTCACCCGCGCCAAACTTTGCAAGGAGATGGTTTACTGTTCCCTGAACATCAAATTTGCCGAACAAAAAACCAAGGGCGGGAATGATTTCCCGCCCTTGCGCGTCTGTTACTTCTCTTTTCTTACACCTTTGAATGGTGTGCCGTCAGGTTTCTGCGCCATAAACCGACCGTCATTGGTATCGCGCTTGACCCAGGTTTCGGTTTTGGGGTTATAGGTTTGACTACGTTCACGCACCATGCCGTTGCGGTGCCCATCGCCTGCCGGTGGATTTGTTGCCATGATCGGCTCCTTTATCAAGTTTTTGGTAGAGAGGGGTCGCCCCCTCTCTCGGATGCTGCCTAGACCCAGAGCGCCCAGGCTTTTTTGCCGTAGTTCTTGGCGTAGTACCTGATACCGTTCTTGGTAAAATACGCCACGAATACGAGCCGTTTGCCATTTTTCTTGTGCATGACAGGCCACCTCTCTTTCTGGTAGCCGATTTAAAAACTTGATAAAGGAAGAAAAAGTTTGATAATATAATTATTCAAGGTTTTTTCTTTACCAAGCCCCAAAGGCTACCTTTTGGGGGAATCCAAGGTGTTGCTCGAACAACACCTTGGATTTTTTATTTGTCAAAGAATCGTTATTACTACATTTTGTGTTACGCATGAACGCTAGCACAACATATTGCCTCAGTCAACCGCAATTCTTAAAAGTTAGCTTCATCAAAGCGCAGCTCTCAGCTTACCTTCTAGCCGCTTCGTTTCCTCCTTGGGGAGCCACCTTCCTTTTTCCGGCCAAACCTCCAGCCAGCGCAGCAGCTCCATCGGTGCTACCAACCCACGGTTCAATGCCTCATCCACCAACCACAGCGATCCCCTGATGTCGATACTCTCCCTGCGGCACATTTCCCGAATGGGCTTGTCACCGGCAAGCAGGATCCTTTCAAATTCCTTGGCATAGTGGATGTTCAGCCGGTCTTGCAAACTCAGCAACCCGTTCTTATAGCGGTTTGAAGCAGCAATCCAGGCCGTCTCCACGGTTACGACCTTGATCCCGGCCGCCTTGATTTCCTCGATCAGGCCCGGTTGATTCGGGTGCTCGCACTCCAGCAACACGATGTCGAGGACTTCGGTTTCGGCAATCCTGGGCAGAATGCCGATACCGTTCACATACCCCAAGTCGATCAGGACATTTGCGTCGGAAAGCAGGATCAATGCGGGGCTCCCTCACACCATTTGGCGAGTTCTTCGCGTACCTTGATTAAGGGAGTCCCCAAGATTTCTGCTGCCCGTGAAGTGGTAATTTTTTCTTCCAGCAACGACCGGTAGGTGAGTCGCTCCAGCCGCCGCAACGCATGGGGAGCGGGGAGTTCATAAGGCTCCCTCTCTCTGCTGAATGCGTTCAGTTTCCCCATCTGCACACCCATCAATTTTTTTGAAATGATGCCGATTTGTTCGGCACGATACAGTATGGTGCGCATGCTTACCGAGTAGCGGTACTTCATGTCTCGCAGCAAGGGGAAAGGTATCCATTTGTTCCGGTAGGCGCTCAATTCAGCTTCCACAAACGGCTTCGGCAACAGGGCCGCACCGGCCAGATGGTTTGCCAGCGTCTCCCTCGGGTCAGTTCCCTTTGCCTTCGGCCCCGGATTTTCGTACTCTTTGCGGTGGAAAATCAGATGGGCCAGCTCATGCAGGGCTGTAAAATATTGCCTTTCCGTTGGATGGCTGGAGTTGATAAAAATTACGCCGCCCAGATCGTTGGTGTATGCGGAGAAACCGGAAACCTGATTCGGCAGTGACTGGGGGATTATCTTGAGCCCTTTGGCTTCGAGCAGCGTAAGAACATCTCCCAGGGGGGCGTCCTCAACGCCAAGCCAGTCACGGATTTCACGGGCAAATGATTCAATTGCATAAAAATCATACCCTGTAACGGGCCGCGATTCGGGGATTACGGGGATGGAGCCGGTCAGTTGCTCGACAACAGCGTAATCCTCGGCCTTGCGCGTGAGATAGAGGCGCAGTTCAGCGGACAGGACGGACGGCATGTCGGCCCGGAACAACAGCGTCGGTTCGGTTGCGGCCGCAGTTCCGAGCAGGATGTCCAGAGCTACCCCCAGTGCCTGAGCAATGCGCCCAAGCTGTTCCAGGGATGGTGTTCTTTCATTTTTTTCCCAGGCGGCAATGGTTTGTCGGGTCACTCCAATCTTCTGCCCCAACTCCTCCTGGGAAAGACCCTTTTGCTCCCGGCAAACTCGTATCATGACTCGTTTACCTCCCCATGCGAAATTATTCGCTGATAACATGTTATATATTTATTACAAATATAAACCTGTTAACGGGTTATTTCAAGCATTAAATGTTATATTTAGTGCAGGTGTGGGGGGAGGAATCAAGGCGGCGAGTTGTAGAAGAAGCATGCGTCATGCTCTTGAAATGACATAAAATAGGGAAGCGTCCCTGTTTTTCCTGGCTGCGAATCTCCAGGTAATGATAATCAACAAATCCACTATGTCCCTCTAGCTTCCCTTCACTTACATGAACAACCGATAAGCGTAAGCCTTACCTGGCAGCGTGGGCACGTTGGCAATTGTCCTTGCCAGACGCTGCGAATAACGAATAGTAACCGGCACAGGGTCGTATAGCGCGTCGTTATTCCAATCCATCTTGGTTAGAGCCAGAGCCTCGCGTGCGGTGAGTTCTAACGGCCCGCCTCCTGCATAACGGACCAGGTTTAGAGGGCGAGGAATGCTCTTCCCACCTTGGTAGTAGTCACCTCTCGACGAAGCGCGAGGCGCATTTCCTGCCACCCAAACCAATGCTGATACGCCCGAGAGTTGGAGCATCGTGCCACGCGGGACGGGGTACCCATCCGGCTCGCTCGGTCGCTCAGCGTCGCGGCTTTGTTTAAGCCATACGCCGCGCCAACCTGGGCTGCTGGTAACCTCCACACATTCCACTTCGGGAACAGCGGACATCGCATCAAGAGCGCCTTCCAATTCCTCGGCTTTGAACGAAGTTGTTTTGTGAACAACCAATCGGCGCGGCAGCAATCCTCCGTTGCGGCTTTGGTAAAGATTGAGACTACGGGCCAGAACCGCACGCATATCACTGCGACTGAGGAACGGATTGCGCCGCGCTTCCTCAACATCCTTCACGGGGTCACGAGCTTCGAATGCTACGAACTGCATTCCCCCACCGTCTGCATCGAAGACCTGTGAACAGCAGGTTACATAATGTGCCTCCCTAGGATCACCTCGTAAGGCGTAGGCTAGGCCTATGTATGCCGTGTTGTCCGGTACTCCTGGTAATGGGGCTAGTTTCCATGGAATACCTCCTGCTTTCACATACAGCGCGATTGACAAACGCCAAGCCAATGATGCTTTGGAGCTGAAGGAGAAGGCACGGTCGTTGATCACCTGGGTAGGTATACCGGTGGTCGCGCCGAGCGCTTTGAGCGCATCGTGTGCGTCAAAGCCTGGGGCTCGGAACGCGATTTGCCAAGCATCGGGTAGGTGCACCAATACTACGTCAAACTGATCCCGGATCAATGTCAGGCGATTCATACCATCGCGCAGGGCTTGCATCAATTTAAGGTGAGGTGGCCCGTCCGGTCCGAGCGAACTCAAATCATCCGGCCACTTGATATGTGCCTCCGTCTGCGCAGCTACCAGAGGTACGCCGAACACACTCTCAAAACCGCGAAACGCTGGCACATATTCTTTGCGATCACTTGGTGCATGACTGGATCGCAATGTATTGACCAATGTCCGCAGATTAGCCCATCCTCCAGCAGGTGCGAGAGTCGCTATGCGAAGCGTAGGGGTATAGCTTCGAAATGACAAGCTATTGTAGGCACCATAAAGATCAAGCCCTCGCAACGGGTTCACATCCAGCAACGTATCGTCTGGGTTAAACGTCAATAGCGGTTCATCCAGCAAGGAGAAAGATGGCAATTGGGAACCAGTGTAATCTCCGCTCATCTTCCACCTCGCAAAAAGTAATCATGCTCATGGCTAGGACGACACCATGCCGTCACCGGCGATAACTGAAATACCGCGTCCAGACCTGTTCCTTCCTGCAAGCCAATGGAATGGATAGTGCCCCTATTCTCTCCGGCCAGGATGTTCGCCCACGCTGATAGAATTCTGGACCATACGGTGTTGTAACGCCTCGCCCAACGTTCACGCTGCCAATCCGCGGCTGGATTAATACGTTGAAAAGGCGTTGTCTCGCAGTCAACAGAACCGCCGTTGTCACGGCCCTCATCACGTTCAGGACGCGGCAACTCAATGTCCGTAAACGGCTCAAACACACACCACCAACGATCTGCCGCCCAATCCAGCCGAAGACGTACTCCTTCACTGAAGGGATAGTCGTGCCCCGGCACCTTGCCAACCAAAGCAGCGGAATAGGCGTTCTTGAGGCCTGAAAGTCGAGCGCTACGCGAAGCGACACGCTCCTTGCTATCTGTCGGCAGGTCGCTTGCGACGATGACTGAATGCCCATTTCGGCGCAAACGAGGGAGAAGCGGTTTGCTTCGACACACGGCCTTAGTCAAGGCATCGTAGATCAGTCCTCGCGCCCAGCTGTCCTTGTCTGGATGGAGTTCAACAGTACCGGTGAGTTGACCACCCACGGGTGAAAAAGCCCGAAACAAATCGTCGTCTGATCCAAACGCGGCAATTTCTCGTCCATTGCTTGCCACCAGCGCTCTCACACCTGCTTCTCGTAGCAAATCTCGAGCACGGATAGTCGTGACGGTCTCCTTGACGACAATGCGACGAGCCACCGTAGGCATCGATAGAATCGGGACAGCCGAACATTGCAACACCGGAAATTTTCGTTTCTCCTGCGTAGGAAGCGGTACAGTCATGAGAACCGGCTTTGGCCGTGACTCCTGGACATGTCTTAGCAGCACAGGTGGCAAGGCAATTCCATCGACAATATCACCAGCCAATTCATCAAACGTCGGGGACTCAACGATTGTGGCCGAAATATCTGCATTAATTGCTGCCTCAAGGAATTCAGTCACTGCAGGAAGAACGGATTGGGCGGATCGGGCAACCCAGAATATGCCACCCGGAAATGCGTTTGGTTGCGTCAGTGTGTCGGTCAATGCTGCCATCACCGAAGAGTCGCGTCCGCTGTACCCCGCCACCACAAGCCCAAAACGCGCACACGCCGTAGTCAAAACACGCCGCATCTTTGTGTCTTGGTCCTTCAGCTCTTTAGTTGTGTTCTTCAATTCAACAGACTGGAAGTCCCCATGAAGTTTGGCTAGCAACGGCCAACGAGACTCGCGCAGGCAGAGTTCAGCGCGGGCCGCATTGTCGATCGCAGCCACTGTCATATACGCACGCTCGTCTGCTGGCATCAACTGATCCGTCACCGTGGTTGCGGTTTCAACCAGTTGGTCAAAATTTGTCGTGAACACACAGGGGACATGCCGGGCGGTCAGTAGCGAGGCGAGCACCCGATGGGCAAACGATGGCGTACCCTTTCTGATTGCTTCCTCAATGTAACTACGGCGAGCTTCCGGAGTGGGATAAACGGCCTCAAAGGCTGCTGCGTACTCGGTCGGGTCGTCGGGAGGGGGAAGTACCGCCCGACTACCGAAAAACAGATTCATCCGCTCAATCCACAGAGGATCATTAGCGTCCACTTCCCGCTGACTGACACCGGACAACTGACAAAATAATCGCTTTTTAAAATCCTGTATCATTGCGTAGCCGGTTGGAATGCCCGCCGAGGCAGAGGCTCCGGCACCTAGGAACCAGGCAACCTGCTTCGGCCTCAAACAGAAAGCGCTTGCAAACTGCGACGCCGTCAGTGTTCTAATCATCCCTCCCCCTCACTCCTATTACTTCTCGCTAGGAGTCTGTCGCCAGCATGGCGGGCTTTAATGCTCTGCTCCCCAACAATTTATATACCAACAGCGTCCCGCTTCAGCTGCAGCCCAGCCGAAGCAGCGTAGTCGCTGAAACTGGGCCATCTACTGGAAGCGATTGTTATTTCTTTATCCCCAAACGTTAGCAGTCTTAGCGTCGTAGATATGCACCTTACACTTGAACTTTCCAGAAATCTTCTCGATGT
Source organism: Geobacteraceae bacterium (assembly GCA_036518435.1). Taxonomy (GTDB): domain Bacteria; phylum Desulfobacterota; class Desulfuromonadia; order Geobacterales; family Geobacteraceae; genus JAMPXD01. The sequence continues at coordinate 16,092 of DATDNF010000006.1, forward strand.
GTTTCCGATCGTCGTCTGAGTAGACGCCGATGTATATGCTCCAGAGTTTGTCGGACGCTTTCCGCCCGTGTTTTGCGGCCTTATTAATGGCATCAATGATGTGTTCATCGTATAAACCGAAATTGAACCCAAAAGTCACCAACGAACCCTCAGCCTTACACAGGTTCTCATAACAGTATGTGAGGTACTGGTTGTGCATGATATGTTTGAGCTTCTGCTGGCCGTCTCCAGCAGTCACAAAGATCGGATACTCGCCCTTTTCCATTCTCGCGCTGATTTTCTGCAGTAAGTAGTTATAGACGTCATACTCTTCCTTAATGATTGCGACGCCATTATCAAAAAAAGGCAGAGCGCCGTGCAGGTAAAACACGTTCTGCTCGTCGCGATGCTTACCCCACATCAGATCAGACCAGACTTGGTCCTCCGCAGGAACAAACTCATCGTCGGCGTTCTCAAGCTCGCGCCCACAACCGTCGACGTGATCGACGACCTTGTTCCTCATGAGGACCCAGTAGAGCAGCAGATCGTAGTTCGTGGAATAAATACTGCCACCGGAGCCCAAGAAAACCTTAAGAAAGCTAGAACACGCAGTGCTCTGCTCCGCAGGTATTTTGAATACATGCTCAGGATGAAGCGCCTTTACAGCGTCCAACAGGCTCGTCTTCAGCTTCGCACTTGCCGTATCTACACGCTTTTTGAGGGCAGGATCACCACCAAAAGCAGTGATTAGTGCGGAGAAGTTATCAAGGTACTGCATGATGACTTCAAAGTTTTTGGTTTCAATTACGCTAAAGACTTTCGAAAGATCCTTGTCATCTAGTTTCTGGATGAAATCGTGCAGCGCGTTGTAGGAGAAGATTGCCTGGTCGTAAGCAATACTGAAGCCATTTCCGAGGAGGAGATGGAACTCGCGGTTTGGATTCTTCTTTATAGAGGCTAACACGTCATTAAAGGTTTCTAGCTTCATAATGGACTCACTCGTATCGCGATAAATTAAGCTACGGGTCAGGGGCGCACTGGCGGAGTGAAACGAAGTCTAGCAGGTCGTTGAAAAACTACTTTATTCCCCGAGCGTTCTCCAGCGGGGAGAATTTTTCGGCTAAAATCCTACTTTATTGGGAACATCGCTGGGGACAGGAACATCGCTGGGGGTCAGCTTAACCTTTCTGCCATTACCCCACCTAAATCATCTCGGGTGTTTCTCCCTCAACCACTTCAGAATCGGGTTTCGTCCTTACCTACTCAGCGCCTCCGGTCACGGCACCTGGCGGGGCGGGCGTCCGGTGCGGGAGAGCTTGTCCTCGTACATGCGCCGGTCGGCTGCCTTCAGCGCCTCGGGAAGCTGGCTGCCGTCCCGCGCCACGGCAATCCCCATGGAGAGGCTTATCGGGGCGGCATGAGTCTCGTTCCAGAAACGCTGGCGCTCCTTGATGCGGGCCACGACCGCCTGGACCGCCGCCTCTCCGGTATCGGGGAGGAGCACGGCGAACTCGTCGCCGCCGACCCTCGCCACCACGTCTTCGCCGCGAAAAGCCTCCCGGAGAAGAGTCGCCGCCTCCTTCAGCAGCCCATCCCCGGCAACATGCCCCAGCCGGTCGTTGACCACCTTCAGATCATCCACATCGGCCATGACGATGCTTAACGGGAAACGCCTGCCGCGCTCCAGCTTGATCAGTTCCTGCTCGAAATAAAACCGGTTGTAGAGCCCGGTCAGGATGTCGTGGGTGCTCATGAACCTGAGCTGGTCTTCCGTCTGCTTCCGCGCCGTGATGTCCCTGACGACTTCGATGCGGGCGATAACCTTGCCGTGGGCATCCGTCAAGGGGGAGACGGTGGTTTCCAGATGCACGGTGCGCCGGTCGATGGTGTAGCACCTTTCCACCGTGTGAATCCCCCCGTCCCGGAAAGAGCCCCTCATCCGGCACTCATCACAGACTTCGTCCCGGTGGGCGTAAGCACGGTAGCAGTACGCGCCGAGATGGTCCCCCATGATCTTCCTGTGGGTCTGATTCTGGTAGACGATTCGGAAATCGGTATCCTGGATGGTGATGCCGTCGCCTATGGCGGCGATGATCGCCTCGAATCTGGCCTTCTCTTCTTCGAGCCTTGAAATTGTAGCCTTGAGGGCTTCCTCCGTGCGCCTGCGCTCGGTGACGTCACGCATGAAAGCAAGCCGTGCGGTTTCGTCGCCCCACTCCGTTTCCACCATCCGTATTTCCGCGGCCACGGCCGCCCTGTCTTCCCCGCCAATGAAGAGCTCGCCGCCGTCGGCTCCGTCACAGAGAAAATCGCCGGGCTTGCCCAGCAATTCGTCGACCGGACGACCGAGCAGCTCTACGGCGGCATGGTTGGCAAACCGCACCGTGCCGTTGCCGTCCATGACGATAATGCCATTGATGCTTTTTTCGATGATCTTGGCATAGCGCGACCGGCACGGCTCCGATTGCAGATCACAATGAATAAAGTGGGGTTTCGGCATAGCCCGGCTTCCTGTAAGAGTGGCTGTACGATGCCAGTTATTATCACTCAGTGATTTATATTGCTTTCATGCCACTGCCGTGATATGGTACCCTCGACTGTGCAATTACACCCATGAAATAATTTTATCACAATAAATTATTAATTGCCGATAAATATTTACTTAACCTGCATACAGCAATTAACATACCAATCCTGAGGGGTACCTGCATGGACAACACGAATTATCACTCAGACATATCCATCGCCCAGCGGATCAAACAGCTCAGGCAGGCAAACGGCTTGACCCAGAGGGCATTTGCGGATTCGCTGGGCATCGTCCAGGGCTATTTGAGCGGCTTGGAACGGGGCAGGAAAATCCCCTCGCATACCTTGCTGATGGCCATCTGCCATGTCTGCGGCGTTCGAGAGGAATGGTTATGTGAAGGGAATGGCGCAAAATTTGCTGAAACGACGCGTCAAAAGGGACATTTTACGGCAGATTCGACGACGCGGATTCCACTGCTGAAAAGTATTCCGGAGGGATTCCCGGAACGGATGGGAGAAGAGGATATCCGTGACCATGTTTGTCTTCCGGATATCCTTGCCGGGTGCTATGCCATCATTGCCGAGGGTGATTTCATGGCGCCGACCATAAGGGACGGAGACCTGGTGATCTTCAAGCCGGGCGGCGACGCCGGCAATCGGAGCATCGTCCTGATGAACAACAAATGGGGAGAAGTGATATTGCGCAGATGCCGGATCAAGGGGGGCCAGGTATATTTCTCCCCGGAAAATTCGGTCTATGCCCCGTTCCGGGCCGATACCGACACGAAAATCTTCGGCACCGTAACCGGCATCTGGAGAAAGGTGAAGATCTAGCCCTTTTTCCGCAGATAGCCGAGGAACTCGTCGCGGGAGAGCTCCTTCTTCCGCACCAGGTGCTCGATCTGACGGCTCATGGCGTTGCGCTCCCCTTCCTTCATGGAATCCTTGATCATCACGAAGAACGGGATGTTCCGCGTCTGGGGATAGAGGCGAAACCGCTCCATCAGCTCGAAAGCCGCCATGTCCGGCAGCATGAGGGAGCAGAATATCAGGTAGTGGCGGCCGATGGTCGCGAGCGCCGTCCCTTCCTTGCCCGTATAGGCATTGACCACCTCGAAGCCGAGCGACTCGACCGCCTTGGCGACCTGCTCCTCCCCCTTGCGGGAAACGATCAGGGCCTGCAGGTCATAATCTTCCACATCTTCGGTGAGGCCGAGGACCGACAGCTTTTCCGCCAGATACTCGGGTTCGACGGGGAGGGTAATGAATCCGGCTGCCGGAAAGACCCCCCCCACCTTCCCTTCCTCGCTCAGATAGAGCGGGAGCACGGGAATATCGCGGGTCGCGGGGTTCTTCTTGATCTCCAGGAGGACCCCCCAGCCGTCCGCGGCAAACGGGGAGAGATCGATCAGGATGCCGAGGGGCTTCCCTTCGGCGAGATCCTCGACCGATGCCGGCTTCGCCCTGTATCCCCCCTCGGTCAGATAGCGGCAGAGGCATCCGCATCGTTCGGGCCTGTCGCCCAGCCCCATAATCCACAGTTCCCGGTCCTGCAAAGGTTCAGTCATGGATACCCCCGGAACATCACTGTTTACAGCTATCTATTGACATAGATAGCACATTTTCGGGACAACGCAAAGAAACTTTCGAGACCTGCCTCACAACCGGTTGAAAACCGGGCCTTTGTATGGTAGCGTCACAAGCGGTGACAGGTGACAGGTGACCTGTCACGGCTCTTACAGGAGGAAAATAAGATGACCGGCAAAGTCTTTTTCGCTGACATGCGGGCGGGGCACGAGGAGAACCTGTTTGCGAAGATCGGCAGGCTCATGCAGAACTGCGGCGTCGGGGAGCGGATCGGCCCGGGCGACCTGGTGGCGGTCAAGGTCCATTTCGGCGAGCGGGGCAACCACACCTTCGTCCGCCCGGTTTTTGTCCGGCGGGTGGTGGAGGAGATCAAGGGGTGCGGCGGCAACCCCTTTCTCACCGACTCCTCCACCCTCTACCCGGGTGCGCGGAAGGAGGGGGTGTCGGCGCTGGTAAATGCCATCGAAAACGGGTTCGCCTTTGCCGTGGTCGGCGCCCCCCTCATCATGAGCGACGGCCTGCGGGGGCACACCGCGGCTGACGTGGAGATCGGCGGGGAAGTCTTCGCACAGGTGTCCATCGGCGCGGAGATCGTGGAAGCCGACGCCCTGGTGGCGGTTTCCCACTTCAAGTGCCACGAGTTGACCGGCTTCGGCGGTGCGCTGAAAAACCTCGGGATGGGGTGTTCGAGCCGGGAAGGGAAGCTCGCCCAGCACTCCACCGTGGCGCCGCGGGTATCGGAGCAGTTCTGCACCGCCTGCGCCCTCTGCCTGAAGGCGTGCAGCCACGATGCCATCACGATCATCGAGGGGAAAGCGCACATCGACCCGGCCAAATGCGCCGGCTGCGGCCGCTGCATCACCACCTGCCGGAAAAAGGCGATTGCCATCCAGTGGAACGAGGCGGCCCCGCTCGTCATGAAAAAGATGTGCGAATACGCCCTCGGCGCGGTGAAAGGAAAGGAGAAGAAAACCCTCTACCTGAATTTCATCACCCAGGTTTCGCCCGCCTGCGACTGTTACGGCCATGCCGACGCCCCGATCGTGAACGACATCGGCATCTGCGCCTCCATCGACCCGGTGGCCCTCGACCAGGCGTGCGCCGACCTGGTGAACGCCGCTCCCGGAAACGCGAATACCGCCCTGCGGAGCGGCTTCGAGCCGGGGGGGGACAAGTTCCGCGGGGTACATCCTGACATCGACTGGGAGGTGCAGCTGGCACACGGGGAGAAGATCGGGCTGGGGACGAGGAAGTACGAACTGGTAAGGATTTAAGGCAAAAGGCCGGGAGATAACCCCGGCCTTTTTTAATTACTTCAGATACCCGAACTTCTTCATCCGGTACCTGAAGGCGTCGATCCCGAGGTTCAGCTTCTTGGCCGCCTTGGACTGGTTCCAGTCGGAAACCTCCAGTGCCTGGCGGATCAGCTCCCTCTCCACCTCCTCGATGTCCACCCCCTCGGGGGGCAGCGTAAAGGCGGTCATGGGAGTAGAGATGGAAGTGGCAACAGAAGCGGCAGCAGAAGCAGATGTAGCGGCGGCTGCCGCCGCCTTCGCCGTTACTTCCAGCGGCAGGACATCGGGAAGGAGGGTATCCTCGTTGCCGAGAATGATGGCCCGCTCGATGACGTTCTTCAGCTCGCGAATGTTGCCGGGCCAGTGGTAGTCGATGAGGAGGCGCTCCGCTGCGGGAGATATCCCCTTGACATGCTTGTTGAAATCCCTGTTGAAGGCTTCGATGAAGTGATCGGCGATGAGGACGATGTCCTCCCGCCGCTCCCTGAGGGGGGGGAGAAAGATCGGGATGACCTGCAGCCGATAGTAGAGGTCGTTTCTGAACTCTTTTTCTTCCACCGCCTTCAGCAGGTCCTTGTTGGTCGCCGACACGATCCGGACGTCCACGGTTATCACCTTCGACCCGCCGATCCGCCTGAAGGTCCGGTCCTCCAGGAAACGAAGCAGCTTGGCCTGCATGCCGAGCTCCATGTCGCCGATTTCGTCGAGAAACACCGTGCCGCCGTCGGCCAGCTCGAAGAGCCCCTTCTTGGTGGTCTTGGCGTCGGTGAACGCCCCTTTTTCGTGACCGAACAGCTCGCTCTCCAGAAGCGTTGCGGGTACGGCGGCACAGTTGATGGCGACAAAGGGCTTGTCGGCCCGGCTCGATTCGTAGTGGATCCACTTGGCCACCAGCTCCTTGCCGGTCCCCGACTCCCCCTGGATCAGCACCGTCGAGGCCTCGCTCTTGGCCACCCGCCCCATCATCTCAAGGACGTGGCGCATGTGCTTCCCCTTGCCGACAATCGTCGGGGGGCCGACCTTTTTGTGCTCGCTGCGCAGCCCCGCCACCTCGCGGCGCAGCTCGGAATTCTCCAGGGCCTTGCGGATGACGATGGCCATCTCGTCCAGGTTGAACGGCTTGTTTATGTAGTCGTACGCCCCCATCCGCATGGCATTCACGGCGGTTTCCAGCCCGCCGTGGGCCGTCACCATGATGACGATGATCTCCTCGTCGTATTCCTTGACCTTTTCAAGCACCTCCAGGCCGGACATCCCCGGCATATGGATATCCAGGAGGACCAGCTCCGGCTGTTCCTCGCGCACCAGTTTCAGGGCGTCTTCGCCGTTGCCGGCGGTCAGGACCTCGTATCCCTGCTTCCTCAGGTTCTGCTCCAGAGACCAGCGGATCAGATGCTCATCATCGACGACCAGTATTTTCGCTTTTCTCATGACTGCTCCTTATGACTGAACGGCTCCCGGAACGGGAGAGTCCGCCGCTTCCTCGCACGCCTTGAGCTCTACCGTGAAAACGGTCCCCTTGCCGTCTTCGCTCGCCACCGAGAGGTTCCCCCCGTGCTGGGAAATGAGCTTGTAGCAGATGGCCAGACCGAGCCCCGTACCCTGTGCCTTGGTGGTAAAGAACGGCGTAAAGATCTTCCCCAGGATCTGCTCCGGGATGCCGGGGCCGGTATCGGCGACGCTCACCCTGACCCACCGCTCCCCGTCTTTCTCCACGGGAGCGCTGGTGATGGTGAGGATGCCTCCATCCCGCATGGCCTGGAGCGCGTTCAGGATCAGGTTGAGAAAAACCTGTTGTATCTGCTTGGGATCCACGTAAATGGGGGGGAGGTCGTCGTGGAACTCCAGCCGTTTTTCCACGTTTTTCCCTCCCCGATGCTGGGAGGCGAACATGATGGTCTTCTTCAGGATGGTGTTCACGTTGATGCAGGTTGGTTCGGGGAGGGAAGGCTTGCCGAAGAAGAGAAGATCGTTGACCGTCTTGTCGAGCCGCTTGATCTGCTCCAGGATTTCGTTGACGATTTCCGTGCGGGGATCGGAGGAGGAGAAATCCTCCTTGATGATGGTCATTGCCGCAGCGATGCCGGTCAGGGGGTTCTTGATCTCGTGTGCGATCCCCGCCGCCATCTCCCCCACCGAAGCGAGGCGGTCGGCCCTCTCCATCTGCTGGAAATGAAACTGGTCCAGTTCCTTCTTGGCGATGTCGAGCCGGTCCACCATGGAGTTGAAACTGACGATGAGCCGCCCCACCTCGTCCATGCTGTACGCGTTCATCCGCACCGACAGGTCTCCCTGCTCGACCCTGGCCATGTTTCCCACGATCAGGCTGAGCGGTTTGCGGACGAACTTGAGCATCACCAGGGAGATCGCCCCCGACAGGAAGACGATGATCGCAATCGTGGATATGATGAAGATGTTGGTCGCCTCCATCACCCGCTTCCTGGTTTCCAGCAGGGAATAGTTGACGTTCAACACCCCGATCACCTTGGTCTTGCTCCCATGGCAGGGATAGCAGGGCGGCTCGTTGTAGATCGGCTTCAGCATCTTCAGGGTTTCTCCCTGCGGGCCTCCGCTGAAGATCCCCTCCTTCTGGTTGTTGATATACAGCTGATAGGCTTCGTTGTCCACCGGCTTGCCGACTTCGTCCGCCTGGGACGATTTCAGCACCACCCCGTGGGGATGAAAGATGCGCACCGCCATCAGTCTGTGGCTGCGTCCGACCATCCGCAGAATGGTCTGTACATCCTCGGTGTTGCCGATCCGCATCGAGTTGAAGATACTCCCCTCGATGGTATTGAGGAGAATCTCGGTACTCTCCCGGGCCGAATTGATGAGCTGGGTCTGCTCTTTCTGGAGATTGAGAAAGGTGAAGGCGCTGATGCCTACGGTCAGGAGCGTGATGGTGATGACGATGACGCGGGTTGTAAGGCTCTTGAATATCAACAAAGCTCCATTGATACTGGTTGGCAGCGTCTCGACGGCGCTGCGTGCGGGCAGGAGATCGGGCAGCTTATCCGCGGGGGGACGGAAAGGACACGATAGCGCCTCTGCGCCCTGCTACGCTCATTGTATCCGTTGTCCCTGCGGTGGCCGCAACTGCCCCTGTTGCAGGACCTTCGAGCGGTAATTGAACTGCCAGTCGCTGTATTTGTCCTTATCGGCGAAATCCTTCATATCGTCGGGGAAATTCCCCCTTTTAAGGGGGGCATCCTGGCTGGAGCTCTTCACCCCGATGATCCCCTGCGCCGGGTCGGTGATCAGGTCGAACTCCTTGTTGGTGATCGGGTCGGTGTAGAGCCTGCGGAGATACCTGACCGTCGCCGCGGTGTTAGGGTCTTCCAGCAGATCCTTGAGGTCCCTGAGCGGCCTGGTCTGCTGAGTGGGAGGCTGACCCGGCCGGGGCTTGTACCACATGGCGATGGCATCCCGGATCTGCTGTCCCCGGAAGAGAAGCTCTTCCTCCCGCTCCCGCTTCAGGATCGTCTGCCAGCTCTGGGCCATGGCCGCCGCCATGATCCCCATGATAACCACGGCCACCATGGCCGCAACCAGGGTAAACCCGGCGGATGATGTCAGACGATGCGCACCCATCTATTTCTTCCGGAGAACCTCCCTGGCCGCCTCCACCAAGTCTTCCGGGGTGAGGCCGAAGTATTTCAGCAACTCTTCCGCCTTTCCCGACGTGCCGAAACGATCGCGCACCCCGATCCGTACGACCGGAACGGGGTGCTCCTCGACGAGCAGCTCGGCCACGGCCCCCCCCAGGCCGCCGATGATCGAGTGCTCCTCGGCGGTGACGATGGCGCCGGTTTCCCGGGCGGCCTGCAGGACGATCTCACGGTCGAGCGGCTTGATGGTGGCGATGTGGACCACCCGCGCCGCGATCCCCTCCTTCGCCAGCTCCTCAGCCGCGGCAATGGCCGCAGCGGTCATGAGACCGGTGGTGACGAAGGTCAGGTCGGTGCCCGGCCGCATCTGGCACCCTTTGCCGATCTCGAAACGATAGTCGGCCGGGAAGATCGTCGGGACCTTGTTCCGCCCCAGCCGGACATAGACTGGCCCCTTGTACGCCGCAACTGCCCGGATCGCCGCTTTCGTCTCGACACCGTCGGCCGGGACGATGACGGTCATGTTCGGCACCGCCCGCATGATGGCAATATCCTCCACCGACTGGTGGGAGCCGCCGTCCTCGCCCACGGTCACGCCGCCGTGGGTCGCCACGATCTTGACGTTGGCCTTCGGATAGGCGACCGACTGGCGCACCTGCTCCCAGGCCCGGCCGACCGCAAAAATGGCAAAAGTGGAAACGAACGGAATCTTCCCCACGGCCGAGAGGCCGGCAGCAGTACCGACCATGTTGGCCTCCGCGATTCCCATGTTGAAGAACCGCTCGGGGAACTTCTTGGCGAACACCCCCGTCTTGGTGGAGCCGGACAGGTCGGCGTCAAGCGCTACGATAGCGCTGTTTTCCGCGCCCAGTTCCGCCAGGGTTTCGCCGTATGCGTCACGGGTTGCAATCATGGAGCTCATATGTCAATTCCTTTCATAGGTCATATAGGTCATATAGGCCCCATGGGACCTATGGTGATTCACGCCCCTACTTGCATTCCTCTCCCAGGCACTCCAATGCCCGCGGCAACTCCTCGTCGCTCGGGGGGACGCCGTGGTAGGACGCCTTGTTTTCGAAGAAGGAAACCCCCTTCCCCTTGACGGTATGCGCGACGATGACGGTCGGCTTCCCCGTGATCGTTTCCGCCATATCCAGTGCGTCGACGATCGCCGCCATGTCGTGACCGTTGATCTCCAGGGCATTCCAGCCGAAGGCGCGGAACTTGTCGGCAATCGGCGCCACGTTCATCACCTTTGCCACCTCGCCGTCGATCTGGAGGGCATTGGCATCCACCATGGCACAGAGATTGTCGAGCCGGTAGTGGCCGGCGGCCATGACCGCCTCCCATACCTGCCCCTCCTGCAGTTCGCCATCCCCCAGCAGGGCATAGACCCTGTTCTCCTTCCCGTCCAGCCGGAGTCCCAGCGCCATCCCCCCGGCCATGGAGAGCCCCTGCCCGAGGGAACCGGTGGGGACCTCCACTCCCGGCGTCGATTTGCTGTCCGGGTGCCCCTGCAGATGGCTTCCCAGGCGGCGGAGCATCATCAGGTCTTCGGCCGGGAAATAGCCCGCCTCGGCCAGTGCCACGTATTGAGCCGGGGCCGCATGCCCCTTGCAGAGAACGAAGCGGTCCCGCCCTTCCCACGCGGGGTCGGCGGAGTCATGGCGCATCTTGTGGAAATAGAGGGCAGTGATCATGTCGATGGCCGACAGGGAACCGCCGGTATGCCCCGACTGGGACTTGTGGAGCGTTTTCACGATGGCGACGCGCAGTTTCCTCGCCTTTTCTTCCAGTTCGACAATCCGTTCTTTCACCGGGAATTTTTCCTTTCAGCTTGTGGGTAGTTGTGCGTCAGCGGTCCTCGCCCCTGACGAGATAGTCGAGAATGACTTCGTCGAGGCTCTGACTTGGCTTGGCAGCCTCGCAGGGGGCTTGCCGGGGAGAATGGGGAGGCCCCGCTTGCGGCTTTGTTTCCTCGGGGCATTCCGCCTGCGGGGGGGGATGGGCAGAGCCGAAAGCCCGTTCGTCGAACTTGCCGGCCTTGAGATTGCGGAGCATTTCCTTGTGCTGCTCCTTCATCAGCTCTTCCACCACCTGGTCTAGGTTCTCGATCTTGATGATGTCGGCGTAGCTGGTCTTTTTCGACGCGAGGATGGTCCCGCCGCGGTACAGGAGGGTGATGATGTGGGGGGTCGCCATGCCGCTATCCTCAGTCTGGATATGAAAGACGTCCCCCTTGTACATCACGTTGTGATTGAACCCGACAACCATTGCGCCGCCTGTCCGTCAAATGACGTAGTTATCCCAAATTAGCACACGAGTCGCATAGTTGCAACAAGTAAAAAAACGTTATTTCCCCAGCAGTTTCTTGATCCGGTCGACCGCCTCCAGGGCATCCTTGGCATAGAGATCGGCACCGATCTCGCTGGCGTACTCCTGGGTGACCACGGCGCCCCCCACCATGGTGAATGTTTTTATCCCCTCGCCCTTCAGTTTCTTGAGCACATTGTCCATCTCGGCCATGGTGGTGGTCATCAGCGCCGAAAGGCCGACCGCATCCACCTGCTGCTCGCGGGCCGAGGCCACGATCCGCTCAGCCGGGACGTTCTTCCCCAGGTCGATCACCTCGAACCCGTGGTTTTCCAGGAGGGTGCAGACGATGTTCTTGCCGATGTCGTGGATGTCCCCTTCCACCGTGGCCATCAGAATCCTGCCGCGGCTGGCGAACGAGCCCCCCTTCATCTCCCGCTTCAGCCGGCCGAAGGCGGCCTGCATGGTGTCGGCGGAACTCATCACCTGGGGGAGAAAGAACTGGTTGCACTCGAAGCGCCTTCCCACCTCCTCCAGCCCCGGCACGAGCCCCTCGTTGCTGACCTCCAGGGGGGAGAGCCCCTCTTTCAGGGCCTCCTCCACGAGGGGGACGATGCCTTCACGGTCGCCGTTGATCACGGCAGCGGCAAGCCGCCCCCTGATGTCGAGGGGGAGCGCAGGAGGAGGCTCGGCAGTGGAAGTCGCCCCCTTGTACGCCTCGATGTAGGCGGTGGCCTTGGGGTCCCTGTTCAACAGCACCTGGGCCGACCGCCAGCAGTCCATCATCGCCTCTTCCCTGGGGTTCACGATCGCCGCGTCGAGTCCCGCCTCCATGGCCATGGCGAAGAAGGCCGAGGAGATCAGGGGGCGCCGGGGAAGGCCGAAGGAGATGTTGCTCACGCCGAGCACCGTGTTCAGCCCGAGCCGCTCCTTGACCAGGCGGATCGCCGCAAGGGTTTCCCGCGCCCGCTTCTGTTCCGCGCTCACGGTGAGGGTCAGGCAATCGATCACCAGGTTTTCCGCGGCAATGCCGGCCCCTGTCGCGGCGGAAAGGATCTTCCCCGCCACGGCGGCCCGCTCCTCGCCGGTTTCCGGTATCCCTCCCCCGTCCAGGGTGAGGCCGATCACCGCCGCCCCGTACTTCTTGATGAGCGGCAGGATGCGGCCAAGACTCTTCTCCTCGCCCGACACCGAGTTGACCAGCACCTTGCCGTCGGCCGCCTTGAGACCCCGCTCCAGCGCCTCGGGGTTGGACGAATCGAGGACCAGCGGCACATTGACCGCGCCGGAAGCGCAGAATACCGCCCGCTCCATGGCTGCCGGCTCGTCGATCCCCGGGGCGCCCACGTTCACGTCGAGGAGGTGCGCCCCGGCGGCCGTCTGCTCCATGGCCTCGCGGCGGATGTAGGAAACCTTCCCCTCAGCCAGCTCCGCGGCGAACCCCTTCTTGCCGGTGGGGTTGATCCGCTCGCCGATGATTGCCACCGGGTTCTCCCCGCCGATGGCCGCATACCCGCTCCGGCTGGAGAGAAACGTCACCCCTTCCGGCGGGCCGTTTTCCCGGCATGACTGGTCCCGCCCCGCGAGCGCCTCCCGCATCGCCCGGATATGGGCCGGCGTGGTGCCGCAGCAACCGCCTATGATCCGCACCCCCAACTCCAGAAGCCGGTCGTGGTGGGCGGCCATATCCTCGGGGGTATCGGGGAATACGGTCTTCCCCCCCTCGAGACGGGCAAGCCCTGCATTGGCCTGGCAGATCAGGGGGAGCCTGGTGACCCGGCGCATGGCGGCAAGAATGCCGACCATCCCGTCCACCCCGAGACCGCAGTTGGTGCCGACGATGTCCGCGCCCGCGGCCTCCAGGGTGATGGCGGCCGCCTCGGGCGGGGTGCCGAGCACGCTCCTGCCGTTGTCGTCAAAGGTGAGCATGGCGATGATCGGGATCTCCGGAGCGATCTCCCGGACCGCGATGATCCCCGCCCGGATCTCCTTGATGTCGAGGAAGGTCTCGAACGAGACAACATCCACCCCCGCCTCGATCAGGGCCGCTGCCTGCTCCCGGAAGATGGCATGCATCTCGTCGAAGGAGAGGTCCCCGAGCGGCTCGACGAACCTCCCGGTCGGGGCGAGGGAAGCGGCCACGTATCCTTTGTCGCCGGCCTCCTGCCGGGCGATCGCCACGGCGGCGGCGTTGATCTCCTTAAGCCGCCCTTCCAGGCCGTAATGGGAGAGTTTCGGGCGGTTCCCGCCGAAGGTGTTGGTAACGATGATGTCGGCACCCACAGCCAGGTATTCCCGGTGCACCCCGGCGACCACCTCGGGCATGGTCAGGTTCAGCTCCTCCGGGGACTGCCCCGGCCTCAGGCCCCGCTCCTGGAGCATGGTCCCCATGGCGCCGTCCAGTACGAGCACCCGTTCCTTGATGGCTTGCAGAAATGGTATTTTCATAAGGGAAGCCCTTTTGGATCGGAAGCGCGGAAATGAGGTCTTTCCTTCCGGGCTTCCGCGCAGATTTATTGTTTTTTCTCCAGGGTAAAATCGGGCGCCAGGGGCTCGGTCAGGTCGAGATGGCCGAGGGAGGCGATGGGTTCCCCTTCCTGGAGGAATTTCACCCGCTTGATCCGGGGGAAGTTGAAGGCGAGGGAATCGACCACCGAGTAGATTGCCGTCATCTCCCCGTGGCTCCCGCCCGGGAGCCCCGCGGCGAATTCCTTGCCGAAATCGACCAGGGCAGTCTCGCCGTCGACCCGAACCGAACGGATGATCGCGGCAGGAGGAAGGGTGGAGGACATGTCCCCGACCGGGCCGTTGACCAGTTCTTCAACCACCTCTTCGGCGCATTCCGCGGGGTCGGCGCAGGCGTCTATCTCGCGCGCCTCGCGCACCAGCCCCTCGCCGTCGGGAGAGGCGAAAAAGAGGGTCACCATGAGCGCCCCCGCCTCCTGGGCCTGGGGAGGGGGCAACGGCTTCATCCGGCTCATCCGGTACTTGCGCAGAATGAGCGCCCCGAGGACCGCCGCACTTATCACGAACGCCATAAAAAGAAGCGTCACACGCCGGCGTTGCCTGATGCCCCGTTTCACGTATCTACTCCTCGCCCGTTGCCTCGTCTTCAAGGCTTACCTGATATACATCACCCAGCCGCCCGCCGAGCAGGCGATTGCCAACCCGGACGAACCCCGCCGGGACATCCGTAACGTAATAGTGGTGATTCCCCTTCTCGGTCGAAGGGCGCAACAGCCCCTTGCCGCGCAGGATTTCGGCAACGGTCCGGGCCGTCTCCTCCCCCGAATCCACCAGCCGTACCCCCTCTCCCATCACCTCGGCGACGATCCCTTTCAGGATCGGGTAGTGGGTACAGCCGAGCACCAGGGTATCGACCCCTTCCTCCCTCAGCCCCTGCAGATAGATGCGGGCGGTAAGCCGCGCCACCTCGTTATCCACCCACCCCTCCTCTGCAAGGGGGACGAACAGCGGGCATGCACGGGTTATCACTTCCACGTCGGGATTGAGCCGCTTGATCGCCTTGGCATAGGCACTGCTCCGAATGGTCCCCTCTGTGCCGATGACCCCGACCTTCCCACTCCTGGTCGCGGAGACGGCGCGTCGGGCACCCGGTTCGATGACGCCGACTACCGGGATGGAGAGGTGCGCCTGGAGGGCCTCCAGAGAGACGGCAGATGCGGTATTGCAGGCGACCACGAGCAGCTTGATGTCCCGTTTGACAAGGAAGGAGGCGATTTCGAGGCTATAGCGGACAATGGTTTCCGGCGACTTGGTGCCGTAGGGGAAACGGGCCGTATCGCCAAAATAGATGGTATCTTCCTGGGGGAGCGCCCTGGCGATCTCCTTCAGAACGGTCAGTCCGCCCACTCCCGAATCGAATATGCCGATGGCTTTCCAGGCCACAGTATCCCTTTTCCCGTAAGTTTGCTCGCCGCAACGGCAGAAATAACTATACTATTTTATGCTCCCGGTGATGTCAAGGCATTTGCTCCCGCAGAAGATATGCCCCCTGTCGCAATCAATGCTTTAATTTCCCGCCAATTTCTGCTATTAATGCATAACGCTGCCCATGAAGGAGAGCACATGGAAAAAGAGCAGATCATCAACAGGGCGCAGGAACTCCTCTCCCCCTTCGAGACGGAAAACATCATCAGGTTCGTCAAAGAACTGAGCTTCAAGACCGTCATCAACAACCCGTGGATTCTGACCCTGCTGGCAGCCGTCTTTTTTTTCGCGGTGATCAAACGCTCGAAATTCGTCCTTCTTTTCCTGTTCACCCTCCTCTCCTTCATGGCCCTCGTCCACTACAGCCTGCCGCAGGAGGGGGACCTGAACGTCACCACCTTCCTCCCGTTCGCCTTCGGCTGCATCGGCATCGGTGCGGTCCTCATCTACTTCATCTTCATCAAGGTGGAATAAACCGTTGCAGAGGGTAGGCTTCACCACAACCATCCCGCTGGAAGTCCTCATTGCCGCCGGCAAAACCCCGGTCGACCTGAACAACATCTTCATCGGCGGGGGAAATGGCCTCCGACTGGTCGAAGAGGCGGAAATGGCAGGATTTCCCCGCAACACCTGCGGCTGGATCAAGGGAATCTTCGCCGCCGTCATGGAGAGCGGCATCCGGGAAATGGTTGCCGTCACGGAAGGGGACTGCAGCTACACCAAGGCGCTGATGGAGCTCCTTTCCCTCGAAGGGGTGACGGTCGTCCCCTTTGCCTATCCCCACGCCCGCGACCGGGAGTCGCTCCGCTTCGAGATCGAAAAGCTGATGCGCCACTTCGGCGTCGGCTGGGACGCGGTCTACGCCGCCAAGGCACGGCTCGACACGATCAGGCGCAAGGTCCGTGAAATCGACCGGCTCACCTGGGAGGAGAACCTGGTCTCCGGCCGGGAGAACCACTATTTCCAGGTGGCGGCCTCCGACATGAACGGTGACCCGGACGCCTTCGAAGCGGAGGTGGACGCCTTTCTGCGGCAAGTGCGCAGCCGCGCCCCCTTCTCCGATACGATCCGGCTCGCCTACATCGGCGTCCCCCCCATCTACGACGACCTCTACCCGTTCCTGGAGTCCCGGGGGGCGCGTGTGGTCTTCAACGAAACCCAGCGCCAGTTCGCCATGCCCTATGAAATGGACGACCTGGTGGAACAGTACCTCGCCTACACCTATCCGTATGATATTTTCCACCGCCTCGCCGACATTGTCCCGGAAACCGGGAGAAGAAGGGCGGACGCGGTGATCCACTACGTCCAGTCCTTCTGCTTCCGGCAGATCGAGGACCTGATCGTCCGGAGAAAGGTCCCCCTGCCGGTGCTGACCCTGGAGGGGGACAAGCCGTCCCCCCTCGACGCCAGGACGAAGATCAGGATCGAGGGGTTCCTGGAAATGCTTGAAGAGAAACAATTGTAATCGCCCTGTAGGGGCGGCCCTGTGTGGCCGCCCTTTTTGGGCACCCACGCAGGGGTGCCCCTACAATGACATGACGGAATCAATTTATGCAAATTGGCATCGACCTGGGGAGCAGGAAGGCAAAGTTCGCCGCCCTTGCCGGGGATGAAGTCGTCCGGCTGGCCGACTACGACACGGTCACCTTCTACAAGCGGTTCGGCAGCATGGTGGGGGAGGAACTGCGCCTCGACCTCGGCGCAACCGGCCTGTTCGCCCCGGAAGAGCTGGCCGGCGCCGCCGTGGTGGTGACCGGCTACGGGCGCAACACCCTGAACCTCCGGGGTGCCCGGATCGTCTCGGAGATCAGGGCTCATGTGGCGGGCGCCTGCCTCCAGACCGGCCTCAGGGATTTCACCCTCCTCGACCTGGGGGGGCAGGACACCAAGGTGGCGCAGGTGAAGGACGGCAGGCTCGCCGACTTCGTCATGAACGACAAGTGCGCCGCCTCCAGCGGCCGGTACCTGGAAAACATGGCGGTTATTCTCGAAGTGAGCCTGGACGAGCTCTCCTCCCACTGGCGGGACCCGATCCAGCTCGACAGCACCTGCGGCATCTTCGGCGAATCGGAGCTGATCGGCCAGATCCTCCGGGGGCACCCGGTCGAAAGGCTCTGCGCCGGAGTGAACCAGACCCTGGTAAAGAGGGTCCTCCCCATGCTGCGGCGGTTCCGCTCCCCGCAGCTGGTGGTCACCGGGGGAGTGGCGAAAAACGGCGCCCTGATCAAGCTTCTGGAGGAAGAAACGGGCGGGCCGGTCATCGTTCCCACCCACCCCCAGCACAACGGCGCCATCGGCTGCGCAACTATCTAAACCGGGTCGAGATCGAGGCTGAGAATGATCTTCCCGACCTCGGTCTCAACCTGCTCATCCATGGAGGAAATATGAGTATCAGCAAAAAAGACTGGATGTTCGTCGCCGGCATCATAATCGTTCTGGCCATCTTTTACGCCATCTCGGGCGAGGAAAAGACCAAGAAGGTCCCCTACGACGACAAGCACCGGGGCTTTTACGACATGGCTGCCAAGGACGGCCTGAAGGGGCAGAAGGACGCGGACCAGAATTGCCCGCAGTGCCACAACGAGACAGGGGGAGTTCCCTTCCCTCCCAAGCACCCGGTCAAACCGTCCGCCGGCCCCATGAGCTGCCACCTCTGCCACAAATACGACAAGAGCCGGTTCAAATAAAGAGCGGACGTCATGGCGACCCTCAACCTGACAGCGGAGCTGGAACGACTCATCGCCGATATTGTCCGGCAGGTGGAGGAGTTCAGCCACATCGACCCCGGCCGGCTCCTCATCTGCACCGCATCCACCCGCGGCGGCGGTGTGCACGGTACCTATGCCAAGATCCACCCGCTCCGCTTCGCGGGAGGCGTGCAGAGCACCCGGATGCGGCGCGGCCGGCGTACCGTTACCTGCACCATGCCGACCGTCACCCACCACGGCAGGGAGGTGCTCTATGTCATCTATTTCCTCGTCCCCCGGTTTCTCGATCTTCCGCTGCGCGAAAAGCTGATCACCGTATTCCACGAGCTCTTCCACGTCTCCCCCGCGTTCGACGGCGACATCCGCCGCTTCCCCGGCAAAAACTACGCCCACGGCAGTTCCACCAAGCGGTACAACGCCTACATGGCAAAGCTGGCGGACGCCTGGCTGGAGGCGGCGGACGAAAGCCTGACTCGCTTTCTGGACGGCACCATGGAGGAAATGCGCTGCCGGTACCGGGCCATCGTCGGCAGAAGATTTCCCGCACCGAAAATCGCAATCTCCGATTAATCTATCTCTTTTTGCCTCCCCCCTTGCATAATCTCCAATTTGTGTTTTCCTTAACCTTGTCGGGCTGAGCACCCCGATCCGCGTCCTGCCGCCTCCGTCTGAACATCGGGCTTTTTCCCGCTCATTAATTGACCTGCAGGAACACACAGAAAAGGAGGAAATGCGATGAGAACACGGTTACGAAGTATCGCAGCATGGTCCCTGCTGGCAATCCCGGCGCTTCTGGCGGCATGCAGCAGCAGCGACCCGGCGCCGACGCCGACGGGGGTGGTCCGCACCTACTACATCGCCGCGGAGGATGTCGCGTGGAACTACGCGCCGACCGGGGTGAACCAGATCACCGGCGAGCCGTTCGCCAACCTCTCCACGCCGAACCCCCTCAGGGAATCGTCGGAGCAGGACGAGGAGTTCGTCATGACCAGGAGGGTGGCATTCGACATCGCTTCCACGGCGATCGGCTCCCCCAACTTCACCACCGACTCGGCGGCGATCCAGATCGGCACCACCTACAAGAAGAGCCTGTTCCAGGAGTACACGAGCGCCTCCTTCACCGTGAAGAAACCACGCGATGCGAAATGGGAGCACACGGGGTTCCTCGGCCCGATCATCCGGGCAGAGGTGGGAGACACCATCCGGGTGGTGTTCAAGAACAAGACCCAGACGACCCGCAATTTCTCCATGCACCCCCACGGCGTGTTCTACACCAAGCCGAACGAGGGGGCGCCGTACTTCGCGAACAATTCCAGCTCCTTTACCGCCGGCAACAGCGTCCCGCCCGGCAGCACCTACACCTACACGTGGCAGGTCCCCGACCGCGCCGGCCCCGGCCCGGCGGACGGCCCGTCGGTACAATGGATGTACCATTCCCACGTGGATGAAACCAAGGATACGTACAGCGGCCTGGTCGGGCCGATGATCGTCTACGCCCCGGGGATGCTCCGACCCGACGGGTCGGTGGTGGGGATCGACCGCGAGTTCGTGGTGATGTTCACGGTCGACAACGAGAACATGAGCTGGCATTTCTTCGACAACCTGCAGACGTACGCCAAGGTGACCCTGGCCCAGATCGATGCCGCCATCATCGGGCCTCCGCCGGCGTCACTCGACGGCCTGCTGCTGAACGGCTTCAATGACGAGCCGAACCTGAAACACTCGATGAACGGCTACATCTTCGGCAACCTGCCGCTGGAAACCCTCACCATGCACAAAGGGGAACATGTCCGCTGGTACGTCTTCTCGATGGGGACCGAGGTCGACCTCCATACTCCCCACTGGCACGGCAACACCGTCCTCGTCAACGGGATGCGCACCGATGTGGTCGACCTGTTGCCCGCCAGCATGGTGACCGCCGACATGGTCCCGGACAACATCGGCACCTGGCTCTTCCACTGCCACGTCAACGACCACATCATTGCGGGGATGATCGAGCGCTACCAGGTTCTCCCCTAGCCGGACAGAGGGGAAATCGGGGCTGACACGAAAAAAGGCCATCGCAAGATGGCCTTTTTTCGTGTCCCCGGAGAGTCAGGAGCATCGACTCCTTTTTGCGTTATGTCAGTTGAAGAAATAGCGCACGCCGAAGGTCATGGAAAAGCTGTCGGGGTCGAAGTTTCCTACTTTGCCAACACCAGGCACAGTGATATCGGCATCCGGTGCGATGACCCCTTTGATCTCGGTGGTGAGGGCAATCTGCCGCTGGATGAAATAGTCTGCCCCGGCGTTCAAGTGAATCCCGACCGTATTGTCGACATCACCATTGTTTGCGTCGTTGAGGAGGATGTCGAGCCCGCCACCGGCATAGGGGACCAGGTGCCTGACGGGGAGGTTGAGAAAGCGGTACTGCACCCCGAAAGAGATGTTGGTGGTGTCGATGTCGCTGCTACCGAAGAAGCCGGGAGCCACGAGGGTGGAAGAGCCATATGCGGCATGGGTGATGTCGAATTCCACGGCAATATTGTCGGTTATACCGTAAATGAAACCGCCGCCGCCGATGAAGCCCGTATCGGTGCTGATCTTCGTACCGTTGTTCAATTCGCTGTCGGCGGGGACGGCAAATCCGATCTTGCCGGTGACCCCCAGCCGTCCCTGGATGCTGTCCGCCGCCATGGCGGTTCCGGCCGCCAGGGTGAGCAATGCCGCCGCACAGAATACAACGAGTTTTCCAGTCATACCTTCCTCCTTCCTTGGATGTAATCAAATTTGTAAAACTATACTCCCAGTTTGTTCCGTTGGCAACCCTCGGCTCGAATACCCGGTGGCGGCCATTCCTGCTTCAAATCAAGTCGAGCGTCGCCCTGACCGCCTTGTCGATCCCGTCCGCCGTCTCTGAAATCCGCTGGGCCAGCATGTATGCCGGGGTGGAGACGATCCTGCGTTCCTTGTCCACCACGAACTCCGTCACCGGGCACTGGACATGCTCGCTCCCGGTTGCGGCAATGGCCGCGGCGGTCCCGGCATCGGTGCCGATGGTCAGCTTCGGCGCGTATTCGCGCCCCAGGGTGGCCGCCACCAGGGCCGGGGCAATACAGATGGCGCAGATCGGCTTTCCGGCCTTCGCCATATCCCTGAGCAGACGGGCCACTTCGGGATGGATCTCGGCCTCAGCCCCCCTCTCCGCGAAATTACACAGGTTGCTGGCCGCCCCGTACCCGCCGGGGAAGATGACCGCATCCAGCTCCTCCGCCCGCATCTCCTTGATATCCCTGATCTTGCCCCGGGCGATCCTGGCCGATTCGGTCAGGACGTTCCTCCTGGCTCCGGTCGCCTTGCCGGTGAGGTGGTTCACTTCCGGGAATTCCAGGTCCGGCGCCGTGCAGACCGCCTCCGCCCCGTACCGGTCCACGGCCAGCAGGGTAAAGACCGCCTCGTGGATCTCGCTCCCGTCGAACACGCCGCACCCCGAAAGGACGACGCCAACCTTTTTCTTCATACGCTCCTCCTTCGCTCGTTGAAATGACACGCGGGCCTTCGCGGTCAGCACACTCCCGGCGGACACGGGACCCCCGGCCGGCAACGGAAATATATCACAATCCGGGACGGTTGCCACGCCAAATCTTTTCAGCCCGGCCCGCACTCGGCCCGCCGGCGTGAACGATAGCCGCGCATCCGTCTCCACGGCTACTGGGAATCGAGCCTCGACATCGACGTGACCTGAACCGGTGAAGAGGCAGTTTCGCCGCCATCCCAATGAAAAAGCCTGCGGTCAGCAGGCTTTTTCATTTTGGCGGACACTTTCGGAGGGTATCACGGGGAGCCGGCAGACGATGGCAATGGCTTCGGAGCTTCCCCCAAAGCAGGGCGCGGCCTCCGCGCGCGCGCCAGCATCCTTGCTGCGAGCAGTGACCTCAGGTACGCCTCGATCATGCTGCCGAGAATCGTGCCGATGAGCGCCGTGACGACGAAAACCGCCACCCCGGCGGCAAGGTTGTAACGATCGAAGTAGATCGTGCCGAGAAAAAAGGCCAGCACATTGGCCGTGATCGTGAGGAACACCGGCAAACCCTCCTTGATGCAATGTCATCCTGACGCCTGATAAATATACACCGCAATGGCTAGCTTGGCAAGCCAGGGACTCCCGCCGCATTTTTCCGCGCCCGGCCTTCCGCTGCCGCACCGGCGATCAGCGCGAATCGGCAGGGAACCGTAGAAACCTAAGGATTCCTCTTCCATATCCTGAAGCGGCTGTTGATTCCGATGCTGCTTGCCACGTTTGAAACAACGTCAAGTTGGGTAAGATTTGCAACTGCGGTCGTTTTATTATGAATCCATGTTCCGGCATCTACATTAGGCACCGACGTAAAACTTAAGATTGTGGAGACCAATCCCGAGGGTGTAATTGTAATTACACCGCGTGTTATATGGGTACTGTTTGGACCTATATTATCATAAATTCTAGAATCGTTCGACCATGAAGAACCAATTCTCGCAACCCAGTAATCAGTGGGTACCTTGACATTGCTGTAATAGAGTCTAGGAGTAATGTTGCCCGCTGTTGGATTATAGATAATAAACTCAAACTCATACCCTCCATCGGTATTGCCATCAAGCGTGGGTGATGTGACAGAACCGGTCGCCGTACCGGTGACGGTGTAGTCCCACATAAGTGTTTTTGCAGTTGTCTGTACTGAACCATCAGGGAATTTAATTCCGCCTGCGTTATTTACTATCTGCCCGTTTGCAGTAATGCTACCGGTAGAATTGATAGAACCTGCACTGACATTGCCTGTTGAGGTAACAGTACCGGCGGTAACGCTGCTGTTGGAATTAATAGAACCGGCTGTAACATTACCGGTAGAGGTAACGCTACCTGCGGTAATGTTGCCGCTAGTGGTGACATTGCCGGAAAAAATACCATTGTTGGCGGAGAAGTCCCCATTCGCCGCATAGAGATTGGTGCTCATGTACGAAAGTACCGCCAACATAATCATTGCAGTTTTTTTCATCTTTTTCTCCTTGATGTGATTAAAGTATAATTTTATTTATTGTGGTGGCATGGAGATACTTCTTGCGGTGACGTTCCCTGCACTGATCGTCATTGCTCCATGGATTGTTGTTACTCCCGTACTTGAAGTATAATCCGCACTGTACCCGCCTGCTATGGTTACCGACTTGTTCGCATTGAAGCTGACATTTTCTGTCAGTGAAACCGCCTGGCATTGAATTGTGCTGCCATCTGCTGCCGCATTATACGCTGCCTGGAGCGAGCTGTAATATGTCGGCGTGGCGCTGGCGATCTTGACAGGATAGGTTGTCCCGGCCTGCACGGTTATGTAGCTCGTCTTGGTTTTTGTATAAGTACCGAGCGAATTGGTCACATTGAGCGAAACCGTGTAAGTCCCTTGGTTGGTGTAAGCATGCGATGGATTCCGAGAGGCGCTGGTGACGCCGTCGCCGAAATCCCAGTGCCATGCAGTCGGGCTGTTCGTTGTCAGGTCGGTAAAGTTTACGGAAAGCGGAAAATAGCCGGTAACCGGCGAAGCACTGAAATCAGCGTTTGCGTACGTGTTCAGTTGAGTTCTGTTGCCGAGTTCATCATAATCGTATTCTATTACCGTCCCATCGACATATATTGCGTATTTCAAGCGGTCCAGCTCGTCGTAAACATACGTCGTCGTGCCGGCAAAAGCCTTTGATGCGAATGTCAGAGTGACATAAACAGTTACCGATACTATCACAGACCGCAATATCGATTTTAGCGACATTTTATAGCCCTCACTTGTTAGAATATAAGCTAATGTTCACCTTCTATTGCCTCTTTGCAATACATATAAGTTGTCTTCCAAATATCACTTTGTTTGTGGCCTTTTAGTATATCTATTGCATTGGCTATTGAGACACGTATAGGATCAAATGTTTCATGACCTATATTAGTCAATACAGGCTTGTGAAAATCAATGTCACTTTTGGGTCTCGTAACTATTTTCCAAGTTACGACTGGATAATATTTCTGCAAGATAAAATCAGCTACTAGTAACCCTATATCTGCTGCTAATGCGTAGCCTTTATTTGTTAATTTTGGCTTACCATCTATTAGACAAGAAAATTCCTCAGTTTGTAGAGTCTTGGCAATTTTTGCTCCTATTCTATCCAGCACCTCTTCGGGAGCATCATTCAAATTTTCTGCAAAATAAGCCAACAAGCCATTAACCCGTTCAACATGGATTTGAAGTAGCCATTCAAGATATTCTTTAGCTTCTCCATTTGTCCATTCATTAGGTACTTTATTTACTATGTTTGCGGGAGGAATAAACAAAGAGTATTTTTTATCTGACATATTCTAGCTCCGTCTTCTAATGTATAATTACATTAAACAAAGCATCATCCAATGCCTTTTTCAATGTTGAAGTTGGTCCGACTCCAGTCTTACCAGGGAAAAAGTGCCACTCAATTGAATTCACACCAGTGATTGGCGAATTCAACAATTCGGAATCTTTAGCTATTTGTCGTTGTACCGTTAAACTAAGTGATGTTCGGCCTACTTTCGACTCCATTGCTGTGCCATCAACTAGATTATCAATAACCCTTCGGCCGAGGGTAGTACCTTTTGAAACTTGCTGCAACCCTCCATAGGTTTGTGCTAAAAAATCTTCTCCAACTTGACCGGCTATACGATTGGCTTGAACTCCTTCTGCAAGTACCCCTTCAGTAAGGCGAAGCTCCCCGCCCAGGGGACCTGTTGGTGTCGGGACCTGTTGGTGTCGCGGGACCTGTTGGTGTCGCGTCTAAACATTGACACATTTCACTCCACTTTTTGTCAATATTTAGACCTGACACTCATTTACCCTTTGATCCTGATTGGTGACTGGTGCAGCAAGGGCTGACATCGTAACGAGAGAGAAATAACGGCAATGGTACTGATGCCGATGACTGAGCATAGCAAGGCTTGAAAATCTTTTTTCTTGCACAGGGAACGTTTTTGCTCTTGACTGACAGACTTTTAATGGGTGACACCTATTTCTTCTTCTAAATTTTTCCCAGCTCTGCCAATAGCTGTGTCAATCTTACTTCAACAACTCCAGCCCCTAACAAGGAGTCTTTAGGGAAAGACGTAGTATCGCATTCTGAGCATAGCTCTTCTTTTTCAACCTTATTAGGATCGGTGTCGGAATAATAAACCTTCCATTTCCTACCAGAAAATTCCTCTTGTCGGAGGAATGTCGGCATAGCCCATTTAGTCCGGTCCCAAGATTTATGTTTGCCAATTATTGGCCACCTACCTTTTAGTAAATAGAGATCTCCAATCATATAAACAGCAACAGAATCCACTGTTCTAACCCCCTCCAACTCCCCGAGAGAGGGGACTATGGACCTAACCGGGCCGAAGAAATAACAACCGAGCACTTTTCCTTTTGAAGTCGCTCTTGCGACAACTCCAATGGCAAAACCCGGTTTCCTTAGGGGGACTGCAAACCAAGACCCCTCTTCATATGGCAGTTTCATTTAGGAACCCTCAACAGGGGACCTGTTGGTGTCGGACCTGTTGGTGTCGCGTCTAAACATTGACACATTTCACTCCACTTCTTGTCAATCTTTAGACCTGACACTCATTTACCTTTTATGCCAAAAGTTGTTGCTGCATCTTAATAAGCTGTCTTTTGTCGTACTCAGATATTTTCATTTTAAGAATCTACCTCAAACGAAGTTCACCAGTTCACCCTGTCAAGAGCCGAGATTTAACTCTTTTCCTGCTCTGCAAGCTGTGTCGCGGATTTTTTGCATTGCTCCAATAGCGTATCGGGATCTGTCCCGATCTCCTCCACGTTACGTCCCATTTCATCAACCCCGCGAACTCTGTAAACACCCGCCGAAATCTCTTCGACCTGAAAGATCCATCCGACGAGATTAGGTTCCACGTTATTAACAGAACTCATCTTCCTACCTCCCGTATGATGCCGTGATTAAGTAGAATTTCAAGTGAAGTTGGCGCTCTGTACTGCGTCCCGAGTCCAGGTTGTCCGTACGCAGGAGCAACTGTACCTGCTTCCACTTCAAACGGCTTAACGACTTCGAATACCCTTAGCGGCTGCACATTAGTGCCTGGCGGCAGTGAACGGGCCGCTTGGGGCGTTCCAGTGGGCGAGAAGAACCGAGATGCTGAGCCCCCCCCATAACGGTCGATAGTTTCTCCTGGATATAAAGTCCGGGGACTTGTCTCGCCAAGGAAGCCGTTGTTTGAGGGGAAGTACGGTTGTATCTCCGATCCTCTCGCTCCTATCACACCTTCCTCCGCAGCCTCTACAGCCTCCGTAGCAGCCCCTGCTCCTCCCCCGCCACCACATCCGGCCATACAGCCGCCACCCTCAAAGCTTCTGTATCTATCTTCGATGCCCTCCGCCACCACTATCGGCATGTTTTGAGAACCTGCAGAGAGTTGCGGATTCGAAAACGTATTATTCAGAGTGGAAATAGAGTAAGGATTGCTACTACCAAATAATGATTCCGACCCTCCGTTTCCACTTGCAGAACTGGAGCCCGTTCCAATAGTGTTGCCGCTAGTCCCCCCGCCCCCGTTTGAAATAACCGTCCCTGAATTTCCACTAGTATTTCCTCCGCCACCAGGGATAAAAATCGTATCAGTGGTAACAGAGCCCAATTCATCCGTCAGGTCCAGCGGCGGCGTCGAATCGGTATCGTCAGGATAATGCCCGGTCGGATCGATATACCGCATCGGGTTATTCAACGCATACGCATACCTGTTCAGGCTCTGCGGGTTGGCGAAATCGGGCACGATGCTGTCCGGGGTGACAAACCTGCCGGCGGTCGGATCATAAAGCCTGGCCCCATAGTTATACAATCCGGTCTCATAGTCAAGTTCCTGGCCGGTGTACTTGTGGTTCACCCCCAGGTTTGGAGGGACCGGCTGCTCCGTGGTTTCGCCATACGGCAAGTAGGAAACCGCGTCAGTGTTATGGCCATTGGCATCTGTTACTGCGACGGTGCTCCCCTGTAGGTCGGCATGGTAGTAGAGGGTCTTGCCCGCCGATTTCAGCGCGATGCGCGTGTCGCCCGCGAAAATGTATTTGGCGCAGGTCCCCCCGATACATTCGTAGAACTTGTCGATATATGTGGTGGTGCCAACGGGGGCTTGCTTTTGTACCCTCTGCCCGGTGCCGTCGTACTTGAAGATCGTGTTTCCGCTGGCGGCGGTGATGGTATCAGGCATGTTGTCGTAGTTGTAGGTCACGGTCCGCTGTCCGTCGGCGGTCAAATTGCCGTTGGCGTCATACTGGAAGTTCGCCCCTGTTACGCCAAAAGCATGGGCCTTGCCGGGATAGAGGGAGTAATTCCGGTTTGTCACGTTTTGCGGAACGGCGTTGTTGACGTTGTCGGTGACGGTCTTGATGTTCCCATTGCCGTAATAGTCGTAAGCAAGGCTGACTATCGGCGTCGTCAGACCGGGCACCGTGGTTATTATAGTATTGAGCCTGTTGAGCCGATTATTCAAGGGATAATATGTATAATTCGTCGTGGCGCTCGTCGTGATGCCGTCACCGAAGGTGACACTCCCCGGCTGGCCGAGGGCGTTGTAGCCCGCGTAGCTGACATAGCCGGCTACCTGCGAGAGATTGCCGCCGGTCGGGTCGTACACATAGCTCACCGTCTCGTTGTCGGGGTACGTCAGGGCGGCGATCCTGTTGAGACCGTCATAGGTCGCCACAGTGGTGTAGTCGGCGCCGTTCACGGTCTTTTTTGTTCTGAAGGTCCGGTACGCGTCGTAGTAGTACCTGGTGGTGCCCGAAAGGTCGGTCATGGTGGTCAGGTGGCCTTTCGGGTACGCGGACGTCAGCTCGTCGTATGTGTAGGTGATTTCATGAGTGCCATCGGCATTGTAGTCCTTCCAGGTCGGCCGGTTCAGTGCGTCATACCCGTAGGCTATCTTTTGGCCCTTGGCATCCGTCTGCGATGTCAGGTTGCCGTTCGCGTCATAAAGGTAATTCCATACCCCCATATCGGGGTCGCTCATGTAGTACTTGTGTCCCAGGGAATCGTAGCGCATCTCCGTCTGGTAGTTGACGGTCGTCTGATTCTTGTTGTCCTTGACGAAGCGGAGATTGCCAAGGACATCGTAGGCATAGGTAGTAGTCGCGTAAGGTGACCCTTCATCGGTCGTGCAGCCGGGATAGACATCCCGATACTCCTCGACTTTGACCAGCCGGCCGTAAACATCGGTCGTTTGGCGTTTGCGGTGGCCGTTTTCGTCGATGGTCACCTTCACCGGATAGCTGTAGCAGCTCTTAGTGGTGGTAGCGTCCGGCTTGGTCGTCTGCGTTATCCGCCCTTGTGCATCGTGCGTGTAGGTGTATGGTGGTGTTCCCGCCCCTTCGAAGTAAGGAAACGAGCTGGTGGCAATGGCCCCGCGGCCGTCGTATGTTGTCTGTTTCGTGATTGTCTGGTTGTTGGGACCGCTTTTCTTCTCCATGACCGTCCGCCCGAGTCCGTCGAAATAGACGGCAGACCAGAAGCCGGTCCCAAGGGAGGTTGTAGTCTGGATATGCTGGGAGCCGACGACGCCGGGCTGATTGTCGGGTGAGCTTGCATTCGGGTATGCCCAGCTCGTCCAGAACTGGTCCGGCTCGGTCTTTTTCGTCAGTCGGCCGAGCTCATCGTATTGCATGGTGGTGGCAAGCTGATTCGGGTCGGTGATGCTGGCTACCTGTCCATACTGGCCGTTAGTGGTGACGCCGGGTCCGTTGACTGCCATGCCGTCCACACCATAGTAAACAGTCGTAGTCTGGCCCAAGGGATTGGTAACGATCCTGGGAAAGGTGTCCGTGCCGTCGTAAGTAATGGTCGTGGGGGTATTCTGGTTGGCGTCTCTCGTGCATTCGAGATTGCCGTTGTTGTAGTACGCCATCCTGATTTCTGTGTTCGCTCCGCCATTGCTTACAGTGTTGTTATTCCAGCTTACCACCCGGGTCAGGTTTCCCAGTATGGGCGTCTGGTTGTTGGTCGGCGTGCCGTTGCATGCGGTAAGGTCGTCATAATAGTAGGTCTTGCCGGCGACCTGCGTTGTGGTGCCGATACCCTGGTAGATGTTTTCGCTGGCTGGGAGCCCCACGATCCACTTGTCGGTATTGTAATTATTATAGGTCGTGACAATGGTGCGGTCGTCCGTAGAATCGCTGATGTCGCCATACTGGTCTTGTTCCGTGACATTGCCGTAAGCGTCGTACGAATAGACTGTCTTCGTTTGTTTTGTTGGGGTGGTGCCGCCGTCGTATATGGCGACGTCGACTTCCTGCGGCGGATTGAAGTAAATATGGCCGCCGTAATATGTGAGCAAGGAGGATAGGTTCGGCGAATACGTGGTCGTTGTTTCTGAGATTTTGTTTCCTTGTCCGTCCGAGACGCGCACCCGATAGGGCTTGCCCTTCATATAACCCGCCGAGAAGTTGGGGGTGTTCGCGTCGACCGTTAGATCGTTTCCCTGGTGGAACCACGTCTCAATGACCGTCTGTTCGCCGCTTGACCCAGAGGGGCCGATGACTTTTGCATAGTTGAAGCCTCGAAAGTCATTAGTGGCGATGTAATAATAGCCACCTGAATAGCTGTAGCTTGTAAGGGAATAATTGCCGACACATCCGGGTGTTGTGGAGCTGTAATTGTCGCATACACCTATGGAACTGACCGTCTGAACCGGAAAAGGGAGCTGGGTATTCTGGTAAGCGGTAGACGGCGTGTAGTTTATGCCGATCACCGCGCCAGTGCCGTTGGAGATGGAGCTGAGAAGATCGGTGGGGAAAAAGTTTGCTATCGAGACTCTCCATGATCCGTCGGCTTGTAGACAGGCCAAATCCGTTTTCCCGTCACCGTTTAAATCCCCGACGACACATTGGTCCCTGATTGGAGTTTGTGTCACAGGCAACGGCACTGGCGGACCTTGCCAGGAAAACCACTGATTCTGCCAGTGACCTGACAATGCAAGCCCCCAGTTGTAACCACCTTGCGTGCAAGCTATATCCGTTATGCCATCGCCGTTGAAGTCGCCGGTTACGCATTGAGCAGCGACAGGCAATTGTGATACAGGATAAGCTAGTGACGGACCGTTGATTACAATCGCTGTATCCGCCCATCCGTTTCCGGTGGAAA
This sequence comes from Geobacteraceae bacterium, assembly GCA_036518435.1. GTDB lineage: Bacteria > Desulfobacterota > Desulfuromonadia > Geobacterales > Geobacteraceae > JAMPXD01. Next base: position 46,218 of record DATDNF010000006.1, read on the forward strand.
ATATAAGCCACCACATGTTGGTTGAATTATAGCAGGCGAGATCACTAATTCCGTCGCCGTTGAAATCGCCTGTTATGCATTGAGCAGTTGCAGGATAGTTGGACCACAATTTTTGGCCGGTTGACCAAGTCCAAGTTCCATTCAATGTCCACGTATTTTGATTCCCGGACGCACAGGCAATAGAATCGGATCCTTGACCGACAAAATTGCCGACAAAGCAATCATTGCTTGGAGGGATCGGACCGCTAACAATACCAGTAGAAACTAGGATGGGGCCACTCCCATCCGTGGAGAGGAGTACACCCGGCCAAGCGTTGGAACCATTATAGCAGGCAATGTCAGTTACCCATTCAAGATTACCAGTGAAACCGCCGCTAATGCAATTATTGCCGAATGGGATGGTTGTAACTGGCCCTGTGAATGGAGAAACCTGTCCAAAGCTCTTGCCGGTGTTCAAGGAATCGTAGATCATGTTCCAGTTGGAACCGCTGCCGGAGTAGCAGGCGATGCTTGTTTTTCCAATTCCGTACGTATTGCCAGCTATGCATTGTGAGCTTATGGGGGAAGTCAGTGAAAGTCCTTGTGTAGCTGTATAGCTTTGGGCTGACCAGTTGCTTGCGGATGGGTTTGGCCATGCAACCACCCAGCTATTAGAACCCAGCCAGCAAGCGAGATCCGTTTTACCGTCGCCATCAAAATCACCTGACAGGCATTTGCTGCTTAATGGAAGGCTAGCGCCCCCAAAAGATGGCCAAGTCGTTAATCCCCAGCCAGCGCCTGTGAACTGGCTCACGAAGTCGGTTGATTGGTACCCGAAGGTAATCGGAGGCAAAGATGTACCATGCAAATTCAATGAAGAATCAGACGTGACATCGCTGCCGTATTCCTGGATGCCTGTCAAGGTTTCACGCCCACTGACAGAACTGATGCCATAAAGAAGCTGATAGGCTCTTACTGGTTTGCTGTTTGCTCCCACAAAAATTGCTTTGACCAAATAGTTAGTTTTCACTGCAAAGCCGGCGCTATACATGTATTGAGCGTCCTGACGTGGGCTATCCATCGTAGAAATCCCAAAACTAACATAACTGTTCGGCTGAGTACCGCCATTGCCGGTGTATTGGATTACGTTGAGGTATATCTGCCCGTGGTCTTTAAAATATGAAAAAGTCTCAAAATTGCCATTGGGATCTTGCACCAAGTCGAGACACCATTTGAAAATGTTACCAACATTTGCCGGATCGTCTTGCCGTGATGCTGATGTATATCCAAATCGAAAGACAACTCCGGCTTTGTTGGTTACCTCCCAGTAAGGCTGTCCATCGGGCGCTGTAAGCTTTTTGATCCTGTTAAACTCCCCTTCGATCAGGGGGCGATACTCGACGTGGTCAATATCGACAAGATCTATTGCCGAACCTGTTCTAAGGAGTGCGTATTGATCATAGTAGTTCTGTTTTTTCTGAATCGAGCCGACTTCCAGTTCCCACCCCATTCCAAAAGGGCCATTTCCGTTAGTGCTGCGGTACTGTAACGTCAAATCCGGCATCATTCCTTTCCGGCCGAAAGGAACCTTGATCGGAATAGAATATTTAAAAGTACCTGTGGCCAAATCCGGCATGACCGTTTCGCTGCTCGGCTCGTCGTCGGCATGGCTATTGATACTGAATACCAATAAAATTAGAATCACGGCAATTGATAATGACGACTTTGCGATCCTGGTCATTCGGAACTTCATGCTGATTTCCTCCATCCGTTATCCCTTATGAAAATAAAAGTCCGCTTCAACATGTCATAGATACAGGTGGGTCAGTCGCTCACGATTGAACGACAGACCTTGCCACTGCCTCTGACACCTGCGACTGAGACCTTGCCTGCTTGCCTCAATTCTAATTCAGAATCATTCCTCCCATAATACACAAGTCATGCCGAATACGTAAATTGAACAATTCCGGTTAGTTGCCAAATCGATGCTTCTTGCAGCTGTGATTGAAAATGTAAACAAAGTTTACATACCGGTGGGCAAAATCTCTGCGGATCAGGAGTAGGCGTGTGTTTGCGGGGAGATGTAAACAAAGTTTACATTGTCAACCATGTTTGCATGGGTTGGACAAGATATCGCTGCCACAACAAAAGAAGGGCTTAGCTGCCGCACCGGCAGATCAGCGCGAGATCGGCAGGGAAACGTAAAAGGTGCTCCCCTTCCCCAGGGTGCTTTCCACCCAGACCCGCCCGCCGTGGACAAGGACGATTTCCCGCACCAGGGCGAGGCCAAGGCCGGTGCCGCCGGTCGCGCGGCGGTCCGAGCCGTCCACCCGGTAAAACCTCTCGAAAATCTTATCGAGCGCTTCCGGCGCGATCCCGATCCCCTCGTCCCCGACCCAAATGGTGACGACATCCTCGTCCCGCCGTGCCCCCATGATGATCTCGCCCCCCCCGGGCGAATACTTGACGGCGTTGGAGAGGAGGTTGTTCAGCACCTGGTGCAGGCTCGCCTCGTCACCCGGAATCGGCGGCACTTCCCGGGGGCATCGGACGGTTATCCGGTGTTTCTGCGAGGCTCCGGCAAAGAGAGCGGCGGCCTCCTCCAAGAGCGGCCGCACCGGCAAGGACTTGAAGTCGTAAACCGTCTGCCGCGCCTTCATCCGCTGCAGGTCGAGAAAATTGCCGATCAGCTCGCTGAGCCGCTCCGTCTCGTGATGGACGATGCTGATGTATTCCCGCTGCTGGCGCGGGTCCACTTCGTTCTCCAGCAGGAATTCGGTGAAGCCGAGCATGGCCGTGAGCGGCGTGCGCATCTCGTGGCTGACCGCGGAGATCACCTCATCCTTCATCCGCTCCATTGCCTTGCGTTCGGTGATGTCGCGGATGATCGCCTGCAATTCGACCTCGCCCCGGTACTCCACGCGGTTCAGGCTCACCTCGGCGTGGAACAGGGTCCCGTCGCAGCGGCGGTGCTGCCACTCGAAGAACTGGGGAGGCCCCCCGAGAGCCGCCGCGATCTTCTCCCCGCTCTTCTCCACCGATTCTCTGCCGTCGGGCTGCACGGCGGGAGAAAAGTATCCGGGCGACCGGCCGAGAAACTCCCCGGCGGAGCAGCGGAATATCTCCAGGGCCTTTCGGTTGCAGTTCACAAACACGCCGTCCCTCACGGTGAATATGGCATCGTTTGCCCCCTCGAACAGGGTCCGGTACCGTTCCTCGCTCTCCCGCAAGGCATCGTCCGCGAGTTTTCGCGCGGTGATGTCGCGATTGCTGCCGCGGGTCCCGAGGAACTCCCCGCTGTCGTCGAAAACCGGCAGGCACTGGTGGTCGATCCAGCGCACGGCGCCGCCCGGGAGAATGATCCGAAACCGAAGCTCGCCGGGGCACATATTCTCTACGACATCGGCCCGGTGTTGAACAAAGCGGGGCAGGTCGTCAGGGTGAATGAGCCGCGGCAGCAGACCGGGGTCGGCAAGAAACTCCTTTGCTCCATGGTCGGTAATACATTCGCAGGACGGGGAGGAATAGACGAATCTCCCCTCCGGGTCCTCCCAGAATTCCCAGTCATAGGTGTTGTCGGCAACGATCCGGTACTTGACCGCTGCGGCGCGCAGCTCTTGTTCCGCCTGTCTCCGGATCGCCATGGCGCGCAGCAGGAGGATGATGATCGTCACCAGCCCCGCAAGGGCCGCGACGATCCCCCATAAAAGAGCCCGGTGCACCGAATAGAGGTTGAGATCGACCGGCCGGTTTTTGACGATGCTCCCTTCGGGCAAGGAGGAGATCGCTATGCCGAAGCGCCGCAGCTCCCGGTAATCGAACATGTAGCGGTTGGGGCTCTGCATGACTATCGGGATGTTCTCGACCCTCTCCCCGTGCAGGATGCGGACGGCCATGCTGCCGGCCGCCTTCCCCTGGTAGTATCCGCTCGTCAGCATCCCCCCCACCATCCCGTGCCCCAGGTAGAAATCCCAGACTCCGTAGATGGGGACCTTGCACTTCTTCGCGATCAGGGATATCCCTTCATCGTATTCGAAGACCCGTCCCCCCCTGTCCCGGAAGAAAAAGGTATAGAACACCAGGGTGTCGGGGGGAAATTTCTCCACGGCCGCCAGGAGTTCCGGCATCTCGATATCTTCGAGGAAGGTGACGGTTGCCTTTCCCCGGTACAACGGGATCAGATCGGCGATCTGATCGTGCATGATACGGCCGGTGGTGGTCGTATCGTTGATGACGACGATCCTGCGGGTACGGGGATGGAGCTTCAGGGCAAGGTCGAGGGTGGCCTTGATGTCGGCCGCTTCGTTGACGCCGGTGAAGAGCCGCGCGCCGTGCAGCTGGGACGGGTTGAAATCATTGACCCCGCAGAAAACCACCGGGGTCCCGGGAAACAGATCGTCACGGTGAGCCAGGAGAAATGCGAATGCGTCGTTGTCCGTGGCGATGATGGCATCGAACCGGGATTTGCCGAACTTGTAGCGGTAGGCCGCAAGGAGGAGGTTGAAATACGCACGGTCGGAGACCCGCTTGGTGTCCATGTACTCGTAGTGGACCTTGACTCCCCCCCCTTCCCCCCGCAGGGCCGCTTCGATCCCCCGGGTAAGATCGTCCGTCCATCGATACCCCTGGTGATACGAATGGAGGACGAGCAGGTGCCGCTCGTCGCCCGCCCGGCTCAACGACGGGCAAAGCGCCATGACCAGCAGGACGGCAAGGGAGAGGATAACCATCCCGTTCTGCCGGATTGCTTTGTTTTGTCCTGCGAACGGCCTCATCTTGTCCCCATTTTCACGGATGCAAATGAAACAAGTATACCAGATTTTCCGGTGTCCTTCGGTGCAGCCACCTCTCGGGGGGGGAAAAGCCACCTTTGACTTGCTCCCACCGGGCGGTACAATGTAATTCCGGAAATAACCGTTGCGAAGAGGAGGTTAACCATGGAAACCCGCGTGGATGAGATCGCCCCCGACCTGTTCCGGATCTCGACCTACATCGCCAAGGTGCGCCTCCAGTTCAACCAGTTCCTGGTGAGGGACGACGAGCCGCTCCTGTACCATACCGGCATGCGGCGCATGTTTCCCCAGGTGCGCGCTGCCGTGGCAAAGATCATCGACCCGGCAAGCATCCGCTGGATCGGCTTCAGCCACTTCGAGGCGGACGAATGCGGCGCGCTCAACGAGTGGCTTTCACTGGCCCCCCATGCCGAGCCGGTGTGCGGCGTCGTCGGGGCGGCCGTCAACATCAACGATTTCGCCGAGCGACGGGCCCGGGTCATGGCGGACGGCGAGATCCTTGCCACCGGCAGCCGCAGTTTCCGGTTCCTGGTGACCCCCCAGGTCCCCCATGCCTGGGACGCCACGCTCCTGTTCGAAGAAACCGGCAAGACCCTGTTCTGTTCGGACCTGTTCCTCCATACCGGCGACGTGGCGCCGGTGACCGGCGACGATCCCGTCGTCAGGGCGCGGCAGGCCCTCGTGGAATTCCAGGCAGGACCGTTGGCCGACTCCATCCCCTACACCCCGTTCACCGCAGCGACCCTGGCCAGGCTGGCAGAGCTCGGGCCGCGGCTTCTCGCCGTCATGCACGGCTCGTCCCATGCCGGCGACGGCGGGCACGCCCTGCGGGAACTGGCGGGGATGCTCGCGGCGGTCCTTGGGCATGGCTAGACGCAAAGTTTGCTGGAATTTTGCCCGGGAGTGGGCTATGGTTTACTCAGTACACTTTCAGCACAAGAGATTTTTATGACGACCCCTGTTTCCGATACGCAGCCTGACGGGAAAACTGTTCACATTCTTCTCGTCGAGGACTCCATGGTCCATGTCGCCCTGATCCGCGAGGCCTTGAACGTTCCCGACCTGAGGATCAGCCTGACCGTTGCCTCCACCCTTGCCGAAGCGCGCGTCAGAGCTGCGGAACGGCAGCCCGACCTGGCGATCGTCGACCTGCTCCTCCCGGACGGCAGCGGCATCGAGCTTTTACCGGTGGACCGGGAAGAGGGAACCTTTCCCTTCGTGATCCTGACCAGCCACGGCAACGAGCAGAAGGCAGTGGAGGCGATGAAGGCCGGCGCCCTCGATTACCTGGTCAAATCCGCGGAAACCCTGACCGCCTTGCCGCATGTCATCGCGAGGACCCTGCGGGAATGGCACCATATCGCCGAGCGGAAACGGGCCGAGAACGAGCTGCGGGAGGCCAACCGGGAACTGGACGCCTTTGTCTACACGGTTTCCCACGACCTCCGCTCCCCGCTCACCCCGGTCATCGGGTATGCCGAGTTCCTGCGTAGCCACTACCAGGGCCGCCTGATAGACGATCAGGCCATGGAAATGCTGGCGGAGATCGACCGGCAGGGGCAGAGAATGCTGGGACTCCTGGAAGACCTCCTCGTCCTGGCCAGGGTGGGACACCTGGAACGCCCTGCCGAACCGGTCGACGGCAACGAAGTGGTGCGGGAAGTCGTGCTGGGAATGGCGAGCCAGCTTGCCTGTGCGGGAATGACGGTCGAAGCCGGGGCGCTGCCGCGTATCCGGCTGCCGAAGAGCCTCCTGGCCCAGGTTTTCGACAACCTGATCGGCAATGCCATCCGCTATGCGGGGCGGGAGGGGTGCTCCATCGAAGTCGGAGGGGAACGCCGGGGAGACATGGTGATGATCTTTGTCCGCGACCATGGCCCGGGCATTCCCGCGCAAGAGCGGGACCACATCTTCGACCTTTTCTTCCGGGGCTCCACGGGAAACAGGGTGGAGGGGACGGGTGTCGGCCTCGCCACGGTGCAGAAGATCGCCCGCCTTTACGGGGGCCGGGCCTGGATGGAAGAGACCCCCGGAGGCGGCTGCACCTTCCGGGTGGAAATGACGGATGCAACTCCCGCCAACTCCTAGCGGGCAGCCCCGGTCAGGGCCTCGCGCAGCTCGCCGAAAGCCGTGCTGCCCACCTTCAACTCGACCGGTTTGCCGTTGTCCTGGTAGCCGATGGTGACGATCCCGCCGAGGAGCTCGTGCTCCATCTCGGCGAACAGCACGGCGGACGGGTTGAGCAGGAGGTTGCCGGACCGGACGAAGCCCCGCGCGAGGAGATCGGCGGCGAATGCCTCCTGCTCGGCCTTCGACACCTTCTTGAAGAGCTGCTTCCTGACCGCCGCGCCGTCGAACCAGGCGTCGATCATCCTGCTGTTGTCCGTCACGAGCGGGTTTTCCGCGGGCGTGGTGAGCTGGGCGGCGATCACCCGCCCGGTGTTGATGTAGCGCATGGGGCACCTCCTGGATGTAATCAGCAGCTTATTCATAGCATATCCGGCGGGCGGTTGCAAACAACGCCGTTCGTGTAAGTTGCGGTGAACAGACACTGCCGGGAGGGGACATGAAGCAGCCGATCTGGACGCCATCGGCAAAACGGGCAGAGAATGCCAACATAACCCGCTTTCTGGCGTTCGTCAACGAACGGCACGGCATGGCGTTCACCGGCTACGACGAACTCTACCGCTGGTCCGTCGCGGAGATCCCCGCCTTCTGGGGGGCCGTCTGGGAGTTCTGCGGGGTGATCGCCTCGCGGAGCTACGACGAGGTGGTGGACGACCCGGCCCGGATGCCGGGCGCCCGCTGGTTTTCCGGCGCCCGCCTCAACTTCGCCGAGAACCTCCTCCGCTACCGGGACGACCGGGCCGCCCTCGTCTTCACGGGCGAGGGAAGAGATACCGAACGGCTCAGCTACGCGGAGCTGTTCGGCCGGGTCGCCCGGCTGGCCCGGGCACTTCGCGCTGCGGGGGTGACGCCCGGGGACCGGGTGGCGGGATTCATGCCGAACCTGCCGGAGACGGTGATCGCCATGCTTGCCGCGGTGAGCACCGGCGCGGTCTGGTCGTCCTGCTCGCCCGAATTCGGCCTCCAGGGGGTTCTCGACCGGTTCGGCCAGATCACCCCGAAGGTCCTGTTCTGCGCCGACGGCTACCTCTATAACGGCACACGGTTCGACTCACTCTCGCGGGTCCGGGGGATCGTGGCGCAGATCCCGGCCATCGAGCGGGTGGTGGTAGTCCCCAGCCTGGAGGAGGCGCCGCGGATCGGCGCCATCCCCCGCGCCGTGCTGTACGGCGACTTCGAGGGGGGGGAACTCCCCGATCTCCCGTTCGCCCAGCTCCCCGCCGACCATCCACTCTACATCATGTACTCCTCCGGGACCACCGGCCCCCCCAAGTGCATGGTCCAGGGCGCCGCCGGCGTCCTGGTCAACCACCTGAAGGAGCTCGTCCTCCACACCGACCTGAAGCGGGACGACACCATCATCTATCTCACCACCTGCGGCTGGATGATGTGGAACTGGCTGGTCAGCTCCCTGGCGGTCGGGGCGACCGTTGTCCTCTACGAGGGGCATCCCTTCCATCCCGACCCCGGCGCACTCTGGCGGCTCGCGGAGCGAGAGGGGATCACCGTGTTCGGCACCAGCGCCAGATACCTCGCCTCCCTGGAAAAGGCAGGGGTAAAACCGGTACGGGAATGCGACCTCTCCAAGCTGCGGGCAGTCCTCTCCACCGGCTCCCCCCTTGCCGCGGAGGGATTCCGCTACGTCTACCGGGAAGTGAAGGAGGACCTCCAGCTCGCCTCCATCTCGGGCGGGACCGACCTGAACGGCTGCTTCGCCCTGGGGAACCCGATCGGCCCGGTCTACCCGGGGGAGCTCCAGTGCCGGGGGCTCGGGATGCGGGTGGAGGTCTTCAACGCCGCGGGAAAACCGGTCGTCGGGGAACAGGGGGAACTGGTCTGCACCGCCCCCTTCCCATCCATGCCGATCCGGTTCTGGGACGACCCGGACGGGAGCAGATACCGGAAGGCCTACTTCGGGACGTTTCCGGGTGTGTGGCGGCACGGCGACTGGTGCATGCTCACCGAAACGGGCGGGATGGTCATCTACGGCCGCTCCGATGCGACCCTCAACCCGGGCGGAGTGAGGATCGGCACGGCAGAGCTGTACCGCCTGGCGGAGACTTTCCCCGAGATCGCCGACAGCCTGGCGGTGGGGCAGAGATGGCAGGGGGACGAACGGGTGATCCTGTTCGTGAAGATGGCGGAAGGATGCGAATTGACCGATGCACTGCGGGAGCGGATCAGGCGCGCGATCAGGGAAAACGTCTCGCCGCGCCACGTCCCGGAGAAGATCATCCGGATCGCCGACATCCCCTACACGATCAACATGAAGAAGGTGGAGCTGGCGGTCCGGCAGGTAATACACGGCGAGCCGGTGAAGAACCGGGACGCGCTGGCCAACCCCGAGGCGCTGGAGCTGTACCGGGGACTGGCGGAACTGGAGAGCTGAAAGCAGACCCCCAGAGCTTGTCCGAAAAGATCGCGCCCGGATTTATGCCAGCCTAGTTATCCACTTTGCTCAAGTAATATCTCCCCCCTCCCTGGACGGGAGGGGGTCAGGGGGAGGGTGAAGTTGCAAACAGAAGAAAATATGTCACTTTCACCCCCACCCTAGCCCTCCCCCGTCAAGGGGGAGGGAATGTATCAGTATCAGAAGTGCAGGCGTGAAGACGGGATGCGAGCTTTAGTAATCGATCCCCGGCTGGGGCTCGATCCCCTTGCGAAAGGCGTGCTTGATCTCCCGGACCTCGCTCGCCGTGTCGGCCAGCTCGATCACGTCCGGGTGGGCGTCCCGGCCGGTGAGAACGAGGTGCATGAGGGGTGGCCTGGCGCGGATGATCGTCAGCACCTGCTCCAGGTCGACCAGCTTGAGCTTGAGGGCATTGTTGATCTCGTCGAGGATCATCAGGTCGAAGACGCCCGACGCCATCTTCTCATGAACCAGGTCGATGGCGTCCTGGGCGTTGGCCCGGTGTTCTTTCCACGGGTAGGGGTTTCCCCGGATGCCACAGAACCCCTTGCCGGTCGCATGCAGCTCGATGGCGCACTCCATCTTCCTGACCCCGTCCCACTCGCCGGCGTACAGGTCCCCCTTCATGAACTGGACGATGCAGACCCGCATGCCGTGGCCGCAGGCGCGCACCGCCAGCCCGAGCGCCGCGGTAGTCTTCCCCTTGCCGTTGCCGGTGATGACCACCACCAGCCCCTTCCGCTCCCCCGGCTCGAGCCGCTCGATCCTCTCGGGTGGCGTGCCCCGCTTATCCATGGCAATTTCCCTCAACCCTCATCCCTGCCCCTTCTACACCATCTTCCGGTACCGTCCCCCCACCTCGGCCAGCGTCCCGGCCATCTGGCCCAGGGTGGCGTGCCGCACCGTCTCCAGGAGCTCGCCGAACACGTTCCCGCCGGAGAGGGCCACATGCCGAAGCCGCGCCAGATAGAGCGGCGCTTCCTCCCGGTGGCGCGACCGGAAATCGCGCAGCCGATTGAGCTGCCGCTCCCAGTCGGCCGGGTCGGGGCGGACCACCTCCGCCACGGGGGGGTACTTGTCGGGGTGACCGTCGGGAAGCTCGCAGGCGTTGTAGCCGATGATCTTGCGCCGCGGCAGTTCGGGGTGCTCCCCGGTCGCCCGGCGCCGCTCCCGCTCGTACCGGGCGCTGTTCTCGGCGATGCAGCGCCGCTGGTACCCCTGCTCCGTGGCCGGCCCCACCCCCCCCAACTGGTCGAGCCGGTCGAACTCCGCGAGCACCTGCGCCTGTACCTCGCGCACGAGCGCCCGGAAGGCGTAGGAACCGGAGAGGAGGTTCTGGATGACGAAACCCTCCGCTTCCTCGCGCAGGTAGTTCTGGATCATGGTCGCCTGGCGCACCCACTTCTCCCCCGGGGTGGTCATCGGCTCGTCGGCCGAATCGACGTGGAGCGAGTTGGTATTGGCGAGAAGCCCGAGAAGGGCATGGTAGGTGAGGCGCACCGGGTTGAGGGTGTCCCACTCCTCGGCCTGGAGCGCCCGGCCGGAGGTCTGGGTGTGGAACTTGAACCGCTGGCTGCGCTCGCCGGCGCCGTACACGTCGCGCAGGGCAATCGCCCAGATCTTGCGGCAGACCGCGCCGTAGGCGAGCCACTCCGCCTCGTGGGAAACCTTGAAAAAGAAGGAGAGGCTCGGCGCGAAGGCGTCCACCGCCATCCCCCTCGCCAGGAAGTTCTCTACGTAGGTGAAGCCGTTCGACAGGGTGAAGGCGAGCTCCTGGACCGGGCTGGCGCCAGCCTCGCCGATGTGGTAGCCGGAGATGCTGAGCGAATAGAAGTTCCGCACCCGGTTGGCAATGAACCACTCCTGCACGTCCCCCAGGAGTCTGATGGCGAAATCGGGCTGAAAGATGCTCTCGTTCTGGGCCTGGACCTCCTTCAGGATGTCGGCCTGCACGGTTCCCCGCAGCATGCAGAGGGTCTGCCGCCGCACCTCCTCCCGCTCCGCCTCCGTGAGCGTTCCCCTCTCCTTTTCTAGCCGCTCCAATTCCAGTTCCTGGGCCGCGACGAAGTACATGGCGAGGATGATCGGCGCCGGGCCGTTGATGGTCATGGAAGTGCTGATGTCGGGAACGGAGAACCCCTGGAGAAGGAGCCGCATGTCCTCCCAGCTGTCGATCGCCACCCCCCCCTCGCCGATCTTGCCGATGCTCCCCGGGTCCTCGTCGCTGTCCGCCCCGTACAGGGTGATGCCGTCAAAGGCGATGGAAAGCCGCGGCCTGGGCACACCGCGTGCCAGCAGATGGAGGCGGCGGTTGGTCTCCTCGGGGCCCCTGAGGCCGGCGAACTGCCGCGTGGTCTCCCCCGCGGAAACGGTGCGAAAGGGGTAAATGCCGGTGACGAACGGGAACCGGCCGGGAAGCCCCTCTTCGAGGAGAAACCGGAGCGATTCGGCCCGATCCGCCGGGTCGGGAAGCGCCACACGGGGAAGGCGCAGGCCGTTGGGGGTTTCCACCGGGGGCGACATGTCCGGGCCGTTGCCGGCCCGCGCGGAAAGCTCCCGCCACCGTTGCGGCCACTCCGCCAGGAGCCTGGCGCAGGCCGGGTCGAGGCGGGCCGGGTCGCCGGGATACGTCCGGAGCCTCTCCAGCTGCTCGGTCGTCCAGCGGTCGTAGGCGCGGACCTTTTCCGCGATCTCCGCCAGGTAGGCGCGCCGCCGGTGCGGCACCAGCACGCTCCCCTTGGCGTAACGGAAGATGTCCGTCACTTCCGGCGCCTCCGGGGCGGGCCAGCCGAGCCGCCGGCAGAGCCCGGCGAACAGCCGGTCGAGCCCCGGATCGCGGGCAGCCTTGGCGATGGTCGGGAAGAGCGCCTCCTCCTTCCCGAGCCCCGCCAGCACGCTCCCCATCTCGCCGAAGGCCGCCTCCGCCCCTTCCAGGTCCGCCTTGTTCATGACCACGAGGTCCGCATCGCGCAACAGCTGGTCCTTCTCCAGCTGCATGCCGCTGCCGTACTCGCGGGTCTTCACGTGGACGAGCAGGTCGGACCGCAGCGCCCCCAGGTCGAGCCCGGTCTGGCCGGTTCCCGGCGTCTCCACCAGCACCAGGTCGAAGCCTGCCGCGCGGAGCACCCGGAGAAGCCGCGGCAGCGCCGGGCTGAGCGGGGCATAGACGCTCCCCGTGGCCACGCTGCGCAGCCAGACCCGGTCGTCGTAGATATGGTTCATCCGCACCCGGTCGGCGAGAAAGGCGGTGGCCGTTCCCCCGCGGGCGGTGGTGGGATCGTTGGCGAGGATGGCGACCCGTTTCTCCGGGAAGGTGGCAAGACAGCGCCGGACCAGCTCGTCGATCAGGGTGCTCTTGCCGCTGCCGCCGTCCCCGGCGACCGCCACCACCCCGGCCGGGGCGCTGTCGCCCCGCGCCAGCCATTGCGCGAAGGCGCCGGGAAATTCCGGTTGCAAATGCTCGGCCATGGTCAACAGCCGGGAAAGCTCCGAAGATGACGGCCCCCCCTCGCCCCAGGCCGCCGGATCGAGGCAAGCAGGGGACTTATCGGCGCTGGCCGCAACCCTTCCGGTCATGTCGGCGGCGATCTCGTCCAGCGGCCAGCCGGGGCCGTAGATCCGCGCAACACCTGCGGCCTCGATGGTTTCCGCATCCCCGGGATGGATGGTCCCCCCACCCCCGCCGAACACCAGGGTTTCCCCCATCCCCAGTTCGGCCAGGCGCTTGACCAGATGGGGGTAGAACTGGAGGTGGCCGCCGTTGTACGAGCTGACCGCGACCGCGTCGGCCCCTTCCTGGAGCGCCGCCGCTGCAATCTGCCCGCTCGTCATGTTGAAGCCGAGGTAGATCACCTCCACCGGCCGGGTGCCGGCCAGGAGCGCCCGGTTCAGGGCCAGAACAGAGGCATCGTGGCCGTCGTAGGCGGCCACTGCGGTCACTATTCTGAGCGGTCTCCCTCCCATGGTTCGTCCCTCGGGTCATTCGTATGTTCTGGATGGCGTTTTGTCAATTGTACCACACTCTTTGCCGGATTCAGGGAAGGCGCGCTTGCGCGCTCAGCCGCTGCGAGGCCGGTGGAGGGGGGCTGTTAAAAAAAAGCCCCGGACGAATCCGGGGCTTTTTTGCAACGCATGGGAAAGGCGATTACACCCTGGTCACGTTGGCCGCCTGCAGCCCCTTCGGCCCCTTGACCACATCGAACGTCACCCTATCGCCTTCGGCGAGGGACTTGAAACCTTCGCCGGTGATGGCGGAGAAATGCACGAAGACATCTTCGCCGTTTTCCTGCTCCAGAAAACCGAACCCCTTGCTGTCGTTAAACCACTTCACTGTCCCTTTTTCCATTACCTTGTTTCTCCCGATAGTGTTTATTTGCCCGTGATAATGCACGGATGCTCATCAACCGTACCAGCTTTGTATACAATGTCAAGCAATTAAATCTGCGCCGGGACAAAGTAGACGTCGGTAGGCTTGAACGTGCAGTTCCGGAGAAACCGCGCCCGCACCGGCATGCCGATGGTCACCTCGTCCGGCCCGGCGCCGGCCAGGCGCGCGAGGAAAAGGGTGTCCACTCCGTCGAATTCCACCAGGATGAGGGTGAAGGGGGTTTCCTTGAGAAACGCCTCGCCGCCGAAAAAACAGGTGGTGTAGGTATGGACCCGCCCCTCCCGGGGGATCTCGCACCAGTCGGTCGCGGCCCCGCACTCCATGCAATGGCCGCGCGGGGTGGCGTACGTGTAGCCGCACCCCGTGCAGCGGCTCCCCAGGAGCTTTTTCTTTGCCAGGCCGGCGAAGAAGGGAGAGTCCTGGGCATAGGAGTGAATGTAGTCGATCTCGTAGTGGGATTTCACGATGATCGGATCGACGTTGAAGAGGACGCTCCCCTCTTCGGTCTCCGGCAGCTTGGCGTCTTTGTTCATGGGTGAAGCTCCTTTGTCCGACCTGTCCGACGAGTCGGACGGGTCAGATTTTTTCCAGGATCGAAACCGTGATATACGTCCCCGTCCCCGCATGGCTGTGGATCAGCCCCCGCCGCGCGTCCGGGATCTGGAGGGCCGCGTCCCCCAGGTGTTTGCCGATCGTCTCCTGCAACTGCCAGAAGGCGAACACCGCCTGCATCAGGCCGGTCGCCCCGACCGGGTGGCCGCAGGCGAGGAGGCCGCCGGAGGGGTTGACCGGCACCCGCCGCCACCGCCCGTCGCCGGCGAAACGGAGCCCGTAGTCGATCTCCGGCAGGAAGGGGGCGCCCGCATCGACGTAGCTCCCCCCCTCGCCGTACCGGCAGAGCCCCAGGTCCTCGTAAGTCTGGATCTCGGAGGATGTGTAGGCGTCGTGCAGCTCGACGAAGTCCAGCTCCCTGCCGGGATCGGTGATCCCCGCCATCGCGTAGGCGAGCTTGGCCGCCATCCGCCCGCCACGGAAGGAGTGGACCCCGGGGTAGTCAAGCGCCGCGTAGTCCGCCTCCGTCTCGTGGGGAAGAAGGATCACCCTGCCGTGGGGGCGGTCGGCCATCCGCATGGCGTCGGTGCCGCACCCCACCCCGGAAATCCTGACCGGCCTCACCCCGAGCCTGGCTACAGCCTCCCCGGAAGCGAGGATCGCCACCGCCGCCCCGTCCGACATCTGGCAGCAGTCGCGGATGGTGAGGGGTGTGGCGACCATGGGCGAGTCACGGACATCATCGACGGTCAGCTCGGCAGGGCTCTGGGCATAGGGATTGTGGAGGGCGTTGCGGTGGTTCTTGACGGCCACCTTCGCCATCTGCTCCACGGTGGTGCCGAACTCGTACATGTGGCGGCGCACCATCATGGCATAGTAGCCAGTGTAGAACCCCCCCACCGGGTAGTCGAAGTTGGTGTCCGAGGCGAGGGCTATGAACTCGTTCCCCTTCCAGGTGTTGACCCGGCTCATGGTCTCGAACCCCATGGCAAGGCAGACATCCATCCTCCCCGAGGCGACCGCCTCCCACGCCGACTGGAAGCAGAGGCCGCCGGTCGCCCCTCCCCCCTCGATGCGGCGCGACGGCTTGGGGCAGAGCCCCAGGTAGTCCTGAACCATCGCCCCCGCCTTCAACTGGCGGGTGAAGTGGTCGGAGAAGTAGGAACAGACGCTCCCGTCGATTGCCTCCCGGGTGAGCCCCGGGACGTCGGCCATGGCGTAGTCGAACGCCTCCCGCACCATCAGGCGGAAGTCCTTGTCAGGATGGGACTTGGCGAACTTGGTGATGCCGCCGGATATTATGTAGACTGGGCGCATGGGGCCTCCTTCGGAGGATGTTCGAGGTTCGAGGTTCGAGGTTCGAGGTTCGAGGTTCGAGGTTCAAGGTTCGAGGTTCAAGGTTCGAGGTTCGAGGTCTTAACGTCGAACATACCTCGCACGTCGAACGGATTAATTATTGATTCGCCAGAAGTTCCCTTGCGATCACCATCCTCTGGACCTCCGACGTCCCCTCACCGATCTCGCACAGCTTCGCCTCCCGCAGGTACCGCTCCACCGGGAAGGCCTTGGTGTAACCGTGGCCGCCGTGTATTTGCACCGCCTTGACCGCGGCCCGCATGGCCGCCTCGGAAGCATAGAGCTTTGCTTGGGCCGCCTCCCGCGTGCATCTATTCCCGCTGTCCTTCAGCCGGGCCGCCCGCAGGAGCAGGAGCCGCGCCGCTTCGATCTCGGTCGCCATGTCGGCGAGCATCCACTGGATCGCCTGGTAATCGGCGATCGGGTGTCCGAACGCCTCCCGCTCCCGGGCATAGGCGATGCTCGCCTCCAGGCATGCCCGGCCGATCCCGACGGCCATGGCCGCCAGCCCTATCCTTCCGCCGTCGAGGACCTCCATGGCCTGGGCAAACCCCTGGTTGAGCCCGCCGAGGAGGTTCTCCCCCGGCACCCGGAGATCCTTCATCATCAGCCCCACCGTGTCGCTCGACCGGAAGCCGAGCTTCTCCAGGTTCTTTCCCCGGGCGAGGCTGGGGGAGTCTCCCTTGACGACGAAGGCGGAGATCCCCTCCCCTTTTCGGGCGGGGTCCGTGGAGGCCATGACGACCAGGGTATCCGCCCGTGAGCCGTTGGTGATGAAGAACTTGTTCCCCGAAAGACGCCAGCCGTCGCCGTCGGCAACCGCCCGCGTCCTGATGGCGGCGGCATCGCTCCCCCCCTCCGGCTCGGTGAGCGCCCACGCCCCGAGCTTCTCCCCCCGCGCCAGGGGGGCGAGCCACTCCTTTTTCTGCCGTTCGGAGCCGAAGGCGTGGATGTGGTTGGCGCAGAGCATATGGGCAAGCAGCGTGATGGTGACCGAGGCGTCGAACCGGGCGAGCTCCTCCACGACGGCCGCGTAACCGACGAAGCTGCCGCCGCGGCCGCCGTACGCCGGGGGGAAGACGAGCCCCATCAGCCCCAACTCGCCGAGCTGCGCCACGATTCTGCCGGGAAACTCCCCCGTAGCGTCCCGCCGGCCCGCTCCCGGCTTGATCTCATCCTCGGCGAACTCCCTGACGGTCTGCCGGAGCGCCTGCTGTTCGGCTGTCAACATGGTGTCCATGAACGGCTGCTACCTCCTGACAGTATAGTATAGAAAATTTTGGCGGCGTGTCAAAGCGGCGGGGATTGCTCCGTGGTGATTAAACAATCGGCATCTGCTGCCGTTTCTGTCGGCCTTCGCGAAAGCCTGCGGCGACAGCGATTTTCCTATCTGCCCGATTTTGCGCGGGGATTGACTGCCAAACCGTTCTGGCAGGGTATTTGCTCATCCGAATATCATCAACGTGCCGGCCGGCTCATGGCTGCCATTGGCCGGCATCGCTCAAAGAGGAGGAGATACGATGCACTATATGGAGGGACGGGGGACTGTTGCGGAAGGTGTTGCCAAGTACGAGCTGGAGCGGAACGGTTCCGGCACGTTCGATCTGAAGATCCGGGGGAAGATGCCGCACGATTGGATCGTGAACCTCTCGGCCGGCATTGCCGGGGCCGGGATCAGCATAGAGCGGGGAAAGGCGAGGAAGGTGTCGACACTGGTCTGGGAGGGAACGTTCGAGCTCAAGCCGGTGGCGTTCGGCGCCGATCCTAAAGGGATCGACTATCTCGGCTTCGCCAGAACCGCCGCCAAGGCCGATGGCCGGGCGCTTTCCATCGAAGAGTTTTCGCTCCGGCTTCCCGCCGCATCCTGTGATGCGCTCAGCCTGGAAATCAGGGCGAACGACCAGACCGGTTTTCTCGGCGCCCTGCTGGACCGGCTTTCGTTCTTCTCGCTCTTTCCCGAGGAAATGGACATTGAAACCACGGCGGGGAAGATCTGCGACCGCTTCCGGCTCAAGGGGGTGGGGGGACAGCTCCCTTCCGATGCGGTAGTGGCGGTGCTTCGCCGCAACCTTGAAGGGCTCCGCGCGGGGAATGCCTGAGCCGCTCCCGGAAAGAAGCCGCCACCCCGTGAAGAAGGATTCCCGGCCTACGTCATGTCGGAGAGGAGCGCGCCCCCGACGCCGATGTTGTTGCGCTCCATCTCGTTGATCAGGACGATGTCACGGCCCCAGGAATTCACGACCGTTTCCCGCCAGCACGACCTGCGCCGCAACCGGCGCCTCTGCGGCCATCAAACCGGAAGAAAACGCCTCCATCTTGGCGGCGGCACCTTTCCGCACCCTGTTGCCGACTTCAATGGCAGCCGCGACCTCGCCGGGGGTCGCACCGGCCGCAATGGCCTTTTCCACGTGAGACTGGAGACACGGCTGGCAATTGGCGGTGATCGACGCCCCCACGGCAATGAGCTCCCTGATCCTGTCGTTACGTTCCATGATGGTACCTCCTTGGTTTTTTGTCCACTTTAGAGCTGTCCGGTGAAGATAACCAGATGTAATGCCGCGGATTTGTCATGGTAACAGTTGTGGGGCTGGCACACACTGTTACCATGCTTTATTGCCGAAACTGTATTTGTCTCGAATGAAGGATTAGGATACACTGGAACGGCAATCGAGGCCGACGGCACAAACGGGAGGGACTCCATGCTGTTGTACGAAGAGGTTGCCGCCAGAATCGGCGGCATGATCAGGAAGGGGACATACCGGGCCGGCGAGCGGATACCGTCCATACGGGCGCTCAGCCGGCAGATGCGGGTGAGCGTCAACACGGTCATGGAGGCGTACGCCCAGCTGGAAAACGTGGGAATGATCGAAGCGAGGCCCCAGTCGGGCTTTTATGTCTGCTCTGCCCTGGCGGGGACAGCGCTGGATCAGGCCGCCGTGAAGCAAAGCTGGGACGGCGGCCCCCTTCCGGTAATCCTGGGGGACGTGGCCCTGGAGGTCATGCGAAACATCGCCGACCCGGCGCTCGTCCCGCTCGGCGGCGGTATCCCCAACACAGACCTGTCGCCGGTCGACAAACTGAACCGTATGCTCGCCTCCGAAACGAGGCGATTCCGCCTGCAAAGCGTCTCGTATCCGCCGCACCAGGGACACAAGCGGCTTCGCGCCCAGATTGCCAGGCGCTCGCTTAACGCCGGCTGTTCATTGGACCCCGACGACATCGTCGTCACCTCGGGGTGCGTGGAGGCGATGAACCTGGCGCTCCAGGCGGTGTGCCGCCCCGGCGACACGGTGGCCATCGGATCTCCGGTCTACCCCACCTTTCTCAAATCGATCCAGTGGATGGGGCTGAAGGTGCTGGAGATCCCGTCCGACAGCGAGGGGATGAACCTGGAAGTCCTCGACTACGCCATCCGGCACAACCGGGTCAGCGCCTGCATCACCATCGCCAACTTCAACAACCCGCTGGGGAGCCTCATGCCGGATGACAGGAAGCGGGAACTGGTCGGGCTGCTGGCACGACACGACATTCCCCTGATCGAGGACGACGTTTACGGCGATCTGGCATACGGCACCGGCCGTCCTCCCTCTACCAAGGCATTCGACGAAAAGGGTCTGGTGCTCTACTGTGCCTCGTTTTCCAAGACCCTGGCCCCCGGTTACCGGGTCGGCTGGATTGCGCCCGGCAGGTTCAAGGAAAAGGTGGCGCAGTTGAAGACGCTCCTGAACGTCGCCAGTTGCTCGCCGACCCAGATGGCCGTAGCCGAGTTCCTCACCAACGGCGGTTACGATCACCACCTGCGCGCCATCCGCCGGGTCTATGCCAGGCAGGCAAGCCTGGCCAGGGACGCTGTCAGCCGCTGCTTCCCCCAAGGGACGCGGGTTTCCCGACCCGCAGGCGGGTATATCCTCTGGGTGGAATTGCCGGAAGAGTCCAATGCCTTCAGGCTCTATGAGCTGGCCTTGCAGGAGGGAATCGGCATCGCTCCGGGGGCGATTTTCACCCTGGGAGATCGGTACAGGAACTGCTTCCGCCTCAACGCCGCATTCTGGTCGGAGCGGATCGAGCAGGCGCTGGAGACAATCGGCGGGTTGGCGGGGGCAGTGGCAGGCCCGGGCGCCGGTATTCCTATCCTTCCCCAATACCCGCTATCCACTCGGCGGTGGCCATCACCTTGCTGAACAGCATCCCCTGGGTAACCAGGATGGCCCGGTGCAGCTCCTCGGCGGTCACGGAGCCGGCATCGTTGGCAAGGGAAAGGGTGCCGGTGGCGTCGGAGAGGAACTCCACGCCGAACCCGAGGTGAAACGCCTGTCGGGCTGTGGTATCGCAGCACATCTGGGTCATGTAGCCGCTGATTACAACGGTGTCGATGTCCCTCGCCCTCAGCCACGCCTCCAGCTCCGTGCCGGTGAAGCTCCCCGGCAGGGTCTTCTCCACCAGCAGGTCGCGGGGGCGGTTCGCCACCTCCGGATGGAGCTCCCATGCCGGGGTACCCTTCCGGAAAACAGGGCGGTCCGGTGCCGCTGCCTCGTGCCGGACGACGACGACCGGCACACCCGTTGCCGAAGCGGCATCCATCGCCGTGAGGATGTTCTCCAGGCTCCCCGGCGGATGGGAAACCGGCAGCATCCCGGTAAAGTATTCGTTCTGCACGTCGATGACGATCAGTGCCCGCCTCGGCCGTGACCCGCGTTTCCCCTTTTCAGCAACTATCCCCGCATTCCCCATGGCATCCCTCCCTCTGAATTCCTCGCGGCCAATCTCCATCAGCCGGAAATCTACCGCAACCCCTTGAATCTCTCTCCGGCATTCCCCCCGGTCCACGAACCCGGCCCGCCGATACAGGCCGATTCCCCGGCGGTTGTTCTTCCTGACGATCAGGTGGATGCGGGTGAGCCGATGTTCCTCGAAACCGATCCGCAACGTCTGAAATGTCGCGCGTTCACCGATCCCCAGACCGGTCTTGTCGGGCCGCAGTGCAATGCGGAACTCGGCTTCCGCCGCTCCTGTCTTCAGGAGAATCGTAAAGCCGATCAGCTCGCCGCCGTCTTCCACGGCATAGAGGAAGGTGTCCGGCGTCGACCGGAATTCCTCAAGCCACCCCTTTTCCCGCAGCGCATAATCCATCTGCGCCATGTCTCCCGGATAGGGGGGCCATCCCCTGATCTGCGCCACATCTCCCTCTCTCAGCTCCCTCAATCTGGGCATGACAACTCCTCCCTTCGGCTTCGGCCGTTTTCCGCTGCTGATTATCCACCGGAACGGAGCGAAAAAACAGTGGCCCGGTTGCCAGTATGTGGTATAGTCGGGCCAAACAGCATCAGCCGGAGGAAGAGATGTTCAACGACACGATAGCGGTGATCGCCTTCAGCGGGATCAGCCCGTTTCACCTCTCCGTCCCCTGCGCCGTATTCGGGGAAGACCGGCGGGATGCGGGAGTGCCGCAATTCAGGGTGCTGGTCTGCGGGGCCGAGAAGGGGGCGTTGGCCACCAGCGCCGGGTTCGCATTGACCGGGCTTCACGGCCTGCGCGACCTGGAGCATGCGGGGATCGTCATCGTGCCGAGCTGGCGCGACCCGCGAGAGCTGCCGCCGGAGCCGCTGTTGCAGGCGCTGCGCAAGGCGGGTCAACGGGGCGCGACGTTGGTGGGTTTATGTCTCGGGAGTTACGTCCTGGCCGCCGCCGGGTTGCTGGATGGCCGCCGCGCAACCACCCACTGGGCCTGGGCCGGCGATCTGGCGGACCGCTATCCGCTGACACGGGTGGACAAGGACGTGCTGTACGTCGATGAAGGGGAGATCATCACCTCTGCCGGCGGGGCCGCCGGGATCGACTGCTGCCTGCACATCCTGCGCACCCTGCATGGCGCGGAAGTGGCCAGCCGCGTGGCGCGCCGCATGGTGGTCTCGCCCCACCGCCAGGGGGGGCAGGCGCAATACATAGAGCAGCCGTTGCGGGAGTCTCCGGCCGTTGACCGCTTCACGCAGGCGCTGGAGTGGGTGCAGCGGAACCTGGATCAGCCGCACGGCCTGGATGCCCTCGCGGCGCGTGTCTACATGAGCCGCCGCACCTTTACCAGGCGCTTCCGCCAGGTAACCGGCACCACCGTCGGCAAATGGCTGCTCGATCAGCGGTTGGCGCTTGCCCGGCGCCTGCTGGAAACAACCGGCAAGCCGACAGGCCTGATCGCGCATGAGGCCGGCTTCGGCTCCGAAGTCTCGTTGCGCCGGCACTTCAACAAGGTGTTGCGGATATCGCCGGCACGGTACCGCAAGGAGTTCCGGGGCGGGTGACGCACGTTCATGGGCAGGGCCGAGCTCTGCGCGCAAAAAAGGCCGATCAAGCTCCCTCACCCCCACGAGGTAAACGCTATTTCTGCACCAGCGAGTCCCGCTCGTAGCGCAGCGCAATCCGGTCGAAGCCCATGTTCGTCACCTCCCTCCCTTACAGGCCGGTGCAATAGCTGACGATCCCCTCCACGTGGATGGCGGTCGTGTTCAGGAAGGGGATGCCATGGGCCTCTCCGGGGAGGATCAGGGGGAGTTCGGTGCAGCCGAGGATCAGGGAGTCGATCCCGTCCCGCTCCACCATCCCTTTCACGATGGCCAGCAGCGCCTCCCGCGTCTCGTCCCTGATGATCCCCAGCTCGATCTCGGAGAAGAGCTTCTCGTGGATGAAGCGCTGCTCCTCCGGCAAGGGGAGAACGACCTCCATCCCCCGCTCGCGGAATGGCTTCCTGAAGAAGTCCGCCGCCATGGTGAATTTCGTCCCCATCAGGCCGGGGATCCGCACCCCCAGGCTCGCCGCCTTCCGGCACGTCGCCTCCACGATGCTGAGAAGCGGCAGGGGGGAGCGCCTGGCCACCTCGTCGAAGACCACGTGCGGGGTGTTGGAGGCGATGACGGCAAACTCGGCGCCGGCCCGATGAAGCGCCTCGATCCTGGCAAGCAGCCAATCCGCCAGCCTGTCCATGGCTTTTGCCTCCAGGATTTCCAGGAGCTCGGTCAGGTCCGCGCTGTAGATGACGATGTCGGGATAGTTCATCCCGCCGATCCGATCCCGAAAGGCGTCGATGATCCCCCGGTAGTAGTCCAGAGTGGATTCCGGCCCTATGCCGCCGACGATGCCGATTTTTTTCATGTCGTGCCCCCTTCGCGCCAAGGCCGCAGGTCGAAGCGTTTGCCGAGCGGCTGTATCGGTAGCCGGTCAGTCCCCCGCGGCGCGCCCTTTAAAAATACGTCTCAGGCTCTTTCCGCTCACCGCAGTTCACCGCCAGCTGTTCCGCCAGCCGCCTCATGCGCGGCTCCGCCATGGTTCTCGCCCCGGCGGGACAGGACTTGATGCACGCGCAGCACCTGATACACAAGCCGCTGTCCGTTGCCGCCGCGTTAATCGCCCCTGTCGGACAGAACGGGACGCACCTTCCGCATGTTGCACATGAAGTCTCATCGATGACGGGCGCTATCCCGCCCGGCAACCGCAGCTCCTTGTAGGGGAAGTTTCCGGGCACCCGGAGCGGGGGCATCCCGCCAAGGGCCCGCAGATGACCCATTTTTTCGCGGACCAGCTTTCCGAATTCCTCCGCCTTCGTCAAATCTTTGCCGTCAGGCCGTCCGACGCCTATCGGCGTGCCATTGCCGGAAAATGAATGCTCGCCGACAAAGGCCCCGGCGGCAACGGGCGTGAACCCCGCTGCAAGGGCAATGTCCCGTAATTCGAGGAGCGCGTCTTCGTATCCTCTGTTCCCATATACGGCGACGATAACCGCCGGCGTGCCGTTTCCCCTGGTCCGCCGGAACCTGGAGATCATCTCCGCCGGGAGCCGTCCGCCGTACACGGGAGATCCGATGATCGCCAGATCATCGCGGATTTCCACGGCCTGTTGCGTCATCGCTTCGGGCGGCGTCAGATCAAGGTGTTCGGCCGCGACAATCCGAGCCCCCTGCGCAATCCCCTCCAGGACCTTCCGGGTTGTTCGGGTCGGTGAAAAGTAGATCAGCGTTGCCGAGGTGATGTTCATGTGTGTTCTCCCGTGACGTGAATGCCAGCTTCGTCATTGACCTTTCTTCAGCAGCGCCGCATGGTTCCATGGGATACCGGGGTTTTCGACCCTCCTCAACCCTTTCTCCGCAGCGATGGCAAGGGAATCCTCGAATTCCCGAACGGACACGTGCCCCTTCGGCTCCGCAACCAGGCAGAACGCACCCGGCTTCAAGGCGCGGGAGAGCTCGGCGAAGAAGCCGTCCGGGTCCGGGACCTCGTGCACCACGGCGAAGGCGAGGGCAAAGTCGATTGCCCCTTCGAAATCGTCGAGACAGAGGGAGGCAGGGGTGCAGACCCGGGCGACGATCCTGTCCGCAAGCCCCGCCGCCGCGGCGCGCCGCTGCAGGGCACGAAGCATTTTTTCCTGCAGATCGACACAGACGACCTTCCCGCCGGGGCCGGCCATCCTGGCAAGGGGAAGGGAGAAGAAACCCATCCCGGGGCCGACATCCAGGACCGTCATCCCGGCCGCGACAAAGGGAGCCAGGATGGTGTCCGGGTTGTGCATGAGCCGCCGGAGCGGGTTCAGCAGCCAGTAACCGAGCCACCAGGGGCATACGCGTTTGGACATTTTCGGTCTATCCTTTCTGTGGAGGCAACGATTAACCTGACGGGCAGTCTCCCTTTGCCTGGTTATGCCCCTTCTTTTTCAGTCCTGTTTTTAATAACAAAGTTTGTTATTATATGCTATGCTTAAGGTCGAAGGAGGAGACCCGAAATGAACGTTTCCCTTACCCCCCAACTTGAAAAACTAGTGAAAAGCAAGGTAGATAGTGGGCTTTACGGCTCCGCAAGCGAAGTCATGCGTGAAGCCTTGCGCCTTCTTGAAGAGCGCGACCGGAGACACGTTCTGCGTGTCGAAGAATTAAGGGCCGAAATCAAGAAAGGCTTTGACAGTGGCGAACCCACTCCTTTGGACATTGGAGCTATTAAGGCTCGGGGCCGTAAACGGCTTGGTGCGCAAGCAAGCAAGGCGAACGGCTGATCTGGCGTATCATTCCTTTATGCAGTAGGTCGTTATGCATCGATTTCCAGCTCTTTGAGAATTTCCGACACCCTGTCTTTTGAATCCGCTGGAACGAGAAGATGGGCAGGTGAGACAAAAATGCCGTCTCGTTGGGAATCCATTTCTCAATTTCCACTTTCAAGGGCAGACCCCTCATTTTCCCGCCCCCTCATTTTCCGCAACTTTCAAGGGCACCTCTCTTCTCCGCGCTTTTGCGCGGTCGCGCTTGAACGCAGGGTATGCGTTTTACCCAGCATAAATGGTGCCTAAAAACGCATATAGCTGCGGCAATGTCTCTATGGAAAATCGAAATTGTGTTGCCGTCTTCGGCAGAGAAAACTCTGAGGTTATTGCTTCAGAATTACCCCATTGGCAAGGCTGATCACGTTCAACAATTTCTGAGGATGGGTCGTTCATCTCCAGCCAATGCCAAATTGTTTTACCCAGTTGGTCATTCGGAATACGACAATTCGGAAAGTTTTTCCGTATAAACAGAATGAACTCATCGTTACCCATAGTGATGTTCATATTTTCCTCCTGATTAAGGCTGCTGTTCATTCAACGCCATAAGCCTGACCGGCCGGTTTTTGGGTCCGGTCGTGGCGCAAGTTGGACATCGTAGTTTGAAATTATTCAGACTGCTTAAGAAACTTAAACGTTGTCTTTGGATAACACTTGAGAAGAGCAGGGTCTATTACGGAGCTTCGATCAATGTTTTCAAGAAAATTATGTTCGTCAAGCCACTGTCTAAACTGGTCAACCTTAGTGCTACTTTTTCCATGCTTAGACAATGCGTTACACATTAACAGCGCAAGTTCATGGTTTGAAAGCTGCGCCTGTAGCAATCCGATGTAGAGGGACTGCATCTCATCTTTTTCTTTAAATTTGAATTTAATGTATTTGATTATGTTGTAAAGGTACCTAAAGAAATGGCCGAGCTGTTCATGATTGAAAGTATATATATCTTCATACTGCTTCACGATATATTTAACTCTCTCTTCCTCTTCAGCTAACATTGGTATGTCGAGATTTACGACCTTTTTCCTCACAGCAGCAATGTTTTCAAGTTCACGGAATATTTCTGAAAAACATTCCTTACCCTTGAATTTTATTTCCTTCTCGTTGATGGTATCTAAAATTGTAAATGTCATTGAATCAACAATGCCATTAAGAACATCAACCATAGTGAAAAAAGAATTTTCGGCTTGGTTTTCGTCTGTGGTTTCCTGAGTTTTTTTAAATTGATGAATCTGAAGAGCTAATGTAACCACCAATCCTAACAATGCTAACCCTGACACAAATGCGTTAAAAGCTCCAAAAGTGTCACCTACTTGGCCACATAAAGCAAATCTCCCATTTTGGTTCGTTGTGTCTAAAAAATTGCTTTTCATAGCTACCCAATACAGAAAAAAGGCAACTATATACAATGCAATTCCGCCAAGGATTGGTTGTGAGTATTTTTCAAGTTCTTTCACTTATTATCTCCTAGCTTTGCAATCAGTAGAACGGCTCAGTTTCAAGCGATGATCTTACTATCGGCACTTCACTTAGATGGTATGTGTTGCACACACTCCTTACCAAATCATAAAACCAGTCTTCCGACTGTGGCGCGACAAATACTGCTTGAATCAGGTCTTTCAAGCTAACCGTTTTGTATATTCCATTTTGATTTGCTTCAATACCAAGGAAACTCTGCAAGTCGTTATCAGCTTCTTCCATATCAATAAAGGCACGCAATTCCTGTTCATGTTCAAATGATTTTCTTTTGAATACGAATGGTGTCAAAGGATGATATTCCGGAATATAATTTGAGTTATAGTCAACATAGTTCATCTGGTAAATCTTGAATATTTGTGGCAATGCATTTCTTAGGTTTGCATAGGTAGTTTGAATGCAAACTGCTTCATTTGTTTGAGCGTATAGCTTCCACATGGCCGCAGATTCATGTGAATTCATATGCCATGAATTGATTGCTACTCGGGAACGTAACTTTGCTCTATTGATATTTGTTTCAAAAAATTTCTTTTCAAATATGGTAGGTCGGATTGATTTATTGATTAAAGATAGGGCGCCTTCAAAGGGATCGTTTAAGTAGTCTGCAAAGGGGAAAAAGAGACAACGCTTCTCCAGCATAGAAACGAATTTCGTAAAATCCATGTATCGCCAAAGTTTAATATTTTGATCAGATGGGATTACAAATGGTGAATGGGGGTTACTTCTTTTGTGCGTAACTCCAAGCCTTGCTTGGATAGCTAGCTCACGGGCTTTTTCATGTCCATATCGTGATATGAAAAAGTTTTTGAACTCCCTCTTTCCTTCAGGTGTAGTCCACTGCGCGTGCCAGTATGAACAATACTCGTCAGATCTTGCCTTCTTCTTGCCTCTTATAAAGAAAACACCTGGGATTTTATCTCCATCTTTATGCTCGGTGGTGTTTTCCGGCATGTCCGCTCTAGCTGCGTGGATGTCAATTTTAAAGGAGTCGCGAAAACTTATAGCTTCGTCCAATGCGGGAAGCATCCCACCATACTTTTTGTCACTAAAAAACTTCGAAATTTCACGTTCATTGAACTCAAACTTAACCTGCCAACCATGCGTACCCCCACCTTTACGCCCTTGAATCTTTTTCATGTCGATTCTTATGATGTTTTTCTGCTTGGGGATGCCATCAGGCTGAGCCATTTTCTTTTTCTCTCCGTATTAATTCTGTTCAACGTCTCAAGGCGCCAGCGGCGGAGCGTCAGCGAAGACCGCTGTCGCCGCTGGTTAGCTCTCTAGCGTTCTAAGACATTCGGCAACGTCATCAACTCGCCAAAGCGTCTTGCAGTTGAATAACTTGTCATATTTAAGGAGGTTTTGTGTCGCAAGATGGCAAAGTCTCTTCTCCGTGAAGAAATAGTCACAATGCCCGAGCGCGGCCGCAGCATGTCGGAAATCATGCATATCATTATCTTGATATTTTTGTTTTTTATCCCATCTTACAGCCGCATGAAGCCCGGCATGAATTCTGAATGATGGGAGTTCTTGTTTGATTTTATTAAGCTTGAAGAGATTGTATATCATATTTGAGAATAGCTGGCCTGAGTTACTTTGTTCAAGTTCATCTGGGTTTGGTGGGTAACCATAGTGTTTCTCAAATTTATAAGCGAATAAGTCCTTAAAGTCGGCTTTATAAGAGTCAACCATGCCGGCAATTTCAGATAGAAACATTTCATTGAATGTCTTGTTTTGGTGTATGTGCGCAAACTTTCCGGCATTCAGTCGCTCCGAGTAACCTCGGATATGTGGCAATTTAGGCGCACCATTCCGGGACATTGTTTCAACTATGTCCATCAGTGAAGCGGACCACATTTGGTCGAAAAATGCTTTTTGAATCAGAGTGTTGGTGCCTTCTGGAAATTTGTCATGATGGGGAGACAAGTACCCAAGGTTGTACGCTACCTTCGTCCAAACCAGCTCCTGCAGGCAAAACACAGAACTGCCGAGGTGTGTCTCCAAAAAGTGAAACACCTCCAATTGAACTCTTTCCTCACCAGAGAGAAGGGAAACTCCTCTGGAAAACGTGTCGATCAAAGCCACAGTAGATCTTAAGGTGTCTGGATCTGTCTGTTTTAAGACCTCTACAAAAATATCTTCACAAATTGGGAAGATATACCGGCCGGATGATGAAAGTCGCTCCGTGAGGGCCAGCATCTGAACTTGGTTCTCATCTCTCGCCCGTCCAAGCTTTGCATCGCGCAACAGTAGCCAATACTTTGTATCAAGGTAGATTTTTTTCGTATCGAGGAGACCAGTCCCCAGCTCAACCCTTTTCTCCTTCGCGTACGCGTTGGCCGACTTGTATGGCTCGCATTGGTGTTTTTCAAAAGTATCTACGAATTTCATATAATCCTTGAGCTAACGGGGCCGGAAATCACCGGCGGTTTTAGGCCGGTGTATTTACGTGGTTATCTCACTTTTTGTTTTTTAAAGTGTGGGGGATGCTTGCACATCCCCCACGGGTGGAACTCAAGGCAGAGTGATTAATTTGGTGATGGCCAGTACAGCAAAGACGACTGCATATATGACTTTAGCCAAATCAATTGTTACCCCTACCTTGATCTGGAATCTTACCATTTGGGATGCCCTCCATAAGGTAAGACCCGAGCGCTCGGGTCATTAGCCCGAAGTATTTTATCGCGCCCTGGCTGGCGCTATCTCACCGCTGCCGCGAACAGCGGATCGAGTTTCAGGCATAAAACATGGCTTCGGGTCTGTGCGCTGCTAAAAGTCCAGAAGGGTTCCCATGTTTCAAGCCCTTTAGCCGGAGCAGTCAACTCCGACATAGGGGGTGACTGGCCCCCTACCCGCGACGGTTAAACCTCTCTAGGTATTCCCGTCCTACGGGTTCCTTAGCCTCCTTCTATGAGGCAAGCTTTTATTTTTTAGATAACTCGTTATTGACCGGTTCACGCGCGCGTGCGCGTGAACCGGTGATCTACCTAAACGGAACTTTTATTCTGTACACATGAAAACATCAGGACGCCGGGAACTTCCTCTGAATTACCCGCGTCACTACCGGGCGACACAAGACTCTCCCCTGCGATTTCTATGGCTCGGACCTTTCCGCCATCATTGCCCGCCTCGGAGAAATGTAACGCCGCCCCCATTATACGCAGCTAATCCCGATATGCAAGACCGAACTTCGCGCGCAAAAAAGGCCGGCTCCTTTTGGGGCCGGCCTTCGGCAAACGACTGTAATTATTTCGACGCTGTTCTTCTTCGGGAGCTGCCACTCGGCATCCGCTCGTCAGTAGATGGCGTAGTTGGCCGGGTCCGAGAATATCTCCTTCAGCAGGAGATTGTTGAGGTAGTGGCCGCTCTTGTGCGCCTCCACCCGGGCGAGGAGACGGAAGCCGCTGGTGTACAGGTCGCCGATCAGGTCGAGGATCTTGTGGTTCACCAGCTCCTGCTTGTAGCGCAGACCGTGGGGGTTGACGATGGAGTCCTCCCCGATCGCCACCGCGTTGTCCAGCGACGCCCCCTTGGCGAGCCCCGCCTTCTGGATCGCCTCCAGCTCCTCCAGGAAGCCGAAGGTGCGGGAATTGATGATGGCAAAGGCGTTTTCCACGTCCGTGACCCGCTTCTTCTGCTTTCCCACCGGCGCCCTGAAATCGATGGACATGGTGATATCCAGCGTGTTGAGCGGCTTCACCCGCACGTACGAGTCGTTGTGCCGCACCTCCACGGGGCGGAGCACCTTCAGGTAGACCCCCGACTCGGGGAACTCGTACACCCCGGCGCGCCACATCTCCTGGTGGAACTCCCAGGCCGAGCCGTCCATGATCGGAACCTCGGGGCCATTGATGTAGACGAGGCAGTTGGTGATCCCGGAAAAGTAGAACGCCGCCATCAGGTGTTCGATGGTGGCAACCGAGGCGCCGTTCTCGGCGATCTGGGTGGAGAGCCGGGTGTCAGCCACCTTGTCGTAGCGGGCCGCGATGGTGCAACCGTTGTGCACGAAGGCGATGCCGAACTCGCGGCGGGGAAGGAATTCGAGGTTCACCTCCCGGCCGGTGTGGAGCCCGATGCCGGAGACCTTGAAAATCCTGTTGATGGTCGTCTGACGTTTTATCATAACGGTGCAGTATCGCAGATTTACCCTCAGTCCGTCAAGCTTTACTCTGCTTCCGGCTCGATCGGCTGACGGCCCCGCGGCTCCGGCTTTATTTTTCCGCGGCGAAGGGGTATGATGAGCTCATGATGCCTGCCATACCTTCATACGACGACATTCAACAGATACTGAGCGCCCGCCGGCCGCCCCCCCTCCGGGGCGATTTCCGCACCCATGCGGCCGTAGCCCTGATTCTGCGCTACAGCGCCGCGGGTCAGGAGGTGCTCTTCATCGAGCGGGCGAGGCATGACGCGGACCCCTGGTCGGGGGATCTCGGTTTTCCCGGCGGCAAGGTGGAGGCGGATGACCGCGACGAACGGCGCACCGCCGAACGGGAAACGCGGGAGGAGATCGCCCTGGACCTGGAAACGGCCCGCTACCTGGGACGTCTCGCGGACATCGCCGGCGCCCACCTTCCGGTCAGGGTCTCCTGCTTCGTCTACGGGCTGACCATGCCGGCCTCTCTCCTGCCCGGCGATGAAATCCGCCGCACCTTCTGGGTCCCGCTGGCGACCCTGTGCGACCCGGAGCGCCGCATCGAGGCGCCGGTCCGTTTCGACGGCACGCCCCTGGTCAGCCCCGCCATCCGGGTCCTGGCACCGGGGGAGACGGTCCTCTGGGGGATCACCTACCGTCTCGTCGTCCAGTTCCTGGAGATCCTGGGGTGCCCTTGAGGCGTCCGCCCGCGCAGCCCCGGCGATCATTCCGGTTGCGTTAACACGTACGAAATTTTTCGACCCGCCCGTCAACGCCTTCCCGGCGCCCTTCCCCCTTCCCGCCGCAGGAAATCGCGCCGATGTTCGGGAGGCATGGAGCGGAGCCGCTCCCGGAACTCCCGACGCTCGCCGGGGGACATCCCCTGCCACTTCTCCCGGAGCGCGCGCCGCTCTTCAGGCGGGAGCTCCCGGAACCACCGGTAGCGGTTCCTGATCCTCTCCTGGTCCTCGGGCGGGAGCTGGCGAAATTGGCGGAAGCGCTGGCGGATCGCCTCCCGCTGCTCGGGCGGAAGCGCCCGCCAGCGCCGGAAACGCTCCTTCGCTTCCTGCCGCTCATCCGGCGTCATGTTCCGCCAGCGTTCCGCCCCCTTGCGCAGCCGCTCCTGGCGTTCCTGGGGGAGCTGGTCCCAGCGGTCCCGGAACGGCTTCAGCACCTGCCGCTCCGCCGGGGCGAGCTGGTCCCACGAGGTCCCCCATGCCGGGGCGGTCAGGCAGATCAGTAAGAGCGCCGTCAGCGATCGCAGATAGTTATTCATCCCGTTGTTCCCTCCCGTTCGGTGGGGTCTTTTCCTGTGCCGCCTTGCGGGGAGCGGGCTTTCGTTTCCCCTTCGCGTTCGGTGGAGCGGGCGTATCGGGTCCCTTCTCCAGGAGAAAAGGATCGACCTCCCTCCCCCCGGCGGTTTCGAAGGTGCCGAGAAATTCCAGCAGCTCCGGGTCTGGGGTCGGGGGCGCCTTTTCGGCGGCGATGGCGGCGCAGGCCAGCGGAATCATCAGGCATGCCGCGAGGAACCGTTTAATGTTCATGGTCGGCATCCGCCAGCCATCGATAGAACTCCAGGTCCCGGGAAATGTCCAGGTTCTCCTGGGCGGTGAGGATCTCCACGTCCTCGGCCTGCCGCACCGGCAACCCTTCCTTCGAGGCGTTGAACCAGACGGAAACCGCCACCGCCAGCATTACGGCGGTGGCGAGCCCCCCTGCGGTCACCCACCGCGGGACGGCAAACCGCCACCGCCCGCGTCCGGCTTCCTCCACCGCCCCGAGTCGGGCCTGCCGCAGGCGGAGCAGGGTTTCCCCGTCAACCCCGTCCGCGCTGGCATCCAGCTCTTTTCTCACCTTTTCCAGAAACAGTCTGTCCCGTTCGTCGGCTTTCATGGCCGGTGTTCCTCCAAAAGCTTCCGCAGGGTATGAACGGCCCGCGAATAATGGGTTTTCACGCTCCCCTCCGAACATCCCATGGCGGCCGCCGTCCGGGCCGTGTCCAGCCCCTCCCATGCCCTGAGAAGAAAGGCCTGTCGCTGCCGCAGCGGAAGCTTGCGGAGCGCCTTCTCCAGGGCCGCCGCAGTGTCCCGGCGGCTCATGATCTCGGCGGGACCGGCCGCTGCCGGGTCGGCGATGTTCTGGAGCGGGTCCTCGTCCTCCGCCCCGTCGGCGGCATTGAACCAGAGGCGGAAGCGGTTGCGCACCGAGGCACGGCGGTACCAGTCGGTGATCCGGCTGTGCAGCACGCGGTAGAAGAGCACGTTCCATTCCGCCTCCGGCCGCACGGCATAGCGCCTGGCAAAATCGCACATCGCATCCTGCACCAGGTCGAGGGCGTCATCGGTGTCGCCGGTGGCGAGCCGCGCCATCCTGAAGGCCCGCCGTTCCACCGCGATGAGGTATCGGTTGAGTTCCCCTGTCGAATCCAGAGAGCCGCTCCCTTTGCGCCTTTCCCCCGCAGAAGCCGCGGAAAAGCGCTTTGTCTTTAAAAACGCACGAGATGCCGGTGCGTTGACAGATGATACCACATTCCCACCTGCCGGGAAAAGAGGGGTGCCGTTTGACGGTTTCCGTATTCTGCTCTAAACTCTTATCAGGGGAGGTGATACCATGAAACGGATCGAACTAAACGACCACGAAGCCGAAATCCTTGCCGGAATCCTGGAGTTTTATCTCTCCGAGCTCAGGATGGAGATCGTCGACACCAAGCGCGTTGCCATGCGTGAGGCCATGAAAGGGGAGGAGTCCTTCGTCAAGGACCTCCTGGACCGCCTCAAGGGTGGGGAGAGCGCATGAAATGGCAGCCGCGGAGAAGGGCCACCGGGCCGGCATCGAACTGACAGGCTGAACGCCATGGCAAAGATCAGACTGACCGTGAAAATCTCACCCGCCGATTCTGTCCCGCACTCTTTCACCCTCCGCGACAGGGAATTCTCCGTCAGGGCGGTGCTGGACCGGTGGGAAGGGGCGGATCACGCCTACTACAAGCTGATCGCCGATGACGGGAACCTCTACGTCATCCGGCGCGACCGGGAGGATAACGAATGGGAAATGGTGCTGATGGAGGCCGCCGGCAATGGGCGAAGCGGCTGAAAAGGGGTGCAGATGCCCGTCAATTTCCCTAGAATTCCGCGTGGCGCGGCGTTCTGGGGAACGGTATGACATCCCTGATGTTCTCCATCCCGGTCAGGTACATGATCAGCCGCTCGAAGCCGAGGCCGAAGCCGGCGTGAGGGCAGGAGCCCCAGCGGCGCGTGTCGAGGTACCACCAGAGGTCTTCCGGCACGATCCCCACCTCCCGCATCCGCCCGGACAGCAGGTCGAGCCGCTCCTCCCGCTGGCTCCCGCCGATGATCTCCCCCACCTTGGGAACCAGCAGGTCCATGGCGGCGACGGTCCGGTTGTCGTCGTTCGCCCGCATGTAGAACGCCTTGATCTCCTTCGGGTAGTTGACGATGAAGACCGGCCCCCCGACTACCTGCTCGGTGAGGTAGCGCTCGTGCTCCGCCTGGGGGTCGAGCCCCCACTCCACGGGGAATTCGAACGCAACCGGCGCCTTTTCCAGCCTTTCCACCGCCTCGCTGTACTCCATCACGGCGAAAGAGGAGTCGGCTACTGCGCCGATCCGGTCAATGAGGCCCCGGTCGATATGTTCGTTGAAAAACTCCAGGTCCTCCCGGCAGTGATCCAGCACATGACGGCAGAGATAGCGGAAGAACTCCTCGGCCAGGGCCGCGTCCGCCGCGAGGTCGGCGAAGGCCATCTCCGGCTCGATCATCCAGAATTCCGCGGCGTGCCGGGAGGTATTGGAGTTTTCCGCCCGGAAGGTGGGGCCGAAGGTGTATATGTCGGTGAAGGCCATGGCGAACAGCTCCCCCTCCAGCTGGCCGCTGACCGTGAGCCCCGCCCCCTGGCCGAAGAAGTCGGCCGAATAGTCCACCTCACCATCGGCGAGCGGCGGCCGTGCCATGTCCAGGGTGGTGACCCGGAACAGCTCCCCGGCCCCTTCGCAGTCGCTGGCGGTGATGATCGGGGTGTGGACGTAGAGAAAGCCCCGCTCGGCGAAGAAGCGGTGGATCGCCTGGGCAAGGGAGGAGCGGACCCGGAACACCGCGCCGAACGTGTTGGAGCGGGGGCGCAGGTGCGCGATGGTGCGCAGGTACTCGAAGCTGTGGCGCTTCTTCTGGAGAG
This sequence comes from Geobacteraceae bacterium, assembly GCA_036518435.1. Taxonomy (GTDB): domain Bacteria; phylum Desulfobacterota; class Desulfuromonadia; order Geobacterales; family Geobacteraceae; genus JAMPXD01. The sequence continues at coordinate 80,694 of DATDNF010000006.1, forward strand.
GGTATGCCTCGTCGGCCGGGCCGACGACAACGACCTCAGCCGCCTGGAGCTCGAAGCGCTGCCCCGCCGCCGGTGACTCGGCAAGCCGCCCCCTGACCTCCAGGGCCGCGCCGGTCCCGATCCGGCCCACTTCCTCGTAATTGGTCAACGCCGGGGTCGCCACCACCTGGAGGCTCGCCAGGCACGAGCCGTCGTTCAGGGCGATGAAGGCGACCTCCTTCCCCACCCGGATGGTCCGCACCCACCCCCTGACCACCACCTCCGCGCCCGGCACCGGCGCCGCCAGTGCCTCACGTATCCTCGTTTGCCCTGTCATCAGCTCTTCTCCGTTTGGTATTTGAAATATCCCTATAAACGGCATTTGAACCGCAGAGGACGCAGGGTACCGCAGAGAAATAAAAAATCTTAACAGACAGGATCGGATAACCATTTGGGTTATCTGCTATCTGCTAAACCTCCGTGTTCCACTGCGTCCTCTGCGTCCTCTGCGGCAAACTGCTTTTTCCAAGACAATTTTAGCACAACTGCCGATCCCCGCCAAACCATTGTTCACGCGCCTCAACAAATATTTGACCTGCCAGCTCCCATGGGATATAGTTTCCGCAGCCCATGCCCAGAATGATACTGTTGACATTCATCGCGCTGTTTTTCCTGTTCTCCGCCGGATGGGGGGCCAACTCCTCCCGGGAGTTCGGCGGAATCGGCATCGACGGCGTCCCGCTGGCCGACGGCCAGATCGTGGTGAAGCAGCTGGTGGCCGGCGGCCCCGCCCATCTGGCGGGGGTCAGGGTCGGCGACGTCATCACCCGCATCGACAGCAAGCCGACCAGGGGGAGCTCATTCAAGGACATGGTCGAGCACCGCCTGCGCGGCCGGGCCGGCACCAAGGTCCTGCTCACCGTTCAACGCCCCGGCCAGGAAAAACCGCTCCACTTTACATTGGTCAGAAAGCAGCTATTACTTAACAGGCAGCCCTGATACCTCCCCCAGAAAGGACACCTGTTATGACCCGATCCGCCGTAAGACTCTTCATTCCCCTCTTCTGCCTGTTCCTTGCGGGGTGCGCCGCCCCGAAGATCGACGCTGCGCCCCCGGTTCAGGCGCAGGGCGGCGAGACAGCCCGGACCTACCCGAGCATCGTCCTTTACTCCGTTTCCTGGTGCTCCCACTGCCGGGAAGCAAAGGAATACCTCACGAGCAACCACATCCCCTTCGTCAACAGGGACGTGGAAAAAGACAGCGCCGCCATGCAGGAGCTGACCGAAAAATACCAGAGCACGGCCGTGCCGGTGATCGTCATCGGCGACGATGAACGAGTGCTGAAGGGGTTCAGCCGCGAAGCGTTCGAAAAGGCCCTCGGCGAGGTGCAAATGAAGAAATAGTCCTGCAATGCTCCGCCGCCGCGGCAGCCACCTCTCCTCTACACGCTGGAAAACTCTTGTTGAAAGTTTTTCAGGCCACCCGCCTTGACATCTCCGCACCTTGAAGTACATTTTCATGCATAAGCTTTTTTAATTTATAAATACTGTGCGAAACTGCAGTGCATTGCTGCCTGATTTTCCCATAAGGAGGAGTTATGCGTTACGTCAGAATAATCACCTTTGTTATGATCCCCTTCGTTTTGCTGTCGCTGGCCGGCTGCGGGAGCGGGTCATCATCGTCAAACAACGCGTTCGGCACGAACGGAGGCGGAAGCAGCACAGGCAGTGGCGGCACAAACAGTGGTGGCGGCGTAATAATGTTCACCGATACGGCCAGCGCGACACCGGGAAGCCAAATAAACCTGCTTGCGCCCGCAAGCAAAGATGTAAACCCGGCCATTGCCCCGGCGTGGGTATTTGAGCAACTGATCCCCTTCAAGCTGACCGATGCCAACGGTAATGCACGGGCAGGAGTGCCGGTAACCCTTTCCGTATACAGCATCGACGGAGACCCCACCGGAGTCACGATTGACTTTCTGGTACCCCCGATAACAGAGCCAAATCAGCAGACGGTCACTACCGACTCGGCCGGCCAAGGAATATTCAACGCCGCCATCATTTTGACCACCCCGCCCCCCCTGGCATTGAATGTGGAAAGTATCGTTTTCAAGGCCGTGACCAACGACACCGTCCCTGTCGTCGCTTATGTCGGCAATACGTATACCCTGACATCAACAGCATCAACCCTTACCATCACGCCTGCTGCCGCTTCATTCGGCACCGCCACCGATTTAACCTTTACCGTTGCCGGAGGGTCTCCACCTTATAGTGTGTCATCCAATAATACCAGTCGCGTGACCGCAACTCTCCAAGCCGATGGGCACACCATTATAGCACACTTGGTTGATGCCACGGCATGGACCGGGGCGGTTAGTATTTCCGCTATAGATTCCCTGAATCAGAGCGCAACTGCGACCGTGACCAGGTAATATTTTCTTTACCGATTTGGATGACGTGATTTTATGACATTATTTACTTTGATACGTACCAAGGGAGGCACTATGCGTAGAATGATAATAATGGCAGCCATCGCCCTCTCCCTGCTCGCCGGTACCGCCATGGCCGAGAGCATCAACGGCAGGCTGGGACTGACCGGCAAGGCAGGGTTTGTCGTGCCGCTGGCGGACAGCACCATCAACGGCTCCACATTCTGGCTGTCCGACGTTGGCTTTGCCGGCGGCGGCGGGCTCATGTACGGCATCGGCGACTATCTCGCCCTGGAAGCTGATGTAACCCATGTCCCCTCGCTGGACGTGAAGATGGGATCGGGGACCAAGGTCGCCGAGGCGCAGTTCACCGACTTCTCGCTCGGTCTCCAGTTCCGCATCCTCCCCGGAATCAGCCTGGTTCCCTACATCGGCGGAGGTGCGGATGTCATCAAGGGTGACATCGACGGTTCGGCCCTGGACTGGACTTACGGCGGGCATGTGAACGGAGGGGTCGATTACTTCATCAACAAGAGCATCGCCCTGAACCTCGAAAGCAGGGGAATCTTTGCCGTCAAAAGCGATATCAAGCAAAACGGGGTGACGGTCGGCAAATTTGACCCGATGAACGTCGTCACCACATTCGGCGTGCGGCTGTTCCTCCCCGAAAAATGGTGATGTGACCGCGCACAACCGCTGTTCAAAGTATTTCGCCAATACGAAAAGGGGGCCATATCGGCCCCCTTTTTCATTCTTCACCTTTCATTGTTCGCCAGGTTCCTACGCCCCGCCGCTTTTGGTGATGAGCATCACGCCGATGCAGACGAGGACCGTGCCGGCCCAGCGCATGGGGGTGACCACCTCGTGGAGAAAATACTGGGAGAGGAAGGCGACCAGCACGTAATTCAGGGCCTGCATCGGGAGGGCGACGGAGAGGTCCTCCCAGGAGAGGACCGCCAGCCAGAGGAAGAAGAAGACCGCCAGCATGGCGGTGCCGATGATCAGCTTGGGGGTGGTGAGGGCCTGGAAAGCGACATTCAGCATCCCCCGCAGGTTCATGGCCGAGATGTCCCCCAGTTCCTTCATCCCCTTGGCGAGGAGGATGTCGCCGACGGTCCCCGCGGTTATGGCCAGAAGCATGACGATGAGCGTTTTCAGCATAACAACCCCTTACGAATACGGAGGAATGCGGCATTCGGCGTGCGGCGGAAAAGCCTTTCATTCCGCATTCCGCACTCCGCATTCCGCACTTTTCACTTCTCCACGGTAATTTCTCAGCATAATTCCCAGCGACTGCAGCTTTTCCCTCACCCGCGGGCTGGTGAGAGCGGCAAGCTCCTCCTCGTGGCAATAGTCGGGCATCCATGTGCGCAGCGTCTCATCGGGGTGGCAGCCGGGATGGAAGTAGATCTCCGTCAGACCGTCCTGCAGGCGATCGAGCGCCTTGAGGAGGTACTCCTCGGTCATCTGCCCGGAATTGAGAAGCCCCTTTACCTCGCCTGCGTAACCGATCTGCCGCAGCTCCAGCTCCCGTTGGCAGCGGGCAGCCAGCCGCCCGAAGATGAAGGCATCTGCGCTCTTCCCCACCACTCGGCGGCGCGCGATGGAGAGGTCGGTAAAGAGCCTCTCCCTGCTGAGGCGGAAGGTCTCGATCCCGTGGCGCGGCATGAGCGGCAGGAGGATGTCGAACACCGTCGGGTGCATGTGGATGTTGAGGTGGCCGTCGATGTGGGACAGGGGGAGGCCGGTCTCCATGAAGCGGACGATCTGCCCCTCGATCTCCCTCTTCAGCTGCTTGCTCAGGGACTTCAGGAAGAAGTAGCGCATCCCGGCCATGACCGGGTCGTTGGGGAAGTTCCCCGCATTATCCGCCAGCGACGGGAAACCGCCGTGGCTGAGAGCCGCCCGCCCCTGGACGAGGGTGAGGTGGAGCCCGACCTGGAGCCCCGGATTCTCCCGCGCGAGAGCTACCGCCTCCTCGAAGGCTTCGCCGGTCACCATCAGCGAGGCGCTGGTGAGTATCCCTTCCCGCCAGGCCTTGATGATAGCCCGGTTGGCGCCGGTGGAGAGGCCGAAGTCGTCGGCATTGATGATCAGTTCTTTCATAATATCGAAAATGCAGGGGCGGCCCCATGTGGCCGCCCGCCTTTGTTTTGCGGGATCATCAGGGCGACCACGCGGGGTCGCCCCTACGGGATTACCCCCTCGCCTGCTTCCGCTTGCGCATGTAGTCGAAATACTGCTTCCCTTCCTTCAGGAGCTTTTTCCGCTCCTCGCCGTCCACGATCATCCGGCCGATACTGCGCAGGATGTACTTCGGCCGGAAGTAGAACTTGCTGTAGAACTCCTCCACCGCCTTAAATATCTCTTCGTTGGAGAGGTGCGGATAGCTCACCACGCACATTTGGTGACCGGTGTCGTCGATGTAGGCGTCGGACGCCAGCCAGCCGTTCTCCAGGCACTGCTTGTGGAACTCGGTGCCGGGGTAGGGAGAGGGGAGCGACACCTGGATCGAGTTGAGATCCAGCATCTTGGCGTACTCGATGGTGTTTTTCAGCGTCTCGCGGGTCTCGCCGGGGAGCCCGACGATGAAGGCGCCATGGATGGTGATCCCCAGTTTCTGGCAGTCCCGGGTGAACTGGATCGCCCGTTCGCGGGTCACCCCCTTCTTGATATTCAGCAGGATCTCGTCGCTGCCGCTCTCGTAGCCGACGATCACGTGATGGAGGCCGGCGTCACGCATGATCTTCAGGGTTTCGAAGTCGCAGTTGGCCCGGGCGTTTATCACCCACGAGACGCCGAGGGGGGCGATCTTCGCGGCGACCTCGCGGGCATGGCGGCGGTTGGCGCTGAAGGTGTCGTCGTCGAAGATGATGTCCTTCACCTGGGGGAGGTTTTCCTTGATCCACTTCACCTCTGCGTAGACGCTGTCGGCGCTGCGGGTCCGGATCCGGCGGCCGGAATAGGTGTGGGGCCAGAGACAGAAGATGCACTTGGCCGGGCAGCCGCGGCTGGTATAGATGGAGACGTACGGGTTCTTGACGTGGGGGATGATGTAGTCGTCCACCGGCAGGTCCCGCTTGTAGACCTGGCTGGTGAACGGGAGTGCATCCAGGTCGGTGGGGAGCGGACGGTCGGCGGTGTGGATCACCTCCCCGTCCCTGAGAAAGCTGATCCCGTCGATCTCTTCCCACGGCTTGCCTGCGGCGATTTCCACCGCGGTATGGTCGAATTCCCCCCGGCAGACGATGTCCACCGCCCCCTGCGCCTGGCGCAGCGTCTCCTCGGGGAGCATGGTGACGTGGGGGCCGGCCAGCACCGTGACGGTGGCCGGCTTCTGCGCCTTGATGCGGCGGGCCGTCTCTATGTCGAGCTTCAGGGTCGGGGTCGAGGTGTACATCACTGCCATATCGTAATCCAGGGCGATCCGCAGGCAGTCGTCCAGCGAGAGACGCTGCACCGGTGCATCCACCACCCTGCTCCCCTCGATCATCCCGGCAGGGTAGCAGAGCCAGACCGGGTACCAGAAGGAGGTCACCTCGCGGGCCGCCTGGTAGCGCGCCCCGGCCCCGCCGTCAAAGTCCTCGAAGGTGGGTGGATTCAAGAATAAAGGTTTCATCAGCTGCTCCTGAAGGTTCTTCGTATCGGTCAAAATAAACGATTAGAATAAAGGGCGCGCCGTTTTTTGTCAAGGCGAAAGCCCTTGGACAGCGTCATCCCTTTTTCCGGGCGGAGCTTCCCCCCGCGATCATCACGTACTCGCCGCCTTGTCTGACGTAAATCTCTTCCGGCGCCAGGCCGGCCTCAGCCAGCGCATCTTCCACCGCCGCCCGGTCAACCGAGGCATACCGGATGGCAAGGCCGCACTCCGCGGCCAGCACCCGGGGTGCCGGGATGAGAAGGATCGGCAGGCGGAGTTCCTTGAGGGTCTTCTCCGCCTTCATCACCCGGTGAATGGAGTTGAATATCGCCACGCAGTCGCCGTCATTGACCATCACCGCCCTCCCCGTCTCCGCTTCCCGGTCAAGTTGTACATTGACAAACCACCCTTAACGCCCTACTATGAAAGGCATGCATGGTCTTCTACCCCTCATGGGGCTGATCATTTTCGGTTTCGCCATCAACGTGCCGCTCGGCTACCTGCGGCAAAACTACCGAAAATTCTCCTTCGGCTGGTATTTCTACGTCCATATCTCCATCCCCCTCATCATCTATCTCCGGATCAAAGCAGGTTTCAGCTGGATGATCATACCGCTCACCATCAGCGCGGCCGTTGCCGGCCAACTGGTCGGCGGCAGGCTCCGGAAGCGGAGCCAACACAGTGGCTGAGAAGCGGGAGCGGATGAAGCGGCCCCTCCCGGTCTCGGAGCTGATGGCCCCCCTGTTCCGGGGAAAGCCCGCGGAAAAGCGCCTGGAAGAGGGAAGGATCTGGCTCGTCTGGGATGCGGCCGTGGGGGAACAGATAGCCGCCAAGGCCCGCCCGGTGAGCTTCCGCGACGGAACCCTGACCGTGGCGGTGGTGAGCGCCCCCTGGATGCAGCAGCTTACGTTCCTGAAAAGGGACATGGTGGAAAAGCTCAACCAGCGGCTCGGCCGGGAGCTGGTGCGGGACATCTACCTGAAAGCGGGGGCGCCGGAACCGCCCCTCCCCGCGACAAAGCCCCGCCGGAACAAGGAGCGCCCCCTGGAGAGCGCGGAAAAGCTGATGATCGCCGAGCAGTCTTCGTCAATTGCCGACCCGGAGCTGCGGGAAGCGGTGGCGCACCTCTTCGCCCGGCACCTGGAGAAGGGGAAACGCTGAACCCGCGGCACGACAGTCTTTCGGTTCAGGAGCCACCCGCCCGCCCATGGAAGATAGGGGATTGCCCGAGTCCCATCCTGTTCAGCCTGAACAGAACAGCGGTCTTCGTTACCCCGAGACCGTAGACCATGCTCCGCCGGAAGTTTATGGAGGAAGCCTCCTCGAAATACTTGGTGGGACAGGAGATCTCGCCGATCCGGTAGCCGAACCAGACGATCTGGGCCAGCATCTGGTTGTCGAAGACAAAGTCGTCCGAATTCTCCGAGAGGGGAAGCCGCTCCAGAATCTCCCGGGAAAACGCCCGGTAGCCGGTATGGTACTCGGAAAGCTTCTGCCCCAGGAGGATGTTCTCCACGAAGGTGAGGAAGCGGTTGGCGACGTACTTGTAGAGGGGCATTCCTCCCTTGAGGGCGCCGATGCCGAGGATGCGCGAGGCGAGCACGGCATCGAACTCCCCGTAGGCGATCATGGCAGCCATGGCGGTGATGAGCCTCGGGGTGTACTGGTAATCGGGGTGGAGCATCACCACGATGTCCGCCCCCAACTCCAGCGCGGTCCGGTAGCAGGTCTTCTGGTTCCCGCCGTAGCCGGTATTCCGCTGATGGACGATGGTCCTGATCCCGAGCCGTTGCGCCACCTCCGTGGTGTCGTCCCGGCTGGCGTCGTCCACCAGCAGCACGTCGTCAACAAACTCGAAAGGGATCTCCTGGTAGGTTTTCTCCAGGGTCCGCGCCGCATTGTAGGCGGGCAGGACCACGACAATCTTTTTACTGTTGAGCATTCCGTTCTCCCAGCATCAGTTTACGTTCTCCGCTGTACTCCCTGTCCACTTCCCCATTAAAGCCGTTTATGCAACGGATACCGGGGAATATTTCCGACATCATACGAAAGAAATGCCAGAATCAGCTGAATGCCGACAAGGGTCGGCAATGCCGCAAGCATAACCGTTCCGCTCGTTGCAGGGCTCCCGGTTGCAAACGAAAGATACCACATTCTGGCACCGAAAACCATGCCGAACAGCAAGGCGAGAGTCCCCAGGAGGATTTCCAGGGATGCAACATTGAAATCCCGCAGGTAGTAATTGTAGAATAAACGTTTAAAGCTGTTTACCGCATGTTTGCACAAAAACTCCGGGATTGTTCTGGCAATGCTCAGATTGCTCACCTCGTCGGCGTAGCTGGCTGTCATGGGGATATCGAGCACAACCGCGCGCAGGATATTGAGCCTGAACAGCATATCCGACTCGAAGAAATACCGTTGTTCAATTTTGTCCAGAGGAAGCTTTGCCGCTACAGCGCCATGTATGGCAGTAAACCCGTTAGTCGGGTCAAAAATGGTCCAATAACCGCTGGAAAACTTCGAGATGAACGACAGGAATGAGTTCCCCATGAGTCTGACAAAGGGCATCTGCTGTAAATCCTCGATGGAATAAAAACGGTTCCCCTTGGTGTAATCGGCTTCGCCGGCCACTACCGGCCGAACAAAGTTCGGTATCAGCGCAGGGTCCATTTGCCCGTCGCCGTCCAGCTTGACAATGACATCGGCACCATCCCGCACGGCTTGACGATACCCGGTGAGAGTGGCGCCACCCACCCCCTTGTTCTTTGCATGATACAGGACCCGCACCCGTTGGTCCCGGCATGCCGACTCGACATACTTCCCCGTCCCTTCCGGGCAGGCGTCGTCAACCACGTACACAACCGTCACCTCGGGGCCGAGACCGGCTATGACCTGCAGAATATGGCGCCTCACCTTAAAACAGGGGATGACAACGGCCAATTGCACGTGCATCACGTCACCTTCTCTCACGAGGACTCTGTTATTCATTTTCTAATCCGTGCGCTCAAAAAGAAATACTTCGAGATCAGCGGGAAGCAGGGCATTGAGGACCGGCCCCAAGAGCAAAAGCCCGCCGTACAAGGGTATGGCCACCGGTAGCGGGACCGATTTATCCATATTGAGACGTGCCCAGAGTCCCTGCCGCGCCAGGGTTTTCAGAGGGCGCCGGCCCAGGAGGCTGAACCCGTGCCGCGTTGCCAGGGCTTCGAGATTCCGGGCATTGAAGTATGACAGGTGAGGGCTGCGGTATCCCTTTTGCCAGAGGCGGTGGAGCGGTTTTTTATAGCCTAACCGGGCAAGCAGGACACTCAGACGAAAAAACAAACCGCTGCTGACCGGAACGTTGACTGCAAGCCTCCCCTTCTTGCTCAGGGCAGCGTGGCAGGCATCGAAAATCTGCGCGATTCCCGGAAGATGCTCTAATACATCATTGAATACTACCACGTCAAAGCTCTCAGCCGGGTCGAGACATCCGGGAAAGTATCCCTCCTTTACCCGCAGCCCTTTCTGACGCGCCTTTTCGGCAATCGCCGTTTCAGGCTCGATACCGACAGCCACTGCCTGCCGTTGCTCAGCGGCGGCAAGAAACCAGCCATAGGCACACCCCACGTCCAGCAATCGCATGCCGGCAAGGGGGGTAAATTGCTCGATCAGGTCGAGGATCACCTCGTTGTTTACAGCGCGCAGCGCCTTGAGCCCGGCAAAGCGATGCTCTTCGACAACCGCGCTTTCGTCGCCGAGGCGCTGGTCCGGCCTTCCAAGCCGGGATTGCCAGAAGCCGCACCCCTCGCAATGACAAAGCCAGAATTCCAGTCTTTGGATCATCGGCCGGCCGCATATCGGACAGAGGCTGCAATCTATTTCAGGGGAAACACTCGGCATGGATCAGTTGACCATCTCGTACACGGCTACGCCGAGGCTGGACGGGTCCTTGTAGAGAAAATAAAGCCGCAGATCGGGAAGGGGCCTGTAACCCGCGCCTTTCTCCACATAGTACACTTTTTCGGGGCCGCTGAACAATGGCGCAAAGAGGACTTCGTATTGAGGCCGCATGCCGGCCAGCATGCCGTCAATGACGATATATTTGACTTTGTTTTTTGCTGCCGTATCGAGAAGTTCGGCGATACCCGCCTGAGGCATCATCACCTGTTCCATTTCGGCATAGAACGAAATTCTCCCCCACCTGGTCAAGATATGGGAATTGGGCGGCAGCACCTGCTTCAGCATGAGCCCGATCCGCTTCTGATCGAACCTGCCGCCGTCCTGGTTGAAATTGTATGGCTCGTTCGGATTGGCGGGAAGCTGCACAACCAGCAGGGAAAACACATACACGATAACGATGACGGCAGAAAGGGGCACCGCAGAGATGAGCTTTACCGCCTGCGGCCATTTGTCGATGCCTGCCCGGCGCACCACAATGCCTTCGAGCCAGAGCAACCCGGCGCCTCCCCAGAGGAAGAGAATCGGCAGGTACGGCTGCAGGTATTCCGGTCCGACGAAGAAAAAAATTATGATCACCAGCAAAGGAGAAAACGTCGACACCAGATAAATCTGTCTGGACAGCCTATCCCTGTCCCATCCGTAGGAAATGAACCCGAGGAAGCACATGCCCCATACATAGTAGGGAAGCATCGTTTCCCACGTTTTTACCAGGTTTTTCCGGAAATTCGCCCAGAGGAAATCGGGGTACTGCCTGATGACGTCAAGCAGGCCCATCCCCTGGAACCCGGGCTCATTCTTCATATCCGGCCGACCAAGGTATTCGCTCAGCGCATCGGCAAGCGCATAGCCGGTTTTGCCGGACAGCCCCCATTTCCCCGTGATATTGTGAATCAGAAAGACAAACGGAATGAGGGGAAGCGCAAAGCCGGCCCAGCCGGCCGCCAGCAAAAAAGCCACTCGCTGCCACGGATTTTTCCTGAGCAGGGCGGCTAACAGGAGAGCCCCCGACAGTGCCACAAACGTGATCAGGGCTTCGGGACGGGTAAGATATGACAAGGCCATGACCAGTCCCGCAACAAAGGAGAGTTTCGGCGAATTGTTCCGGAATGCAACCCACATCACATATATGCCGGTCAAAAGCAGGGTGATGTAGGTGGCCTGCGTCATCACCTCGCACGACCAACCGCGCAGAGAGCCCCAGACCAGCACCAGCATGCAGGCAAGCAGCCCGGCCCTTTTCGTAAAGAACTCCAGCCCCAGGAGATAGAGAGGAATGACCATGAGGCTGCCCATGACAATCGAAACCAGGCGGCCGGCAAGCTCCGTGTCGCCGACCAGGAAACTGGCGGACGCAACCAGGGCAGGGTAAACAACCCCGTAAAACGTCACCCCGCTCCATCCGTTACCGCTGGCAATACTTCGCGCTGTGCGCACATATCCCACGCCATCGGCAGAAATTACCGTATAAAACCGGAGGAAATAGAGACGTATCAGGAGTGCGGCCAGGAACATCCCTCCCAGCAAGAGCATCTCCTTCCTGGAGAGGGAACGGGAATCATTCATCGGGGTGTCTCCTTTTATGAAACAAAACCTGCATTTCCGGCGTGTAATCGCCGTCGCTGCCGTAGACGAACAGCGGCGGCAGCACCTTGAGCTCTCCGGCGCGTCCCTTGGCCAGCTCAATGAGGAATATCCGCGCCTCCATCCCGCTGTTACCGTGCACCATCCGCAACCGAAGCGGGGCAAGCTTCAGCGCGGCCGCCTGGACGAGGAACTCCGCCAGCCGTGCAGGGTGATAGATGAAGCATATCCTCCCGCCGAGCCTGACGTGGTATTTGGCACAGCTCAGGAAATCCGCCAAGGTCGCCGTTGTCTCGTGACGTGCCACGTCCCGCCCGGCTTTCGGGCTTATCCTGCCGGTGCCCGGCCTGCGGTAGGGAGGATTGGCGACAACCAGATCGAAGGAAGAGACGGGAAAGCGTTCCCGGAGAGACAGGATGTCGGCTCCGACAATCTCGACCCGGGCGGAAAGCCCGTTCAGCCGGACGTTGCGCCGCGCCATCTCCGCCATATCCTCCTGCAGTTCAACCCCGACGAGCGCCGCAGAGCCGCATTGACGGGCCAGCACGAGGGGAATGACCCCGCTGCCGGTGCCGAGATCGAGCACCCTTTCGCCCTCCCGGACCCCGGCAAAATCGCAGAGGAGCAAAGGGTCGAGGGAAAAGCGATAACCTCCGCGCGGCTGAATGATGCGCAGGTCGTAGCCGCGCAGTTCGTCTACGGTTTCCGGCCCTCCCGCCTCACCTATCACCTATCAGCCTTTCTCCCGGTCAAGACTTCTCGCCCGAGCATCGCCGCGAAGAAGGCAAACGACGCCAAAGTCAGCCATTTGCCGACCTTGAAGGGGAGCGGGTCGAAGACAAATTCGACCTTATGGTCACCCGGTGGCAAGTAGACCCCGCGGAGGATGTGGTCGACCGGACGGATCTCGGCGGGCTTGCCGTCCACGGTCGCCTTCCACCCCTTGTAATACTTCTCGCCCAGGACGAGGAGCGCATTCTGCGGGGCTTGCGCTTTTACGACAATCCGTTCCCCTTCGTAGGAGGTCACGGCCGCATCCTGAGGCGGCAACGGCATCGCGCTGTTCGGGTCGGCCATGGGAAACGGCGGGGGCGACTCGACCACCGCGACCTTGCGCGGATCGAAGGCGGGGTTCTGGAGGATGCCGAGGGTCTGCTGCGTGTCGTTGATCTCGGCGACCGCCGGCACCAGCCACCCCTTGGGCAGGACCGAACGATTCTCCAGGACGACCTGGGCGCCGTCCGGCGACCGGAAGACCTCCTGGTATTTCCCTCCGAACTGCGCTTTTTGCTGCTCATACTGGGGTGTCCCGAATACCAGGTATTTCACATTAAGCATGTCTGGCATTGCCGAAGCAAGATTGAAGGAATCCAGGAATTCCTGCCAGCGCCGCTGCTGCACGGCATTGGAGGTGAACATCACCGGGATTTCATGACTGACATAGTGCATCGGATCGTCACCGCCCATGGGCAGGACCCGGTACTGCTTCGACTCCCGGCCGAGGAATTCCATGATCGGCGTTTTCACCTCTCTGCTCTTTTCCGGAACCTTTATCCGGAACATGAACTTCTGGTCGATTCTCCCCACGTCAGCGAGGAAGAGGAGCAGCAGGACGCCAACGATCATCCTTACGGAGAGCCGCTTGCGGCAAAAGGCCCAGAACGCCGCGGCAAAAAGGGCCGCGAGGCCGGCCGCAATGCCGGTTTCGACAAGGAGGTTGTTCCAGCGCTGCGTCACGAGCTGCGGACCCTCCTCGTACCGGGTAGGCTGACTGAGCATTTCATAGAATCTGGCGATCCAGAAATCCTTCCCTCCCAATTCAGCCCCGAGCAGAAGCAGAAGCGTGACCGGAACGGCCAGGAGTCCGTATAGGTAGCGGCGGAAGGCACGGGTCCCCCTCGCCTGTTCGTCCAGCAGCAGATCAATCCCCCGTGCCGACAACAACCCGAGACCCATCACCGGAATGAACATCATCATCTTCGGCACCCGGAAACGGTTGATTCCCGGGAAATAATCAAACAGGAAATTATAGAACGGGGTATACTTCCCCATGGAAAAGAGCACGCCGCCTGCCACACCCATAACCGCCAGCCAGGTGTAGCGGTCGCGGCGGAAGATGAGCGGCAAAGGCAACAGGAGCCACGGCAGGAGCCCCATGTAACTCACTGTCTGGGTGAAGGTCATCCTTCCCCAGTAGTAAGAAGAGATATTTGTCGGATTCTCGCCTCCCTCCTGGCGGGACAGGCCGAAAAACCCGGGGATGACAAACGCCCCGATCTCCTCGGGAGGCAGGGACCAGGACATGGCCTCCTCCCGCTCAAGCCCCCCCTTCCCCTGATTGGCACCGCTCTGTGCCCCCCGGTTGGTCTCCTTTGCCCAATTGGAGAGCGGAAGCAGGGCAATCGAGACGGTGGACAGAAAAAAGAACATAACCACCAGATTCATTGCAAACAGCCGCGGAAATGGAAAAGCCGCCCGCTCTTCGGGTGAGCGAAGAAGCGCCAGGGAACGGAACAGGCCGTACAGTCCGATACACAGGCAGGTGTAGTAGGCAATCTGCCAGTGGGTGTTGAAGAACTGGAACGCCAATGTGAAGGCTGTGAGGAGAAAAAAGAACGCCCGTCTGGTACGGAACCCCTTTTCAAAAAAATAGAATGCCCAGGGCGCATACGATATGGTAGCGACTTTCATGACATGACCTGCATTGATAAGTGACGCGTTCTCAGGGGCAACAGCGAAAATGACCCCCCCGAGAAAGGCGGCCGGCCGACTGGCCCCTATCAATCGACAATACGCATATACACCCGCCGCGCCGAAGAAGAGGTGAAGGACGATGCACCAGCTGACACTTGCCGGTGGCGGGACCAGTGAAAAGAGGAGCTTCAGGTGCAATAGAAACTGCTGTGAAGCCCCGCCACCCTCCGCTGTAGACCCGCTGTTGGTGTAAATGTCCCAGCCAGCCCTGGACAGGTCGATGGAGAGGGCCTTGGCAATCCCTCCATGGTAAACATCGACAACGCCCCAGTAAAACTCATTGATGATGTCCGGCGCGCGGATCACCTTCTCCGTGAACAGGATCGGAGAAAAGAAGAGAACCAGCAGGGCCAGCAGGGCTGCAACTGCAATCAGGTCCTTTTTGCGTTCAGTCATGTATAGTCTCCGGAAAGAACTGTGATTAAATAAGTACATCTACACCTTGAAGTCATATTTCAAGAAAACAATTGAAATCGTTTAGTTTTCCATTTATAAACAATTTTTTTAGAAAAATGGATAGGATTTCTAGCAAACAATAGAGGATAAAAAACATGTTTGGGAATAAACATTGCCGGTACGTGAAGCATCCAGAACAATGGATAGTTCTTAAAGTATTTTATCATTAGCTTTGTTACTCTTCTTTTTTCTGCAGACTTATTGGGCTTTAAGAATAAAGTATCTCTGAAATTATGCTTGTATCTATCCTTTAAAAAAAGGTCATATGTTTCTTTTAGATATCCCAGACCAATCATTTCCCCAAACATATTGAGGTGCTTCAGTCCGCATTCCAGTTGGTTCCCGCCATGTTCTTGCCATCTGCTGTTATTAGTTCTTACCATAATTATTGGATCAGCTATTACATATGATTCCGCATTGCCTTTTAATACATTTATTAACGCTCCGACATGAATCCATAAGGAGCCAAAATATTTTTCTACGTCAATTTTATTCCACACTTCTCTTTTTATAATAAGAGAAGAAACGGCAGAAGAAGCCCATTTAGTGGCAGAGAAAAAACTATCTCCATTCTTGAATATTAGATCTTTATCTACTCTGAACCCGTTTGTAATTTCATGAGTAACTATATCCAAAAAATCAACTGATAATAATATGACCGATGCATTCACATTATTTTTTATTGTTTTCATGATCTTATCTAAACAAAACTCGTTTTTATAAAAATCATCATCACCCAATATCTCGACATAAGCACCCTTTGCTTTTTTGAAGAGCATATCGACATTTCTATCATATCCGATATTTTCATCATTCCGGAAGTACGATAGTAAATCTGGATATTTTTTAGAGTACTGACATATAATTTCATGCGTAGAATCAGTTGAAGCATTATCAGCAATCAATATTTCTACTTGTCTGGAATTTAATCCGCTTTGTTTTAAAATTGATTCTATAGTCTCTGCAATATATTTACTGCCGTTATGAGTAGGAATGCCTATGGTAAGCAAGATGTCATTATGCATGTTTTCCATTTATGACTCCACAAAAGACATACTACCAACTAATCTGACAATTAGATATCAGGCAATGGCATAGCATTAACAGACTTCTGTCTTATGTAATTTCATTTATTAGCTATACACGTTATGTAAAAATTATGCAATAGGTCCGCATACTCCCGCCAAGTGTAGGCTTCCAGGATAAAAGCCCTCCCTGCCGACGAAACTCTCCTGCGCCGCTCCTCGTCATGCAATAATTCCGCGCTTTTTGCAGCCATTTCGTCCCAGTTGTCGGGAGCACAGAGCACATGGTGGAGCTCCGGCGCGACGTACTCGGGGATCTGCCCGATCCGGTCGGCCACCACCGGCACCCCGGCGCGCAGGAGTTCCGTGAGCTTGGCCGGACACTTGGCCCGGTTGACCAGCGTATCGGCGAAGGGATAGATGGCCACGTCCCCCGCAGCCAGGTAATCGGGGAGCTCGGCAGGCTCCACCCAGCCGGCCAGAACCAGTGCATCCCGGAACCCCCGCTCCAGGGAAGCGGCGACGAGTTGCTCTTCCTCGTTGGCCCTTCCCTTCCCCACCACGAGGAAGCGGACTTCCGGCACCCGCCGGTGCACCTCGGCAAAGACAGAGTGGAGCTTTTCCTGGCTGAACTCGAAGAAGCGGGTATAGAGGAGCAGCACCGGGACCCCGGGACCGATCCCGTGCCGCTCCCGCACTCTCCGCCCATCGCCGCGCGGCTGGTCGTCGACACAGTTGGGGAGATAGAGCACCCGCTCCCGGCCAAGCCCCATCCCGAGCACGATATCTTCCAGCATCCGGCTCGCCACCGTCACCCCCCGCATGCGCGGCGGCAGCCACTGCTCCTGGAAGGCGTAGAGACGCCTCTCGACCGTGGAATACTCGATGATCTCGTTCATTCCCCCCTTCCCCTCCCAGTCGTCGGTGTCGAGGAAGAGCGGCGGCATGCGGATGCCGAGGCAGTCGCACGAGAGCTGGAGCATCGCCGCCAGGCCGCCGTACCCCTTAGGCTTGAAGAGATGGACCAGGTCGGGCTTTTCGGCGAGCGCGGCGCGAAACAGCCGCCACGCCAGCGCCGGAGCCCCGAGCGCCTTGCCGCCGGATGGAAGCGTCACATTTACGAGCCGCACCCCCCGCACCGTCTCCACCTTCCCCGAGTCCTCAGGGTTGGTGTAGGGGGGCGCGACGATCACCACCTCGTGGCCGAGCGCCTGTAATCCGGCCCCCAGCGGAAGCATGCGGGCGATCACCGTCCCCTTGGGGCGGATGCCGAACGGGGCGAGAAAGACGATCTTCACGGGCCGCATACCTCCCGGTAGAGGCTGAGATATTCGGGAGCGCGCGCTGCCATGGAGAACCGGTCCCGCACCATGGCATATCCCGCCCCCCCGAGACGGTTGCGCAGCTCCGGGTCGGCCAGGAGCTGGTCCAGCCGCTCCGACAGCGCCGCCACATTGCCCGGTTCGATCAAGTAGCCGGTGACGCCGTCCACCACCACCTCCCGCATCCCCTCCAGGTCGTGGGCGATCACCGGCACCCCGCACGACTGGGCCTCCACCAGGGCCATCCCGAACGACTCGGTCCATGAGGTATGCACCACCACGGAGGCTTCGGCAAAGACCCGGAAGACGTCAGGCGTCGGACCGGGAAAGTAGACCCGCTCCGCCACCCCGTGCGCCTTCGCATAGCGCTTCAGCTCACGCACGTACCCGTGGGCGGAGAGGCCGGTCGTCCCGTACAGCCAGAGTTCCGCCTCTTCGCTCCGCAGGCGGGCGAACGCCTGAAGGAGGAGATCCTGCCCCTTGTTTTTGTTGATGCTTCCCGCCATCACAACCTTGCGCCCCGCACCTTCGTGCCGTACGGGGGGGTGTTCGGGAAAGTGCACGGCATTGACGATGGTTCGCCTCCGTCTGGCCGGGACCCCGGCGAAGTGGGCGGCGCAGGTCTCGGAACAGAACACAACTTCGTCCGCGGCGCTGATCGCCCCCCGCAGCAGCCAGCCGATGCGGCGCGGCAGTTCGTGAATATGGAAGACCACCCTGGCGCCGAGCCATCGAGCCACGAGCACCGACCACGCCAGCTTGATGCTGTGGATGTGGATGACGTCGAAGCGTTTCGCCCATGTCGCAAGGTACCCGTTCATCAGGAACCGCTTGGCCCGCCACCAAAACGGGGTCCGCCCCCCCAGGGTCGTGACAGGAATACCGGCACCGCGCAGTTCCCGAGCATAGACGCCGTCGTAGGCAAACAGCACCGTCGGTTCGACGCCGATTGTCGCGGCAAGCCTGATGAAATTGACGGCCACCGCCGGCACGCCGCTGCGGCGTGAATCGTGTAGCAGGTAGAGGACCTTGAGCGGCTTCGCCATCAGCTTATCTCCGGCGGAATCCGGCAAGGCCAGGGGCGTCCCGGCCAGCAGCGGAGATTCAAGTGCAGCCGGCAGGCAAGAATGAGCGCGACTCCGAGCGACCGGTAGCGGCCGGCATGAATTTGGGCAGCTGTGCCGCGGCTGCGCTCATACTCCCCCCGGCAGTTCTGCTTCAGGGCGGTCTTCAGACAGGCCCAACTGCGAAAGCGCTCATATTCGGCTACCAGCGCAGGGTCGTCAATGAAACCGGCATACGCGTCAAGAACCGCCATTATATCCGGCAGAGCCACGTTGCGCCGCAGCTCCCGCTCGCTCCCCTGCTCTTCGTGGACCCGATAGCGCATGAGCGGCCGCGGAATAACGGAGACGGGATGGCGGGCCGCAATCCGCAGCCACATCTCGTAGTCGCCGGCGGAGCCGAAGCGTCCGCTGGTGTCGAAAGGCCCCAGCTCCGCGTAGAGCCGCCGCCGCACCATCACCGATGGCGTCACCAGAAAGATCCGGTCGCCGCCGTTTCCCAGCACGGCCCGGAACACCCCGGGGAAACCGTAGAGCGCAGCCGCTGTCACACCGGTCGGAAGCCTGACGGGGTAACGCTCCCTCCCCGCCTCGTCTATCACCGTCGCCAGGGTGCCGACCAGCCCCGCTTGAGGCTCCCGCTCCAGAAAAGCGACCGATTCCTCGACGATTGTCGGTTCATAGATGTCGTCGGAATGGTAGATGACGACGTACTCTCCCTGCGCCAGATCAACCAGCCTGTTCCAGTTATTGAAAGCGCCGGTGTTGACGGCATTCGCACAAACCTTGAAACCGTATTTCGCCCCATATTCGTTGGCAACCGCAATCGTATCGTCGCTCGATGCGTTGTCGGAGATGATCACCTCAAGGTTGTCATAGGTCTGGGCCGCGATGCTCTCCAGGGTCTCCCGCAGGTAGCGGGCGCTGTTGCAGGTCGGAATACAGACGGAAACCAGCGGCCTGCGGCTGCTCATCGGGGCCCCCCTTTCCGCGCCAGCTTCGCAAGGGGCTTTGCCGCCAGCTCCCCCACCAGTGCCCTGATCCCGCCGGGGAGACGGAGGTACGATGCCGCAAGATACCCCGCGACAATAAACAGGTTGACCAGCAGCCGCAACAGGCCGGCATGGATAAAGCGATTCACCAGGAGTACCGCCAGCACGGCCGGCAGGACTACCACCGTGAACTCCCCGGCCAGGGGGCGCCAGTCGAAAAGGACCTTTCTTTCGGTCCGGCGGGCGATCTCCCGCGGGATCAGCCAGAAAACCGTGGCCAGCGACGCCAGGAAGGTCCCGAGCGCCACCCCCCCCATACCGAGGAGCCTGACCAGGAACAACGAGAGCGCCAGGTTCAGTCCGGCCTCGAACCAGGAGATGAGCGGCAGGTTCCGCACCAGGTTCAAGCTGGAAAGCAACGCCGCATGCACACTTACCAGGGAGAGGAGATAGCCGTACCCCCCCAGGGCAAAGACAACCAGCATCCCGCCGTAGGCAGCATGGCCGGTCCAGAGGTCGATGATCTCTTCGGCGAAGGCGAGTGCGCCGATCCAGACCAGCCCTCCCAGGAGCGCGCTGACCCGGGCAATCTGGTTGTAGGTCCCGTCGATCCAGGCAGCGTCGCCAGTCACCCATGCCCTCCCGAAATGGGGAGAGATCGCCGGATTGACCGCCGTGAAGACGATAAAGGTCAAGGCGACCAGTTTAAAGGTGACCTGGTAAGGGGTCACCGCCCCCACCCCCAGGAAATGACTGATGACCAGATTGTCGGTCTGCCAGACCACCAGCGCCGCCAGCCCGACGATAAACAGCCGCCCCCCGGAGGCCAGAATGGCGCGAGCGGAGAATTCCGGCGCCGGCGCCGCCCGCAGCAGGCGCAGTGCCCCCTCGCCGA
Organism: Geobacteraceae bacterium; assembly: GCA_036518435.1. Lineage (GTDB taxonomy): Bacteria > Desulfobacterota > Desulfuromonadia > Geobacterales > Geobacteraceae > JAMPXD01. The sequence continues at coordinate 100,772 of DATDNF010000006.1, forward strand.
GTATCCGCCGATTCTCCCGGTATCCGAACAGGAAATGGAGCGCGCCCGCCAGGCTGCATATGAGTACCAGCCCTCCCCGCGCTACCGAATAGTCCGCCAGATTACCCTTGAGGAGAATGGTAAGGGCCAGGGCAATCACGTAGCTGTTTGTGCTGATAGTCGCGTAGAAACGCTCCACATGCACTTTCTGAATGGCGATGAAACCGGCCAGAAACGGCGCGAAGACCAGATTCAACAGGAACAGCACCGCTGTCCAATAGGCCGCCTGCCGGACCTCGCCGGTGATCCCCTGCGGAATTCGCCCGAGCACCTTTACCCATGCCGGGTTCGCCGCCACCGCCAGGAAAAGTGCCAGCACGAACAGGCTTATCCCCGTGAGCAGCGCAAAAGAACGACCTACGATGGCCATTTGCTCCCGGCGGTCTGTCGATTTCGCCGCCAGGATCGAACATGCGGCGGGGATGCCGAAGTTGGTGGCCGACAGGTAGTTGACCAGCGTCATCACCAGGGCCAATGCTCCGTAGCGGTCGGTCCCGAAGTAGCCAAGGGTGACCGGGACCGCCACAACCGACAGGAGGTTGGTGACGAGCATGCCGAGGTAGCCGGACGACGTGCCGAGGAGGACCTTGTTCCGGCGCTCAGTGGACACTGCCGCGATCCTCACCGCGCAGAACATGGAAGAGCGTCCGCGCCCCCCTGAAGAGCCATCCCGGCAGGAGCAGGAGCGGCAGGTCCGCCAGCCAGAACGACGGAAACCGCCGGTACAGCTCGATGAACTCCCTGACAAGAGGGCCATCCACCCGCAACCCCTTGGCCTTGGCGAGCGGGATGTTCTTCGAATATCCCCCCTTGATGGTCAGGTAGGCCGCTCTGACCGTGGCCGGGTCATAACCTAGTTCCGGCATGGCCCGGTAGATTCTTACCAGGTCCAGGCCGGTCCGGAGAAACGAGCCGGTCCCCCCCCAGCGCATGATCCCCTTTCCTTCCTCCAGGACGAGCTGGGCCACCAGTTCCTCGCAGATGACGTAGGATGGAAAGCGCACCAACGCCTCCACCAGGAACCCCATGTGGACCCAGCCGCTGCCGAAGTGCCGGGACACCTCAACTGCCCGCCAGGCGCTCCTGCGGAAGATGTTGGAAGAGATCAGGCCGCTTTTGAAGCGGCTCCTGCGGAAAAAATCGGCCCCGTCGCGGCACAGTCCCGTATCACGCGGGTTCAAGCGGATGGGATGGCGGGAGTCGGCAAAGATCACCGCCACCTCGGGATGGCTGCGTATCACTTGGAGCACCTGGTCAACCGCCCCTTCCCGGCAGAGTATGTCATCGTCGGAAATAAGCCAGACAAAAGCCCCCCGGGCCCGCTGCAGACAAAGATCAACGTTGCGGTCGAATCCCACGTTGGTTTCGTTGAGGAAATATCGGGCCCGCGGATTACGCGCGGCAATCTCCCGCACCACGGCGGCCGTCCCGTCGGTAGAGGCGTTATCGGAAACCAGCACCTCTGCCTCCGGCCCGAGTTGCGGCAGGACCGTCTCCAGAGCTCGGGCAATGGTCCGTGCCCCATTGTACGTGGGAATGGCGATGGTTAGAAGCAACTCGTCAGTCACGCGCGATCTCCGAAAGCAGGGTTTCCGCGAAACAGGTGCAGGAAAAGGGCCATGCCTGCTCACCGGCCAAGAACCCCTCGATATCCGCCAGGTAGTCAAGGTAACGCTCTGTCGGCATGCCGCGCAGGTAATCATAGAGGGCTGCATAATCCGGAAAGTGTCGCAGGTCGACGAAGCATTGCGCCGGGATGTGGTCGGTCACGTTGTCCGCCCCCCGGTAGACGGGCACAGTGCCGGCGAAGAAGGCGTCGAAGAGCTTCTCCGTGATGTATCCCGGCACGTCCCTGATGTTCTCGTAGCAGAGCGCGAAGCGGTAGCGCCCCATGACGTCCCGCTTGCGCGCCACCCGCCCCCGCCATGAAGGGAAGGCCGGGGCACCCAGCCGCCTGAGCCCCCCCCAGCGCCGGGTCAATACCCGTGGGAGAAGGCTTCCCACCGTCCCCTCGTCCCAGCCGACCCCGTAGAGGTCGAAATCCTCCGGATGGTGCCGCTCGAACCAGCGAATGGCGGCAAGCCGCTCACCATAGAGCTCCAGTGGATGCCGCGCCGTCTTGCGCCCCGCGATCATGACGCAGAGCTTTTCCTTGCCGGCAAGGTTCCGGGGAATGCGTGCCGGAAACCGGAAGGCATAGTTGAGCTTGATGAACCGCTCACCGTCCACCAGTGAATCGTCGTAGGTAAAAATCTTCCTGAAGTAGCGATGGTTATCCGGATCGAAGTTCTGCGGCCGCACCAGCCGGCTCTCCATGATGATCAGGTAGAGCGGTCGGCCGCTGGCCAAGGCTTGGCGGAATGCCCGGCAGCCGGCATCGGGCATGTCTATGAAGACATAGGCGTCGATCCGCCCGGGAGAGAGGACTGGCAGGGTGGCCGTTGATATCCCGCGCGCTGCCGCCATCTGCCGCAACTCGCTGAAGGGGAGGAGGAGGTCGTCGCCGATGGGAGCGTCGCGCTGCTCGAACAGGCGGTTTTCCCGGTTGAGTTCCTCATAGAGGTTGTGAAAGGCAACGGTGCAAACGTTCATGGTCAATATTTACGGAACACGCAATCGAACTGCGCCAGCTTCCATGTATCCGCGCCCTCGGCGTGGGCAACATCGTAAATTTCCGCCGGTGCGAAGCCGCAGTCGTGCATGGCCTGGAACAGCCTGATGAATTCACCCGATTCGCGCGGATTGCGGAGAAAAGACATTTCCATGACAACGGTGTCAACCTTGGTGGCAAAGGTTTTTGCCCCTCCTATCAGGATCTGCTGCTCCACCCCTTCCACGTCTATTTTCACCAGGTCGATATGCCCGATATTGTGGCGCTCGACAAAGTCGTCCAGCCGGATCAGCGGTATCTGCTCGGTCTTGACCGCTTCGATGTGCGGATGCAGCCTGTGATACTCCTCGGTCATGTCGAGCATCGAGTTCGCGCCGTGAAAGGAGGTGATGTTGAGGGTCGCTTCCTTCTCCTCGTCAAAGAAGCCCAGCCGGAACAGCCGCGAACGGTCGCTGTACCCGGCTTTGGCGATATTGTTCTTCAACTGCTCGAAGGTTTCGGAACAGGGCTCGAAGGAATAGACTGTCGCCTTCGGGAAATAGTAGAGCATGAGCAGGGAAACATCCCCAACGTTGGCGCCGATGTCGAAGACGGTTGCCATATCCCGGTTCATGCCGCGCAGCACCGGCCCGATTCCCGGACGCTCCGGCCGCACCAGATCCAGCAGCCCCTTTCGCCAGCAATACGGCACCATCTCTTTGAAATTTCGCAGCATGCTCACTCCGGCACCTCCCCCTCGTCCACCAGGTCGATCAGCATCTCCTTCGCCAGCTCCTCCCGCTCCAGGTGCGGCGACATGTCCTCGATGGGGCGGTTCACCACCAGCTTCGGGTTGACGCAGGTGGTCTGCTCCAGCTTGACGTCGACAAAGGCGGGGCCGTCAACCTGCAGCGCCCGGGCAATGATCTCCCCTGCCCCGTCCGGCGACGAAATGACAAAGGAAGGGACGCCGTACGCCTCGGCGATCCGCACCAGGTCGGGACAGCCGTAGCCGATCACCGTCGACTGCTGCCGCCCGCCGAAGTACATGTCCTGGAACTGGCGGACCATGCCGAGACAGCCGTTGTTCAGGACGAACATCTTCACCGGGAGGCGGTGGTTGACGATGGTGTCCAGGTCCTGGATGTTGACCTGGATGCCGCCGTCGCCGGAGATGACGATGGCGTTTTTCCCGGGCGCCGCCTTGGCCGCCCCGAGCGCCGCCGGCAGGGCGAACCCCATCGCCCCCATGCCGCCGGAGATGAGCATCCGCTGCCCGCTTTTCAGCCGGAACGACTGGGCGGCCCACATCTGGTTCTGTCCCACGTCGAGACAGACCGTGTCGCCGGGAGCGCACTGTGCGGACAATAGTTCCATGAAGCCGTTCGGCTCGATAGCCGGGAATTCGGTCTCGCTGGAGCGCGTCGGGTAGCGCTCCCGGTAGCCGCCGATGACCTGGTACCAGCCGGTCAGGTCCGGTTTGGCGAAATCGGCCATGGACTCATTCAGGGCGGCAAGGAAATCTCTGACATCGGCGTTGATCGCCAGCTCGACCTGCACCTTGGCATTCAGCTCGAACGGGTCGATATCGACGTGGACTTTGCGGGCGGCCCGGCCGAAGGTATCGGGCCGGGTGCCGGTCTGTCGGGAGTCGAGCCGGGCGCCGAGAATCAGCAGGAAATCGCTGTTCGCCAGGGCCATGTTGCTGAAACGGTTGCCGTAGGCGCCGATCATGCCGAAAAAGGCCGGGTTGTCGTGGGGGAGGGCGTCAAGCCCCATAAGGGTGGTGACCACCGGGATGGCGGTTCCGGCCACCAGGGCAGCCAGTTCACCGGTGGCGCCGGCAGTTCGTACTCCGCCGCCGGCGAGGATGATCGGGCGCTTGGCGTCAGCCAGCATCGAGCGAACCTGTGCAATACTCTGCGGGTTGCATGCGGGTTGCAACAAAGCCCGGTGCTCAGGAGAGCCGAGAAAACCGGGGAGCTCGTCCGGCTCGATCCGGGTTCGCTGGATATTCATGGGAATATCGAGCAGCACCGGCCCCGGCCGGCCGCTTTGTGCCAGGTAGACCGCCTTTTCCAGGTGATACCGTATCAGCCCGGCATCCACCACCAGTTCCGCGTACTTGGTGAGGGGCTTCACCACGGACACGATGTCGGTCTCCTGGAAGCCGATCTGCCGCACCGGCCGGTCGAACTTGTATTCGTAGGTGTTGACCTGACCGGTGATGAACAGGCAGGGGACCGAATCGAACCAGCAGCTGCCGATGCCGGTGACCATGTTCAGCGCACCCGGCCCGCTGGTCGCCATGGCCACCCCGAGCCGGCCGTTGATCCGGGCATAGGCCTCGGCGGCAAAGGCGCCGGTCTGCTCGTGGTGCACCGAGACGCACCGGACATCGTCCCGGTCGACGGTCGAGTCGATCAGGTGGGTAATGGCCCCGCCGATGAACTCGAAGATGTCGGACACCCCCTGTTTCACGATGAAGTCTATGACATAGTCCGACAGTTTCATCTCGCTTCTCTCCATTCAGGGATAGTACGCCAGGTGCTCCCGCATCCAGCCGCTGGTCTTCGCCAGGCCGTCCCGCAGGGAAACGGCGGGCTTCCAGCCGAGTTCCCGCTCCGCCCTGCCGATGTCGGCGACCCAGCTCGGCGGCTCGGGCCGCCGGCTGCCGACCGCCCCCCACACCGGCGTAACGCCCGGGTCTATGATCTCCGCCAGCAGGGAGAATACCTCGCCGATAGAGGACTGCCTGCCGCTTGCCGCATTGAAGACCTCTCCGCCGCAACGGGGCTCCCCGATCAGCTTGAGGTAAAGGTCCAAGACGTCGTCGATGTACACATAATCCCGCACGGATGCCGGGTTCGACAGCTGCGGAGGTTCCCCCCGGAGCAGGGACTTGATCGCATAGGGAATGAACCGCTTCGGGTCGTCCCACGGCCCGTAGGGTGAGAACAACCGGAGCGTGACGACCGGCAGCCCCTTCTGTAGCGCTTCCGAACGGCAGAAGAGGGTAGCCGCGGCCTTGGAAACCCCGTAATCTCCCACCGGCTCCAGAAGGTCTCCCTCCCGCATGGGAGCACCCTTCACCCCGTATTCCGAGGAACTGCCGGTGTTGATGAACGAGTCGAAGCCGACCTTCTCGCAGGCCCGCAACAGGTTTACCGTGCCGAGGAAGTTGGATTCCAGGATGACGGAGGTTTCCTGCTGAAAGGCGAAGCCGCCGTGGGTGGCCAGGTGGCAGATTGCCGCCGGCCGTATCATCGCCACGGCCGCCATGACCGCAGCCCCGTCCCGCAGATCGACCCGGTGGTCGGCCAGGCGGCCCTCCAGACCGGCAAGCCTCCACCGGTCGGACCCTTGGCGGGAAAAGACGTGGACTTCATGGCCCGTCTCCACCAGGCGCCTTGCCAGGCAGGAGCCGACAAAGCCGGTCGCACCGGTCACCAGCACCTTCATAGCGTGCAGAACTCCCTGATCGTCTCCACCATGAAGCCGATCATCTCCCCGGTCATTCCCGGATAGACCCCCACCCAGAAGGTATCGCGCATGACACGGTCGGTGTTGGCCAGGTCGCCGACCACCCGGTAGCCTTCCCCGCTCGCCCGCAGCTCATCGAAGCAGGGATGCTTGATGAGGTTGCCGGCAAAGAGCATCCTGGTCTGTATCCCTTTCCGCTCCAGGTGCTGGACGATCCGCTCCCGGGTAAACCCCGCCTCCTCCCGCACCGTGAGAAGAAAGCCGAACCAGGAGGGCTCGCTGTCCGGCGTCGGCTCGGGGAGGATGAACCGGTCAGCCAGCTCCGCCAGCCCATCCCGGAGCAGCTGCCAGTTACTCCGGCGCGCCGCGATGAAGGAGGGGAGCTTCTCCAGCTGTGCGCAGCCGATGGCCGCCTGCATGTCGGTCACCTTCAGGTTGTAGCCGAAGTGGGAGTATACGTACTTGTGGTCGTAGCCGTACGGCAGTTCGCCGAACTGCTGGGTGAAACGGTTGCCGCAGGTATTGTCGCGCCCCGAGGGGCACCAGCAATCGCGCCCCCAGTCGCGAAACGACTCCACCAGTCGCTTCAGGGTGGTGTCGTTGCTGTAGACCGCCCCCCCTTCGCCCATGGTCATGTGGTGGGGGGGATAGAAGCTGGAGGTCCCCAGGTGGCCGACGGTCCCGGTGGAGCGCCATTCGCCGTCCAGGCGGTAGCGGGAGCCGAGGGCGTCGCAGTTGTCCTCGATGAGCCAGAGGTCGTGGCGGTCGCAAAATGCCTTCACCTGTCGCAGGTCGAATGGGTTCCCCAGGGTGTGGGCGAGCATGACTCCCCTGGTCTTCTTCGACAGGGCCTGTTCGAGCTGCGCGCAGTCGACGTTGTAGGTGGGAAAGGAAACGTCCACGAAAACCGGCACGGCGCCGTACTGGATGATGGGGGCAATCGTTGTGGGAAAGCCCGCCGCCACGGTGATCACCTCATCGCCGGGCATGATCCGGCGATTCCCCAGTTTCGGCGAGGTGAGGGCCATGAAGGCGAGGAGGTTTGCGGATGAGCCGGAGTTGACCAGCGAGCAGTGCTGCACGCCGAGAAAAGCCGCGAACTCGCGCTCGAACCGCTCGGCATAGCGGCCGGTCGTGAGCCAGAAATCGAGGGAGGAGTCGATAAGGTTGGCCAGTTCCCGGTCATCGAAGACACGGCCGGCGTACGGAATACGGTCGCCCGGACGGAAGGGGCGCTTCTCCCCGAACCTGAACTCGTAGTAACGGACGGCGGCCTCGATCGCCGCCCGCCTCAACTCTTCGTCTTTCAGCCTCTCGTCTGTCACCGTGCCGTTCCTCCGTGCTCTTCGATCTGCCCGAGACAGACCTCCCTCAGGTCCTTCTCCTCGCGGTACGCCCGCGTCCACTCGATGATGCTGTCAAGGGCCTTCTCCAGTCCCCAACCGGCGCGCCAACCGAGCTCCATCCGTGCCTTGGAGCAGTCGAGCTTGAGGTAGTGCGCTTCGTGAGGGTGCTCCCCCCTGTCGATTTCGTAGGCTGCATCCCCACCCCAGGCGGCGCACATTTTCTGCACGATCCACGCCACCGGCCGGGCATCGTCATCGTGGGGGCCGAAGTTCCACCCCTGCGCGCAGCAGGCACCGTCTTCAAGGAGGCGCTGCGCCAGGAGAAGATAGCCGGAAAGGGGCTCCAGCACATGCTGCCAGGGCCTGACGGCATGGGGATTCCTGATGCGGATTTTTTCTCCATTCAGGAGTGCCCGGACACAGTCGGGAATGAGGCGGTCAACGGCCCAGTCGCCGCCGCCGATGACGTTGCCCGCCCGGGCGGAAGCCAGGGCGACCCCGTGCCGGCCGTAGTCGTCGGGGTTGAAATAGGAATTCCGGTAGGCGGCGGTCACCAGTTCCGAACAGGCCTTACTGTTGGAGTAGGGGTCGTAGCCGCCGAACGGCTCATTTTCTCGGTAGCCCCAGACCCACTCCCGGTTCTCGTAGACCTTGTCGGTGGTGACATTGACCACGGCCCGCACGCCCCCACAGGCGCGCACCGATTCGAGGAGGTTCACCGTCCCCATGACGTTGGTGGCATAGGTCTCCACCGGGATTTTATACGAGTCGCGCACCAGGGGCTGGGCCGCCATGTGGATCACGATCTCAGGGCGCGCCGCCGCCATCTCGGCCTTCAAACGCTCAAGATCCCTCACGTCGGCAACAACCGAATGCACCACCTCATCGAGCCGGCAGAGCTGGTACAGGCTCGGCTCGGTGGGAGGTTCCAGCGCGTAGCCGGTTAGCTCGGCACCTAACGCGTGCAGCCAGAGGGAGAGCCAGCTTCCCTTGAAACCCGTATGTCCCGTGAGAAAGACGCGTTTGCCCTTCCAGAATTTCCCCATTTCGCTTGTACCGTTCATCATTCGCCGTTCACCGTCCACGGTTATTTCACCACACCTTCCACGGTGCCTTCCCGCTGCTCCAGAGCTCCTCCAGGTGGTTCTTGTCCCTCAGGGTGTCCATCGGCTGCCAGAAACCGGCATGCCTGTAAGCGACCAGCTCGCCGTCTCGCGCCAGCCCCTCCAAAGGCTCGCGCTCCAGAATCGTATCGTCACCGGCGATGCCGTCGAGCATGGCAGGTTCGAAGACCATGAAGCCGCCGTTTATCCAGGACCCGTCGCCAGCCGGCTTTTCCTGGAAGGAACGAATGGCATCCCCCTCCAGGCCCAGCGCTCCGAAACGTCCGGAAGGCTGGGTAGCGGTCAGGGTCGCACGTTTGCCATGATTTCTGTGAAACCTGAGAAGTTCGCCGATGTCGACGTTCGCCACGCCGTCACCGTATGTCACCATGAAGGTCTCGTTCCCGAGATAGGGCGCAACCCGCTTCACGCGGCCGCCGGTCATGGACTCCGTACCGGTGTCGACGAGGGTCACCCGCCAGGGCTCCGCATACTGCTGGTGCACCTCCATGGAGTTGCTCCGCATGTCGAAGGTAACGTCGCTCATGTGCAGGAAGTAGTTGGAGAAGTACTCCTTGATCACATATCCCTTGAAACCGAGGCAGATGATAAAGTCGTTAAAGCCGTAGTGGGAGTATATCTTCATAATGTGCCAGAGGACCGGCTTGCCGCCGATCTCAACCATCGGCTTGGGACGGACCGATGTCTCTTCGCTGATTCTTGTGCCGAGGCCCCCGGCAAGGATGACCACTTTCATGGAATTCTCCTTTGGGAATATGTATTACCAATGTACACCTTGCACCTGCAGCGCCAGCCTTCAGCGGGAAGATGCGCCACGTTCCGGCGTGGCCGTTACCCCTTACCCGCCAGCCGCTGCTCCCACCGCCAGGCATCGGTGACGATGGTGCGCAGATCGTCATAACGGGGCTGCCAGCCGAGAAGCTCCCTGATCCGGTCGGCCCGCGCCACCAGGGCGGCCGGGTCCCCCGGCCGGCGAGGCGCCTCGTTAACGGGGAAGTCTACCCCCGTCACTTCCTGCACCATGCCGATCACCTCCCGGACGCTGCTTCCCCTGCCGTAGCCGACGTTCACCGTCAGGGGTTCCCCTCCCCCTTCCAGGTGCGAGAGGGCCGCCAGATGCGCGCTCGCCAGGTCCTCCACATGGATGTAGTCGCGGATGCCGGTGCCGTCCGGGGTCGGATAGTCGGTGCCGAAGATGGAGACGGCCTCCCGCATCCCGAGGGCCGCCTGGCACGCCACCTTGATCAGGTGGGTCGCCTCCGGGGTCCGCTGCCCCATCCGGCCCCGCGGGTCGGCCCCCGCCACGTTGAAGTAGCGAAGCGCTGCGTATTTCAGACCATGGGCAAAAGCAACGTCCCGCAGCATCCACTCGCTCACCAGCTTTGAGGTGCCGTACGGGTTGATCGGGCGGGTCGGGCTCTCCTCGGCGGCCACCCCGGTCTCCGGCAGCCCGTACACCGCGGCGGTGCTGGAGAAGATGAAGCGCGCCACCCCGTAGCATACGCAGGCCTGGAGGAGGTTCAGGGTGTTGCGGGTGTTGTTCCCGTAGAACTTGAGGGGGTTGGTGACCGATTCAGGGGCAACGATCGCGGCGGCAAAGTGGAGCACCGTCTCGAAGCGGTAACGCTCGAACAATGCCTCCAGCGCGGCGGTGTCAGCCAGGTCCCCCACCACCAGTTCCTCGCCATGGGTCAGCGCATCCCTGAAGCCCGTGGAGAGGTTGTCGAAGACCACCACCTTTCGCCCCGCCTCGGAGAGCTGGCGCACCACGTGGCTGCCGATATAGCCGCACCCTCCTGTCACCAGAACCGTCATCTCACATTCTCCAGATACCATTTGTAGGTTGATTGCAGCCCCTCTCTCAGGCTGATCCGGTGCCGCCAGCCAAGATCATGGAGGCGGGAGACGTCGGAAAGCTTGCGCGGCGTACCGTCCGGCTTGCTGGCGTCGAACAGGAGCTCCCCGGCAAAGCCGACCGTCTCCTTGACCAGCAGCGCCAGCTCGCGGATGGTCACCTCCTCGCCGGTGCCGACGTTGATCAAGGCCGGTGACTCGTGACTCGTGACCAGTGACTGGTAAAGATCCTCAGGCAAGCGCACCAGGAACAGGGAAGCGTCGGCCAGGTCGTCCACGTGGAGAAACTCGCGGAAGGGAGAGCCCGTCCCCCAGACCGTCACCGCCTCCCCGCCGGCGGCTTTCGCCTCGTGGAACTTGCGCAGCAGCGCCGGCAGGACGTGGGAAGTCTCCAGGTCGAAGTTGTCGTGCGGGCCGTACAGGTTGGTCGGCATGGCCGCCAGGAACCGGCTCCCGTACTGCCGGTTGTACGAGCGGCACATGGTGATCCCGGCGATCTTGGCAACGGCGTACGGCTCGTTGGTCGGCTCCAGCGGCCCGGTGAGGAGATATTCCTCCTTCATCGGCTGGGGGGCGAGCTTGGGATAGATGCAGGTGCTGCCGAGGAAGAGGAGCCTCTTGACGCCCGTGAGCCACCCCTGGTGGATGACGTTGTTCTGGATCTGCAGGTTGTCGTAGATGAACTCGGCCGGATAGCTGTTGTTGGCGACGATCCCCCCCACCTTGGCCGCGGCCAGGAAGACATACTCGGGCCGCTCCTCCCGGAAGAAGGCGGCAACAGCGGCCTGGTCGCGCAGATCGAGCTCGGCGCTCGTCCGCGAGACAATGTTCGTGTAACCTTCGGCCTGGAGTTTCCTGACGATGGCCGAGCCGACCAGACCTCTGTGCCCTGCCACGTATATTTTCGCGTTCCTATCCATTCCCGTTGCTCTCGCCTTCATAATTCATAATTCATCCTTCATAATTCACCATTCATCCATCAGCCCGCTTCTCCCTCTCCGCCGCCAGGAGGTCCGCAGCCACCATCATCTCCACCAGCCCTTCGAAGCCGGTCGCCGGCTGCCACGCGAGCTTCGTCCTGGCCTTTGCCGGATCACCCAGCAGGAGGTCCACCTCGGCGGGACGGAAGTACTTGGAATCGATCTCAAGGACAATCCTGCCGCTCCGCGCATCGATCCCCTTTTCGTGTATCCCCTTCCCCTGCCATTCCAGGGGCATGTCGAGCCGGGCGAACACCTTCTCGGCGAACTCCCGCACGCTATGGGTCTCGCCGGTGGCCACCACGTAGTCGTCCGGCTCCTCCTGCTGGAGCATCAGCCACATCGCCTCCACGTAGTCGCCGGCAAAACCCCAGTCCCGCTTGGCATCCAGGTTCCCGAGGTAGAGGCGTTCCTGCATCCCCAGCTTGATACGGGCCGCGGCGCGGGTGATCTTGCGGGTGACGAAGGTCTCCCCCCGGCGGGGGGACTCGTGGTTGAACAGGATGCCGTTGCAGGCGAACAGGTTGTAACTCTCCCGGTAGTTGACGGTGATGTAGTAGGCGTAGGCCTTGGCGCAGGCGTACGGGGAGCGGGGATAGAAGGGGGTGGTCTCCTTCTGGGGAGTTTCCACCACCCTGCCGTACAGCTCGGAGGAGGAGGCCTGGTAGAACTTGGTGTTCAGCTCCGTCTCCCTGATCCCCTCCAGCAGCCGCACAGCCCCCAGGGCGTCCACCTCGCCGGTATACTCCGGGATGTCGAAGGAAACCCGGACATGGCTCTGTGCTCCCAGGTTGTAGATCTCGTCCGGCCGGACGTCCCGCAGCATCTTGTTGATGGAGCTGGCATCGTTCAGGTCCCCGTAGTGGAGGAACAGGCGCACATCCGTCTCGTGCGGGTCGCGGTATATGTGGTTGATCCTCCCCGTATTGAAGGAGGAGGAGCGGCGGATGACGCCGTGCACCTCGTATCCCTTGTCCAGCAACAGCTCGGCCAGGTATGAGCCGTCCTGGCCGGTTATTCCCGTGATCAAAGCTTTTTTCACGCTGCCTCCCGTTTAAACACTACGTTCTCAACCGGTGCCGGTGCCTTTATAAACCATCCCGTATTTCCGCGCCGCCGGCAGAAAAAATGCAATCCTTTCCGACCCCCACCCGGGAGAGCTGCTCCCGGAGAAGTTCGCTCTTCTTGAGCGAGGTGAGGACGATCCCCTGGTATCCCGAGAGTATCCCATGGGCGACGCTCACGATGGGGAGGCCGAAAAAGTCCCGTCCGGCCAGGTCATCGTCCATGACTGCAACGAGATCGAGTCCCGTCTCCGACAGGGAGAGATAGGCGATCTCCGTCACCTCGTCCACCCCGCAGAACGCCACCTTCCTGATCTTCCCGGCACTCAGGGCGCGGAACAGGGTGAGATAATCCTGGCGGGTGACTGTGTAGAGATTGGTGAAGTACCTGAGGTGCTGGTAGGCGAGGCGACTTTTTTCGGCAGAAGAGGAGGAGGTGCTCTTCCCCGCCATCAAGCGGATGGATGCGGCACGCAAGGAAGG
>DATDNF010000007.1:0-67466 GCA_036518435.1 Geobacteraceae bacterium
CCAGGCAATAACCGACCCGCTGAACCGTACCACGAGCTACGCCTACTACGCCACCACCGACGCCAGGAACGGGCTGGTGCAGAGCGTCACCGACCCCATCAACAACGTCACCAGCTACGACTACGAAACGACCTACGGCCTGCCTCCCCGGTGACGATTCCCTCATCAACAGCGAGGTGACCGTGCTGGTGACCGATGTGGCGCGGGAATCGGTGCGGGGGGAGAGGGTAGGCGTCCCCGACTCCAGCCTTTAGCCTTGCCGTACTTGTTCACGGACTCCCACGTTTCCTCCCACAACAACTGGACTATTCAACGACTCTACCACTCGCCCCGTTTCTTCTTTCCCGATCCCCGTTTTTCATCATTCATCATTCCCAAGTCTAACTTGACTTGCCGCGGGTTCAGGCGTATTTTAGGGCGCGTTAACGATGTTTGCGCCATTCGCTTACCCGATTCCTTTGGATCACCTACTGTCTTTGAGGGGCTGATGCATGCCAACGATTCTTTATGTCATGGGGTGGCGTTTTTTCTTTTACGCGAATGAAGGCAACGAGCCGATCCATGTGCACTGCCGGAAAGGCGACATGGAGTGCAAGTACTGGCTCGACAGAGAAAACTTTGCAATTGAGGAAGCGTACAGCTACAATATGGGAAGCAGGGACAAGCGCGAGGTTAAGAAGATAATCTTCGAATACTTTGAATTTATCGAAGGAGAATGGGACAAGTTTCAGAACGAGGCACAGAAATGAAGAAATATCATGAGATTGAAAAAGTTGCATTCGATGGAGATATCTTGCGGCTGAAGGTAGACGGGAAAGAGTTCAGTTTTGCCTTGTCCGACGTGTCTTCTCGCCTTCTCGCGGCAAGCCCGGCGGAGCGCGCACGGTTCGAAATTTCCTCTTCCGGTTACGGCATTCACTGGCCCTTAATCGATGAAGACCTCTCAATTGACGGGCTGTTGGGGGTTACACACTCTCCTTCGTTTTCTAAGGTAAAAGCTGCGTAAACTGTGCTTTTTTCTTGTTTGTTATTCACCATTCACTATACTTCTTTGCGTCGATCCCCGCCTTTCGTTTTCAATTCATGCTTCATAATTTACAAGTCTTGACTTGCCGCGGGTTCAGGCGTATCTTAGCGCGCATTAACTGCTTGCCGTCGCACGCTGAACGCAGTACGGCATGAGGAGGGTGCGATGGTTTCACGCGGGTGGGGCCATTTGGGGGTTGGGCAAGGGCCGCTCGGGTCAGCTTTGGGCTGATGGGGTGGCTTTTATTTTTTTGTCCTCAATAGATAAAGAGCGTCCCCTACGCTCCCTATGGTGATGCACTTGTGTGCGTCCGTTATAGTGGCTGGCAGACACACATTGTCGCGGCAAAACTGCTTACCGCGCCGGCCACGCTAAAGCCGTTGGAATACGGAGCCAAAAGCAAAGGGGGAAAGCAATGGCTAATGTTTCAGGCCCACAACCAGACATCAAATTCTGTCCAAAATGTACAGGGGGCTTAGAGAATATTCCTCGTGAAAAGATGATATCAAGGGGGTATCGAAGAAAGGATGGATCGGTTTCCGAGCATACCCACACCTACCAGTGCAATGTGTGCGGTACAAGATTCGAAATTAATCAAGCTCGGTAGCGCTGGTGTTTATTTCCCCTGAAAGGACAACAATTAGTGGCTGACAAAGAAGACTTTCTTGAAATATTTAAACCATTTTCTATTCCAATAGGTATTGCACTTTCAGCGTTCGGCCTATACCAAACATATTCTAACAAATTCGATGAGCTGCAAATTCTAATTTTAATAGGGATTACACTTCTTGTTTCTTTGTTATGGGCTGTTTGGTACGTTCTAGCAAAGACAAAAAACCTATCGGTTATAGACCAACAATTAATATTGACAGAATTTAAATATAAAAACAAGATCTTAAGAAGGTTAGTCTTTGCTGTGCCAGTCTTATGTGCTATTTTATTAGTATTTCTTTCAATAAATTACCGATCAAAGGTTATTTATTCTAAAATGCTAGAAGGTGGTGGGCCGTTTACACCAATAGTTGTTCTAGACTCAAAACCAAGAGGAGCAACGGTAAGAATTGCTAAGATTTACTATGGAGATGATGACCCATATCTTAGAGACAAAAACAACAAAAACATATTTGAGGTTCCAAACAAAACACTCACCAGAGTCAAACTATATCAAGGCCAGTATTGGGTGGTATTCGAGTACAAAGGGAAGAGTATAGGCCGAACGCTTACTTTACAAGACTCACAGGTGCTTAAGGTCACGTTTTAAACAAGAAAGGATTTATATTACACAGAAATGGATGCCCAAACTCTCGCGTGAATGCGGGCGCTATAAACCTGCGCCGGTCACGTTCATGACGTTGGAGGAGATGAATATGAGAAAAGTAGCTATTGTTGTCCTATTTACAATCATTTCAACGGGTGCCGGCGCTCAACACTTTCCTGACCCTTGTGAGGACATGCGGCCAGTAACCGAGAAGGAAGTTTCTCGGCTACAGCCAAAATGGATTAAGGTTAGACGTCTCGGCTGCGTTGACCGAAAACTTCCGCCAAGAGGAAGTCGGGTGGTAATCTACTGTCCTAAGAGCAAAGAGCAATACAAAATTGTATCCAGGAAGACCAATAACCCCTTAGAATTTGAATACGTATGTGCCAATGAAACTCCTGCGACACATTGGCTGCTGCTTAAAGAGCCGGCTCCCGGACCACCAGAATAGAAGATTGCCCCCAGCAAAATCCCAGACGCTCCGCCGCTGGCGCCTTGTGACGTTGAACTGAAACTGAGCAGGAGGGACTTTGAATACCAAACCAACTGACAACAAATTGACGCTCGCCGACAGAATAGCGGTATTTGCGGATCGATTTAGAGAATTACCAGCTGTCTCCTGGGCCATCACCACAGGAGCAGTGACGATCTTCGCCGCTCTTCAGGCTGTTGCGTTTCCCAATTTAAAAGGGGCGCCAGCGCTTTTCGCTTACGGCGCCGTTCTTGTTCTGTCTGTCCTTGCGGCTGGGTGGTATGCAGTGAGGCGCCCTTCGCTTTCGCAACGCATGATCGAAGCGAGAAGACATTACAACGCTGGATGCATAGCATTTGAGGACAAGCGCTACGAGGCGGCTATAGCTGAGTTCAAGCTGGCGTGCGAAAAGGATCCAGACAACTATCCTCATTTGTCTAAATATGGTCGGGCCTGCCTGCGACTCGGAAGGTATCATGAGGCAATAGATGTGCTTACCCAATCACATGATTTAGCACCTACAAAGGAGGGTAAGCTAACTGCAAGGCGTAATCGAGGTGTAGCAGCGTTGGTCGTAAACAATTTCGGGCTTGCCCATTCAGACTTCACTGAATATTTGGATACGAACAAAAAGACATCTGCAGTCTTCCGGCTGCGCGCACTTGTTTACCTAGCTACCGGTGACTTGAAAGAGGCTGAGGCCGATGCACGTAAGGCGGCAAGTCTTGCGCCAGAGTTGTGCACAGTACACGCTACACTCGCAGCTATCCTTGCTTCCTGCGGGGATACAACTGGAGCTCGCAAGGCTCTGGACCAAGCCAATCATTGCGATCACGAAAAAGCAGATGCACTCTATGCCCTCGCACAGGCGCATGCGAAACTTAAGGATTCCGATGAGGCGCTCCGTAGGCTTAAGAAGGCTGTCCAAATAGACCCGAAGTTTGGACCACGGGCGGCCCTTGATGTGTTGTTCACAGACCTGCGTCATGACGGACAATGTTTCGCAGAAGCCATCGATACTGGTGGCGTTATGGTAGTCGGTTCACTAGAAGGTGACGACTAGCTGCCTTCGTCCAAGGTTTAACCAAGCGCAACAGCGGTGAACCCGCTGTGCTCTCAACCGTGTGCGCAACTGGAGCATAGAAATGACATACACAATAAACCAGCAGCAGTTTGAGGCAGTGTTGACTCTGCCAGCGAATGAGCGATATGACCATTTTATTAAGCGTGTTGCTGATTCGGAAGAGGCATGGGGACTGAGGTCTGAAGGTGGATGGTCTCTCGCAGGAGATGAAAAGCAGGCCGCTTTCCCGCTTTGGCCGTACAAAGTCTATGCAGAAGCATGTGCTACTGGTGAATGGGCAGATGCAGTTCCCGAGGCGATTGAAATTGAAGACCTTACGGAACTCTTGGAGAAACTGGACGCTGAGGGGCTTGTGGTAGCTGTATTTCCCACGCCACAAGGCAAGGGCGTGGTCGTAACTCCAGACGAGCTGCGCCAGCACTTAGAACATGAGTTGCAAAATTACCTATGACGGCTGGTGCCGGATGGCACCGCACAACCCCAAAGCCGTTATCGTCAAAGGAGAAATTGCAATGCCTGAAAGCCCGACAATTTTAAGGCGCTATCTTTCTACGTTTGTAGACGGAATTTTCATTTTATCCGTATTTATTGCGGTATCTTTTGCAGTCAAAGCTGATTCAACTTATGCAAGCTATACTCGTGTTGCAGTACTTTTTATTATGTTTTTTCTGTATGAGCCAATCCTCACAAGTCAATTCTGTACTCTCGGACAAAAAATTACCGGAATCAGAGTAAGGACTGTAAATAATTATAAGAATATTTCAATTCCCGCTGCGTACCTGAGAATAGTCATTAAAATATTTCTCGGGTTCATCTCGCTGCTTTCTATCCCCGTCACTAAAGACAGACGAGCTATTCATGACTTCGCTTCTGGCTCAATAGTGATAATGGCATAACCCGCTGTCTCCGCTATGCGCATGTGATCCGCGAAACCGTTCCTCATGGAGCCCCTATGAGTCTTTTCGAAAAGATAGAACCGGAGCATATTGAACCGGAACAGATCGAACCGGATGAGGCTCCGACATTGCCGAAATCCACACGGCAGTGGGGGGACGAACCGCTGGTCGTGCGGTATTCGGTATTGATGAAGGTCCTGCTGCTCGTCTTCTCCCCCCTTGTGCTGCCCATCTGCCAGGCTTTTCTCGGCGAGGGGCTGGTCTTCGAGCTCCTCGTGGTGGCAGGGGTGGCGGTCGGGGTCTGGTACCTGGCCGACTGCGTCGTCACCCGCAATATAACTTTTTTCCCCGACAAGATCGTCAGGAACGGCTTCTTCGGACGGACCGTCCTCCCCGCCGAGGAACTGGTGATGATCGCCGACGAGCAGAAAGTCCGATTTTTCCACGGCACGGAGAAAAACATCAGGGAATCGATCCTGATCCGCCGCGTGATGGTATCGGGCGACGAGATCGCGGACATCCTGAAGTATGCGGCCGATGTCTACCGCATCAGCCGCAAGTCGGGCGGAACGGCCGTTACGCGGAGGTCGTCGCGCCCCAACAACTTCGCTCTTTTGGAGTACGCCGAAGCGGCATCGTCGTACTGGGCCATGGCGGTTCTCCTGGTCGTGATTGCGCTCATCGCGTTGTTCACCGCGGGGGTCGCGGAAAACTTCTCCGGGCTCGAGCCCGGACTGCCTGCCTTTCCGGCCCGGCTCGTCGCGATGGGGCTGGCGGCACTGGCGTTTCTGCTGCTGCGGGCCCTGGCGCCGGCGCCTCCGCAGGGGAGCAGTGCGGCCGCTCCCGTGGAGGCGCGGCTGAAAAAAGCGGGGAGCGCCTCATCCGCTTCCGCCGCCGTTGCCTGCGGCGTGGCCATTCTCGGGCTCGTGCTGTTCTTCCTCTTCGGCAATATGCTCGACTTTTATCTCTTCCTGCTGGTCGGCGTTTTCTACTTCTATGACTTCTTCCCGCGGCTTTCCGCCTGGGAGGGGCAGATCCAGCCCCGGAAGACCGAGGAGTCCGTCCCGGCGGCAGTGGTCGCTCCCCGGCGCTCGCTCCAGGTTTCGCTGGTGCTGATGGGGGCGCTCGCCATCGCGAGCCAGGGGGAGACCCAGCACTACCTCTATGCGAACCGGCAAGACTGCTTGAACGACTGGGGCGACGGCAAGGACTGCCAGGATCCTCCCCCCGGCAGCAGCCACTACGGGACGCATTATTATTACGGTCCGCGCTACGGAAGCGGCGGGGGGCGCATAAGCCGTTCGATCGGCGTCGGGACCATCAGCCGGGGGGGATTCGGCTCCCTCGGCAGCTTCCATGCGTCATTCGGGGGGTAGTGCACAAGTACCACGTAACACTTTATATTTTGTGACCTCACAACCCCCCTCCTTCCTCCCCCCGCTGGGGGGAGAACAGTGTACCCTCCCCCAGCGGGGGAGGGATAGGGAGGGGGCTTTAGATGTTACAGGGCACTAAATGGAACGGTTAAGCATTGAGCTGCGGGGAGAGTGGCGGGAGCGGGTCGAGTCGGTAGGGATGACCTACCATACCATCGACGGCGAGCTCTACTGGGACGAATCCGCCTGCTACCGGTTCACGCGGAGCGAAATAGACGCCCTGGACCTGGCCACGGCGGAGCTGCAGTCGCTCTGCATCCAGGCGGTGGACGAGGTGATCCGCCGCGACCTCTTCGCCCGACTCTGCATCCCCGACCGGTTCGTCGATACGATCGTGAGATCCTGGGACATGGACGAGCCCACCCTGTACGGGCGCTTCGACCTGGCCTGGGACGGCAGCGGGCCGCCGAAGCTCCTGGAATACAACGCCGACACCCCCACCTCCCTTCTGGAGGCGAGCGTGGTGCAGTGGTTCTGGCTTCAGGACACCCACCCCGCGGCTGACCAGTTCAACTCCATCCACGAGAAGCTCATTGCGTTCTGGCAGTCGTGGCCGTACCTGCAGCGCGACCCGGTCCATTTTGCCTGCGCCGCCGGGAGCGCCGAGGACCTGGGGAACGTGGAATACCTGCGGGACACCGCGGTCCAGGGGGGCTTTGCGACCCATCGGCTGTACGTGGAGGAGATCGGCTGGGACCGTGGCTTGGGGCGGTTCGTCGGCATCGACGGCGAACCGATCAGGACGCTGTTCAAGCTCTATCCGTGGGAATGGCTGGTAGCCGAGGAATTCGGCCAATACCTGGCGGATTGCGGCATGCGGATCATCGAGCCGGCCTGGAAGATGGTCCTCAGCACCAAGGGGATTCTCCCCATCCTGTGGCAGCTCTTCGAGGGGCACCCGAACCTCTTGGAGTCGACCTTCGACGACCGGCCGCTGCACGGGGATTACGTGCGCAAACCGCTCTTCTCCCGGGAGGGGGAGAACGTGGAGATCTGTCGCGGCGGGAGCCTCCTGAAGACGGAGGGGAGCTACGGGCGGGAAGGGTATGTGTTCCAGCGCTATGCGCCGCTCCCGTCCTTCGACGGCAACTATCCGGTCATCGGCTCATGGGTGATAGGCGGGGAGCCGGCCGGCATAGGGATACGCGAGGACCGCACCGAGATTACGACCAATGGCAGCAGGTTCATACCGCATTATTTCGTGGAGGATTGAAATGAATTCGATAACGATTACGGAGTCGCTGGGGGGATTGAACGGCTTTTTTCTCGATTTTCTGGCATCGGTGGTACTCACCACACTCTTTACGGCGCTCTATGTGAGGATCACCCCCTATGCCGAATTCAGGATGATCCACGAGGGGAAGGTGGCGCCGGCCATCAGCTTCAGCGGGGCGCTGCTCGGGTTCGTGATCCCCCTGGCAAGCGCCATTGCCCACAGCGTTTCGTTCCTGGACATGCTGGTCTGGGCCGTGGTGGCGCTCGTGGTTCAGGTGCTGGTATTCCTGGTGCTGCGCACCTGCTTTGGCGGCCTCTGCCGCCAGATTGCCGACAATGAGCCGGCCCCGGCAATCCTGCTCGGCGTGCTCTCCCTGGCAGCCGGGATTCTCAATGCCGCCTGTTTGACGTATTGAGTGGTCGCATCAAGGGGAAGCTCCCCCCATCCTTTCCAGAAACTCCTCGAATGTTTTCACATCCGCCATCTCCCGGAACTCCCGGTAGCCGTCGATCCCGTCCGGGTCGAGCCCCCGGTAGAACCTGGGGTGCGCCTCCCGTATCCCGTTGAGCGCCTTGCCGGTGGGGTAGTCGTGTGCGGCGAGATGCGCGGCCTTCTTCTTCAACCCCTGCACGATGCTGTTTCCCAGCTGGAAGAGCCTCTTGAGTGGCTCCCGTCCCAGCATGTCCGCGGCCTTTTCCTCGTCGTCACCGCCGAGGTATTCCAGGGCGATGACGAGATAGCCGGATATCCGCTCCATGACTGCCTGCATCGCCTCGTCGTCGGCAAAGGAGGTCTCTTCCGCGACCAGGGCGGTGTTGACCAGGTAGTTGAGTTCCATGTACAGCTCTGCCGAGTCTTGCCGCCCGAGCGCCCGCGCCAGCAGGGTGTCGTCCCGGAGCGGTGCGGGAACGGTCTCTTCGCCCCCCGGGTGGAGCCGTTTCGGCTCCTTGGCCGGGACGAAGGAGGCGGGATCGATCCGGGCGTAGATGAAGACGGCCTCTTCCCTGCTCGGGAAGCCGAGGTCGGCCAGCCGTCCGGTCCGGAAGCTGTAGGCCTGTTCCTCCAGTTCGCTCTCCACCTCGTTTTTTACCCCTTCCAGGAGCGCCTGGTAGAGCTGGCGGTCGCGGCGAAAGACGATGTCGAGGAAAGTGCCGATCAGCCGGGAGTGCTTGGGGTTCCTGAAGGTAATGAAGTACAGGTTGTCAAAGGAATGGTCCCAGTCGGCGGTCCGCTCCTCGTCGGGGAGCAGTTCGCCGACCCCGCCACCTACCGTGATCTCCCCCATGAGCATGAGGATGAGCAGCTCCGTGTCCAGGTGCCGGAGCTGTTCGGCCACTTTTGCTTCACCCGTCTCCAGAAGGTAGCCGAGCCATTCCAGGCCCTTTTCCCCGGAGAAGGAATCCTTTTCCCAGAGTTCCATGTCGAGGAAGAATTCCCGCTGCTCGGGCGAGGCGAACTCAAGAAGCGCCAGGGCGTCGCTGATGCCGATCTCCTTGACGGTCCAGTATATCTCCTGCGCCTGGAGGGCCCGGGCGAGCCGTTCCGGCTCGGCGTCGCCGAGAATAAGCGCCAGCCGCTCCTTCGCCGGTGATTGCCTCAGGCGGGCGATCTTGTCCGGGAAGGGGAGCCGGGTGAATTGCCGCGTGTCGGCCTTGCCGCCGCGAATGAGGGTCAGGTCGGTTTTTTTTACCATAGCAGAAAACTCCGTTTATGTAGAAAAATCAGGGTCTTCACCCTTCAGCCCGTCAAGCGCCCTCCGATAGCCGCAGCCGTCGTGGAGCCAGCGTATCTCCCGCACCAGCTCCGGGGTGAGCTTGACGCATTCCGGGTTGATGGCGAAGCGGTGCTCATACACCTTGCATTTCCGCGTCACCACGTCCAGGTAGCGGCAGGGGGTCCGGGTGAAAAAGATGGTGCCGTACTCGTCCTCGATCTTCTCGAAGCAGCAGAGGCCGCACTGTTCGCAGAGCGATTCCCACTCCCGCTCGTTTCCGCTATCATATCGTTTCATCCCGCCAGCATACAGAATAACCTCTCCTGCTGTCAATGCCATCGACGGCCGTAGCGCGGCAGCGGCTGCCGGCAACAAACGGAGACGGCCGCCCCGAGGGGCGCAATTTTTTGCCGCGGCACGCTGGTCATTCCATGAGGCTCTGTTAAAATAAAGGAAAATGCGTTTCACGGGGCGAGAGGGTGACGGAAATGGACAAGAAAAGGATCTTGCTGGCCGATGACGTCCAACTCTTCCTGGAGATGGAGAAAACCTTTTTCAACAGAAACGCGTTCGACGTCGACGTGGCCCACAGCGGCAGGGAAGTGCTGGCTGCCGTGGCGGAGGAACCGCCGAACCTGATCTTCATGGACCTGTTCATGCCCGACATGAACGGGGACGAGTGCTGCCGCATGCTGAAGGCCGATCCGGAACGTTGCCGGATCCCCATTGTCATGGTGACCTCCAGCGGTCGGGACGCGGACCTCCAGCGGTGCAGGAACGCGGGGTGCGACGACATCGTCCTGAAGCCGATCAACCGCCAGCACTTTCTGGAAACCGCGAAAAAGCTCCTCTGTATCCAGGAGAGGACCGCCCCCCGGTACATGGCGCGCCTCCGCATTCATTATGGCCCGGATGACGATAACCTGCTCGTCGACTATACTATTAACCTGAGCACCGGCGGGGTCTTTCTCGAAACCACCAGGCTGCTGCCGGCCGGCATGCCGCTCAGGGCCGAATTCGTTCTTCCGAACAACAACGTGACCATCCGCTGCCATGCCAAGGTGGCCTGGGTCAACCATCCCGAGCTGCTCAAGAACCCCCATCTCCCCGTGGGAATGGGGCTGCAGTTCCACGATATTTCCATGGCCGACATGGACGCCATCCGCGATTTCATCAAGGACGAGAACCTGCTCCCTTCCTGGTGACGCGATGGTGCGAACAAACGCCCACCCCGCCGATCTTGGCGCAGCATGCTGCGCCCCTACTCGCCTTTCCCCAGGTAAACCTCGAATTCCTTATTGTTGAAGGAAAAAATGATCCGGTCGGGGAGGATTTCCTTGACCCGCGCCCCTGAGATCGACGCCCCTTCCGCAATCGAAGCGCCGTTCACCACCGCGAGACGGGAGGCGCTGTCCTTCTGCCAGGCGATCCCCGTCACGTTGAGTTCGGGAGGGGCTGTGCTCGCGGCTGTCTCGGGCGGAGGAGCGGCTTGCGCAGGGGTGGTTTCCGGACGGGAAGGAGAGGGGATGGAAGAGTGCTTGGCCGCCGCCGACAGCTGGGGAGCGTCGGCGCCGGCGCCGGCTTCCCGCCGGACCGGTGACTGCGGCCGGACCCGGGGGGGATCGCTTTGCATGCCGGCTTGGGCATCGACACGGGGGGCGGGAACGGTCACGGTCACGGACGCCGGCTCGGGCACCTTGCCGGCAACGCTCCCTCCCGGACGGGGCGAAAAGCCCCCCATGGCGGCATAGGTGGCGAGCACGGCCACGACGGCAACCGCGGCCATTCCCGCCGGCACGAGCCAGGCGGGTCTCCGGCGGCCGCGGCGGCTCGTGGCGGTGACCTTCCCCGCGATAGCGCCGCCAACTCCCCGGCGGGCGGCCTTTTCTTCCTCCAGTTTCCTGAGTGCCTCCAGTATCGAGCTCATCCCTGCTGACTCCCCCCTTTGTGCACCAGCCCCGGCATCGGGAATTTCCCCGCGGCACGGTAGAGGAGGAGCAGGGTTTGCGCCCCCGCCTTGCCGTCGGGGGTGATCCCGTGCGCCTCCTGAAATGCCCTGACAGCGGCGACGGTTTCCTTGTCGAATACCGCGGACACGGGCCCCTGGAAAACCCGCGCGTCCCGGAGGAGCTGCTGGAGGCGGGCCACATCCTCTCCCTTCGTTCCGGGTGCGGCTATAGAGGGAATGGCGCGGAAGTTCTTCCAGGGGAGCCAGGCGGTGCCGGACCAGAGACTTTCCAGTTCGGCGATGCTCAGGGAACTGCGTCCCGCGAGTGGCGGGGCAACCAGGAGCCTTCCCTTGTCCGTCCCGGTCAGGGCGAGGTAGCGTTTCCCCGTGACGCCGGGAAGGGTGAATTCCAGAAGAGCGGGGCTATCCATCCGCACCAGGTGACCGAGGCTGCCGCTGTACCTGAGAAGTTTCAGCCCGCGTCCGGCCGCCGCTTCCTCCAGTCCCCGCGGGAGGTTTATTGCCGCCGGAGCGGCGAGGGTGGGGGCCTGCCAGAGCTGCGCCAGGGCGTTGAAGGCGATGACGGCGCTCTCTGCCTCCCCGCTCCCGGCCAGTCCCTTCGCCAGCTGGGGGGATGGGGGTGCGGGTGCGCCCTCCCCGGCAAACGTGTCCGTCTGGCCGGCGTGGAACATGGGGAACCTTCCGGGAGGCGAGCGCAGGATGGCGAGAATTAAAACGGCAGCGAAGATCGCCGGGAGAAACAGCCATGGGTTGCGGCTGCGGAGCAGGCCCCCCCTGTCATCCTCCCGCCTGATCTCGGCGATGGCGGCTTTCACCATCCGGGCGGAAATCTCGCGGCTCTCCGCGATGTAGCCGAACAGGAGCGCCCGGTCGCAGACGATGTTGATCAGCCGGGGGACCCCCCCCGAATGGCGGAATACCCGCTTCAGGGCCTGCGGCGTGAACACGGCCGCGCGCCAGTCTCCGGCGACTTCCAGGCGGTGCCCGACGTAGGCCTGCGTGTCCTCGAAGTCCATGGGGGGGAGGTGGTAGCTGACGGTGATCCGCTGGGCGAGCTGGCGCAGTTCGGTGCGGCAGAGGAGCGTTTTGAGTTCCGGCTGCCCCGCCAGCACGATCTGGATCAGCTTGTCGGTCTTGGTCTCCAGGTTGGAGAGGAGCCTCACCTGCTCCAGCACCTGCGGCTCCAGGTTCTGGGCCTCGTCGATCACCAGCACCACCGTGCGCCCGGCGCTGTTCTCGGCCAGGAGAAAGCGGTTGAGCTCGTCGAGGAGTTCCGAGCTGGAGAGCCCATCGCAGGGGATGGCGAATTCCCGGTTGATGCTCCGCATCAGCTCCAGGGCGGAGATGCAGGGGTTGAAGATGAGGGCGGTCCGGTTCCCCCTTTCGTCCAGCTGTTCGAACAGGGTGCGGAGCACGGTGGTCTTCCCGGTCCCCACCTCGCCGGTCAGCTCGATGAACCCCGCATGGTTGTCGATCCCGTACAGGAGATGGGCGAAGGCCTCCCGGTGGTTCTTGGAGAGGAAGATGAACCGGGGGTTGGGGGTGATGTTGAACGGTTTTTCACGGAAACCGTAGAATTGGCAGTACATGGATCGCACCCGTGCGCAAGGGTTGGAGACGTTACACCATTGTGACTATTCCACAAAAGCGCCGTTATTTCAAGGGGAAACAGGCATCCCCCTCCTCCATCTCGCGCAGCAGCTCCAGCTGGGCGCCGACCCCTTCCGCGAGCCCTCCCCCGGCCATCCCGAGGAGCTCCGGGAGGACCTCCTCCGGGCCGCAGCGGGGAAGCCCGCGGGCGGAGAGGTGGTGGACGAGCTTCATGGTCCGCAGGCCGTCGAACCAGCCGTGGAACGCGCTGAGGCGCCGCTCCGGCACCGGGTGGTTACGGCGAAGCCCTTGCCAGGTTTCCGGAAAGCGGACCGATTCGAGATATTCCGGCAGATGCGGGGAGATGTGCCGCGCCTCGGCCATGATCTCCCCGGCGGTGCTGTCGAGTCCATGCGGCACAAGACCCAGCCATTTCCCGAGGATGCGGAAGCATTCCGGCCGGTAGAAGGTGATCGCTTCGCCGTCCCCTGCCAGCCAGCGGGAAACGGAACGGCCGGTGCCGAAGGGAACGCGGTGGGAGGCGCGGGGAGAAGGGTGGACCGTGGTCCCCGCGACCCGGCTGACCCCGGCGGTTTTGGAGAGGTGCTGGAGGAAATAGAAGTCTTCCCCCGCCGTGCGGGTGTTCATCCCGCCGCTTCGCACGTAGGCGGCGCTCGTTGCGGCCATGGCGCTCCCGACCGTGTGGAAGGCATAGGGTGAGCCGGCGAGCCCGAGGCCGAGCACGTAGTGGCGCAGGAACAGCTCGTACCGGTCGATGGCGCGCTGTTCCTCAGGCGTCCCTCCCCGCTGGTGGCGAAACGGGATGGCGGCGCCGCCTGCTCTGGTTTCCCGGAAATGGCGGACCAGGGCGGGGAGATAGGAGGGTTCCACCAGGGTGTCGGCGTCAAGGCAGACCAGAAGCGCGACGACGGCCTCGTGGTCGAGCCGGGTCAGGGCGAGGTCGATCTTGCGGGCGAGCCCCACCCCGCCGCCCCTGGCGGGCATCTCCAGCCCGGCCGAGGCGGCGTCCACCCGGGCGAGGTTGAGGGACGGGAAGTCAGAAGCCGCGGCGGCGAGGCGCGCCAGGGTGCGGCGGTTGTCCTCCTTGTCGGACTGCGGAGCGTCCTCCCGGTGGTTCACCACCACGAGCACGATGAAGCGGGCGAGGAGTTCGGCGGGATTGGCCGCGAGGGTGGCGAGGGTGGCGAACAGCCGTTCGCTCTCCGCCAGGGAGGGGATCACTATGGCGCCGTCGAAGCCGTGTCCGTCGCACCCGGCGATCCGCCAGGGGCCTTGGATGGCGCGACTTTGGAGGTAGCTTGTTACGGGAGAACTCTTCACCCCCGCTCCGCTGCCACGATTCGAAGCGCCTCGTCCAGCGGCTCCCCGGCCCCGTCCACCCAGCGGATCGCGCTGCCGTTTCGCTCCATCCGGCGAAACCAGGTTTCCTGGCGTTTGGCGAAGTCGTGGATGGCGCTGTTGAGTTTCTGGAACAGGTCGTTCCCGGTGAGCTCCCCCTTGAGATGGCGGGCCACGTACCGGTATTCGAGGCCGTAGAATTCGAGCCGCTCCCAAGGAATCCCCGCGGCGTGCAGCCGCTCCACCTCGGCGATCAGTCCGTTCCCGAGCCGCTCCCGCAGCCGGGCGGTGATCCTCTCCCGCAGGCGGGCCCGCTCCCAGCGGACCCCGAGCACCAGCGGCCTGATTTCCGGAAGCGGCTCGGGCGCGTGGTCCCGCTCGTAGTCGGCTATTTCGATTGCCCGCACCAGCCTATTCCGGTCCAGGAGGTCGGTGGTGTTGTGGAGACGGGTGGCGCTCCGTTTCAGCCGCTCGGCGAGCGCTTCCGTGGATTGGCCGGCGAGCTCCGCCCGCAGGTCGGGATTTTCCGGCACTTCGATCAGCCGGTACCCTCTCAGGACGGCCTCCAGGTACATGCCGGTGCCTCCGACCAGGATCGGCAGGCGGCCGCGCCCCCTGATATTTGCGAAGGCTTCGAGAAAGCGGCGCTGGAACCGAAATACATCAAATTCCGAGCCGGGTGCCACGATGTCGATCAGGTGGTAGGGGATTTCGCCGTACTCGGCCAGGTCCTTGCCGGTGCCGATGTCCATCTCCCGGTAGACCTGGCGGGAGTCCGCGGAGATGATCTCCCCGGAAAGCGCGCGGGCAAGCCCGACCCCGAGCCGGGTCTTCCCCGAGGCGGTCGGCCCGAGTATCACCAGCAGGTCGAAGGTCACGGGAACGTTCATTGCTCCTTGCCGAGAAGGCCCATTCCCTTCAACAGGTCGAGGGCGCGCGCCAGCTGGTTGTCCCTGGAATCCTGCTCCTGCGGCTTGCCTTTCGCCGGTTCCACTGCCTCGGGGGTCTCCTCGTCCTCCGGCATCATGTGGTTTTCCAGGTCCCGCTCCCGGATGGCTCGTACCTTTTTCGTCGGCGTGGCGGGCGTCTCGTCCCTCGCGACGACGATGTCAGGGGTGATCCCCTTGGCCTGGATCGAGCGCCCCTTCGGGGTGTAGTACTTGGCGGTGGTGAGTTTCAGCCCCGCCCCGCCGGGGAGGGGGAAGACGGTCTGGACCGACCCCTTGCCGAAGCTCTGGGTCCCCATGATCACGGCCCTGTTGTGGTCCTGCAGCGCGCCGGCGACGATCTCGGAGGCGCTGGCGCTGCCGCCGTTGATCAGCACCACGACGGGGTAGCGCGGTTCCTTGTTGTCCATGCCGGTGGTCAGGGTCATGCGGGAGGACGCTTCCCTTCCCTTGGTGTAGACGACCAGGCCATCTTTGGCCTTTGCGTCGATGAAGCGGCCCGCCACGTCTACCGCCGGTTCGAGGAGCCCTCCCGGGTTGTTGCGCAGGTCGATGACCAGTCCCTTCAGGGTCCCGCCGTTCTCCTTGCGCAGCGCTTGCAGCGCAGCGGCGAACTCTTCCCCCGTCCGTTCCTGGAAATGGGAGATCCTGACATAGCCGTAGCCCGGTTCCAGTGCCCGCGCTTTCAGGCTCTTCGTCTTGATGATGTCGCGCACGAGGTTGAAGGCGAGCGGGCGGGGCGTGTTCTTGCGGAGGATGGTGAGGGTGACCCTGGTTCCCTTCGGGCCGCGCATCCGGTTGACCGCTTCGTTGATGGTGAGGTCCCTGGTCGGCTTCCCGTCGATCTTCCAGATGACGTCGCCGGCCCTGATGCCGGCCCGGAACGCCGGGGTGTCGTCGATGGGGGCGATAACCGTCAGCCTGCCGTCGGCCATGTTGATCTCAATGCCGAGTCCGCCGAAGGAGCCCGATATCTCGATGTTCATCTCCTTGAAGAATTCGGGGGGGAGATAGGCGCTGTGGGGGTCAAGGGCGGCCAGCATGCCGTTGATCGCCCCTTCGACCAGTTTCTTGTCGTCGACTTTCTCCACGTATCGCTGCTTGATCAGCTCCATGACCTTCGGGACGAGCGCAAGGTACTCCTCGTCCCGGAGAGCCGGAACGGTCCGTTTCAGGCGGATTGCCGTTCCCGCGGCAAATGCCAGGAGGGCGATAACGATCAGGGAGAGGGTGGTTTTCAGTGCTTTTTTTACCATGGATGACAGAGTCTTCTCCCGTTCCTGATTGAGTGCAATCTTCACTTTAATTTTGGGGCCGCGATATGTCAACCGGAATTAAATTCCCAGCACTTCCGCCATGCGCAGCATGTCGTCGTCCGGCCTCTTGGACCCTTTCACCACGTCGGCGAGGGGGGTGGCGATCATGTCGTTGCATGCCAGGCCGACCATCTTTCCCCGTTCCCCTTCCAGCAGCAGCTCCACCGCCTTCTTGCCGAACCTGCTGCCGAGGAGCCGGTCGAACACGGTCGGCGCGCCGCCGCGCTGGTAGTGGCCGAGCACGGTCACCCGGGTCTCGAAGCCGATGGCGTCCTTGACGGTGTCGGCAATGGCCTGGGCGCGGCCGGCGCCTTCCGCCATGATGATGATGGCGTTGCTGCGCCCCTCCTGGTAGCGGTGCCGGAGCTGGCTGCAGATTTCCGCCAGGTCGCATTCCATTTCCGGGACGATGGTGAATTCGGCGCCGCTGGCGATGGCGCTGATGGTGGCGAGGTAGCCGGAGTTCCGCCCCATTACCTCGATGACGAAGGCCCGGTCGTGGGAGCTGGCGGTGTCCTTGATGCAGTCCACCGCGTAGATGATGTTGTTGAGGGCCGTGTCCACCCCGAGGGCCATGTCGGTGAACGGGATGTCGTTGTCGATGCTGGCGGGTATGCCGATAACCGGGAAGCCGAGTCTGTCGAACGTCAGCGCCCCCTGGAGGGAGCCGTCGCCGCCGATGATCACGAGCCCTTCCACGCCGAGGCGCGCCAGGTTGTCCAGGGCTTTCCGCTGTCCCGCCGGGGTCTTGAACTCGTCGCAGCGGGCCGACTGGAGGAAGGTCCCTCCCCGCTGGAGTATCCCGGAAACCGACTTGGTGTCCATCGCCAGGCTGTCGGCCTTGAGGAGCCCCGCATACCCCTTGCGGAAGCCGACCACCTCCGTCTCCCGGCTGATGGCGGTGCGGACGGCGGCCCGGATGGCGGCGTTCATGCCGGAGCAGTCGCCGCCGCTGGTGAGTATCCCTATTTTTTTCATGGTGCAGACCCCGCCTGTTTGTAGGGGCGACGCATGCGTCGCCCTTGATGTCGTGCCATCCAAAAGAGGGCGAGGCATGCCTCGCCCCTACAAAGAATCATTTCTCGTCCTTCTTGCCTCTCAGCCACTCCATCCGCTCTTTGATGGTCTTCTCGTAGCCGTGGCCGGCCGGGTCGTAGAATTTCCGCCCCTTGATCTTGTCGGGGAGATGCTGCTGCGCCGCGTATCCTTCCTTGTAGTCGTGGTCGTAGCGGTACCCCTTGTGGTATCCCAGCTCCTTCATCAGCTTTGTCGGGGCGTTTCTGATGTGCATCGGCACGGGGAGCGCCCCGCTCTTCCTTACTTCGGCGAGCGCCGCGTCGATCCCGAGGTAGGAGGCGTTCGACTTGGGGGCGGTGGCGAGGTAGGCGACCGCCTGGCCCATGATGATCCGCCCCTCGGGGAGACCGACCAACTGGAACCCCTGGAGCGCCGCCACTGCCACCTGGAGCGCCCGGGGGTCGGCGTTGCCGATGTCCTCGCTGGCCAGGATCACCATCCGCCGCAGGATGAAGAGCGGGTCCTCCCCCGCCTCGATCATCCGCGCCAGCCAGTAGAGGGCCGCGTCCGGGTCGCTCCCCCGCATCGACTTGATGAAGGCGGAGATGACGTTGTAGTGCTCTTCCCCCCCCTTGTCGTAGAGGAGCGGTTTCTTCTGGACAGCCTCCCGTGCCAGGTCGAGGGTGATCTCCCCGTCTCGGGCGAGGCGCGCCGAGGTTTCCAGGGTGTTGAGGGCGACCCGGGCGTCGCCGTCCGCCTGTTCCGCCATGAAGGAGAGCGCTTCAGGCTCCGCCGTGAGGTCGAAGGGGCCTAGTCCCCGCTCCCGGTCGGTCAGGGCCGCGTGCAGGATGGTTGCGATCTCCTCAGCCGTGAGGGGGTTGAGGACCAGCACCTTGCAGCGGGACAACAGGGGCGCTATCACCTCGAAGGAGGGATTCTCCGTGGTGGCGCCGATGATGGTGAAGGTCCCCCGCTCCACGTAGGGGAGGAACGCGTCCTGCTGGCTCTTGTTGAAGCGGTGGATCTCGTCCACGAACAGGATGGTCTTCATCCCCCGGTACTTCAGCGCCTCCTCCGCCTCCTTGACCACTTCGCGGATGTCCTTGATGCCGGAGAGAATGGCGGAGAAAAAGATGAAGTGGGAGCGGGTGGCGCCCGCGATGATCCGGGCCAGCGTCGTCTTGCCGGAGCCGGGGGGCCCCCAGAAGATCAGGGAGGTGAGCTGGTCGGTCTCGATGAGGTGCCGGAGCAGTTTCCCCTCTCCCAGGAGGTGCGCCTGCCCCACGAACTCCGCCATGGTCCGGGGGCGCATCCGTTCGGCGAGCGGGGCGTCCTTTATTTGTTCGGCTTGGGTGTCGAAAAGGTCCATGTTTTGTTCGAGGTTCGAGGTTCGAGGTTCGAGGTTTGGTTAAAAACACAAAACATCGAACATCGAACGTCGAACAGCCGTTTATCCTTTCTGTTCTACGAGGCAGACCCCTTCGTGCAGGCAATGCTGCACATTGGCCGTGACCTCCTCGGTATGCACGTCCCAGATCTCCGCCGCGTATTCGGCGATGGTCCGGTCGCTGGAGAACCTTCCCATGCCGGCGCTGTTCCGGATGGCCCGGCGCGCCCATTCGTCCCGGTCGAGGTAGAGTCTGGCCGCCTCTTCCTGGCACGAGACGTAGGAGGCGTAATCGGCCAGCACCAGGTACTGGTCCCCCTGGTTCAGGAGGGCGTCCACGATCGGC
This sequence comes from Geobacteraceae bacterium, assembly GCA_036518435.1. Classification (GTDB taxonomy): domain Bacteria; phylum Desulfobacterota; class Desulfuromonadia; order Geobacterales; family Geobacteraceae; genus JAMPXD01. The sequence goes on from DATDNF010000007.1 coordinate 19,035, forward strand.
TTGAACAGGTCGGGGTTGCCGGGGGAGAAGGCGCCGCCGGCGATCATGTCGAGCGCCAGCTTCAGCTCCGGCTGCCGGGAGTAATACTCACGCGGGTTATACCCCCTGTCCTTCAGGGCGGCGACCTCCTCGGCGTTCAGGCCGAAGATGAAGATGTTGTCACGGCCGACCTCTTCCATGATTTCGATGTTGGCCCCGTCCAGCGTGCCGATGGTGAGCGCGCCGTTCAGGGCGAACTTCATGTTGCCGGTCCCCGACGCCTCGGTGCCGGCGGTGGAGATCTGCTCCGAGAGGTCCGCCGCCGGGATGATCCGCTCCGCCAGGGTCACCCCGTAGTTGGCGAGAAAGACCACCTTGACCCTCCCCGCCACGTCCGGGTCGTCGTTGATGGCCGTGCCGACCGCGTTGATCAGCCTGATGATCAGTTTGGCCAGGAAATAGGAGGGGGCCGCCTTGCCGCTGAAGATGAAGGTGCGCGGCACGGTCAGGCTGTCGGGGTTATGCTTGATCCGGTTGTAGAGGGTTATGATGTGGAGGACGTTGAGGAGCTGCCGCTTGTATTCGTGGATCCTCTTGATGTGGCAGTCGAACAGGGAGTCGGGGTCCACTGCAATGCCGTTCTCCCTGACGATCCAGTCGGCGAGCCTCTGCTTGTTGTCTCTCTTCACCCGGCGCCATTCGTCGAGGAACATGCGGTCCTCGACCAGGGGGGCGAGCTTTTCCAGCTCGAACAGGTCGGTCGCCCACCCTTCGCCGATCGTCCCGCCGATCAGCGCAGCCAGGCCGGGATTGGCCTTCTTCAGCCAGCGGCGCTGGGTGATGCCGTTGGTCTTGTTGGAGAACCGTTCCGGGTACATGGCGTAAAAATCGGGGAAAATCCTCGTCTTGAGGATCTCCGTGTGGAGCGCTGCCACGCCGTTGACCGAATGGCTCCCGACGACGGCCAGATGGGCCATCCTGATCTTCCTCTCCCAGTGCTCCTCCACCAGCGACATCCGTGCCTGCCGCTCCCGGTCGCCGGGAAAACGCCGTTCCACCTCGGCGAGAAAGCGTTCGTTGATCTCGTAGATGATCTTGAGGTGGCGCGGCAGGATCTGCTCGAAAAACCAGACCGGCCACTGCTCCAGGGCTTCCGGGAGGATGGTGTGGTTGGTGTAGGCGAAGGTGCCGACGCAGATGCCCCAGGCATCGTCCCAGTCGAGCCCCTCCAGGTCCATGAGTACCCGCATCAGTTCGGGTATGGCCAGCGACGGATGGGTGTCGTTCAACTGGATGGCCACCTTTTCCGGGAGGCGTTTCAGGTCGGTGTGCATCTTCTTGAACCGGTACACCACGTCGTGCACGGTGGCCGACGCCAGGAAGTATTCCTGCTTAAAGCGCAGCTCCCGGCCTTCCACGATGTTGTCGGAAGGGTAGAGGACCTTGGAGATATTCTCCGAAACCATCTTCTTTTCGACGGCCCGGATGTAATCCCCCTCGTAGAAATACTTCAGGTTGAATTCCCGGCTGGATTTGGCGCTCCAGAGGCGGAGCGTGTTGACCGTCTTGTTCCGGTAGCCGGGAATCGGCGTGTCGAAGGCCATGGCCATGACATCCTCGGTGTCCACCCACTCGTGGCGCTCCTTCCCCTCGATGGTCACCTTCACCACCCTGCCGTAAAACTTTACCGGGTGGATATGTTCCTGTCTGTCCAGCTCCCAGGGGTTGCGGTAACGGAGCCAGTTGTCCGGGATCTCCACCTGGGCGCCGTCGACGATTCTCTGGCGGAAAATGCCGTACTCATACCTGATGCCGTAGCCGTACGCGGGGATCGACATGGTGGCCATGGAGTCGAGGAAGCAGGCCGCCAGCCGCCCCAGTCCCCCGTTGCCCAGCCCCGCATCCTGTTCCTCGTCGCACAGTTCGTCGAAGTCGTAGCCGAGCGACGATACCGCCTCCCGGAAATCGTCCAGCAGCCCCAGGTTGATCAGGCTGTTTTCCAGGGTGCGCCCCGGGAGGAATTCCATGGAGATGTAGTACACTCTCTTGTTGTCGCTGTTGTAATACGCCTGCTGGGTGTCGAGCCAGCGCTCGATGAGCCGGTCGCGCACCGCATAGGCCAGGGCGTCGAAGTTGTCGTAGCTGCTGGCGGAATATTTGTCCTTGCCGAGGGTGTACTCCAGATGTTCGAGAAACGACTTGATGATGAGCATCATGCTGTCGAGTTCGGCGACCTGCCCCCCTGTCATGCTGGTTTCGTCAGTCATCTGCCCCTCTGGGTAACCATTCTCTTCTTGGCCGTGCAGCGGCGGCTCTCATCTTGTCAGTATACGCGGAATATGCGGAATTTCCATTGGACATGGTACGGTATCTGTGCTAGTAAAATCAAGTTGATAGGCTGAAGGCTGCAAGAAACCCTTCAGCCTGAAACCTTCAGCCTTCAGCCTTCGTTCTTCGCTTACTTACATAGCACATTCAGGGGCCCTGATGATGAAAAATATCGCCATCTTCGCGAAATTTCACGACCCCCGTTGCCAGGGTCTGGCCGATGAGCTCATCACCTGGCTGGAGGCGAGGGGGCTCACACCGCTGGTGGAGGCGCACCTGGCCCGGCATCTGCGCTATCGGGAGGGGGCGGAGAGCGCGGATATCCCCAACCGTGCGGACCTGGTGGTGGTGCTGGGGGGTGACGGCACCCTGATTTCGGTGGCCCGCCTGGTGGGGGACCGGGAGGTGCCGATCCTGGGGGTGAACCTGGGGAGTCTCGGCTTTCTCACCGAGATTACCCTGGACGAGCTCTATCCGGCCCTGGAGAGCTGCCTTTCGGGGGATTACCGGCTGTCGGAGCGGATGATGCTGCGGGTGGCCCTGATCCGGGGCGGCCGGGAAATCGAAACCCACCAGGTGCTGAACGACATGGTGATCAACAAGGGGGCGCTGGCGCGGATCATCGACATGGAGACCACCGTCAGCGGGAGCTGGCTCACCACCTTCAAGGCGGACGGGCTTATCGTATCCACGCCGACCGGCTCCACCGGCTACTCCCTTTCCGCCAACGGCCCGATCATCCATCCCGACCTGGACTGCCTGGCGATTACCCCCATCTGCCCCCACACCCTGACCAACCGCCCGATCGTGGTGGCGAGCGACGCCCTGATCACCATCCGGCTCCGGTCGCAGAACGAGGATGTCTTCCTCACCCTCGACGGCCAGGTCGGTTTCGAGTTGAAGTACGACGATGTCATCAGGATAGAGCGGGCGGCGCACCGCACCCGGCTGGTGATGTCGCGGAGCAAGGACTACTTCGAGGTGCTAAGAACGAAGCTGAAATGGGGAGAAAGGTAGGGGCGCCGCTTGCTGCGCCCTGATTACCACGGTCCACATGCGAGGGCGGAGCAAGCGCCGCCCCTACAGAAAATCTATGCTCACCGACCTCTACATAAAAAACTTCGCCATCATCGACAACCTCCACGTGGCGTTCCAGCCGGGGCTCAACTGCCTTACCGGTGAGACCGGGGCGGGGAAGTCGATCATCATCGACGCGGTGAACCTGATCCTCGGCGGGCGGGCGTCGGCCGACCTGATCCGGACCGGAGAGGAAGAGGCGACCGTGGAGGCGCTGTTCGACCTGTCCGCCCACCCCGGCATGCTGGAGCGGCTCGCGGAGAGCGGGGTGGAGTGCGACGGGGAGCTGCTGGTGAAGCGGGTGGTTTCCCGCTCCGGCCGCAACCGGGTCTTTGTCGGCGGCGGGCTCTCCACCATCGCCTCCCTGTCCGAGCTTGCGCGGCAGTTGATCAACATTTACGGGCAGCACGAGTCGCAGACCCTCCTCAAGCCGGACAACCACCTGCGGCTGCTGGACGATTTCGGCGGGCTCGCCTCCCTGCGCGCCCGGTTTGCCGCACTATTCGACGACTACCGGCGCACCGCTGACGAGATCAGGCGGATCGAGGAGGGGGAGCGCGAAGCGGCGCGGCGGATCGACCTGCTGTCGTTCCAGTCCGGGGAACTCGGCACGGCGCTCCTCTCCCCCGACGAGGAGGAGGAACTGGACCGGGAGCGGCAGCTCCTGGCCCACGGGGAGAAATTGCTGCGGAACAGCCAGGAGGCCTTCGATCTCCTGTACGGGGGAGAGGAGGCGATTCTCGGGGGGCTGCGCCGGGTCATCTCCGGCGTCGAGGAGATCAGGGGGATAGATCCCGCGCTGGCGCCGCTCCACGAAACCCTGAACAGCGCATACCTCCAGATCGAGGACGCGGCCCTTTCCCTGCGCGATTATGCCGCCCGGGTCGAGGCCGACCCAGGGCGCCTCCGGGAGATCGACGACCGGCTCGACCTGATCAACCGCCTGAAAAAGAAGTACGCCCCGACGATCCGGGAGATGCTCGCCTACAAGGAGGAGATCGACCGGGAGCTGGCGGGGCTCCTGCACCGGCAGGAAACCCGGGAGGAACTGGACCGGGCGCTGCGGGGGGTGGAGGAGCAGCTGGACGCGAAAGGGGCCGAACTTTCGGCGGCCCGGTCGGCCAGCGCCGGGAAGCTGAAGGAGGCCATGGAGCGGGAGATACACGAACTGGCGATGCGCAACGCCCGGTTCGAGGTGGCCTTCGACAAGCTTCCCGAGCCGAGGGGGAGCGGCATGGAGAAAGCCGAGTTCCTCTTTTCCCCCAATCCGGGCGAGACACCCAAATCCCTGGCCAGGATCGCCTCGGGGGGGGAGCTGTCCCGCCTCATGCTCGCCATGAAGCAGGTCCACCCCGAAAGCGACGTCCCCACCCTGGTGTTCGACGAGGTGGACAGCGGCATCGGCGGCGCCACCTCCGCCCTGGTGGGGGAGAAGCTGAAGCGGGTGGCGCAGGGCCAGCAGGTCCTCTGCATTACCCACCTCCCGCAGGTGGCCGCTTTCGCCGACTCCCATTTCCGGGTGGAGAAGCGGGTCGTCGCCGGACGGACGGTAACGTCCGTCGTTCCCCTCGGCGGGGAGGAGCGGGTGGCGGAGATGGCCCGGATGCTGGGAGGGGCGCGGATCACCGAGAAGACCCTTGAGCATGCGCGGGAGATGATCGAAGAAGCGAGGCTGTAGGGGCGCAGCATGCTGCGCCCGATGTGGAAACGACGACATGGTGAAAGGGCGCAGCATGCTGCGCCCCTACGATGCATGCTGAAAGGACACTGCCATGCTGCGCAAGGCCGAGATAAAGGACGTCAAGGAAATCCAGAAGCTCCTCACCCATTTCGCCAGCCGGGGGGACATGCTCTCCCGTTCACTCTCCGAGCTGTACGAGGCGCTCCGGGATTTCTACATATGCGAGGAGGAGGGGAAGCTCCTCGGCACCGCCGCCCTCCACATCGTCTGGGAGGACCTGGCGGAAATCCGCTCGGTGGCGGTCTCCGAGGAGGCCGGACGGAAGGGGATCGGTACCGAACTGGTCCGGGCCTGCATCGACGAGGCGCGGGAGATCGGCCTGAAGAGGGTCTTCTGTCTCACCTACAAGCCGAACTTCTTCGGCAAGTTCGGCTTCCGGATCGTGGACAAGTCGGAGCTTCCCCACAAGGTCTGGGGGGACTGCATGAAGTGCGTGAAGTTCCCGGACTGCGACGAAATCGCCATGATCCTGGACCTATGATTGGTTTTCGTAGGGGCGAGGCATGCCTCGCCCGTTTTTGGTGGACGGCAGATTCAGGGCGACGCATGCGTTGCCCCTACAGGAGTCACCATGGATTTCAAACAAACCGCCGATAAAGTCGAATCCCTCCTCCGCTCCCGTCCCCTGGACGGCTGGGAAATCTTCCAGGTCGCCTCCCGCAACCTCTCCATCGAGGTGAAGGAACAGAAGGTCGACAGCTTCACCTGCTCCCAGCCGGTGGGGGTGAGCGTCCGGGTTCTCACGGCGGGGCGGATGGGGTTTTCCTTCTCCACCAGCCTGGACGAGGCCGATCTCGGCCGGATGATCGACAATGCCCTGGTCGGGGCGGAAAACCAGACCGCCGACCAGTTCCTCGGTTTCCCCCTGCCGGAGAGCTATCCCGACATCCCCGGGATGTTCGACGAAGGGCTTGCCCAGGTGGATGAAGGGGAAAAGGTGGAGCGGGCCGCGGCGCTGGAGCGCCTGACGCTGGCCGCCGATCCCCGCGTGAAAAGGGTCAGGAAGGCGAGCTACGGGGAGTCGAGCTTCGAGGTCGCGATCCGCAATTCCCTCGGGGTGGCAGGGTCCTACCGCGGCACGTCCGTGTCGGCGAGCGTTTCCGCAGTGGCGGAGGAGGGGGGGGAGTCCCAGATGGGGTGGGACTTCGGCTTCAGCACGGCATTCGGCGGCGTCCATGTGGAGGAGATTGCCCGGACCGCCGCCACCAAGGCCGCCGGTCTTCTCGGGGCGCGCAAGGGTCCCACCATCCGCTGCCCGGCACTCCTCGACAATTACGTGGCCACCGAAATCCTCGAAGTGCTGGCACCCGCCTTCCTGGCGGAGAACGTGCAGAAGGGAAAATCGCTCCTGGCCGGGCGGGCGGGGGAGCGGCTCTTCGCCCCCTGCCTCAGAATCAGGGATGACGGCACCCTGCCGGGCGGGATGGCGACCGCCCCCTTCGACGGCGAAGGGGTGCCCCGGCGCAATACCGTCCTCGTTGAGGAAGGCATCCTGCGCGGGTTCCTCTACGACGGCTACTGCGCTCGCAAGGAGGGGCGAATCTCCACGGCTAACGCCACGCGCGGCGGGGTCAAGGCGCCGCCGCGCATGGGGATGAACAACTTTTTCATCGAAAATGGCGAGGCCCCTTTCGACTCCCTCCTGGCAGGGGTGGGCCGCGGCATCCTGATCACCGAGGTGATGGGGATGCACACCGCCAACCCCATCTCGGGGGACTTCTCGGTCGGGGCGGCCGGCTTCCTGGTCGACAATGGCGCCGTTACGGCGCCCGTCAAGGGGATTGCCATTGCCGGCAACATCCTGGATATTTTCCGCTCCGTGGAGGGGGTGGGGAACGACCTTCGCTTCTTCGGCGCGGTGGGGTCGCCGTCGTTGCTGATCGCCGCCCTGGACGTAAGCGGTGAGTAGAGAGCGCTCCCGTCTTCGGGCCATATTTTGCCGCGCCTCAATCGCAAAATCCTCGACGTAGCGCTGCTACGCCTGCGGTTTTGCTCAATCGTTGCGGCCAAATCTGACCCAAATCCGGGCGCGGTCTTCGCCGACTGGCAAAAACGCAAAACCTTTCTGTTGAGCATTTCCACAGATTTATGCTATGTTAACCTGTTACCATTTTTGCCTATCCCATTCCTGTCAGGAGAAATCAATAGATGTTCGGAGCCATCGTCAAGAAGATCGTCGGAAGCAAGAACGAGCGGGAGCTGAAGCGGCTCTGGCCGATCGTGGAGCGGATCGGCACCCTGGAGCCGGAGGTGCAGAAGCTTTCCGACGATCAGTTGCGCAATAAGACCTTCGAGTTCAAGGAGCGTTATGCCAAGGGGGAATCGCTCGATTCCTTCCTCCCCGAGGCCTTTGCGGTCTGCCGCGAGGCGGGGAAGCGGGTGCTCGGGATGCGCCATTTCGACGTCCAGTTGATCGGCGGGATGGTGCTCCACGCAGGCAAGATCGCCGAGATGAAGACCGGCGAGGGGAAGACCCTGGTGGCGACCCTCCCCGCCTACCTCAATGCCCTGACCGGCCGGGGCGTCCACGTGGTGACGGTCAACGATTACCTGGCAAAGCGCGACTCCGAGTGGATGGGGAAACTCTACGGTTTTCTCGGCCTCACGGTGGGCGTCATCGTCCACGGCCTGGACGACGACGAGCGGCGCGCGGCCTACCACGCCGACATCACCTACGGGACCAACAACGAGTTCGGCTTCGACTATCTCCGGGACAACATGAAGTTCGCCCTGGATGATTACGTGCAGCGCGACTTCCACTACGCCATCGTCGACGAGGTGGACTCCATCCTGATCGACGAGGCGCGGACCCCGCTCATCATCTCCGGACCCACCGAGGAGTCGACCGACAAGTACTACGTCATCGACCGGATCATCCCGCTCCTGAAGAAAGGGGAGGAGAAGGAGGTGGAGGCGAACACCCTCTCGGGCAAGCGCAAGACCTACACCGGCGACTTCACCATCGACGAGAAGGCGAAGTCCGCCACCCTCACCGAGGAAGGGGTCCTCAAGGTGGAGAAGCTCCTCAAGGTGGACAACCTCTACGACCCCCGCAACATGGATATCCTCCACCATGTGAACCAGGCGCTGCGCGCCCACGCGCTGTTCAAGCGGGACGTGGACTACGTGGTGAAGGAAGGGGAGGTGCTGATCGTCGACGAGTTCACCGGTCGCCTGATGCCGGGGCGGCGCTGGTCCGACGGGCTCCACCAGGCGATAGAGGCGAAGGAAGGGGTGGTGATCGAAAACGAGAACCAGACCCTCGCCACCATCACCTTCCAGAATTATTTCCGGATGTACGAGAAGCTCTCCGGCATGACCGGCACCGCCGATACCGAGGCGGAGGAGTTCCACAAGATCTACAAGCTGGACGTGATGGTGATCCCCACCAACCGGCCGCTGTTGCGCCCCGACTTCCCCGACGTCATCTACAAGACCGAGCGGGAAAAGTTCAACGCGGTGATCGAGGAGATCAGGGAACTCCATGCCAAGGGGCAGCCGGTGCTGGTTGGCACCATCTCCATCGAGAAGTCGGAGGTGCTTGCGGATCTCCTGAAAAAACAGGGGATTCCCCACTTCGTCCTGAACGCCAAGCAGCACGAGCGGGAGGCGGAGATCGTGGCCCAGGCGGGGCGCAAGGGGATGGTGACCATCGCCACCAACATGGCGGGGCGCGGCACCGACATCGTCCTGGGGGGCAACCCGGACGGGCTCTTGAAGCAGTGGCGGCTGGAGAACCCTGAGGCGGGCGAGGAGGAGTGCGAGAAGCAGCTTGCCCGGTTCAAGGAGCAGTGCGCCAGGGAGCATGAGGAAGTGATCTCCCTCGGCGGGCTCCACATCCTCGGCACCGAGCGCCACGAGAGCCGCCGCATCGACAACCAGCTGCGCGGCCGTTCCGGCCGCCAGGGAGATACCGGCTCGTCCCGCTTCTACCTGTCGCTGCAGGACGACCTGCTGCGCATCTTCGGCTCCGATCGGGTGGCGAAGATCATGGACATGCTGAAGATCGAGGAAGGGGAGGCGATCACCCACGGCCTGATCACCAAGTCGATCGAAAACGCCCAGAAGAAGGTGGAGGCCCACAACTTCGAGATCAGGAAGCACCTCATCGAGTATGACGACGTCATGAACAAGCAGCGCGAGGTGATCTACACCCAACGCAAGGAGATCCTCGCCGGCGAGGAGATCCGGAAGAGCTTCCTGGAGATGATGGACGAAAGCGTGGAGGACCTGATTGCCGCCTACGCCGTCGATAAGGTGCCCGCTGCCGAATGGGACTGGCAGGCGATCAGCGACGGCTGCCACAAGATGTTCGGATTCCACCCGGACATCCCGCCGGTGACCATGCAGCGCCTCACCCCCGACAGCTTCCGCGATCTCCTGCGGGAGAAGGTGCGGGAGCTGTTCGACGCCAAGGTCGCGGAATTCGGCGACGAAATGATGGACCACCTGATCAAGGTGATCATGCTCCAGGTGATCGACACCCAGTGGAAGGACCACCTCCTCTCCATCGACCACCTGAAGGAGGGGATAGGACTTCGGGGGTACGGCCAGAAGGACCCGAAGCAGGAATACAAGAAGGAGGCGTTCCAGCTCTTCATGGACATGATCGGCCGGATCCGCGAGGAGGTGGTCGGCAAGATCTTCTGGGTGCAGCTCGCCCACGAAGAGGACGTGGAGCGGATCGAGGAGCAGCAGCAGCAAAAGAAGCAGCAGCAGCGCCTCGTCTTCAACCTGGCGGAGGGGGACGCCGCCCCGCAGCCGGCCAAGAGCAAGAAGGTCGGCAGGAACGAGCCGTGCCCGTGCGGGAGTGGGAGGAAGTACAAGCAGTGCCACGGTAAGTAGGCGAGCGCCGATAAAGCGCTTCATTCAAATATTCCCTCCCCCTTGATGGGGGAGGGTCAGGGTGGGGGTGAAAACGCTGCTATTTCTGCTGCTTTCGGCATTCCCCTCCCCCTCGCCCCCTCCCACTAGGGGAGGGGGTATGTATATATGATTTTTCTCCGAGTTCTCTGTGCCTCTGTGGCTAACCGGTTTTCGGGGGGTATATGGAAATAAAAGGCTTTAAATTCTCCGCCGTGGAGGCGGCCGTCAAGAAGCCGGGGCGGCTCGATCTCGCCCTGATCTATTCCGAGCGGCCGGCGGCAATGGCGGCGGTCTATACAACCAACAGGGTGAAGGCGGCGCCGGTCCTCCTTTCCATGGAGCGGACCGCGAACGGTTCCTGCCAGGCACTGGTGGTGAACAGCGGCAACGCCAACGCCTGCACCGGCGCCCGCGGCATGGACGACGCGCGCGAGACGGCGCGCCTGGTGGCCGAAGGGCTCGGCATCCCCGACGAGGCGGTCCTGGTCTCCTCCACCGGGGTGATCGGCCAGCACCTCCCGATGGAGCGGATAAGAAAAGCGATCCCCCCCCTGGTGGAAAGGCTTGCCGAGGGGACCCTGGCGGACCTGGCCGCTGCCATCATGACCACCGACACCTTTCCGAAGATGGCGGTGCGGGAGGGGAAAGCGGGGGGCATTCCCTACACCATCGCCGGGGTGGCGAAGGGGGCGGGGATGATCATGCCCAACATGGCCACCATGCTCGCTTTCGTGGTCACCGACGCGGCGGTCGACCCGGCATGGCTGCGGGATACCTTCCGGGAGGCGAACGATGCCTCCTTCAACATCATTTCCGTGGACGGCGACACCTCCACAAACGATACCTCCCTCATCATGGCGAACGGCGCCTCAGGGGCAGCCCCCATCGGGCCCGGGTCGCCGGACGCGGTTCAATTCGGGGAACTCCTGCGGGAGGTCCTCCTTTCCCTTGCCAGGGATATCGTCAGGGATGGCGAGGGTGCGACCAAGTTCGTCGAGATCACGGTCAGCGGGGCGGTTTCCAACGCCGAAGCGAAGCAGGCGGCCATGGCGGTGGCGAACTCCTGCCTGGTGAAGACCGCCTTCTTCGGCCAGGACGCCAACTGGGGAAGGATTCTGGCGGCGGTCGGCTATTCCGGGGCAGAGGTGGACCAGGACCGGCTCGCGCTCTCATTCGATGACGTCCGGATGGTGGAGGACGGCGTTTTCGTCGGCGGAGACGCGGAGTCCCGCGGCACGGCAGTGCTCCGCAAGAAGGAGTTTGCCGTGACGGTCGACCTGCGGCTGGGGAACGGCCGGGCAACGGTCTATACGTCGGATTTGTCGTACGATTACGTGAAAATCAACGCCGATTACCGCACCTGACAGAGACGGGTTGAGGGTAACCCCAACCTGCCTCTCCGGTTTTACGAGGGGAACCATGAGACGTGCCATGAAATTTCTCCTGCCGGTCCTGTTGATGGCGCTGGCATCGCCCTGCCCGGCGCCGGCAGAAGGCCCTTCCCCCGACCTGAAGATCACCGAGATGGCGGTGACGACCAAGATCGTCAGGGGAAACCCGATCGATGCGGTGCGCCGCATTTCCTCCGCGTCCGTCAAGGCCCTCTACTGCTTTACCCGCCTTACCTCCGAGAGCGGCACGGAGACGACCATCAAGCATGTCTGGTACCGGGACGGCGCGAAGGTCGCCGAATACGAGCTGCCGGTCAGGGGTGAAAAATGGCGGACTTACAGCAAGAAGACGGTGGAAAAAGGGATGTCCGGCGATTGGCACGTAGACGCGTTCGACAGCGCGGGGAAGCTCCTCAAGTCGGTAAAATTCAGGATGAACTGAGCGAAGGGGGGAGATGATTCCCCCTTTTGTTTGGCGTAACGTAGGGGCGCATGGCATGCGCCCCGGCCAGGGCGGACGCCGTCCGCCTAAATGCAGGTGAATCAGTGCCCTTCTTCAGAACCACAATCGTAGCCGCCCTCCTGCTGTTCTGCTCGGCCGCCTTTGCCGACGGCACTCTGCCGTCCCGGCCGGCACAGGTTGAGCGGACCGCCGGGATCGATCGCCTGCTGGAAGGCGCCATCTCCCGTGGCCTGATAGCGGGTGGGGTGGTCCTGATCGGGGACCGGCAGGGGATGCTGTTCGAGCGCCCCTACGGCAGGATGTCCACCGAGCCGGACGCGGGACCGATGGAGACGGATACCGTCTTCGACCTTGCCTCCCTCACCAAGGTGGTCGCCACTACCCCGGCGATCCTGAAGCTGGCCGAGGAAGGGCGGCTCTCCCTGGTCGATCCCCTGGTCAAATGGTTTCCGGAGTTTGCCGGCAAGGGGAAAGAGGACCTCCTGGTGGCGAACCTGCTCACCCATACCTCCGGCCTCGACGATTTCCCCCTCGCCGCCGACGCCCCTCTGCAGAGCGCCATAAACGGGGCCGCGGCGCAAAAGATCAAGGGGGAGCTCTGGAGCCGCTTCAGGTATGCCGACATCAACTTCATCCTCCTCGCCGAACTGGTGCGGAGGGCGAGCGGGGCCGGCCTCGACCGCTATACGGCGGCCAGTTTCTATGCCCCGCTCGGGATGGAAGACACCGGTTTCAACCCGGACCGGGAAAAGGTGGCGCGCTGTTCCGCCACCCTTGGCGAGGGGAAATCGTTTTTTCTCGGCGTTCCCCAGGACGGCGAGTGCCGCCTGCTCGGCGGCGTGGCGGGACATGCGGGGCTTTTCAGCACGGCGCGTGACCTTGCCAGGTTTTGCCGGATGCTCCTGGGCGAAGGTTCGATCGGGGGGACCCGCATCCTTTCGGAGCGGGCCGTGCGCCAGATGACGGCCCCCTACTTTTCCCGCGGCGGCCGGGTGGTCCGGGGGCTCGGCTGGGACATCGATTCCCCGTATTCGTCACCGAAAGGGAACGGTTTTTCCGAGGTCTCCTTCGGCCACACCGGCTATTCCGGCTCGTCGATCTGGATAGACCCGGCGAGCGACACCTTCGTGGTGCTCCTCACCGCCCGGCTGGAGTACCGAAAGACGCGCGAGTTCAGCCAGCTCAGGGGCGATCTGTCGTCACTGGCGGCTGAACTGTTCGGCGTTTCCCGTGACGGGGGAAGGGTTGCCCGCACCGACGGGAACAGGCGATAACCCGGCAAAAAACTTGACACTAACCGGTCGTTATGCTAGCTTCTGGGCACCCGTGCGCCGTTCGCGGCAGCCGGGTTTTTCCGACATCCTCCGGAGGAGGGGCAGATGGGCACGAAATTACTCCTTGCCGATGACAGCATCACCATCCAGAAGGTGGTGGGAATAATCTTCGCCGGTGACGATTACGAGCTTGCCATTGTGGACAATGGCGACGCCGCCCTGGCAAAGGCCCGGGAGATCAGGCCCGACGTGTTCCTGGTCGATGCCGTGATGCCCGGCAGGACAGGGTATGAGGTGTGTGAAGAGGTCCGGCGCGACCCTCTCCTGAAGGGGGTTCCCATTCTCCTCCTGACCGGGGCGTTCGAGCCGTTCGACGAGGTGAAGGCGCGGCAAAGCGGCGCGGACGATTTCATCGCCAAGCCGTTCGAATCGCAGCACCTGATCGACAAGGTCACGCATCTTGCCGAACTGAGCAGGCAGAGAAAGAGCGCTCCGCCGGCTCCGGAGCCCGTTGCAGCTCCTTCTTTCCAGCCTCCGCCTCCGGTTATCGAACGGCCGGCGGCATTCGTTCCTCCCCAGCCGCCTCCTGCCGCACGTCCTGCTCCTGCCGCTGCGGCTGAATTCGCCGAAACGGCCCCGGACGGCGCTGCGCAATTTGCGGTTGAAGTCGTGGAAGGGACCCCGGACGACGACCTCTGGGGGGCCTTTGAGCTGGACGAGGTGGCGGAAAACGATGCCGCCGGGTTCGGCGAGGTTTCCTTTGCCGGGGAAGAAGAGCCGTTCGTTACCGAAGTGATCGAAGAGCCGTTCTCTTTTGCGGAAGAGCCGGAAACGGCGGCGCAGCCCTCGGGGTTGGCCCCTCGATGGGAGCCGGTCGCCGAAGATGCCTTTGCCTTCGAAGAGGAGGGTGGCGGCGCAGCATTTGAAACGGCTGCCGGGGAAGAGCCCGCCGCACTTGGTGAAGAAGGCGGGGCATTCGAAGTCGTTCCCGAGGAGGAGTTCGGCATTTTCGAGGAGGAGCCGACGCCGGTCTTCGAAACGGCTGCGCAAGAAACCGCGGATTTTTTTGCAGAAATGGCCGAACCCGCCGTGGCGGCCGAGGGGCAAGTCGCGATGGTCCCCCCCCCGGCCGGAGCGGACTTCGGGCTCCAGTTCGCCCCGGAAGAGGAGTATGTGCCGGTTTCGGATGCCGCTTCCGCTGCCGCGCCCTCCCCTGCCGCTGCCGGAGAGATCTCCCTGAGCGAGGAGCAGCTTGCCGCGCTGGTTTCCCGGATATCCCGCGACATCCTCGAAAAGATCGCCTGGGAGGTTGTCCCGGACCTGGCGGAACGCATCATCCGGGAAGAAATCCGGATGATCAAGGAAGGCCGGTAACGCCAGCGGGCAGGACTGGAAAGAGCATTCACGATCAAGGAATGGGGATTTTATATCCCCATTTCATTTATTAGCACCAAAGAGGTCAGAGTAATGGCAGAAAAGGAACTCGCCAAGGTCTACGAGCCGCAGAGCGTTGAGAGCAAATGGTACGGCGCGTGGGAGAGGGCAGGCTATTTCCACGCTGTTGCCCCATCCGGCAAGGCCCCCTACAGCATCGTCATCCCCCCCCCGAACATCACCGGGGTGCTCCACATGGGGCATGCCCTGAACAATACCCTGCAGGATATCCTTTGCCGCTGGAAGCGGATGAGCGGCTGCAGCGTCCTCTGGATGCCGGGGACCGACCATGCGGGGATAGCCACCCAGAACGTGGTGGAGCGGCAGCTCGCCGCGGAAGGGAAAGACCGCTTCGAGCTGGGGCGCGAGGCGTTCATCGAGCGGGTATGGCGCTGGAAGGGGGAGTCGGGGGGACAGATCATCGGCCAGCTGAAGCGGCTCGGCGCCTCCTGCGACTGGGAGCGGGAACGCTTCACCATGGACGAGGGGCTCTCCCGGGCGGTGCGGGAGGTGTTCGTCCGTCTCTACGAAGAGGGGCTGATCTACCGCGACAACCGGCTGATCAACTGGTGCCCCCGCTGCCATACGGCCCTGTCCGACATCGAGGTGGAGCACGAGGACAGGAAGGGGAGCCTCTGGCACCTCCGCTACCCGGTGGAGGGAAGCGACCGGTTCCTGGTGGTCGCCACCACCCGGCCGGAAACCATGCTGGGAGACACGGCGGTGGCGGTGAACCCGGCGGACGACCGCTACAAGGACCTCGTCGGCGGCCATGTGCTCCTGCCGCTGGTGAACCGCATGATCCCGATCATTGCCGACGACTACGTGGACATGGAGTTCGGCACCGGCGTGGTGAAGATCACCCCGGCCCACGACTTCAACGATTTCGAGGTGGGGCGGCGGCACAATCTCGATATGATCAACGTCTTCGACGAATCGGGGGTGGTGAACGCCGCCGGCCACCAGTACGAGGGGCTCGAACGGTTCGCGGCCCGGCAGAAGGTGGTCGAGGATATGGATGCGCTGGGACTCCTGGAGCGGATCGATGAGCACGCACTGGCCCTGGGCGGCTGCTACCGCTGCAAGACAGTGGTCGAGCCGTACCTGTCGCTCCAGTGGTACGTCAAGGTTGGCCCCCTGGCGGAGCCGGCCCTGGCGGCGGTCCGGGAAGGGAGGACCAGGATCGTTCCCCAGCAGTGGGAGAACACCTACTACGACTGGATGGAGAACATCCGCGACTGGTGCATCTCCCGCCAGATCTGGTGGGGGCACCGGATTCCCGCCTGGTACTGCGACCACTGCGGCGGGATCACCGTGGCCAAGGTCGATCCGACCGCATGCAGCACCTGCGGCAGCGACGAGATCCGCCAGGAGAGCGACGTGCTCGACACCTGGTTCTCCTCCGCGCTCTGGCCCTTCTCCACCATGGGATGGCCGGACCGAACCCCCGAACTGGCGGCCTTCTACCCCACCTCCTGCCTGGTGACCGGCTTCGACATCCTTTTCTTCTGGGTGGCGCGGATGATGATGATGGGGCTTCACTTCATGGGGGAGGTGCCGTTTCGCGAGGTCTACATCCACGCCCTGGTGCGCGATGCCCAGGGGCAGAAGATGAGCAAGTCGAAGGGGAACGTGATCGATCCCCTGACCGTCATCGACGCCTACGGCACCGACGCCTTCCGCTTCACCCTGGCGGCCTTCGCTGCCCAGGGGAGGGACATCAAGCTCGCCGAGGAGCGGATCGCCGGCTTCCGCAACTTCGCCAACAAGCTCTGGAACGCGGCCCGCTTCGCGCTGATGAACCTGGAGGGGTTCGACCCCGATGCTGTTACCCTCGGGGAACTGGAGCTGTCCAGCGGTGACAAGTGGATACTGTACCGGCTCAATGAAGCTGCCCGGGAAACGAACGGTGCATTGGCGGACTACCGCTTCAATGAAGGGGCCATGGGGCTCTACCAGTTTACCTGGAGCGAGTTCTGCGACTGGTATATAGAGTTGGCCAAGAACGACCTTTACGGAGACGACCAGGATCGCAGGCGCACCGTCCAGTATGTGCTCTGGCATACCCTGGAGCACCTCCTGCGCCTGCTGCACCCCTTCATGCCCTTCATCACCGAAGAGATCTGGCAGGCCCTTCCGGGGACGAAACCGGCACCGAGCATCATGCTGGCCGCATTCCCCCAGGTCAATGGTGCGTTCGAGGGATTTGCCGACGCTGCACGCAACATGGACCGCATCATGGCCGTCATCTCGGGCATTCGCAACATCCGCGGCGAAATGGAGGTGCCGCCCAGCAGGGAGATCGCCGTCATCCTTTCCTGCGACAACGACGAGAGCCTGCGGCTGATGAAGCACAACGAGGCGGCCATCATCAGCCTGGCGCGGTTGTCGAGCCTTGCCATCGGCATGGGGCTGGAAAAGCCGGAAGACGCCTCCATTCAGGTGGCAGGGGACGTGCGGATCTTCGTCCCCCTCAAGGGGCTGGTGGACGTGGAGGAGGAAGAAAAGCGGCTTGCCAGGGAGATCGGCAAGATCGACAAGGACATCGAATTCCTCGGCAAGAAGCTGGAGAACCCGAGCTTCGTGGAGCGGGCCCCGGCGGACGTGGTGGCCAAGGAGCGGGAGAAGCTGGCGGAGTTCGCCAACAAGAAGCGGCTGCTGGAAGAGAGCCTGGTGAAGATCAGGCGCCTGCGGTAGGGGCGGCCCCGCGTGGCCGACCGTAATCAGGGCAACCACATGGGGTTGCCCCTACAAGGACTTTCATTGTCATATCCGATAGTTTTTTACATCTTCGCCTTCATCTTCGGCGCCGTGGTCGGCTCGTTCCTGAACGTCTGCATCCACCGGGTGCCGAAAGAGGAGTCGGTGGTCTTCCCCCCGTCCCGCTGCCCCGGCTGCGGCTTCCGGATACCCTGGTACGATAACGTCCCCATCGTCAGCTGGCTCCTGCTGCGGGGAAAATGCCGCTCGTGCCGGGCGCCCATTTCACCCCAGTATCCGCTGGTGGAGGCGATCAACGCCCTGCTCACCCTGTTCCTGTTCATGCGGTTCGGCCCCTCGCTGGCGTTTCTCGCGCTGTTCCTGTTCTGCTCCGCCATGGTGGTGGTCACCTTCATCGACCTGGAGCACCAGATCATTCCCGACGCGATCAGTCTCCCCGGCATCGTCGCCGGCTTCGCCTTTTCCTTCTTCATGCCCCAGTTGGGGTGGAAAGGGTCGCTCTTCGGGATTCTCGTGGGGGGGGGGAGCCTTTACCTGGTGGCTTTTCTCTACCAGCTCTTCACCGGCAAGGAGGGGATGGGAGGGGGCGACATCAAGCTTCTCGCCATGATGGGGGCATTTTTCGGCTGGAAATCGATCCCCTTCATCATCTTCGTCAGTTCTCTGTTCGGCTCGGTCATCGGCGTCACGGTCATGCTCATCCAGAAAAAGGACTCCAAGCTGGCCATCCCCTTCGGCCCTTTTCTCGTGTTCGGAGCGATTCTGTACATATTTTACGGCAGTCGGATCATACAGTGGTACCTGCGCTTCGGGGGGTAACAGGAGACAAGGGGGGCGCGGCCAGACCCCTTTGTGTCCCGGCTGTTCCCCTCCATGAGGAGACGAAAACGCGATGCGACCGTTTCGTTTCAGCCTGACCGTTTCCATCCTCTCTGCCCTCGTCTGTCTGCTGGGCCTTACCTGGATACTTCTCAGTCTCATTTCATTCAAGACCGCCGAACAGGATTTGCTCGCCCAGAAAAGCGAGGAAGGGCGCGTTCTTCTTGCCTCCTTCAACAGCATTCTCCCCGATGGTTTCCCGCACGGGATCGAAGCCGCGCCGGTACGGAGGTTTGTCGCCAAGCTTGCCCGCGAACGGGATTTTGCCGGCATTGCCGTGGTGGACCGGGCCGGAATGCAGGTGTACGCATCCGGTGACGGGAGAGGCGTGGATGCGCGGCTGCTGGAGACCCTGGAAAGCGGTGCCGACTCTACGCTCTATGCCGGCAACGGCCTGTTCGTCGTGCGCTATGCGCCGATCCGCGCGGATGGCGGGATTGTCGGCGCCTCCCGCCTTTCCCTCTCGCTGGCCGGCGAATATGCGCGATTGAAGCGGTCGCGCCACATTTTTTTCGCCTATTTTGCCCTCGATTTTCTCCTCCTGCTCGGGTTCGGCTCCTATCTCCTCTCCAGGATCGTCGTTGTTCCGGTCAAAAGGCTTCTCACGGCCACCGAGCGGATCACCGCCGGCGATTACAGCCATGCCGTGCATGTTCCGGGAAGTGCCGAGATCGCCGAACTGGCGGAATCGTTCAGCCTCATGCAGCAGGCCCTGAAGAGCAAGCGGGAAGAGGCGGAGAACTATATGCGGTCGCTGGAGCAAGCGAACCACGCATTGGAAGCGGCCCGGGAAGAGGCGATCCGCTCGGAAAAGATGGCGTCGGTCGGTCTGCTTGCCGCCGGGATGGCCCATGAGATCGGGACCCCCCTCGCGGCAATCATCGGCTACGCGGGGATCATGCGCGACGAGGTGCGCGACGACCCGGCGAAGGCGGACTACCTGCGGCGGATAGAGGGGGAGGCGGGCCGGATCGACCGGATAATCCGCGGGCTGCTGGATTACGCCCGCCCGGGGAGGGCCGAGTACGAAGATGTGGCAATCGCCCCCCTGGTCGGGGACACCCTCGAGCTCTTCGCCGGCCGGGACGTGTTCAGGGGGATAGAGGCCTCCCTGACGGTCGGCGAGGGCCTTCCCGCGGTGCACGTCGATCGGCACCAGTTGCAGCAGGTGCTGATCAACCTCCTCCTCAATGCGCGGGATGCGATGCCCAACGGGGGGCGGCTCGAAATCACGGCCGGCCGCGGTGAATTCAGCACCAGCCGCACCTGCGCCGTGCCCGGGCCGCCGGCCACGGTAATGGGGCGGCGGCGGGACGATTTCAACAGGGCCTTCCGTGCCTCCCTGACCGAAGGGGGGCGGGGTGTCCCCTGCGTAAAGCTGGAGATCAGGGACACCGGTGAAGGGATAGCGCCGGAGAACGTGGCAAAGGTCTTCGATCCCTTCTTCACCACCAAGGAGCCGGGGAAGGGGACCGGGCTCGGCCTCGCCATCTCCGCCCGGATCATCGATACGTTCGGCGGCAGGATCACCGTGGAGAGCACGCCGGGGGAAGGGTCCGCCTTTACCCTGTGGTTGCCGGTTGTGAAGGATGAAGGATGAAAGGTGAGGAGCGCATGGTGAAGGGCGTGGAACGCAGAAAACGGATACTGGTCGTCGATGACGAGGAAAACCTTCGCCACATGCTCCAGGTGATGCTCGGGAAGCACGGCTACCTGGCCGATACCGCGGCGGACGGGAAAGAGGCGCTGCGCATGGCGAAGGATGCCGAGTACGACTTCATCCTGTGCGACATCCGGATGCCGGTCATGGACGGCGCAGCCTTCCTGGAGAATGCGACCGCCGCCGGGATCGGCGCCACCATCATCATGATGTCAGCCTACGGGACCGTGGATACGGCCATAGACTGCATGAAACGGGGGGCGTACGACTATGTCTCGAAGCCGTTCAACAATGATGAGATCGTGCTGGTCCTCAAGAAAGCGGAAGAGCGGGAAAGGCTGAAGGAGGAAAACAGGAGGCTGAAGGAGGAGATGCACCGGGAATACGCGTTCGCCAGCATGATCAGCCGCAATCGGCGCATGCAGGAGATATTCTCCCTGGTACGGAAGGTCGCCGACTTCAAGACGTCCGTGCTGATCCTGGGGGAGTCGGGGACCGGCAAGGAACTGGTCGCCCGGGCACTCCATCACAACAGCAGGCGCAAGGACGCCCCGTTCGTAGCGGTCAACTGCGGGGCGATCCCCGAGAACCTGCTGGAGTCCGAGCTGTTCGGCCATGTCCGGGGGGCCTTCACCGATGCCTCGGCGGACAAGGCCGGCCTGTTCGAGCAGGCCGACGGCGGCACCCTTTTCCTGGATGAGATCGGCGAAATGCCCCTTCCCTTGCAGGTAAAGCTTTTGCGGGTGCTGCAGGAGGAGGAGATCAGGCGGGTCGGGGCATCCGTTTCGCGCAAGGTCGATGTCCGGGTGATTTCCGCGACCTCCAGGAACCTGGAAGAGGAGGTCGCCCGGTCACGGTTCAGGGAGGACCTCTATTTCAGGCTGAACGTGGTATCCATCCTGCTGCCCCCTCTGCGGGAGCGGCTGGACGATGTCCCGCTCCTGCTGGAGCATTTCCTGGAAAAGTACGGCGAAGCCCTGGGGAAGCGGGGGGTGCACTGCCCGCGTGCCGTGCTGGAAGTTTTCATGCATTATCCCTGGCCCGGCAACATCAGGGAGCTGGAAAACTGCATCCAGCGGATGCTGCTGCTCTCCGAGGGTGACGCCCTGGAAATGAATTCCCTGCCGGACCAGCTGCAAAGGAGGCCCTCGCCGGCATCGGCGGGCGTACCGGCGGCTGGTGAAACCGCTGATGATGTATTGTCCATCAAGCGCGCCTCGGAAAAGCTCGAAAAGGAGATGATCCGCCGGGCGCTGGCGCAGACCGGCGGCAACCGGACCCACGCGGCACGGATACTCGAAATCAGTCACCGCTCCCTCCTCTACAAGCTGAAGGAATACGGGATAGAGTGATGTAAACAGAGTTTCCGGTGTAAACTTTGTTTCCGGTATCTGTACCGGCCCGCTCTGAGCCCATTCGCAGCTCTTCAGCGCCTTTGCCCGTCAACTTTGTTACCATTTCCCCGCGCGCTTCCGAAAAGCCCTCCCAACGTAACCCGTTGAAAATCTACTACATTTGCGTTCGTTAATAATTGGCACGTTTTGTGGTTATTAACCCCCTAAGCAGGACCGGAGAGCACGAGTTTCCGGAATATGACAAGGGGGGATTTCATCGTGAAGAGATCAATGAAAAGGGGGGCGGCAGGACGCAGAGGCTTCACCCTGGTGGAACTTATCGCAGTGGTGGCAGTGATCGGCGCACTTTCCGCTGTGGCAGTTCCAGCCTTCAATGCGTACCGTGACGAGTGCAGCGTTATGGCGGCGGCGACGGAAATATGCGGCATGATTCGGGAGGCGAAGCAGACTGCTCTTGCCGACGGCAGGTACTATGCCATCGGCTTCAATGCGAACCAGGGGAAAGTCTCTCTCCTTGCCGGGCGGGGGCCGGACGACAAATGGAATACCGCCGACGACCCGGTGGTGCGTTCATTCCTGCTGGCAAACAAAGGCGGCGGCGTCCGCTTCGGCTACGGCTCCTGCGGTCCGCTTCCGGGCCTCGCGAAAACCACCGACGGGATAAGCTTTACAACGAACAACACCCTGGTCTGCAATCCCGATTTGACGGGGAACGCCGGGACGATCTATCTCATTTCCCGCAGCGGTTCAGCCATGGCATTATCGATGAATTCCAGCGATTTCAGCTATAAGCTCTGGAGGTGGGGAGGGAGAAAATGGGCACGGCTCTGAGGCCGCCGGTACCCGTCATTTCTGCAATTGCCCGATGTGCAGGCGACGGCTATGCAATAAATGCATAGCTCTCGCCCGGTGTCGTTTCTGCGAAAGCACGCAGAGGCGGTTTGCCCCGTTTGCGCGATGCAGGACGGTTGTTGATGTATTAGGTGCTTGCATGTTGATTTGGCTTGATATACGATACCCCATTCATTGAAAGACGTGCATGGGTACCTTGTGTATCAAGCATGCGACAACGCACGAATGTGAGAATGGAGAATGCGCATGAATCGGAGAATTTCGGTAGTACCTTTCGTCGGCCTGATTACCGCGCTTTTTTGCACGCCGGTGCTGGGGGAAGGCCTGTCCCGGGAGCAGGGCGATGCCATGATCAGCGAATTGAGGCAAATCCGCCAGCTGCTGGAAAAACAGCAGAAGGGGAATGCTGCCCCTGCCGCACCGGCGGCTCCGGAACGGGTCCGGCTGAAGCTCGGCAGGGAGTTTTACCTGGGGCAAAGCGATGCCCCTCTGGTCATGGTGGAGTATACCGATTACCAGTGCCCGTTCTGCAACCGGTTCTCTGCCACCACCTTTCCGGAGCTGAAAAAACAGTACATCGACACCGGCAAGCTCCGTTTCATCAGCCGCGACTTTCCCCTCGAAGCCATTCACCCGCACTCGCTTAAAGCGGCCCAGGCAATCCGTTGCGCGGGGGACCAGGACAAGTTCTGGCAGCTGAAGGACGCGTTGATGACGAATTCCGCCCGGTTGACACCCGAATTGATCACCTCCCTTGCCCGCGATGCCGCGCTCGATATGGCCAAATTCCAGGCGTGCATGGATGGAGGGACGCATCTGTCCGAGATAAAGGACGGCGTAGCGGCCGCCAATGCGGTCGGGATCAACGGTACCCCATCGTTCGTGGTCGGCAGGGTGACCGGGGACTATCTGGACGGGTACTTGATCGTCGGCGCCCAGCCGTTCCCGGCATTCGAGGCGCTGATCAAGGAAATCCAGTCAGGGGCCGGGAAAAAAGAATAGCAGTGCCGGCCCATCGGCGCGAACGGCTGATCCTGCATGAAAATCGGGTGAGATGGAGGCGAGGCCGGGGAGGCTGGCTATGCAAGTATTGCGTAGTTTTGCCTTCGGCGGTGCCGTGCAGAAGCAGACGATCTTCCTCGAATATGCCATGCGTGCGGCGGGGCGGGGGAATCGGCCGGGACGGCACGCAGC
This sequence comes from Geobacteraceae bacterium, assembly GCA_036518435.1. GTDB lineage: Bacteria > Desulfobacterota > Desulfuromonadia > Geobacterales > Geobacteraceae > JAMPXD01. Next base: position 42,249 of record DATDNF010000007.1, read on the forward strand.
TTGCTTGCATAAGTAGGCGCAACTGGGCCGACATACATTCCCGGCCGATTGATTTTCGGGTACGTTCGCGAGGGACAACATGAATAACAAAAGTGGATTTCATCGCACAGTACAACTTTCCCTGCTGCTCTCCCTGCTGTTGATGCCGGCGCTCTCCCGGGCCGCCGTCATGAACGACTACTGCGTCGTGCCGGCGTTCGTGGGAGAGAACGTCCCGTCCAATCTCCTTCTCCTGATCGACAACTCATCGAGTATGTACGACCTCACCTACTCGGACCAGGGGAACACCGATTCAACCGGGACCGTCACCCGACAGCCCTATTACTGTTACGACGAGACCTACCAGTCGGCCAACGTCTATGCCGGGTATTTCAGCAGCACGGTCAACTACAAGTTCGATTTCACCAACAACTATTTTACTTCTATTCCCTCCGTACCCACCGACTGTACCTCGACCATAGCGAACACGCTCTGCGTGGGGATAGTTCAGGACCCGGTGACCAAGGCAATCTCCGTGAACTATTTCGCGGCGCTCGGCAACTACCTCAACTGGCTCGCCGCGTCGAAGTTCGATGTGGAGAAACAGATCCTCACCGGCGGCAAGGTCGTCGCCAAGCTCTGTTCCGGCACGGACCGCTCCTGCAACAGCGACGCCGATTGCGCCTCGGGGCAGAGCTGCACCGCCGTTGCCGGCAACAGCTTTCTCCAGGCGGAATCGCGCGGCTGCCTCGGGCAGTCCTTTATCAAGACCCCCCTCACCAGTGACTTCGTCAATTTCACGACCACCGACCCGAACACGAAACTGGGTCTCACCTTTGCCATCCACGGGCCGGTTAACCCCAACAACCCTTCGGCCCCTTCCCGGGGGGGGCAGACCTACATCGACATCTACAACGGCTCATACAACAACCAGCTCTGCCAGGTCGCCGTGAACGACTACTACGACACCTCCGCCAGTCAGACCACCGTCCGGGACGCCGTCCAGGCGTGCATCAACTTCAACCCGAAGAACTACTGCTCCAAGGACCCTTCCCGGACCTATGTCTACACCTGCTCGAGGGACAGCGACTGCCTGTACACCACCAACGTTCCGACAGCTGGGAAATGCACCGCCCCCATCGACCCCAATACCGGTCTGGGAATCGCCTGCTTCAACGATAACGACTGCAGCGAGTATGTCCCCGGCGGGTGCAGCAATGCCCCCGCCGGCGTTACCATGCCGTGCAATACGAGCAGCGCGAGCACCGACTGCTATATTGCGGCGAAACAGGGGAACTGCAACGCCGGCCCCAAAGGGGGCCTGGGATGCTGGTCGGATAGCGACTGTGGCAGCACGATCAATCCCGGGACATGCAGCAACAACGGTAATTCATGCACGTCGGACAGCGGCTGCACCGTTTTCTCGGTAATAGGGGGGTGCAGCAATAACCCCCCCGCCACTGGTCAATGCTCGACGGCTCAGGACTGTACCGTAACCACGACATGGGGGTATTGCAGCGGTTATGACTCCGCCCAGCTCTGTTCGGCGAATTCAACCTGTTCTGGTACGTCGAGCTGCACCAATAAAGACACCAGCGGCAACTGGATAAACTGCACCACCACCGGGAATGCCGGCTGTGCCGCAGGGGCGATCTCGGCGGGGAAATGCAACAATGCCGCCGCCACCACATGTACCTCCAATGCGAACTGTAGCGGTGCGGCCGTCAACAGCGGAACGTGCAGCAACCATGCCGTCAAGTGCACGACGAGCACCGACTGTACCTATGTCGTGCCCAACAGCGGGAAGTGCACCGGCACCGGCAGCAGCGTAAGCTGCACGACTAACACGGACTGCAGCGGGTATGTGATCCCCTTGAGCGGCTATTGTAGTGTGAAGAAAGCCGGTAGTTATGTCTCATGCACAACCAACGCTGAATGCGGGGTTCCGGGTGATCCCACAAAATACGGCACCTGTACCAACCCCTCCCCGACGGCGAGCACCTGTAATAATCCCGCCCCGACAACCAGCACCGGTAGCTGCAACAACACGACGGCCAGCACCTGCAGCGCCCCCTACCCGAATCCGTCCACCGGCGGCAGCTGCGCCGCCAACACCTGCGTTGGTGCGGTGCTGAGCACCGGCACCTGCACCAATCCGACTCCGGTGTCGGGGAGCAGCGGCATCTGCAACAACGTGACCACGACCCAGTACTACTGCAACAGCCCGAGCCCGGTAACGACGAGCACCGGCACCTGCACCAAACCGAATCCGACGACGACCGTCGTCGGTACCTGCATAGGGTCTTCGCCCACCACCACCACCGACTACGGCCCCTGCATCGTCCTGGACAAGTCGGGGGCGGTGAAGACCAAGATAGCCCTGACCGAGACCGTCCAGACCTGCTGGACCTACCTGGCGAAAGGTCAGCGGATCGGCACCGGCGATTACAACCGGCTGATCGGCGGCAACAAGTGCGACGATGTCTACGCCGCGTGGGGGCTCTGCCACAACGATTACACCGCGGGGTGCACGATCGACGCGGACTGCAGCGGCACCACCGGCCCGTGCGATCACGGCCCGGCAACCATCCTGCCGGGAAACGCCGCCACGATCTGCGGTCTCCAATACCTGGGACAGTACTGCACGCCGAGCGTCTGGAATGGAACGTCCACCACATGCACCTGGAATACGAGCGATCCGGCCGCCATAGAAAACACGTATGCCAGCTTCTGCAACGCCCAGCAGCCGACCGTCATCGATCCTTCCGATTCCGCGGCGAGCAACGCGAACTACGAGCAGATGCCCGCCCTCCTCGGGGGGGTCGGGGCGGAAGCCCAGATCGGCATGCCGATCGGGACGATCCCGGTGCGGCTCAATATCGACCCGAACGCCCAGCCCAACGGGCCGTCAGGCCTGCTCCAGCAATATGCGAGCAGGCTCAGGATCGGGGCGATGAGTTTCGACTTCAACGGCTCCAAGACCGAAGCCGTGTCGGGCGCGGTCATTGCCCTGCCGCGGGTCTGCTCCAACGACAACACCCTGTTGTGCAACCAGGATGCAGACTGCGGTTCCGGCAACACCTGCCTCGACACCGGCAGCAGCGCAAGCTATAACCAGGACGGGGGGCAGATCAAGTACGGAAGCTATGTGGGCGAGGGGAAATGCGCGACCATGACGCAGCAGGTCTGCGCGACCGACGCCAACTGCGCGTTCGGCAACAACTGCATCAACGGCTTCTGCGGGACATGGCACAGCAGCCCGGCGCGCTGTGCCACCGATTACGTCTGCGCGAGCGGCGACACCTGCATGGCCAACGGGGCGGGCGACCATACCGCCGGCATAATCAACGCCATCGACAGCATCAGGGCCAACGCCTGGACCCCCTTCGCCGAGGCTTACTACAACGCCATAGGCTATTTCGCCAGGACATCGAGCGGCACCAGCCGGACCGATCTGAGGCTCAACTCCGCCGATTTCGACGAAACCCTGAACCCTTCCCAGTACAAGTGCCAGCAGAACTACGTGTTGCTGATCACCGACGGGAGCTCGACCGCGGACCAGAATGCCAGCGTGCAGTCTCTCGCCGGCACCTACCAGAGCGCGGCCATCCCCGGCGGCGGCACCGCGCCGACCGACTGGGACAGCACCTGCTCGTATTTCGCGGGGAGCACGTACCTCCCCATCATGTCGTGGCTCGCCAAGAACCGGAATATCGCCGATTTCAGCACAACGCCGCAATACGGGCGGGACAACATCACCACCTACGTGGTGAGCACGGGCAACAACTCCAACGGGCTCGCCGCCACCGATGAATGCAATCCGCTGAAACTGCTGACGGATACCGCCGCCAACGGCGGCACGACGCTCAAGCAGGCCAACAACCCGCAGCAGCTTTACAGCAGCCTGCAGACCGTTTTCCAGGAACTGGCCGCCCGGAGCGCCTCGGGTACCGCCGCTTCGATCCTCTCGAACTCCGAGGGGAGCGGTGCCAACATCCTCCAGGCCATCTTCTTCCCCCGGAAGATCTTCGACAACGACACCCAGGCCTTCTGGCTCGGCGAGATGAACAGCCTCTGGTATTACGTCGACCCGTTCATCGGCAACAGTTCCATGAGGGAGGATACCAACGGGGATAACGCGCTGGAGCTGATGCAGGACAACGTGGTCCAGTTTTACTTCGATCAGGTCGCCGGCCAGACAAAGGTCAATTTATGGCAGGACACCAACGGCGACGGCAGCGGCGATACCCCTGTGGCCAGCGGCATTTCCCCCGACCTGCTGAAAAGCCTCTGGAAAGCGGGGAAGCAGCTTTGGTCGCGGGATATTTCGTCAACCGTTTCTCCACGGTCGATCTACACCCCTACGGGAACGGGATTGATGAATTTTACCTGGGATACGGCTACGGCGACCGCTCTCCAGACCTACCTGCAGGCGGCCGACGTCCCCACGGCCCAAAATCTAATACGGTATGTGCACGGCTTTGATTACCCGGGGAATACGGCGTGGCGCAGCAGGACCGTCCAGATCGGCAGCATCCCTTCCGCCAATCTGACCGACGCCGCGTACACCACAAACCCGCGGGACAAGGGGATCGGGGTCTGGAAGCTCGGGGACATCATCTCCTCCACGCCGCGCACCCAGTCTTCCGTCAGGCAGAACGCCTACAACCTCTCCGCCCCGACCGGGTACACCGATACCTCCTACGGGAATGACAACCGCAAAACGGGGTACATCTATACCACGTCCGGCTACTCGACGAGTGACGGCAGGTCCCTGCCCCCCTACAACAGCAGGGGCATGGTGTACGTCGGGGCAAACGACGGCATGCTGCATGCGTTCAAGCTCGGCACGCTGAAGGTCATGGACGAGGGGGACAAGAAAGCCGAGCTGACCGATACTACCGGCATTGGAAATGAGATATGGGCGTTCATGCCCACCAACGTCCTCCCCTATCTCAAGTATTACGCCGACCCCAACTACAGTCACCTCTATTTTATGGATGGCAGCACCAAGGTCGTGGATGCCTCTGTCGGGGGATGCAATGGCGGCAACTATTGGGACTGCGCCAAAGACAGCGCGGGTTCCACTTGGCGCACTCTCCTGATCGGGGGGATGGGGATCGGCGGCGCATCGCGCAACTCTGACGACAGCTGCCAGGACGGTGTCAGCGGCACCTGCGTCAAGACGCCGATCCCCGGGGTCGGCTACTCCTCCTACTACGCCCTCGACGTGACCGACCAGAACAGTCCGCGTTTTCTCTGGGAGTTCTCCGATGCCGCCATTAGCGACCCCGCTGACAAGGGATTGGGTTTTGCCACCAGCGGCACCGCCCTCGTGCGGATCAGTGCGCGGGACGCCGGAGGCAACCCCGACAAGACGAAGAACGGCAGATGGTTTGCGGTCTTCGCCTCGGGGGCGACCGGGCCGATCGACAAATCGGCAAATCACCGGTTCATGGCGACGTCGAACCAGCCGCTGAAGGTGTACGTGGTCGACCTGAATGCCACCACCCCATTTCAGAAAGGCACCAATTACTGGGTCATCAGCGATGTCTATGATGGCGGCACAACCTCCGGTGCGACCGTTGCCGGCGCCACGAAGGGAACCCTTGCCAATGCCTTTGCCGGCTCGCTGGTCAATGGCAACGTGGATACCGACAAATGGAGCCCCGCCGCCGCCGGCAACTACCAGGATGATGCGATATATTTCGGGTATACCCAGAAAACGGGAGCCAACGGGCCCTGGACCAGCGGCGGCGTTCTGAAGCTCGTCACCTTTGAGGACCCCAATCCCGACAACTGGAGGCTGGTCAAGGTCTTCGACGGAGTCGGCCCGGTTACGTCCGCCGTCGCCCGGCTGCAGGACCCGAAGAACCACCATCTCTGGCTCTTTTTCGGGACCGGGCGATACTATTACATGAAGGACGATTTCGACACCGCGAGGCAGATTTTCGGCATCAAGGACGCCTGCTACAGGATCAATGACACCCTGGATCCCAACTGCGCCGTGAAACACACATCCGGTGACGAGGTGGACGAGACCACTCCCAACAGTTCGACGAACGACGTCGGTTGGAGCATCACCCTGCGCGGCAAGAGCACGACCGACCCGAACAACATCTTCGGGGCGGAACGGAACATCTCCGACCCCACGGCGCTGACCAACGGCGCGGTCTTCTTTACAACCTACAAGCCTAACTACGATCTCTGCCAGTACGGCGGCAGGACCTACATGTGGGGGGTGAAATGGGATACCGGCACCCAGGCCAGCCCGAAATCACTCAAGGGCAAGGCCCTCATCCAGGTTTCGACCGGCGAATTCAAGCAGATCGACTTGTCCACCGCCCTCGATGATATGGGCGGCCGCGCCATGGGGGACCCCGGCATGACCGGGAAAGGATCCAACGACAGCTCGGTCTTCATTACAAACAGCAACAACAAGCCGGTCAAGCGGATTATGCACATGCAGGAGCATTGATATGCGTCAGCGCGGCTTTACATTGGTGGAGCTGGTTCTGGTTATCGCAATCATGGCTACCCTGCTCGGCTTAGCGACCGTGCAGTTTAGCCAGTACACGACAAAAGCGAACATAGAGAAACAGGTCCGGGAGATGTACGCCGACCTGATGAATGCCAGGTCCGAGGCATTATTGCAGAAGAAGAACAGGTCGGTTGCCATGACGGCCGCGCAATTTGCCCTGTATACCTCCATCAACGGCACCGGCACGCCCATTCTGAAGAAGGCGCTGAAATATCCGGTCACTCACGGTGCTGAAATCCCGTTTTACTTCGATAGCCGCGGGGTGACGCGCAACAAGGATGGCATCCCCTGGCAGCCCGGAACCACAGAAACGGTCTGTGTCACGCCGGCGGGGAACCCCGCCGCCATCGACAGTCTCTTGATAACCGCAACGGGCATTCAGATGGGAAAATGGAATGGGAGCTGCGACAGTGCGCATTTTACCGCAAAATAGCCGGGGCTTTACCCTGGTCGAGCTTATGATGGCCATACTGATAACCGTGATCGGACTCATGGGGCTGCTGCAGTCCGTCAACCTGGCCATGGAGTACAACCTCAAAAACCAGCTCAGGGACGAGGCGGTTCTGATCGGGGAGAAGCAGATGGGCGCCCTAAAGGCCATGCCGTTCGACCAGGTTCCCTCCAGCTCATCTATGAAAGTCGACAGCAGGTTGCGAGGCGGCTTCGCGAAATTCTATAATGTAAGTTCTGTAAGCCGAACATGGTCGGCGCCTGACCAGCCCAGTTCAAAACTGCTTATTGTTCCCGTAACCTGGACCTATAAAGGAATAAAGTATCGTTATGAGGTCAGGTCGACCAGGTCGCAGTAGTTTCCGCACCGTGCGGCGTCGGCCGCGAGCATGCAGCAAGGATGTGGCGTATGATGAAGAATAAAGGATTCACGCTCGTTGAGCTTGTTCTGGTTATGGGGATGTTCATCGTCATCATGCTGGTCATCTCTTCGTCGTTCGAGAGGATCACGCGGACGGTTGGGCAGCAGGTGAAGTCTGCCGAAACCTCCACGGAGGGGATCATCGGCCTGGAAATGCTCCGGAGCGACCTGGAGCACGCCGGCTTCGGCCTGTTCTGGTCGTTTACTCCCGCCTACGCACCCTCCGTCAATTATAACGAAGTGACGGTCTCTCCGGTCCAGCAGGGCATCGATTCGACATTGTTCAATGACGCAGTACCGCGAGCGGTCCAAGTCGGACTCACTGCGGGAGGGAAGATCATCGACAATTCGAGCAACACCAATCCCGAGGCTGCCTACCTTGTCATCAAGTCCACCAGGGTGGCGCTGCACGACACGGCAAAGAAATGGGCCTACGTCGATTATAAATACACGGGGACAAACACGAGCGTCGTCAGGAGCTGGGGGGGGACGGCGGACGATTTCGTGCCGAAGGAGACCGTCATCACGTTGAACACCACCTTCACCACCACGGGCATACCGGCCAAGGTCCTGGCTATGGCGAGCACTACTGGGTGGTATTATGCGTTGGGCGGCCCTCCGCCCGTCCAGCCTAGCCTCGATGCCTTCAAGCCCGGCGACGCCTCGCAGCTCTTCATTGCCTACGGGGTGGGGGTGCCCCCGGACGGTAGCATTCTCCGGATGCCGTACAACCGCGCGGATTATTACATCCGCAGGCCGGCTATCAGTGATGCCACCTACAAAATGCCCGAAAGCTGCAACCCCGGCACCGGCATTCTGTTCAAGGGGGTCGTCCAGCATGCCGACGGAAAATTCGCGGAATACCCGCTCCTGAACTGCGTGGGGGACATGCAGGTAGATTTCGAGTTGGGGGATGTGGCCAATGAGACGGCAACCTCTTTTCAACAAGCCCAAACCTTTTCGCTACAGAACCGTCAGACAGGCACTCCCGCGGATATCCGCGACCAGCTTAAGAATGTATACGTCTATATCCTCGCCCACGAGGGGAAAAAAGACCCCAACTATACGTACCCGAACAATGCGATCCAGGTGGGTGATCCGGCACGGCCGACCAGTTCCGGGAAAAACAGGGACAATGCATGGATGAGCGCGACGTTCGGACCGGACTGGCGAAACTACCGCTGGAAGGTCTACACCATCGCGGTCCATCCGAAAAATCTGGATTAGCGAGTTTCTTTGGCGGTGAACTATGAAAAACCTGAGAAATGACCGAGGCATCGCCCTGGTTACGGCGCTCTGTCTCACGTTGGTTGCCCTGGCGATCATCATGGCGCTTCTGTACATGATCACCTGGCAGTCGCGGCTTTCCGGCGCGCATAAACGCTACAAGACAGCGATTGAGGCATCGCAGGGGGGGGCCGAGATCTTTGCCAAGCAGGTCATCCCGCTGGTCTTTGCCGGCTACACGACATCGCTCTCAAGCCAGTTCCCCGGCATTACCCTGACGCCAACCAATAACAGCTGTCTGAATTATAAACTCCAGAATGCAACTGCCTCCTGGTCGACAGTGTGCGGACCCGACAACGATTACTTGAACCCCACAAATCTCGATGATCCGACAAAAACGGCTGATGTGACGCTCAACCTACAGGGTACGCAATCGCCTTTTAACGTATATGCCAAGGTGGTGGATACAATCCCCGGCAACTCGGACACCTCCGGAAACGACTTTCTTATTCACGGGAACGGCACCGACGGGACTGACCCGGATGTGGCGCCCAAGCACATCCCGGCCATGTACCGGATCGAGGTCCAGGGGCAAATGGCGACGAATCCACTGGAAAAGGCCAAATTATCTGTTCTTTACGCATACTGATATTTGTGGTAAAAGAGAACTTCAAAACCGAATAGCATCCGATAACGATAATACTAAACCATCCGCGAGGATGGGGCGGAAAGCCTACAGGGTCTCATCGAGACAGCCGGGTTGCCGAAATATCCCAGAGATATTCAGCCCCGGCTTTTTTTCGTTCATCGGCGGGGAACATGGAGTTTGCGTGATATTTAAAAGGGAAAATTTTTACATAATTATAATAAATTACTTGACATTTAGTTTAATTCTTGTAAATTCCGCATCATACTGTTCGGAAATACCTACTATCAGGCAGGGTATGGTGATGAAATACAAGAACTCGGTTAAGAAGCTGCGTGAGCAGAAGATGATGAGCAAGGCCGAGCTGGCGCGGTTGGCGGGGGTGTCATCCGTCACCATCGACCGTATCGAGCGTGGTGAAGACAGCAGGATGGAAACCAAGAGAAAGATAATTCTGGCTCTTGGTTTTTCTTTGTCGGAAAAAGACAAGGTGTTTTCGGACTAATTCAGGAACAGGGGCAGCCCATGCTTTTCACCAGGAAAAAAGAGACGGTCGGCGTCGATATCGGATCGAGCTCCGTGAAGATCGTGCAGCTCAAAGAGCAGAAGGGGACGTATCACCTTGTGAATGTGGGCATACTGCCTCTTTCGGCCGAAGCCATCGTCGACAATACCCTGATGGACAGCTCATCCATCGTGGAAACCATAAGAAACCTGGTCAAAAGCCTGAACATAAATGCAACTGAGGCGGTCTGTTCCATATCGGGGAATGCGGTTATCATCAGGAAGATAGTTCTCCCGGCGATGACCACCGAGGAGCTTGAAGAGCAGATCCAGTGGGAAGCAGAGCAGTATATACCGTTCGATATAAACGACGTCAGCATCGACTTTCAGATTCTGGCGCCGGATGAGCATGATCCCGGCAAGATGAATGTGCTGCTGGTTGCCAGCAAGAAAGATATTGTCAACGACTATATTGCCGTCTTCAACGAGACCGGCCTGCGCCTTGCTGTGGTCGATGTCGATTCTTTTGCCGTACAAAATGCCTTTGAGATCAATTACGACGTTTTCCCCGAAGAAGTCGTTGCCCTGGTGAATATCGGCGCCAACATCATGAATCTGAACATCGTCAAGGCCGGCTCTTCTCTTTTTACCCGCGACGTGCAACTGGGCGGAAGCGTCTATACCGATGAAATTCAGAAACAGTTCGGCGTCAGCAGCGAAGAAGCCGAACATATGAAAATTTCCGGAAAGTGTCCCGACCAGGAGAAACTCCAGGACATACTGTCACGCCTGAACGAGACCCTCGCCCTGGAGATGCGCAGGTCGCTCGACTTTTACAACTCTACTGCCAGCGAAGGGAAGATTGGTAAAGTCTGTCTCAGCGGAGGCGCAGCGAAAACGGCCAATCTGGCCGAGGCGGTCAGCCAGAGACTGGGAGTGCCGGTGGAGATATTGAATCCTTTTCATAAGATAAAGTGCAACGAGAAGGGGTTCGACTCCGGATACCTCAGGGAGATAGCGCCTCTTATGACCGTTGCCATGGGGCTGGCGACACGGAGGCTTGGGGATAAATGATAAAGATCAATCTGTTGCCCGTCAGGGCAGCCAAAAAGAAGGAAACGGCCAAGCAGCAATTAGCCATTTTCGTCGTTTCCCTTGTGACTGTCGTTGCGCTGGCAGCGGCTGCCTATTCGATGGAGCTGGTCAAGATCAAGTCTGCAAAGGATGATATCGATAAATCGGAAAAGGAAGTTCAGCGTCTCAAGACGGTGATCGGCGAGATCGACAATATCAAGAAGCTTCAGGACGAAGTGAAAAAGAAACTGGAAGTTCTCAATCATTTGAGGCAGGAGAAAACCGGACCCGCCCTTAGGCTGGCAAAGCTCAGTGACGCGACGCCGGATAAACTTTGGCTTACTAAGTATTCGGAAAATAACGGTATTGTCTCTATTTCCGGCGTGGCGGTCAATGAAGAACTTATTGCAGAATTTTTACGCAACCTTCAGGCTTCGAACGATTTTGTCAATGTGGAGCTTCAGGTGTCAGAGCAAACCGAGATAAGCGGTATCAAGGCCAAAAAATTCGATATTGCCTGTGTCTTGAAGAACTTTAAAAAAGATGAGCCTTCGGCAAAGGCAAAAAAGTGAATCTGGCTCTGTGCGTTGAAAGGTTTTAAATACGGCTGAGGACATTACATGGACCCGACGATAGAGAAAATTCTAAAACTGCCGAACAAGCAGAAGATCGCCCTCATGGCTTTGATACTCATCGGTATCGGCGCAGGTTTCTTCTTTGGGCTCTATAGCCCCAAAATGAAAGAGTTGAAAGCCTTGCAGGACAAGCTTTCCGAGCTCACCAATCAAATTCAGGAAAACAAGAGGATCGCCGACAATCTCCCTAAATATAAGAAAGATTACGATCAATTGCAAAAGGACCTTGACAGTGCATTGACGGAGCTTCCCAATCAGAAGGAAATCCCGTCGCTCTTAACCAATATTACGAGCAAGGGAAAAGATGCCGGGCTTGATTTTCTGCTGTTCAAGCCCAAGCCGGAGGAAGCCAGGGACTTTTACGCCGCTGTTCCCGTGGATATTTCCGTGTCAGGGTCATATCACAATATGGCCGAATTTTTCCTTGCGGTGAGCAATCTGCCGCGCATCGTCAACATCAGCAACGTGGCGACAGCGGATATAAAGAATGTGGGGGGGCGCATGGTGATGAAGGTTAATTGCCTTGCGACTACTTTCCGTTTTCTTGACAAGAAAGAGACCAAGGATGAGAAAAAAGGCAAGTAACGTTTTATTGTGTCTGATGCCCTTGCTTGGGGCGACGCTGTTTTTTGCCGGCTGCAAGAAAGAGCAGCCGCAAACGCAGCCGCCGGCGCCGCAGTCTAAGCCGGCAGTGAAGCCGTCCCTGCCGATCCAGAAGCAGGCGACATCCGCAAAAGCTGCCGGGATTGCTGCGCAGTCGCTGGATTTCAGCAAGAAGAAGGACCCCTTCAAGCCTTTTATTGTTGTGGAAACAGCGCCTCAGCAGAAGGCGAAGCCGGCGATCGTTTCCAGGCCCGGGGACCTTCTGCCAATCCAGAATTACGATGTAAACAAGTTCAGAGTTTCCGGGATTATTGTCGGTCTCAGGGAAAACTCGGCATTGATCATAGACCCGACCGGGCGTGGCTACGTGGTTAAAGTGGGGATGCTCATCGGCAACAACAACGGGCGCATCAGCAGAATCCGTCCTTCGTCGCTGGAAGTTGTAGAACAATACCGGGATGACAAGGGGCGCACTAAAAAGAATACCATAGTGCTCCCTCTGTCCAAGAAAAAGTAAGGAGACTCCCACATGAGAATGAGTCGCTGCAGAATTGCATGCCATACAATTACCCTGATCTCCTTAATGATTGTTTTTGTCGGTTGTGCGCAACGGAAGCTCAATGTGAAGGATGACGGTCTGGCCGGCAGTGCTGCTCCAGCCGTCCTCCGATCCGTAAAGGTTTCCGGCGATGCATCCCAGGTGCGGATTTCCGCCGATAAGCCCTTGACCTACACTTTTTACAAATTGGCTGCTCCGCCAAAGGCTGTTATCGACCTCGCACAGACAGAGCCCGGTACCGTTGCAACGCCGGTTGAGGTCAACGCGGGAAACCTCAAGAGAATCGACGTCGCCCGCCATACAGTCGGTGGCAGCGTGCTGAGCCGCATTGAGATTACCATGGTGAAGGATGGAGAGTTTTCGGTAAATGCAGATCCTGCTGACAAGGCGAAGCTTGTGGTAGTGTTTGCCAAGCCGCAGGCCGAAGAACGCGAAGTGAAAAGCGAAGGAAAGGCGGAGGAAAAGCCGCTCAAGGTCGAAGACCTGCCCGATTCCGCTGCTGTTACGGGCGAAGCGGGGATGGCGGAAACCAACAAGGATGCAGGCGAAAAACAAACTGTAAAAATAGCAGAGGCAACACCTCTCCCGGCATCAACTGAAACAGGATCTGGCGGCAAGCAGGTCAAGAGCGGTGCAAAAGGAGACCCCGCGGGGGCTTACTCCCTAAAGGGGAAAGTCCTGACGGCGGTGAGTGTTGTGCAAGATGGCATTGCGTTGGATGTTGCGGGGGGCGTGGATTCTTTCAATGCGTTTAAGCTGACCCAACCGTCTCGTCTGGTGGTGGACCTGTCCGGCGTGAAAAGCGGCATCGGTGCAACGACGATTTCCCTCAACAAATTCGGCATAAACAGGGCACGGATTGGTACTTCTGCGGGGAAAGTGAGGATTGTGTTCGATGCGCAGCGGAGTACGCTGCCGCCCTATCGGGTCGTCAAGAGTGACAACGGACTTAAGATCATGTTCACCGGAGCAGCGGCAAATGCCGTTTCCGAAACAGTCGCAGCGCCGATGAAGCCGACGCCGCCGGCTGCGGTAAAACCAGTGGCAGAGTCGGTTGAAGATACTACGCAGAACGGGACAGCATCGACAACCGTAGCCGCAGCAGCGAAACAGCCCGCAAAGCGGAAAGTCGAAACGGCTAAGCCGCTCAAGGCGAAGGGGTCCTCCGTCGAGGCTATAGACTTCCGGTCAGCCGGAGAATATTCCCAGATTTCCATAAAAGTATCGGGCGATTGCAGGGCGGAAAAACCTGCAAAGATCGCTGGCGGGTGGGTGCTTATCATCAGGAATTGTCAGCTCCCCCGAAAGCTGCAACGCATGTTCGATACCGGTGCCTTTGCGAGTTCGGTTCAGGAGATCACCCCCTATCAGGTAAAAGTCCGGGAGGGATTTGATGCGAAACTTGTCGTGAAATTGCGCACAGAAGTTCCTTTTAATTTCAAGCAGGAAGGGGATGTCATCCTTTGGGAGATCAAAAATCCCGAAGTGCGGGAAACGCCTGCTCCGCTCACCGAGACGGTAAAAGCACCGCCTGCCCCGACTCCTGCTGTAATGCAAAAGCCCAGGTCCGCGTCGACTCTTGCTGACAATGGCAAAGTCTATGCCGGGAGAAGGGTTACTCTTGAATTTTCCGATGCGGACGTCAGAAAGATCTTTCAGCTCATCGCCGAGGTCAGCAACCTGAATTTCCTGATTTCCGACGATGTTACCGGCACCATCAGCCTCAAGCTGGTGAATGTCCCATGGGACCAGGCCCTCGACGTGATTCTGGATTCCAAGAACCTGGAAAAGCGGCAGGAAGGGAACATTCTGTACATAAAGCCGAAGGGGAAATTCAAGACCATCGAGCAGGAAGAAGCTGAACTTGTAAGAGATCGCGAAAAGAGGATGGAGCTGAAAACAAAGGTATTTGATGTGAATTTTGCTGCGATCGGCGACATAGAAAAGCAGTTTAAGGAGCTAAGCAGTAAACTGCCGGGAACGAGCATCATTTCCGATTCCCGAACTAACAAGATCATCGTGATTGACAATGCGAAACGTTTAAAGGACATGGAAGAGCTGCTTGTTAAGCTGGATCAGCCCGAGAAGCAGGTGATGATCGAGGCGCGCATTGTCGAAGCGTCCTCAACCTTTACCCGCGACCTCGGCGTGCAGTGGGGCATTCATTACCAGGATGGCTCTGCCTCATTCCTGGGGATAAACAATCTCGACACCGGTTTCGGGGGGGTAGTTACGGCGCCGCCGGCGTCCGGCTTTCAGAGTTCTGAAAGTTCCGGCGGCTCCATGGGCGTCTCGTTCGGCAAGCTGACGAGCAACATCCAGGTCGACCTGCGGCTGTCGGCGGCTGCGACCGCAGGCCTGGTGAAGATCATCTCCACCCCCAAGGTGGTCACTCTCAACAACAAGGCGGCCAAAATATCCCAGGGGCAGTCCATCCCTTATCAGACGACCTCGGCGGAAGGGACTAAGACTGAGTTCGTGGAGGCGGCACTAACCCTCGAGGTTACCCCGCACATTACCGCCGACGGCAATATCGGCATGAAGATCAAGGCATCCAACAATTCGCCGGGACAGCCCGTATCAGGGTCAACGGCGCCGCCGATCAACAAGAAGGAGGCGACGACCGAGCTGCAGGTGATGAATGGAGAAACCACGGTGATCGGCGGCATTTTTGTGGACAGCGACGCGGACTCGAATACGGGCGTTCCGTTCCTGATGGACATACCACTGCTTGGCTGGCTGTTCAAATCGAACAGTAAACAAAAGACAAAGACAGAATTGCTGATATTCATCACACCCAGAATTGTTAGTTAAGGAGGCTTATTTAAATGAACCAGCGTATTGTATTAAGGTTTCTTCCGCTCATATCCTCTTTCTTGATACTATCATCCTGTGGTGGCGGCACTACGGGGGGGGGAGTAGCGGAATTCAAAACGGTTACGGTTTCCGCCCAAGCAAGTACAACTGTGCTTGAGTCCGATGTTCTCAAGGGTAATACCTGCACGGCTACAGGTTCAACCGGTGGTACGTTCACCACAGATACTGTGGATGTGGTGATAACCTCTTCGAAATACCCCAATTTCACTGGCACTCTCTCGCCAGTTGAAATCGACAGCTATACGATTACGTTTACTCCGGCGAATGTCCTCTCTCCTCCCTTGCCCACTCTTAACGGGACTAGTATCGGGACTACCATCGCCGCCGGCGGGTCTCAAACTCTCCATATACCCGTAGCGCCAGACATTTTAAAATATTCGCTGGTAAATGACAAAAACCTGCAACTATGCTCCGCGACCATGTATACGTATTTTGTAACCATAACATTCAATGGGTTAGAGACGAACACTGGTACGCGAAGCACTTTCGAGACCAGCTTGAATGTTGCATTTGCTGACCGGACAACCACGAGTTGAAATCGCACAGGGATCTATAGTTTTACATCAGGAGGATTTATGTTTTACAGATATGTACGTTATTCGCTTATTCTTGCGGTCGCTACGTTTTGGGGTTGTAACGGGGGCGGGAATACATCGACAGTTTCCAAAAACCCTTCACAGCTTGGAGTGGAAAACACCGCCAAGAGCAGAAAGATTGCGAAGCTTGAGGGGCCAACACTCGTGGTTTCCAATGCCTCCGACGACCAACAGAACCCCTATGTGATTTACCTCCCCGATAAGAACCTCTATTTTTCCGTTTGGGAAGACTGGCGCAATAGAAACACAACTGGCGCCGACATCTACGGCCAGTTCATAAATCCGGATGGGACCCTGTGCGGGACGGCATTTGCTGTTAGCACTGCTGCAGGTAACCAAACAGCGCCGACTGCTGCGTATCGCCAGGTTAACGGCAACCCGGCCGCAGGCAAGATTGTTGTAGCCTGGCAGGACGACAGGGGCGATACCAGTGGCGGGTATGTTTATTTTACAACCGTTACTTCTATTCCTGCCGGCGGCAGCTGTAGTGCGGTGGCGCCAACTGTCGGCGCAGAGACGAGGGTTGGATTCAACTCTACAAAAACCTACCAGGACACGGTTGTCCATGTTGCAAGTTCCTTCATTGCCACGGCTGACGGGACGGCATATAACTTCGGTGGGTCGCTGGGGGCGAATAATATCCTGCCAGGGACAGTAAAGATAACCAATGGTGCCGGAAATACCGTGGCAGCGGACGATGCCCTCGGCAAGCTCATTGGCAGCGCCACCGGCACCGTGAGCTATCAAACGGGGGCTATCTCGTTTTCATTTTCGGCCTTGACTCCGCCGGCGGCCGGCACCTCGTTTTTTGCGAGCTACGATCATATCGCGATTGCCCTCGCGGATATGCAGGACCAGTTACAGCGCCGCTATCCGCCCAAAATCGCCTACGACACGGTGCGTGACCGTTTCTGGCTTGCCTGGACCGAGACAAGAACCGCCACTCCTGATGCATCGCTCGGGAACAATTCGGTTTCAGTCCTTTGCTTCGATACCGCGCCCTTTGCGTTTACGTTCCCGGACAGCAACTATGGCGGCTACGTCATGCTTGACGGCAACTCGCTCGCCCAGTTGACGAACGCCAACGGGTTCGCTGGTGCCGACATCATCCGGACACTGGACAGCCTCGGTAACCCTACCCTGAAGAACCGTCTGCTGAGCAGGAGCACTAGTGCAACGAGCGATACGTTTACTTTCGAGTACTTTGATTCCTTGAACAATATAAACGTTGCCGCGGATACCAACAACCCGACGACTTTGTTCGCGTGGGAGGGGAATCGGCAGAAGTTCACGCTTTCCTGTAATATCTCATCGGGGAACATAACGGCAACGGGATCGAGTGCCCCGCTTGACGACAACGTAGTCCACATTTACGGGCTTTTTGACACGTCCCTGACGCAAAAGAGCACCCCTTCACTGAGGTTTGACGGAGGCAATACCGCTGGGCCCTCGAACTATCCTGTGCTGGCGTTTGATCCTACATCACAGCGTTTCCTGGCTGCCTGGGAAGACCTGCGGAACGGCTCGAACACGAAAATCTACGGGCAGCTGGTATATACGGGAGGGGGGCTCTATGGCGGCAATACCCTGATCAGCTTCCAGGATTCGACAGGAACCGGTCAGCAAGACACTAATGTTGCCAATTCCAAACAGACACGGCCGTTTATTGCCTATGATTCGGTCAACCAGCGCTATTTCGTTGCCTGGCAGGATGGCAGAAATGGCACATTTTCACTGGAGAACCTGGATATTTACGGCCAGTATGTGGACACGGAGGGATCGCTGCGGGGGTCAAACTATGCCATTTCCACGGCTTCCAGCAACCAACTCAACCCGGTCCTCGCCTACAATTCAGCGACAGATGCCACTGGTAAGCAGTTCCTGGCTCTCTGGAAGGATGCTCGCAACCTGGCTGTTACGGGGTCGGATATTTA
Organism: Geobacteraceae bacterium; assembly: GCA_036518435.1. Taxonomy (GTDB): domain Bacteria; phylum Desulfobacterota; class Desulfuromonadia; order Geobacterales; family Geobacteraceae; genus JAMPXD01. Next base: position 60,295 of record DATDNF010000007.1, read on the forward strand.
CGGCCAGAGGTTCTCACTGGGACAGCCTCAGATGACACTATTAACTGCAACTACACCTCCGCAACAACTTTCACCGCCGCTTCTCAATTTCGGCAGCATTCCGGTCAACCAGTTGGCTCGTACTTCATTCGTGATACGAAATACCGGTGATACGACACTCTCCATCGATTGCGTCAGTCCCACGCCGAATGCTCCGTTCAGTTTTGAGAACCTCCCGACCGAACTGGGGAGCTGCAATGACGGGCAGGTGCTTAACCTCGTTCCGTCCAGCGAAACCACCCTGACGGTCAAGTTTTTGCCCACATCTGGCGGTACGTTTACCGGCAGCTTCACCCTGAACAGCGACGCCGGCAATGCAACAGTGTCCCTCCAGGGGATAGGCGTGCCCCCGTCCATGCAGATTACCGAGGGTGATGGTGTCAATGACGGCACCCTCAATTATGGCACCTTACAGACCGGTCTGTCCAAGGATCTTACTCTGACGATCAACAATAACAGCACCGTTACGTACAACTTAACGTCGATTACCGGGTTGAGCGGGGAATTTACGCTGGTCAATCCGCCTGCATTCCCGATTTCATTGGCTACCGGAGCCTCAACGACCATAACAGTCAGGTTTGCTCCCACGGCGGACGGCGCTGCCAGCGGTCAGCTGACCATCAACACCGACAAGTCCTTGTCTCAGACCATCAATCTTGCCGGGACCGCTGTAGCTTCTGGCGGTACTGGCAGTACCGGTACTACTGGCGGCACCGGGGGGAGCGGTGCCGGAGCGACCAATACTGCTCCATCCTCAGGTGGGAAAAGCGGCTGCTTTATTGCTACGGCCGCGTACGGCAGTTATATTGAACCCCATGTCATGGTTTTACGGAAATTCAGGGATAATGTGTTGTTGAAAACTAAAGCGGGCACCGCGTTTGTACAGTTCTATTATCGGCACAGCCCGCCAATAGCGGATTTTATCCGTAAGCATGATTTTCTGCGGATGGTAACCCGATGGGTGCTTACACCTCTGATATTTGTTGTTGAATATCCGCGTCTGGCAGGCTTGCTGACAATGATTATGATGCTAATTGGCAGTCTCACAGGTTTGAAGCGTTTGAAGCGTTTGCGTGTTTAATGATTTGGAAATGAGAGCAATAAAGAGGGATTAATTCGTTCAGAATAAAGATGCGTTGGAACAAATGCCAGGGAAATCCTGGCATTTGTTTAGAGCCATGGAGAATATATGTTCCGCTACCTTACCGCCGGCGAATCCCACGGCCCGCAACTGACCGCGATCGTGGAAGGGGTGCCGGCAGGGCTTAAAATTTCCGAAGAGACGATCAACGCGGACCTTGCCCGTCGTCAATGCGGCTACGGTCGCGGCGGGCGGATGCTGATCGAGAAGGACACGGCGGAGATCCTCTCCGGCGTGCGCTGGGGAGAGACCATCGGCTCTCCCATCACCCTCTGCGTGAAGAACCGCGACTGGGTGAACTGGCAGGAGAAGATGTCACCCTACGAGATCCATCGGGACGACAAGATCCGGGTCACCCGTTCCCGGCCTGGGCATGCGGACCTGCCGGGGGCGATGAAGTACGGCCACCATGACGTCCGAAACATCCTGGAGCGCTCCAGCGCCAGGGAGACGGCTGTCCGCGTGGCGGTCGGCGCGGTAGCCAGGGCGTTCCTTGCCCAGTTCGGCATTGCCGTGAGCGGTTTCGTGGCTGAGCTTGGCGGGATCACGGCGGAGCGTCCCAACCTCCCCCTGGCGTCGCTCAGGGACCTGGCGGCAAAATCTGAGCTGTTTACCTGGGATGCCGGCGCCGACGCGGAAATGAAGTCTCTGATCGACAGGACGAAGGAGGCGGGAGACACGCTCGGCGGCGTCGTGGAAGTCATCGTTGCCGGTGTCCCGGTCGGCCTCGGCAGTCATGTCCAGTGGGACAGGAAGCTCGATGCGCGGCTTGCCATGGCGGTCATGAGCATCCAGGCGATCAAGGGGGTGGAGATCGGCATCGGCTTCGATGCGGCCCGAAACCCCGGTTCCAAGGTCCATGACGAGATCTACTACGAGTCGGCCAGGGTCCTCCACGGTGAGACCACCGGCTTCTACCGGAAAACCAATAACGCCGGTGGGATCGAAGGGGGGATCAGCAACGGAGAGGAAATCGTGATCAGGGCGGCCATGAAGCCGATTCCCACCCTCTATACCCCCCTCAGGTCGGTTGATATCGTGACCAAGGAGGCGTTCGAGGCCACTGTGGAGCGGTCCGACGTCTGCGCCGTTCCCGCCGCATCGGTTGTCGCCGAGGCGGCCGTGGCGATCGAGATTGCCGATGCTTTCCTTGCCAAATTCGGCGGCGATTCCGTCGGAGAGACGCGGCGCAACTACGAGAGTTATCTCGATTATCTGAAAACCTTCTAACAGGGGCGCCGCTTGCCCCCGACATAAGAATTGACACCGGAGGCAAAAAGGTGGAAGATACCGTCCTGCAATTTGCAGAAAGGTGCAATTTTCCGCAACTGCCAAGTCCCCCTTTGGCAAAGGGGGTAACTACCCGTAGAAAATTATATTTTAGTATCGCTAAAAAAAGGATATGGTTTTGGATACGATAACGGTCGGCCTTGAGGAGCGAAGCTACAAGATCCTGTTCGGACACGACGTCCTGGCGGAAGCGGGGAACCTCTGCCGTGAACTCAAGCTGGGGAGCACCGTAGCGGTGGTTACCAATCCGACCGTAGGCGCCCTTTATCTTGAGCGGGTGCGGTCGGTTCTCGCCCAAGCCGGTTTTACCGTGCATGTGATCGAAATCCCGGACGGCGAAGAATATAAAAATATTGAAACCCTGAAGGGGATATACGGCGCGCTCATCGACCGCGGCCTGGACAGGGGGGCATTCATTGCGGCGCTCGGCGGAGGAGTGGTGGGGGATGTGGCCGGTTTCGCCGCTGCCACGTATTTGCGTGGCATCCCGTTCGTTCAGCTCCCGACGACCCTTCTCGCCCAGGTTGACAGCAGCGTGGGGGGGAAGACCGGCATAAATCACGAGAAAGGGAAAAATCTGATCGGGGCTTTTTATCAGCCTGTTACCGTCCTGATCGACGTGGCTACGCTGAACACACTACCTGAGCGGGAATTCCTGAGCGGTATGGCGGAAGTGGTCAAATATGGCATTTCCCAGGACCGCGAGCTGTTCGAGTTCATCTGCGACAATACGGAAAAATTGCTGGACAGGGACAGGGATAGTCTGCTGACTGTCGTGAAACGTTCCTGCATGCTGAAGGCATCGATCGTTGCCCAGGACGAACGGGAGACGGGCCTCCGTGCCGTTCTGAACTACGGTCACACCTTCGGGCATGCAGTCGAGACGCTGACCTGCTACCGGGAATATACCCATGGCGAGGCGGTGGCGATCGGCATGGCCCGGGCGGCCGTGATTTCCGAGCAGATGGGGTATGCGGACAAGGGAGAGACGGTGCGGATTATCAGCCTCCTCGAAAATCTGGGCCTCCCGACGGAGCTCCCCCCCTTTGGCGGTGCCGCATACAAGGATGCACTGTTGCGGGACAAGAAAGTCAGGGACAAGGGACTGAGTTTTGTTTTCAACCGGGGGATCGGCGCTTTCCGGATTGACAGAATGACCGATATCGACGCCCTGCTCAAGCTCGCCGGCCTTGGAGAGTGACGATGGAACGGGACACCACATCGTTCTTGGCGGATATTAAGAAGTACGAGGACACCCTTGCCAAAGATCCGGGTTCATATTGCTTCGCGCCTCTTGCCGAGCTTTACCGCAAGCTGGGGTTGCTGGATGATGCGATAGCGGCGGCAAAGCGCGGCTGTGAGATACATCCGGACTATGTGGGCGGCCACATGGCCCTCGGGAGGGCCTGCTTCGAGAAAGGGCTGAAAGACGAGAGCAGGGGGGCGCTGGAGAAGGTGGTCAGCCTCACCCCCGACAATCTCCTCGCCTTGCGGCTGCTGAGTCATCTCTATGCCGAACAGGGGGATACCGCGGCTGCCGTGAGGGTATTGCAACAGATCCTCTCCCAGAGCCCCGGGGACATGGAGAGCCAGGCCATGCTTGACTCACTGAAAGATGCCCTGCCGGCAGGGCCTCAATCGGCCATGAACATAACGGGAGAGGACGAAGGGGGATTTCCCCTGGATTCGGGCATGGATATTCTCGATTCTCTCGCGGAGTACGAAATCGATCTGGACGATGCCGAGATAATCGAAGAGCTGGGTGACGATGACCTGCTCGAAGAAGACGAATTTATCGTCTCGCCGGCAAAAGCGGCATCGACCGTCGCGGGTGCCGACGTTTTCGCCGGCGAGAAAAGCCCCATATCGACCGTGACGCTGGCGGAGCTTTATGTCTCCCAGGGTTTTTCCAAGCGTGCCCTGACGATTTACCGTGAACTGCTCGAAACCGACCCGGACAATGCCGAGCTCAAGAGACGGCTGTACGAACTTAAAAAAGCCATCGACGAAGACACCGCCATTGCCAGGGGTATTTTGCCGGCGGGCGACGAAACCGTCCCGGAGGTCGCCGAAACATCCGGTGTCGAAGATCGCTGCAAGCCCGAAGAGGCGGAGCCGCCCCTGGCCGGGGGAGATGACCGGGTGCTCGCGACTTTGGAGAAATGGCTCGATACTATCAAGAGGAGGCAGTAATGTCGTTCAGGACTGTTCTGCAAGGCTTGGTGGAGAGGGTTGAAGGGGGGCAGGGCGCGGTCATCATGGGGTATGACGGGATACCCATAGATGAGTACGTCAAAGATGATATCCCCTTCGACATCCAACTGTTGTCCGTTGAATATGCGACCCTCCTGAAAGAGATACGGAGAACCGTCGAGGTCCTCAAAACAGGCGAAATGGACGAAGTTTCCATAACCACCGGGCTTTCCCGGGTCATCGTCCGCCCCGTCAACGAGGAGTTTTTCATTGTCTTCGTTCTTGATAGAGACGGCAATTTCGGCAAGGGGCGTTACCTCCTGAAGCGCGACGCCCCAAAGCTCCGGGAGGCGTTGCAGTGAAAATCCTCGTTTTGCACGGGCCGAATCTGAACCTGCTGGGAAGCCGCGAACCGGACGTCTACGGGAGGGTGACCCTTGCGGAAATCGACGCGGCGCTCGTCTCGCTGGCCGGCGACCTGGGGGTCGAGCTGGAGGTCTGCCAGTCGAATGCGGAAGGCACCCTGGTCGACAGGATACACGCCGCCGCCGGCACATGCCGCGGCATCCTCATCAATCCCGCTGCCTACACCCATACGAGCGTTGCCATTCGCGACGCCATTGCCGCAGTTGCCTTGCCCACGGTGGAGGTCCATCTTTCCAACATCCATGGTCGGGAGAAGTTCAGGGCCAAAAGCTTCATCGCACCCGTAGCGCTGGGACAGATCTCGGGTTTCGGTGTGGAGAGCTACCTCCTGGGGCTCAGGGCAATTTTTAACCATATTAAAAAAGGATTGTCATAAGGGCGCCATGTGTGCTAGAAAGGACAGAATTTTTTCCGCCCGGGGATACCTGGACAGGTTTGGCGTAGACGCCGTTGTCTTCTTCGGCCTCGCCAACATCAGGTACCTGGCCGGTTTTACCGGAAGCGACGGAGCCCTTGTGCTGTCGCGGGAGAACGGCTGGTTTCTGACCGACTCCCGCTACACCACCCAGGCGTCTCTTGAGGTAGAAGGTCTCGAAATCAGGGAGTATCGGGGGAAGACCGAGGGGGTCGCCGCACTCCTGAAGGAGGCACGCCTCGCGAAGGCCGGTTTTGACGCCGAACATACCAGCGTCGCCCTCTGCCGGGCCGTTGCCGAGGCGGCGCCGGAGGCGGAGTTCGTCCCCCTCGGGGGGGAGCTCGACGACCTCCGCCTGTTCAAGGACCCCGAGGAGATTGGCCTCCTGGAAGAAAGCGCGGCAATCGCCTCTGCCGCTCTGCTTGAAGTTGTCGGCCAGATCAGGCCCGGCACGGTGGAGCGCGACCTGGCCCTCGCCCTGGAGTTCGCCATGAAACGGGGCGGGGCCGAAGAAAAGTCCTTCGACTTCATCGTGGCTTCAGGCCCCCGGGGCGCACTCCCGCACGGCAAGGCCGGCGACAGGACCATAGGGCGCGGCGAGCTGGTCACCATCGATTTCGGCGCGGTATACCGGGGGTATCATTCCGATGAAACGGTGACCGTTGCGGTGGGTGAGCCCGATTCCCGGCAGAGAGAGGTTTACGGCATCGTCAAGGACGCCCACGACCGGGCACTGGCGAAGGTCCGGCCGGGGGTCGCGTTCAAGGAACTGGACCGCATAGCCCGGGGCCATATCGAGGATAAGGGGTTCGGAAGCTATTTCGGCCACGGCCTGGGGCACGGGGTCGGGCTGGACGTGCACGAAAAGCCCGTTGTTTCGTACCGGAGCGAAGGGGTGGTCGAGGAAGGGATGGTTTTCACCATTGAGCCCGGGATCTACATCCCGGAGTGGGGTGGCGTCAGGATCGAGGATACCGTGCTGGTTGAAAGGGACGGTTGCCGCATCCTGACGAAGGTCCCCAAAGAGTTGATGGTATTGTGAATGTTCAGGCTGAAAGACTGACGGCTGTTAGGAACACTTAAACCTTCGGCCGTCGGTCTTAACACCTAAAGCTATGAAAAGGAGAGGCACAGATGGATATCAAAGATATCAGATCATTGATAAAGATGATCACGGAAACCGATATTTCCGAGTTTGAAATGGAGAGCGCCAAGGAAAAGATCCGCATTACCAGGGGGAAGGCGCCGGAAATCATCCAGTATCAGGCCCCTCAGCCGGCGGTGGCACTTCCCCATGCCGCTCCCCTGCAGCCCGCGGCGCCCCTCGAAAGGGCTCCCGAGGCGCCTGCCGCTCTCCCCGAAAAGGGGAAGACGATTCCTTCTCCCATCGTGGGGACCTTTTACCGCGCTCCGGCCCCTGACGCCGCCCCCTACGTGGAGGTGGGACAGGTCGTGGAGAAGGGGCAGGTGCTGTGCATCGTCGAAGCCATGAAGCTGATGAACGAAATCGAGGCGGAGTTCCGCTGCAAGATCGTGAAGGTCTGCAAGGAAAACGCCCAGCCGGTGGAGTACGGCGACGACCTCTTCGTCGTGGAGCCGCTGTAGTCTGTGTAGGGGCGCAGCATGCTGCGCCCTGTCTGTCAGGAAATAGCGGGCGCAGCATGCTGC
>DATDNF010000008.1:0-88521 GCA_036518435.1 Geobacteraceae bacterium
TGACCCCTTTTGTTTTTGTGGAGGCGGCGAGCGGATTTGAACCGCCGAATAAAGGTTTTGCAGACCCGATATTGGCGCGGGCCTCCGGCGACATCTTCGCCCGTAAAGTGAGCTTTCTCGGACATTCGGCAGCGCAAATTCCATCGCGCTTGCATTTTTCTCCGTTGATTGAAAATAAACTCATTACCGTGATTCCTCTTGGGATTTATGCTGTGCGATGCGCTCGCGCTATCTCATGTTCCCTCTCTGAGCCATCTCCTCGGGCTCGATGACCAGTTGGGTCGCCAGCGCCGGTGTCTCGGGCACGATCTCGCCATTCTTCATCGGCTCTTTTCTCGCCAGAATTCCGCGTCGAAACCACGCCCGCCATTCCGCTGCTGCGGCAAGGCACCCTGTCTTTTTGTTCCCCTGTTCGGCTTCCTTCATCTGCCGATTAGCGTTTCCTTTTGAGCAGATACCCCGAATATTTGAGCATCTCCTCGTTGCCGACCGTGACCACTCGGATCGTCTCCCCCATGCCCCGTCCTAGCCCGTAGATCACCGCCTCGCTGTCGGATAGGGGCGTGATGGCGACGCTCATCCTGGCAACGGCGAAGAGCGGCAGTGAATACTCCACCAGGAGCAGGCCGTTGTCCTGGCGCAGCCGGATCCTGTCGACCAGAGCCGCGTCATCACCGGCATTGGAGATCTCGTATTCACCCACGCGTTTTTGCCATGCCTCCGAAATCGGCGCTGGCTTTATACGCTCCCCGACCAGCAGTTCCTGTCCGTTCATGCTGGCCTTCACGATCTCGCGTCCCGCCACCGTGGCCCGCGAGATGCCGACCCGGTCCAATTCGCCCAGGCTGATGGGGATCAGACCCAAAAGCCTGTACTTAAGCCCCAGCAAGCCGTCTGGGCGTGGCACCAGGCGCAAGGATTTACCCATGACCTCGGCCCGCAGGTAGTTCGACTTCTTCGTGAGTTCCACGACACCGACCATGGTGGCGTAGCGTCCTTCATAGGCCTGCAAAGCCTCCTGGGACAGGGAGCCCTCGCCAGTCCTTGTTGCCACCGGTGGGGGTTGTCTTATGCCGGCCTTGGCTTCCAGGGCCAGTCTGAGCGATTCCGCAGCCAGCTTACTGACCACGGGCCCGGCGGTGGCGGAGTTGGCCATCACCACTACCCCCAGTTTCTGCTCAGGCAGCACTATCAACTGGCTCCGGTGATAGAGGGTGCCCCCGGCGTGGTGGGCAACCGGCCCGGCATTGCGGATGTCGATGCCGCCCAGGCCGCTCAGCGCCCACCCCAGGCCGGTGCGGAAGTTCAGATCGAGGGGGACCTCGGTGTTCTGGGGACGCAGCATTTCGGCCAGCGTTTCCGGCTTGATGATCTGCCGCTCGCCGGCCCGCCCCGCCGCCAGCACCATCTGGATGAAGCGGGAGAGGTCCAGGACCGTGGAGTTCAACCCGCCGGCCGGCATGTCGCGCAAGGGGAGTTCCTCGGCTTCCTCTCCCTTGAAATAGGCCTTGGCGCCCAGCGGCGAGCGGTCGGGCGTCTGGGAAAACGCGGAATGTTCCATCCCCAGCGGACGCAGCACGGACGCCTCCAAGTGGGGGGCGAAATCGCGGCCGGCAATCTTTTCCAGCGCGTGCCCCAACAGGGTCACCCCCACATTGGAATACGAGAAGACATGGTTGGGGGGATTGGCGGCGTATTCCTCCCTGAGCAGATTGACCTCGTTTTCGAACGATTCCGGGTTTCTGGTCCACATCCCCTTCAAAAGGTCGGAGGGGAGCCCGGAGTGATGGGTCATCAAGGTACGCGGGGTGATGGGGCCGGCATCCGGGAAGCGGCTCTTGACGGAGAATTCCGGGAAATAACTCTTGAGCGGCTGGTCGATGTCCAGCTTCCCCTGCTCCACCAGCTGCATGGCCGCGGTGGCAGTGAAGAGCTTGGAGATGGAGCCGGCCCGGTAGACCGTCTGCGGCGTGGCCGGCACCTTGTTGGCCTCGTCGGCATAACCGAAACCATCCGCCCAGACCACCCGCTGATCGTCCACCAGGGCGATACTGAGCCCGGTCACATCGTGCTTTTTCATCTCCTTCTTTGCCAGCCGGGAGATGTATTCCTTCACGTAGGAGTAGTCGCCCCGCGCCATTGAATCCGGGTGTGCCGGCATGCCGGCACACCCGGCCAGCATGAATACCATTGCCGCAATGACGGACCAACCCCTTGTCGTGACTATCATGATCTCTCCATTTATTTCCTGCACCTCGCGCCGTTAATAAAGAGTTCGATGGTCGGCCCGAGATGCTCCTCCAGAGAATAATTGTCCGGATCAACCAACCATGGCATGAAGGCCGCGCCGCTCATCATCTCCAGGTGCCGGGCCAGGAGTTCCGGGCTCATGTCCTGCCTGATCTCCCGTGCTTCCTGTCCGACTCGGATGGTCGCGGCGAGGACCCCTTCGAAGCCGCTTCTCTTGCCCTGATCCCGGAATGATTCGCAGAGGTTCTGCATCCTGTAACCGAAGTATATCTTGTAGATCTCCCGGTTCTCTGCCATCCACTCATGGGACATCCTGAACAGCTCCATGAGGCGCGACCGGGTGTCGGGATACTCCCTGATCAACTGTGGGATCTGCTCTGCCCTGATCTTCCGGTAGCCGGCCTGCAGGGCCTCACTGACGATCGCCTCCTTGACCGGGAAATAGTTGTAGATGGTAACCTTGGAGACATCCACTTGATCGGCAATCTGCTCCATGGTCGTTGAATGAAAACCTTGCTCATGGAATAGCTTCATAGCGACAGCGATGATCTTTTGCCGAGTCTCCTCCTTCTTTCTCTCCCGCCTTTTACCGGTGTTAGCGACATTTTCGTCCAACCAGGAACTCCTTTTCAGTCTTGTAAAATTTACTGAGTTAAAATTTTTACCAAGTTAACTTTTGCAGTGTTTCATGTCAAGCAGAATTAAATGGCATTAAGGAAGCTTTCAGGTAGACCTGCGCCGCCGGGATCGTCGTCAGGCTGATGCCGATCCCGTAACCGCGAGCTCCCCCCCCTTTGCATCCTGTGCCGTGGCGACACAAGGCATTGCGCAACGAAGAACGAACAGCAAAAAACATAGCCGACTCCAGGAGATCGTTTGCCGGTTATTCATAAGCCAGCGCCTCCCGCGTCGAAACCTTGATCGCCTTTCGTGCGGGGATCCGGCTGGACAGCCATCCAAAGATCAGAGTGACGACCAGGGTTATCACGAAACCGGGCCGGCTGAAGGAATAATGCAGCGCGACCTCCAGCATCAGGTTGCCGAAAAACTTTGCAGCAACGATGCTGAGCGGCCACGACAGCAGCAATCCGAGCACAATGCTGATTACGCTCACTATCATCCCCTCGGCGACAAACAGGCTGTGTATGATTTCAGGAGTAGCGGCGGGTCGTTGGCCAGTGCGCAGGCAATGGCGGCCCGCTGCTGCTCGCCCCCTGACAGGGCCGCGGGCAGCTTGTCCGCATGCTGCGAGATGCCCACCTGGCTAAGGAGCGCCCCGGCGCGCTTTGCCCGCTCCCTGGCTGGGATGACGTTCACAAAATCCATGGCCAGCAGGATGTTTTCCGCAACGGTCAGGGTGGGAATGAGTTGAAAAAATTGAAAGACGATGCCGATATTTTTCCCCCTCCACTCAGCCAGGCTGCTTTCGTTCAAGGTGTGGACATCGGTGGAATTGATCCGGACCGTGCCCTGGCTGGGATGGTCAATGCCCGTCAGCATGTTGAGCAGGGTGGATTTGCCGCTCCCCGACTTGCCGACAATCGCCACATGCTCCCCCCGTTCGATACGGAGATCGATGTTTTTCAGCGCCTCATAGCGGCCTGAAGCCGATTCGAACCACCGGGAAACCTGCATGAACTGAATGAAGGTTGACATGTCATCCTTCCTTTATGAATTTATACCCGTAATACGCTGCAAAGATGCTCATGACAAAGGTAAGCATCCCCACCCCCTCAAAAAAGAAACTTCCAATATGCGGAGTCAGAAAAAACTTCGCTAAAAAGGGGGGCAAGTATCCGTTATGCAGGAAAACAAGAAACTGTTTAACGGCATGGTTCCAAAAACCGTTGAACAGTCCGAACCCAATGATGACCCAGGCATTGAGTAATCCGTAAAATACAAGAGAAACCTTGTTTCTCGTCCGCTTGTACAGGATGTTCAATGAGTAAAGCAGGGCGATGAGGATAAACCCGGCTATGAATGCACGGTGTCCGAACTCATAGGCATGAGTTATGGATGCCAGGAATACCACGGCTGAAACGCTTGCCAGCGACAACCCGGCAGCCGACATCTTTTGTTCAGACACCTGAATATTATCGTTTGCGACCATTGTTTAACCGCCTCCCTTGTTTTCTATTGACGTCATGCTTAATTCATGAATACTATGTTCTGTAATGAACATAACGTTCATGAGCCACTCGCGTCAACAGCCACCGGTGCCCGAAATGTCCATTACTGAACAAAACGGCACATAATGACCGGGAGAATGTGGGTTATGGAAAACAGAAAGGAAGACCGCAGGGTAGGACGGACACGCATGCTGTTGCATGAAGCGCTCATGGCGCTGATTCTGGAAAAAGGGTATGAGTCGGTTACTGTGCAGGACATCCTCGACCGGGCCAACCTCGGCCGGTCGACCTTCTACAGTCACTACCGCGATAAGGACGATCTGTTTCTGAACGGATTCGACCATCTGCAAACAATGCTGGAGATGCAACGGTCACAGATGGCGGACAAAACGGGGGGGGAAAGCTCCGAATTCAACCTGAGTCTGGAATTGTTCCGGCACGCTCAACAGAATCATCGCCTGTACAAGGCTCTGGTAGGCAAGCATAGCGGGCACATGGTAATGACCCATGCCCACACCTTGCTGTCGGATGTAGTACGAAAATATCTTGAACCGTATTCCAAGGATAAGAAAAAACTTGTTGTGTCGCCCGAAATTCTGGCCCATTGGCTGGCCAGCTCATTTCTCTCATTGCTGACATGGTGGCTTGATAACAATCTGCCGCACACAGCCGAAAAAATGGATGAGATATTCAGGCAGTTGACGATGCCTGGATTAGAAGCCGTAATCGGCACTAGTCTGCCTGTGTAATGTTTCAGCTTTGGCCGACAGGTAAGGATTGCTATACACGTTTCCCGCCAAAGCAGTGAATGGTGCGCGTGCCTGCGACCGCTCTTCCGGAATGTGGCGTCCCTTTCGGGATATGGCATTCTTGAAACCGGGCGGGAGTTTGTCAGGATACGGGAAGCCCTTCCGCCCCATTATACGCCGCTAATCCCAACAATCAAGACGAACTTCTCTTGTGAAAAATGCCGAACCCCCGGAATCAGACGAACTTCTTCACCTTCCAGAGATAGTCATAGAACGGGGCCAGCATTCCGAAGCCTCGGCGCAGGTCATCCAGAAGCCCCCGCGTGAAGAGGGCATTGTCCAGTTGCCGGTTGGAGACCAAGTAAAGGTTTTTCCGCTGGTGCCAGCACAGCAGATCCTCGGGCAGATCAGGCCTGAGCGGCCTTTGATACATCCCCCCCTCCAGTACGAACGTATCCTGTTCCCCGAGGAAAGCCACCGCCTGCCGGAACTGCGCCGGCTTTCGCTCTATTGTCTCCCGCAAGCGGTCCATGGTCTCCTTTGAGGCGCCGTAATAGCCCATGCCGAAACGGTAGGAGTCTGCAGTGAGCTCGAAGAAGTAGCACGGCGTATCCCGCCACTCCATGACCTGCCGCTTGAAGGTGAGCCACATGGTGGTCTTGTAGGGGGATTTGTCGCGGGAAAAGCGGGTGTCGCGATGGATGCGGGAAACGACCCGGCGCGGCTCGACGACCAAATCGGAATCAATGGCGGTGAGCGGTCCGGCCAGTGCCGCAACCAGTTGTTGGAGCGGCTCCAGGAGACATTGCCGGTATTCGTCTTTGTGCGCCTCGAACCATTCCTTGCGGTTGTTGGCGGCCAGGGCGCACAGGAATTCCAAGGCATTAGGCGTGAAGCCGGTGAAGGATTTTGTTCCGGAGAAATTCATGCCATCATCCTCACTAATCATTGCGGACAAGGCGAAAAATGGTCGGCAACTGCCAGCCAGCGGCCATTTTCGCAAATCATTGTGAACATGTCCCTCCCGTAATATCGATGATCCTCGGCATCAGCGAAAGGACGGTCAAGTATCACGTCAGTACCGTCATGAGCAAACTCGATGCGTCAAACAGATCCCATGCGGTTGCCATCGCACTGTCGATGGGCTTGATTGCAGTTGAGTAATTCACATACATAAGCTTCCTCCGTCTGTGGATTTTCTGCTACTGCCACCATAGACGGGGGGGGCAAGCGGAAATGGATACGCCTCCCGGAATTATTCCTCCGCTCTCCGGTCCTGTTAACTCCCCAAAACCTACTCGTGTCCGGGAAGCAGGTACTCGCCAACTTCCGCACGAGACATCATGTCGCCGAAGCAGGCATAGTTCCCTGTGGTCTGCAGCGTATCAGCTATCTCCTCGAATTTGCGGAGACATGACCTGAAGATGAACGGGCCGAAGCTGACTCGATTGACGCCGATATCCTGCAAAATAGAGAGCGTCGCAGAAGTCGGCGACACCAGGATGTTGATCGGTGACGCAATCCGAGCCCGAAGCACGCGAACCGTTGCTTCATCGCCCGGCCCCATCGGATAGACGCAGTCGGCTCCGGCTCCAGAATACGCGTTTGCCCTTGCCACCGTCTCCTCTGTCGCTTCATCTTTGTTTGCAAACGAAGATGAGAAATAGCTGTCAATCCTGGTATTGATCACCAGATGCACTCCGTGGCGATCCGCAACCTGTCTGAGCGTTGATATTCTCCGGCACTGCTCCTCAATAGTGCGCAGCGCGCCGCCTGCCTCAAGGCTGTCCTCAATATTGACGCCCACCAAGCCGGATTCGATTACCTGTTGAGCTGTCACTTCCAACTCCGACAAAGATTCGCCGTAGCCGGTTTCGATGTCTGCTGTTACCGGGACATCAACGCTTCGCGCAATGCGCTCTATAAGGTCGAGGGCCGTAGATCTCTTGATCTTCTCCCCGTCCTGGTATCCCAGAGATGCAGAGATCGCGGCACTGGCCGTCGCGACAGCCGGGTAGCCTTTCTTCTCCAGAATTCTCGCGCCAATTGGGTTCCACACATTTGGTAATACCAGCAAGTCTCCATGCGTATGGAGGGCAAGCAGGATTTCCGCTTTTTCTTTCTGTGATCGAAGATTCATTTGTATCTCCTTATAGCCGAACAGCTCCAAGTAACCTGAGAGCGGAGCGAGTCAGGGTTTAGCGACTCGTTATCATCCTGGCTCCAAGCTGCCAGAATAAAATCAGGGCGCATATTAGCACACTATCACAAACTCCAATCATGTCATAGTCTTACCATGGCGAGCAGAATTCACCCTTCAATTTGAAAGAACCCCCGCGTCGTTACCGCGGGTGGCCCCCGGTCAAGGCGATTCCGGAAATAACCGCCCTTGCCTCACCAGTTCTTCCGTAACATCCCGATAGACATCGAGCAGGGCGGCCATCGGCTCCACTGCGGAACTTTCCATGGTTTCATTGGTGAATGCGAATAATGTTACTAACGTCGGATGTCGGGCATACCCGCTGCCGAAGCCGAGGGTGGTCTTGACGCCGCTGTCGGCCACGAAGTCCTGTTTCGGCACGATCATACGTCCCTGAGAGTCTCTGTCGATCCCGGCATCCCGGATGTAGAGCATGCCGCGGTACTGATCCGCGCGCCCTGTGGCGGCAACCCCGGTCTCCCAGGTATCGATCAAGCCAAGGTCGAATCCCACGCTTTCAAACTGCCGGGAGAGCATGGAGAGCGAAGAGACGAACACGGTGGAGGCGAGTGGGATGCAGCGAAAGTGCTGTGAATTGCGGCGGTGATCCCATTCCGGCCTCTTCCCCCGCGTGCCCAGCAGGGTGAAGACGGGGGTGGCGCCGTGGATCAGATGCGAGGTGTTCGTGTCCCGCCCTCTCCCGTTCACGAAAAGTCGGTCCTTTTCCGGCAGTCGGTCGTAGCTCACAGTAATGAAGAGCCGTAGCAGGACTAACGATTCACAAAACGTCTCGTACACGGTATCGATGAACCTCTGAGCCGCCTCCTGGGCAGATGCGCAGCCGTGAATGGTCTGCACCCTCACCAGCAACTGTTCAAAATCTCCAGCGGTAGCTTTTGACAATGGTTTCTGCATATTTCCTATGACTCCCTGACCGGGGAAGACGAATTTCGGCTCAATGGCAATGGTCTGGCCTGCTTGGAGCGGCGCTTTGAATCCCTGGGCAAGGATCGGCAATTCGTCGAGTTCCAACCCAACCCCATGACCTACAAACCGCGCGTTCTCTCCCGGCGCCCCCATAAAATTATTGCCAAGTCCCGCCTCCTCCGCCATGGAGGCGGCCTTCAAAAACAGTTCCTCGCAGATAATCCCCGGTTTCAGATTCTCAGCCAGGTACCTCTGGATAGCGAGAGAAACCGTGAAAGCTTCCTCCAGTTCGGACGCAAGCTTGCCGAGGACGAAGATCCGCGTCATATCGACGAGGTATCCGTTGAAGATGCCAGTATAGTCGATGACGATTGGAACGTCCGGTTCCATTGATTCCGGCGAGTAATCCCGTGAAGCTAACTATATGGATATCCGCTGAAAACAACCAGATATAGAACTTCAATTTTGTCATGGCAACAGTTGTCGGAAAGTACGCACTGTTACCATGCTTTATCATTGAAACTGTATTTGCAACGAATCATGATGACTGGCATGAAAGCGAATGGGCAAAATGAGGTTCAAAAGAAGCTGCTCTATGAGGAGGTCTCCGCCAGTATCGACGAGATGCTCAAGAAGGGTACGTATCGACCAGGCGAGAGGATACCGTCCGTGAGGGGGCTGAGCCGACAGATGCGGGTGAGCGTCAACACGGTCAGTGGCACAGCTGAAGTCCGTCCTCAATATAGCCACAGCCTCCCCGAACAAGCTCGCCATTGCCGAGTTCCTGACCAACGGCGGCTACGATCACCATCTGCGGATGCTTCGCCGGGTTTACTCCCGGCATACGCACCAGCTGCGGGAACGCAATCGGCCGCTATTTCCCGACTGGAACGCGGGTTTCCCGACCCGAAGGTGGATATAATGTCTGGAAGAGCACGACGCATTCAGGTTATATGAAATGGCCCTGTAGGAAGGGATCAGCATCGCACCGGGAAGGATCTTCACCCTGGGCGGGTTGGCGGAAAATCTGGCTATGGCGCAGGCCGACTCACCTTTCCCGTTAACCCACCCTGCCATCACGCGCTAAGCGGAATCAACTCCTTGGCCGTGAAGTTGGTTGCCATGGTCCAGACCAGCGCCTGACAATTTTCAACCCGAAAGACCGATAGGACTTCCAACCCCATCTTCTCTACCCAAGGCTTGAGAAACTCCCGCCCCGGACTGTTGACGATCTCTTCTTTCAACTGAGGTTCCCCCATCTGCCGTACCTCCCCCCGCACCCGTACCTGAATCTGCTGTTGCCAGTCATTGAAACAGAGCTCAACAGCCGGATTTGCCGAAAGTTGACGATGCAGATCCTTCATGGCGCCGGTGTGAAAAATGATACCTTCCTCGTCAGCCCGGTAGAGGAGCATCCCCCGCACGCGAGGCTCCCCCTTTTCCAGGGTGGCGAGAAAAAAGGCCGGATTGCGGTTGATGAGAGACAGTATTTCGTGTCGATCCATAGACAGCCTCCTGAATTACGTTTTCCCCAGCATAGCTTTAAAGCAGCCGCCCCGCTTTCATGATTCTGCCAATGTTGTCAGGAATTCTGCTCAGCCGATCTTCTTCTGATATTCGGAAGGGGAGAGGCCGAATTGCCGCTGATGGCAGGCAGTGAAATGGGAGTGGGAGGCAAAGCCGCATTTGAGGGCAATGGTCGTGATGGAATCGCCGCCGGCCCGCAGTAGTAGACGGGCCTTTTGCAGGCGGAGCCGGATCAGGTAGTCGAGCGGCGGGTGTCCTGTTTCCCGGCGGAAGGTGCGGCTGAAGTGAGAGGAGGACATGGCGGCGATACGGGCGAGCCCGGCGACGGTCACCTTTTCGGCATAGTGACCGTGGAGGTATTCGATGGCCCGGTGGACCTCCAGGCGGGTGCCCAGTTGGTCGGGTATGGGAGGAAATGCAAACGCCGCCCGGATGAGGGAGTGGGCGATTCTGGTGCCGATGGCCTCCAGCAGGGTGTCCCGTCCCGGCAGACCAGCCTCTGCCTCGTTCATGAACTCTTTGAGGAGGGAGATGAGTTCCGGTCCCGGCTGAAAACTCCGGAAGGCAAACGGCTCGTCAGGGATGCCCGGGTAAATGAGAAGCTGGCGTACGAAGAAGTCTCGCTCGATGAAGATGCCGATATAGCGGGGTGGCTCATCCGCGGCGAGCTCGTGATGCACCGCGTCAGGGTCGACTGCCAGCACCAGACCCGGCTTGGATGTAATGATCTTTCCTTCCGCGGCAATCCGGGTCTCGTCGTCAAAGGTAAGGAAAAAGGAGTAGCCCGGATGTGCATGGTCAGGGGTCACAGCATAGAAACAGGGGCCGACGGACGGGATGAACAGGGCGACCCGATCACCGACGAAGGATTCCACATAGCGCAGTTGCTCTCTCGATACCGTTCCGACCAGCCGACGGATTCTGGTAAGGATCTCATCTGTCATGGAGATATCTCTTTCTCCGGCACCGACCCGGCCTCGCGCATGCCGTCCAGCAAATGCCGAAGCATGAGCTCGGTCCTGCTCTGGCCTGCCGGCCTAGGGCTCGAGTTCAGGGCGAGCACTTTCATGGGTTCCTCCTCTATCCCGCTTTTTCTCTTCTACCTGAGCATTCAAAGGCTCGTGGCAGACCCAACACCGAATCTTCTGCTTCCCGTAGAACACGCTTGGGAACGTCTCTGACACCTCCCGCACCGATCCAAGCCCGAATCAGGCCCCTCCCCGTCTTGCCCTCACGAGCGATCTCACCGATCCTGCCGTCAAAAAGAGCAGGAATACCCCGCACACGAGCGGCGGCCATTCCCCAAAAAGCCGGTAGAGGGTCGGAACAGGCTCTACCGGAACCGTGGCCATCAAAATCTTATCGTTAAGCTCCCGCGCCGGCATGCAGGCGCGAATCCTCCCGTATTGATCGAAGGCCATCGAGGTAGCCCAGCGTACAGGGCGAACGACAGAGAACCCACCCTGTATCGCGCTCACGCGGGTCATAAGAGTGTGATGGGGGTCGATTCCGCGCCAATCCGAAGACGGCAGGACAACGAGTCCGGCGCCGCCGCTGGAATGTGCGCGAACGATGTCGGGGTTGTCGTAGTCATAGCATATCGCACCGGCTGCGCGTCCCCATGGTCTGGCGTTGACCTTTATCGGATCGGTCCCGCGCAGCGAAGGCTCGCCCGGCACCGGGTGGTGCTTGCGATAGGTTTCGATTTCCCGGCCATCCGGCCCGTACCAGACGTATTTGTTGTCGAAGAGCAACGGCTCTCGCGAAAGAATGACCCCATACGCCATGATAAAATCGACCCCGCGTTCCCGGGCGAAGCGTGCAGCTCTCTCCTCCAGGGATGCTTCCTCTCCCCTTTCGATCAGAGTCGCCACCTCGTTCCAGGCGATGAGAGCGGCACCCCGTGATGCGGCCAGCGCGGAACGGGCAAAGAGTTCCTCAACGTTTCGATCCAGTGCCTCACGCGCCGGGAACCCGCCTCTCAGGCCAACATCGGTGACAACTCCTCCGACAGTGACGGTTTTCGTTGCCGGGAGCCCGTCAAGCCTCCACGATCCCCATGCATGAGCTGCGGTAACGATTGCCGTTGCCGCAAGCAGGTGGGGATAGATGCGCCTTCGCTCTCCCGAGCCGATCAGCGCCGCGAGAGTTGCGGCAAACCAGGCCATAATGAAACTGACGACGCCGAGACCGCCAAGCGACACCAGTTGGAGAAACGGGAGGTTGTCCAACTGGGAAGCCGGCATCGTCTCCCAGATTCCCTGGCTGGCTACCGAGTACCCGAACCAGTCGTAGGCGGTGACGATCGAGGCGAATGCATAGAGCGCCACTTTCTCACCCTTTGAGCGCCGGATCTTTTCGGTGGCGTAGATCGTAAGCCAGATCGCAATACCTGCCGGTATGCCGAAGAGGAGCGACAGCATGGGCGGTACCGGATCGGTGATGATTTTGGCTGTCGCGAGGAGACCCGCGGCGCAGGTCACGCCGAGAAAGATCAGCCAGTTGCGACATCCATGAATGCGACGTGACGCAACGAGAAACGGCACGGGCGCAATCCACCCAAGGAGCGCCACGCCCCATCTGTTGGCTGACAGGGCGATGGCCACGATGCCGAGCGCCAACCAAAGCCATGTCGGCAGTTTGCCGGCGAGAGGCCGGACAGTGTCGTCATGAGTGCTGGTGCTGTCGGGCATATTTTTTCCCCTGGCGAGCGGTTTTCATCCTGTCAGGCTGCTTTGCGCCGATGGAACGCCATATGAAGGCGAGCTGCGCCTTCCACATGGCCCCGAGCGTCTCGGGCCCGCATCTGCGCAGGGCAACCGGCGCCCCGAAGAATATGGATAAAAGGGTCACATAGACAAACTGTTCATCGACCTCTGCAGGAATTTGCCCTGACCGCTTGGCCTCGGCGAGCAGTTCGGGCAGAATGGCGTCAAGCCCCCGTGCGGGCAATTCCTCGACCCCCGGGAGGTCAGGATGCGCCAGGAGGCGCTCGGCAATACTGACATCGGCAGGTTCGATCTCCCCGCTGCAACGGGCCTGAAACGCTATGATCTCGGCCATGATGTGCGGATTCTTTTCAACCATATCGGCCGTTCGCACAAAGATCTCCTCGACGGCGCCGAGGGGGTCTTCCTGTGCCAGCACCTGACGCGCATGCCAACCCACTTCCAGCGACCATATCTGGATGAAATAGACGAGTAACGCCTCTTTGGCCGGGAAATAGTTGAAGAAACTCGCCTCGGAGATGTCGGCGGCAACGCAAAGGTCCCGTATCCGGACGCTGTCGTACCTTTCACCTGTAGCGAGCTTGTCGACAAGCGCCGCGAGGAGCGCGAGCTTGGTCTTTGCCTGTTTCTTGTGACGATGCTGAATGGTCGAGAGTTTTTTCGTGCTCATGGTAATTTTATAGTTGACTACATTTATGTTGTCAACCCAATAATTCCATGAATCACTCGCGGTAGATCGGAAAAATGAATTTCGCCGTGAATGTAAACCCTAAGTTGACATTCAGACGATATTTTATACGCCATTCATACACATCCAGACTCCTGATCCCGTCCGACCCTGCCCGTGAAATACGAACGCCCCCCTTATTCTCGTTAGAACTACCGGTATTGCACCGTTACACTGTAACGATAAGCAGCGCTATTTCCAATGAACCACCCCGCGGCAAGCAGCGGGGTATCGCTCAGAGTAGTTGGTTCCCGGCAGCGCAGCAAGCCGCGGAGAATATGGCCCTGAGAGATTGGATACAAACAATATGCGTCAAAGCAGCCCATAATTTGAATTATTTTTTAAATCCTGCCTTATGACGGCCTGCAATCCAGAACTATCAATCTCCGGGGACAAGACCGAATTCTCTTGATGAATGATGTTTTTTTATTGCAATATGCAAGTATTTATTTTAAGGTTTACTCAAGGAGGGCAAAAATGGAAACCATGAGAGAGCAACTACAGATATTCGTCCGGCGGTTTGGGCTCCTGAACGCCTCTTGCTGCGAGTTATGCTGCGGTGAACAAGTATCAATCGTTCAAAGCCATATCCTCTTTGAGGTTCGGAGGGCAGGCACCCCTTCAATGCAGCAGGTGGCAGAGGAACTGGGGATGGAAGTTACCACTTTCAGCAGGCAGGCCAAAACCCTCGAAACAAAGGGGCTCATAATCAGGAGCACGTCACCAGATGATAGAAGGGTGAATCTCCTTAGCTTGACGGATAGAGGACTACAGGTACTGACCCAGATCGATCATTATATGGAAACAAAAATGGATCAGGTCTTCTCCTCCATGACCCCCTTCGAGCGGGACACCGTGATCAGGGCACTGGGACTTTTGAACGAGGCTGTAGCTCGGACAGGTGGTTGCTCTGAAAATATTGTTGTAAATTGCAAGTAATATGATTGCATATTTGTACAATGTTATCTTTTGGTGACTGCTTTTCTGCTAAATGAAGCGTGGGTCTGTTGCGTGCCCACTACGATACGTGTCAATCGGAGAATTTATGAAAAACCAAGAAATAAGAAGGATTGAGAACTGCAAAGAGCCTGAGCCTTCTTGCGGCTGTGCTTCAGAGCCAAAAGTCCCCGATAAGGCTCCCTGTTGCGGGCCGCCCGCAACCAACCGTGGTAGCGAAATCGATGAAAAGGTTCCCGGCTTTCTAGGCTGGCTTGCGACTGCCGCGGGAAGAGTGCCGCAGGTGGCAACGACTCTCACCCTTACCGATCATCTCGGTGCATGTAAGGCAAGGTGGGCCATTAATCGCATGAACTACATTGTTCCGCCCGGCCTTTATGCCATTGGCAGCCCCGCCCAGGACGATCCGGTAGTGGTGACCGCCAACTACAAGATGACTTACGACATTGTCCGACGCGCACTGGCGGGCCGCAACGTCTGGCTGCTGGTGCTGGAAACTTTCGGCATCAATGTCTGGTGCGCGGCGGGCAAAGGAACCTTCGGCACTGCGGAACTGGTGCAAAGGATCAATGTTACCGGGCTGGCCAGGGTTGTCAGCCACCGTCGGCTTTTGTTGCCGATTCTGGGGGCGCCCGGTGTTGCCGCCCACGAGGTGGCCAAAGAAACCGGCTTTTCAATAACCTATGCGACCATCAGGGCCAACGACTTGCCGAGATTCCTGGATAACGGCATGACAACGACGCCTGACATGCGGGAATTGACCTTCACCTTCTACGAAAGATTGGTCCTGGTGCCGGTGGAAATAGTCAATGCGCTTCGCAGCACGGTGATTATCTCTCTTTGCCTGCTCATTGCGGGTACATTTCTGGGTGGAGCCAGTTCGGGAATCAAAGTGTGTGTCGCATACCTCGGGGCGCTGCTGACCGGGGTGGTGGCCGGCCCGGTTCTCCTGCCCTGGCTCCCAGGAAGGAGTTTTGCCGCCAAGGGAGCAATAGCCGGGCTGATCTGGAGCACAGCCTGGTATCTGCTTGCCGGCGGAAGCGGCTGGGGTGTGGCTGCGACCATAGCTACATTCCTGGCGCTGCCGACAGTAAGCGGCTTCTATACCCTCAACTTTACCGGTTGCTCCACGTATACCTCCCGCACCGGGGTAAAAAAGGAGATGCGTTTAAGCCTGCCGGCAATGGGTGGGGCGGTAGCCGTGAGTGTCCTTTTGTTGCTGGTCAGCAGATTTCTGTAATAGAAAGGAGATCAACGTGAAGGCGTTCAGATACTTACACAATGCCACGACATTGGAACTTCGCGAATCCGTCTGCATCGGCTGCGGCAGATGTCTTGAGGTCTGTCCTCACCAGGTGTTCGCAGCTGATGGGAGGAAGGCCTCGATCATCGACAGGGACGCCTGCATGGAATGCGGGGCCTGCGCTCGCAATTGCCCCGTCAGTGCCATTCAGGTCGATGCGGGGGTCGGTTGTGCCTCGGGGATCATCAATGAATGGCTCCGGGAGCGGAATCTGCGCACGCCGGGCGGGAGTTGCTGTTCCTGAGGTTGCAGATCGGGAAAAGATAAAAGGAGGGTCTACACATGGGCTTTTGGGTTAGACGACAAGATGGGCCGGTGTCACTGCTCAGCCTGATGCGGCCTCCGGTCAATGCCCTGGATCAAGAGGCGCTTGACGAGTTGGCCGAAGCCATACAGCAAGTGGATACTGATCCGGCAACCCGCGTTCTCATAATCACAAGCGGGATCAATGATATCTTCTGCGCGGGCGGCGACCTGAAGTTTTGGCGGGGAAATCAGGATGCTAGAGAGGTTGGGGGGGCGGGGCGCAAGGTCTTCGCCCTGATAGAGCAGCTTTCCAAGCCCACAATCGCGGCAATCAACGGATACGCATTCGGAGATGGCCTGTCCCTGGCGCTTGTCTGCGACCTCAGGTTTGCCTCCGAGGCTTCGGCATTCCGGTTACCCGAGGCGGGCTACGGCTTCATACCGGGATGGGGGCCGATCCAACGTCTCGTCGCCTTGGTGGGGCGGGCGCATGCCGCTGAGCTGCTCCTTATGTGCGAGACGATACAGGCCGAACAGGCCAGAATGATGGGGTTGATCAATCAAACATTTCCAGCCGATCGGTTGCTGGAGGAGGCGCTAATACGGGCCAAGCGGATAGCAGATTTGTCCCCCGCCGCATTACACGCCGCAAAATGTGCGCTATCAGGAGAAGACGAAGCTGCATGCTTTGAAAAGGTCTGGGGGAAAGCTGACTGGAGAGAGGGAATTGATGCCCTGCTTGCCAAGCGGCCCCCGGTGTTCGGGAGCAATGAGAATTGTATGCGGCCGGAGAAACAAAGGAAGTCATCCGAAGAATATTACGATTCGATCTTTGACGACGCAATCTTCGGGTCACATGGTGCGAGATTCCAGGCTATTGAAACGTACGCTGGGAAGTAGGAAGAGTGCCAGGAGCAGATCCTGGCCTTTTTCGGCGAGACGAGGGAGACAAAATGAGAAAGCCCCGGTCTGATTCGGGCACGGGGATAGGGGTGCGCCGACCATGGTACCGGGAACGAATGGCGCTTCAGCAGGATCGGGAAAAGTGGCAATACTGGGGCGGGAACTGAAGGTGCTGCAGGGTGAGGGATGCCCGGGAGCTCCCTCACCCTTCTCCCCTCCTCACATCACGACTTCCCCGCCTCCTCGGTGCGGTACTCCTTGCCGGAAGCGGTGATGTACACGATCCGCGACGAGCCTCCCATGTCCGTCTCCACGCGGATCCTCGCCACGTATTCCCCGCCGAACCGGGGAAGAGCCAGGGCCAGCTGCTCCGTCACGGTGTAGGTGGCGGTGGCGAAGATGGCGTTGTT
This sequence comes from Geobacteraceae bacterium, assembly GCA_036518435.1. Lineage (GTDB taxonomy): Bacteria > Desulfobacterota > Desulfuromonadia > Geobacterales > Geobacteraceae > JAMPXD01. The sequence continues at coordinate 17,058 of DATDNF010000008.1, forward strand.
GCCGTCCCTCAAGGTTACCTGGGCGCTTGCCGTGGTCGCGTCGTCGGAGGCGCCGTCAAGCGGCGTGCTCGTTACCGAGGTGCGGGTGCCGCCGATGGCCGGCACCACGTACACCATCACGGTGGTGTTCCGCGGGATGTTGTTGGCCGCCAACGTCACGGTGGCGCTGGTGGTTCCTTGCGGCAGGTTGACGTCCCCCACTCCCGTGGGATTGGCCGGCACCGGCTGCCCCCCCACGCTGGTGATGCTCAGGAACGGGTTATTCGGCACCAGGACCTTGCCGGGAAGGCCGAAGGAGAAGCCGGGGTCGGAGTAGCCCGCCCAGTTGGTGTTGTTCGCCTCCAGTCGGATCCTGCCATACCCCCCGTAGGCGCTGTTGTAATATCCTGTCCCGTACCCTCCCCTTTGGGCGTAAAGGTAACCGTCCTGCACCCGCCAAATGCTATCGGCGATGAGACGTATCCCGCCGCCGCTACCGCCCCCGCCGGGTCCCCCGGCACCGGCATCCGACCCCGTGGAGCCTCCGGAACCGCCGTTGGCATAGATACGCCCGGCTCCGCTGACCCCGCTCTTGCCGACGGTGATCGCCCCGGAGGAGGCGATCAGAATGGCGCCTCCGCCGCCACCACCTCCGGCACCGCTATAGGTCGCGCCACTCGCGCCGCCGCCCCCCCCCGATCCTCCGATCAGGGGCAGGAGCGTCCCTTGCCCGTAGGTGGAGCCGTTGGCTCCTGCATAGGACACGGCTCCCTCAGACGTTGCGAAGGCGCCGGCGCCCCCGCCGCATCCGTGTGAGTTGTCATTGTAGGTGGTGCAGCCGATGCTCTGTCCCCCGCCCGGCCCCTTCCCCGGCCCCCCAGTCTGCGCCGTTCCCCCTCCGAAGAGGGTGGAGCGCCCGCCCAGGCCGCCGTCGTATCCCCCGGGACCGCCCAGCCCGGGCTGGCCGTCGTCTCCCAAAACACCGTCGCCGGCGGTGCCCGTGGCAGCGGCGCCAGACCCGCTCACGTTGATGATCCCCTCGATCAACACGTTGCCGCTGCAGCGGATGATGACGGGGGTGTTGGCCTGGTTCTTGGCGAAGGACACCGTCACCCCCTGGGGAACGTAGAACGTGGTGTAGTCAATGATGCCGCTCGGGGGAAGCTGCACCGTGGTGGTCACCGAGGGGGCAAAAGCGCCCCGGCAGGTGGTGGTATTGTGAAAGGCCGCTCCGCAGGTGCTGCCGCTTTCAAAGGCCGCCCTCGCCTGGGGATTCGGCATCAGGCACCAAAGGGCCAGCAAAAGCGCCGGTAACAAGGCGCGGAGCCAGAAGTGGCGTCGTTCTTCTCGCATGAAATCCTCCTTATGACTTCGCGGCATCCTCAAGGCGGTACTCCTTGCCTGAAGCGGTGATGTACACGATCCGTGACTTTCCTCCCATTTCCGACTCTACGCGGATCTTCGCCACGTATTCCCCGTTGAACTTGGGAAGGCTCATGGCCAGGAGTTCCGTGACCGTATAGGTGGCGGAGGCGAGGAGCACGTTGTTGCCATTGTTCAGCGTCACCTGTGCGGTGGCGGTCGTCGCGTCGTCGGAAGCACCGTCCAGCGCGGTGCTCAACACCGAGGTGCGGGTGGCGCCGAGCGCCGGGACCACGTACACCGTCACCGTGGTGCCCCGAGGGATGCCGGTGGCCGCCACGGTCACCGTGGCGCTGGTGGTTCCCTGCGGCATGGTGACATCACCCATGCCGGTGGGGTTGGCCGGTACCGCCTGACCGCCCACGCTGGTGATGGCCAGCGTGGGGTTGTTCGGCACCAGTATCTTTCCCGGCGTGCCAAAGGAGTAACCGGGATCGGTGTAGCTCGACCAGTTGGTGCTGTTTGCCTCCAGCCGAATCCTGCCATACCCTCCCGTGGCGCCGCCGACGTACCCCGAGCCGGCGGTTCCCCTTTGGGCGTAGAGGTAGGCGTCGGCGTACCGGGTGATGGTGTCGGCCACCAGGCGTATCGCACCGCCGCTCCCCCCTCCACCGGAGCCGCCGCCCCCGTCCCCCGACGCGGAGCCTCCGGGCCCGCCGTTCGCGTAGATTCGTGCGGTTCCGTAGACCCCGTTCTTGCCGACCGTAATCGTGGCGGAGGAGGCGATGAGAATGGCCCCGCCACCGCCACCGCCACCTGCTCCGTTGAAGGTCCCGCCGCTCGACCCGCCGGCGCCCCCCGATCCTCCCACCAGGGGAAGGAGGGTCGCCTGGCCGTAGGTTGCGCCATTGGCCCCGAAGTAGGAGCCGTTGTTCGCGTCGGCGGTTGCGTAAGAGCCGCCCCCCCCGGCACATCCGTAGCCATAGTAGGTGCAGGTGATGCTCTGCCCGCCTCCCGGCCCCTTGCCGGGCCCTCCCGCCTGCCCGAACGTCCCGCCGAAGAGAGAAGAGCGCCCGCCGCTGCCGCCGTCATATCCCCCCGGGCCGCCCACCCCGGGCTGGCCGTCATCCCCCAGGACACCGTCACCGGAGGTGCCGGTGTTGTAAGCACCCCCACCGCTCACGTTGATGACCCCCTCGATGTTGACGTTGCCGCTGCAGCGGATGATCACCGGCGTATTGGCCTGGTTCCTGGCGAAGCTCACCGTCACACCCTGCGGCACGAAGAAGGTGGTGTAGTCCAGGATGCCGCTCGGGGGGAGCTGCACCGTGGTGTTCACGGAAGGGTTGAAGGCGCCCCGGCAGGAGGTGGAGTTGTGAAAAACGTCGCCGCAGGTGCTGCCGCTCTCAAAGGCCGCTCTCGCCTGGCGGCTCGGCATCAGACATAAAAGGAGCAGGAGCAGCACCTGAAACCCGGCGCGGAACCAAGAGTTGCGTTTATCTTCTTGCATGAAATCCTCCTTGCATGGTGGAAAAAGGTCAAGAGCTCCGACGTCAGCACGTCGCCTCCGGTGGGCCGCGGTACCCCCAGCGGGCCATCGCCGCCATCCGTGGGGGATGCCCGGCGTCCTCCGGGTATCCCCAAGGCAAGGTGGTGTCGTCTCCCCTCCTGTTCGAGAGAGGCTGCGACCTCCCGGAGCGCGAGGCAAGCTGTTGCCGCAACGCCGGTTCCGCGCTGACAACGGGATCGCCTGCATCGGCAAAGCCCGTGGTGACGCCTCCCCGGTGCAGTACCGCGACCACAACCCTCTGGGGGAGGGAGCGCCCGGCGGTCCACACCGAGGTCGGCGCCGAGACGCTCGGGCGGCTCACGTTAAAGGTGTTGTTGGCGCCGCTGGTGTTGTCGGAGGAACCGTACGGCCCCTCGATCACCACCACCCGCTGGCCGCCGGCGGCCATGCCGTCGATGACGACGGTGACGGTGGCCTGGGTGCCGCCGGAATTGACGCTCGGCGGGTTGAGCACGACGATGTTGTCGGCAGGCTCGAAACGCACCGTGGTGGCGGCGTCGAGGTTGGTACCGTTGATGGTCAGGGTAAAGGTGTTCCCCACCGTCTGCAGGATCGGCGAGATGGAAAACACGGTGGGGCGGTACCCTACATAGAACAAGTTGACCCGCGGCTGTGCCACGGTGACCGCGGAGGTACCCTTCATCGGCACCATCGCGAACATCCCCCGAGGAGCCGAGGCGTCGGCCACGATCTGAGCGGTGAGGGTGGTACCGTCAGCCGAGGGGGTCAGGGTGCCCACCGTCACCGCCGTGGTAGCGGGGGCGATCTTCAGGCTGGTGACGGCATCGAGCCCCGTGCCGGTGAAGGTGACGGTAACGGTGGATCCCGGCTCCGTCCGGGTCGGGCTCATGCCGCTCACCACGCTTCCCACCGAGACCCCCACCACAGTGGTGGCGATGGGACCGTAGCTGCGGCTGGCGCTGGTCGGCGGCGCAGGTGGGTTCACGGTCACCCCGACCTGGGAGGAGAGAACCGGCGCGTACGTGACCTGCCGCGAGGTCGGCGGCACCGGGGTTTGCACGAGGACCCCCACTGCGTTGGACAGGAGAGGGGCATAGCTCGTGCCGGCCACGGAGGTCACGGTAAAGGAATTGGCGGCCGACGGGGTATCGGTGGTGGTTCCGCCCGGCGTGGTAAGGGTCACCACCCTCGGGGTAACCAGGGCATTGGCGGCAATGGCTACCGCTACCGTGGCGACGGTTCCGTCGCTCGACACCGAGGGAGGATTGGCCACCGTGATGCCGTCAGGCGGCAGGAACGAGACCTGGGTGGCTCCGGACAAGAGCTGGCCGTTCAGCGTCAGGGTGAAGTTGCTCCCCACCTCCTGGCGAATCGGGGAGATCCCGTAGATGAGCGGCTGGGGCAGCGTCACCCGGAAAAGGTTCGCTCCCGGACCGGCGGGCGGCACCGCCCCGCTGGGACTCTTCACGATCACGGTGCGCACGGTGAGCGGTGCATCCGCAGCGATGCTCACCAGCGCTTCCACGTAGCTTCCGTCCGCCGCCGGGGTGATGCTCCCGGGGGTCACCGTGAGACCGGTGCCCGGATAGAAGGCAAAGGAGTTGACAGTACCGAGATTGCTCCCGGTCACCCGCACCCGGAGATCGTTTGAGCCGATGGCACCGCCTGCGGGAACCACCGCGGTCATAACGCCGCCGACCGATACCCCCACGGTAAGGGAGCTGGAGGGGGTGTATCTCGTGGTGACGGAGGTGGCGGGCACCACCACCGGCACCAGCACCCCCACCTGCGGCGCGGTGAACTGCGCGTAATTCGGCATCGCCGCCGCCAGGATGATGAAACCGTTCGCTGAGCTTAAGGAGGCCGGTGTGGTGCCCGCCGGGGTGGTGATGCGCACCGCCCGCTTCCCGACCGCTGCCGCCGGGTCGATGGTGATCCCGACGGAGGCGAGGGTTCCGTCGCCGGAGACGGAGATGCTGCTGCTCACCGCAATCCCCTCCGGCGGATCGAAGGTCACCGCCGAAGCGTTGAAGAGGTTGCGGCCATTCACCTGCAGCGTCACGGTGTTCCCCACCACGCCGGTATTGGGAACCAGCGACCAGAGTTGCGGCGGCTGGTAGGTCACCTGGAAGGTGATAGCTCCCGCCGTGGCGGGCGCGATGGTGACGGACCCGCTCTTCACCACCACGGTGCGCTGCACCACCGGGGCATCGGAGGCGATGTCGATCGTCACCTCCGCGTAGCTGCCGTCAGCGGCAGCCGTGACGGAGCCCGGGTGCACGGTGATGCCGGTGGCCGGCGCGAAGGAGATGTCGCTCACCGCGTCAAGGCCGGTGCCCACGACCCGGACGGTGAGGTTCTGGGTGCCGATGGTGCCTCGATCCGGGATCAGCCGGGAGACGGACCGACCCACCACGACCCCCACCGTCGGGGTGATCAGCGGCGTGTAGCGGGTGCTCTGGGTGGTGGGTCCCGCCGGAGCCGGCACCAGGATCCCCACCGCATTGGAGAGGGTGGGGCCTATGTTATAGGTCTGCACCGGCTTCACCGTGACTGCGCAGGAGTCGCCCGAGCTGTACCCGGATCCGGAAGCCGCAGTGGCGCTGATGACGGTGCTCCCGGTCCCGGTGTTGGTGACGGTCACCTGGGCCTGGGTCGCCCCGGCGGCCACGGTCACCGACGCGGGCAGGCTGAGGATGTTGGCGGTGCTGGAGGAAAGGTTGACGGTGAGCCCTCCGGCGGGGGCCGGGTCGGTGAGCGAGACCGTGAGGAAGAAGGAGAACCCCTGACCGGAGAGGATCGAGGTGGGGGTCAGGTTGACGGTCGGCTCCGGGCGCACCGTGACGTTGGCGGCGCTTCCCAGCCAGTTGTTCTGGTCGGCGTGGATCGCCACGGTGATGTCGCGATTCTGGCTGGTATCGGGCGCGGTGACGCTAAAGGTGGCCGAAGTGGAACCGCCCGGGATGGTGACGGTTCCCGGAACCGTGGCGACGCTGGTGTCCACACTGGTAAGGGTCGCCGCCACCCCGCCGCTCGGAGCGGTGAAGGGGATGGAGACGGTCATGGTGCCGCTTCCCTTCTGGCGGATGGTGAGCGGGTTCGGGGTGAGGGTGAACTGGGGCAACACCACGGTCACGGTCGACGCAGCGGAAACCACGTATCCTCCCGGATGGAGCGGGTCGGGGTTTTGCACCGCGAGCGCCTTGGCGCCGGCGCTGACCTGCAGCGGCACCGTGGCACGCAGCGCGGTGGCGGAAACGAACTCGGTGGCCAGTCCCTGCCCGGCCAGGAGAACCTGCGAGCTGGCGGTGAAGTTGTTGCCGGAGATCTGGATCACTACCGGATCCTGGTTGGCGTAGAGCTGGTTCGGGGTGACGCCGGTCACCTTGGGCACCACGGTGAAGTAGATGTCGCGCACGGAGGTGGCGCCGCCGGTGAAGCTGCCGGTGGCCGCCGCCGGCACGGTGACGCCACCGATGGTGACCGAGCTGTTCACGGTAAAGGAGTCGCGCACGATCCCCACGGTGGCCGCGCCCTGGTCGAGCGCGGTCGCGAAGGAGTATGCGCCGGCGGCGGCGGTGGTGGTCAGGTAGCCGCGCCCGAAGTAGGGGTTGGCGCTGGTGAAGATCACCGGGGTACCGGCGGGGGCGAGGGTAACGCCGTCGCTGGCGACGACCTTGCCGCTCACGGTGCCGTCCAGCGGGGGCAGCGCCGCCTGGGTGCTCTGGCCGTTGGCCGGGGCGTTGAAGTTGCGGATCGTCCCGAGATCGGCGCTGGAGAGTCCCGCGAGCACCTCGGGAGGCAAGAGCGCCAGCCGGGTGGCGGAGGACTGTGCCCCGCCCCTGGTCGCCTGCTGGGAGACCAGGTGGAGCAGTGACACGCTCCCTCCGGCCGGGATGGTGAGGTTATTCCAGCCGGCAAGGAATTCCCCGTTGCTGCCGTAGGAGACGGTCGCCGCCGACTGTGCGGCACCGCTTCCCTGCCAGACCACGGCGATCGGCGGCAGGTTCCCCGCCGGGTTGAGGAAGGGATCGTCCTGCACGGTATCGTCAAAGACACCCCAGAGATCCGCCGCGGCATCGGGCGTGGTGTCCCCGCTGGAGGTGGCGACGAGTTGGGGCAGGACACCGCCGGACACCAGGTGGGAGCGCAGGTTCACCCCTATGGTGGCTGCGCTCGCGCCGGTATTGATGAAGGTATCGAGGTAGCGTACGAAATAGCCGTCTTTCGGGACGAAGATGCGACGGATCACGGTCAGCCCGCCGATGCCGTCCTGGCGCAAGGCCACCTCGCGTCCCGCACCGGAGGCGGTCACGGTGGCCCTGCCGCCCGCGAACGGCTGCGCAGTGCCGCCGCTCACCACTTCCAGAGCCACGGCTCCGCCGTCACTGCCGGCGAAGAGACCGTTCAGGGCGCCGGTCAGGTGTCCATCGGCAGCGACCTGGTAGGGTGCCGCGTTGCCGTCGTACCAGGTGACGGGAACGGTGGCCACGGTCACCGGCACGGTGAGGGTCACCACGGAGCTGCCGCCGCTCGCGGCGACGTTGACGGTCTGCTGGGCCACAGCGACTCCACCGGCCATCGCGCTGATGATTATGCCGTCCGAGCCTACCACCACATTGGCGAGGGAGCAGGTCCCGCTCGCCACTTGAGTGGTGCACGTGGCGAGCAAGGTGCCGTCCCCACCCCTTCCCTCCACGGTGAGGGAGTCACCCAGGTACCTGCTGCCATCGTCCAAGAGCAGCGTGGCGGTAAAGCTGGTGCGGTTGACCGGCAAGACGAGGTTTGCCGGACGGGTGGCGTTGGAGCCCGCGAAACCGGGGACGGTGGTTTCCGCGCTAACCGAGCGGGTGCCGCCCGGGATGGCGTAGCTCAGGGTGCCAACCACCCTGAAGCTCGCCGCGTCGCTCACGAAGATGCCGGTGTCGTAGCCGGTCCCGGTGGTGACGCTCTTCAAGAGCGTGCCGCTACCGGCGTCGAATACCTGCACTGCAACGCCGCTTGCCGTGGTGGTGCCGTCGGCGAAGGAGACGGCACCGTTGATGCGCCCGCTCGCCGGGAAGGTGAGCAGGATCGGCCCAGCGCCGCCTTCGGTCACAGTGAGGGAAGCGGTGGCGGTGAGCCCCGTCCCCGGTTCCGTGGTCGAAGCAGTGTAACTGCCGGCCGGCAGCTCCACAAAGCTGAAGGCCCCGGTGGAATCGCTTACGGTGCTGCGTTGGAAGGAGCCGGAGCTCACGGTCACCGTGGCGCCGGCCACCGCCGCGCCGGAGGCGCTTCTCACCGTGCCGCTCACGGTTGCGAGCGGCGGGAAGGAGATGTCGAGACGTGTCTCGCTTCCCTGGGTTACCACGGCGATGGCGCTGGTAGAGGCGGTGCTCCCCTGGCTGCTCCCCTTCTCCACCGTCACGGTGTAGGCGCCGGCGGGGAGGAAGGGGAAGCGGTAGCTGCCATCAGGCGGGGTAGTGCCGGAGCGGGAGTAGAGGCCGCTCACCGTCCGTACCGAAACCCCGGACAGGGGTGCCCGGGCGTGGGAAAGGACGATGCCGGAGAGGATTCCGGTGTTGTCGAAGGTGATGTTCTTCATCGTGGCGTTGGCGCCGGCGGCGAAGCTGCCGCTCACGAGCGGCGAGTCGAACCCGCTGCCCGGGGTGACCCGTGCCTTGAGGGTGAAGTCGACGACCGGGATCCCGAGGCTCGGGGTGGTGCTCCACAGGTTGGAGATGAAGCGGAAGATGCCGCTTCCGTCGGTGGTGGACTGGTAGCTGCGGGCAAAAAGCGGCGCCGTGGAGGTAATGGTCACGGGGGTCCCCGCCGGCGCCGGGGTAAGCCCGTCGCTGGCCAGCACCTGGCCGGTCACCTCGCCGGTAAGCGGCGGGAGTGCCTCCAAAAGACTCGTTCCATCCGCAGGAGGCGCGAAGTTGACGATGGCCGCCAGCTCCTCCCCGCTTATGCCGGAGAGCGCCTCGGGCGGAAGCTGCATCAGGCGCTGCGCTGCCGTCTGGGCGGCGTCGCGGCTGGTCTGTTGCACGACGAAGTGCAGGAGCGCCACGGTCTGTCCCGGCTGTACCGTGATCCCCTGCCAGGTAGCCTGCAGGTTGGCGGGCGCCGAGGCGCTGAAGGAGGCGCTGGTCGGAGGCGTAGCCCCCTCCCCTCCCCATACCAGGGCGACAGCCGGAGGCTGGGCGGCATTGCTGTCGTCGACGACCGCCCAAGTGTCGCGGCTGGCAGGGTCGGCGACGTCGAGCTGGTTGTCGCCGCTGGAGGTGCTGATCACCACTACGCCATCTGCGCCGGGGCTGAAGGAGGTTTTCACACGCAGATCCACCGTTACCGGCGCGCTGCCGGGGTTGGTGAGGATCTCCAGGTAGCGGGCGAAGTACCCTTCCAGCGGGACGAAGACCTTGCGGGTCACGTTGAGTCCCGCCAGCCCCTGCTGGCGCAGAACCAGTTCGCGCGCCTGATCCTCCTGGGTGCCGATGGCGTCGCCGCCGAAGGAAACGACGGTGCCGCCGGAGACCACCTCGAGGGAGGCGGCGCCCTTGAGGCCGGAGGTATAGGACTGCCTGAAGATGGACTGCTCCCCGGAGGCCAGGGTGCCATCGGTCTGTATATCGTAATGGTAGAGATTGCCGTCCAGCAGGGTGCGCGGCGGAGTGAACGCGTTGTTTTGCAGGATGAGGTCGCCGCTGGCGGTATCGCCGTCTGCGCTGATGATCCCGGAGGCCTCGCCGAGGAGCTGGCGGGCGGCGTCGCCGGCGCTCACCGCGAACGGGCCGACGGGGAGCCGCTCGACCAGGTAGTACCCGGCGGCGTCGGTGATGGCGGTGACGGTGCGCCCGAAGTCGGCGTTGAGGCTGCGCACCGTGACGTGGAAGGAGCCGGCGCTGGAGGAATCGGGCATGAGCACCCGCCCGCTCACCGAGCCGAGGCCCACCAGGCTGACGTCCACCTGCTGCCCTGCGCCGTCTTGGGCAAGGACGATGCCCACTGCCTTGGCACGCGCCAATCCGCTCTGATCCGTGAAGGTCAGGGCATAGGTGTCGAGCGGCAGGTTGTCGAGTCGGTAGCTGCCGTCGGCGCCGGAGACCGTGCCGGCGCTGTTGCGATTGTTGGTGACCCGGATTCCCGCCACCGGAGTCTTGCCGTCCGGGGCGAAGACGGTGCCGCCGATCCAGCCGGCAGGGGTGCTGTCCGACGGGAGAGTAAGTGCTACCGGAGTGTTCACGCCGGCGGCAACGCTGCCGCTTGCCTTGACGATACTCTGGCCGAGCCACGCCGTTATGTTGAAGCTTCCCGCCTGCACGTGATCGAATACTACGATCCCGTCGGCGCCGGTAAGGGTGGTGGTATAGCCGTAGCCGTCGCTGAGGCCGACCATGGCCCCCGCCACCGGATGGCTGCTGACGTCGACAACAGTCACCACCGCGCTTCCTTGTGCCGGGAGGGTGAGGTTGCGGGTCACCGTCTCTCCATGTACCGCCAAGGTGGCGCTCCCCTGGGCGCGGCTGCGCGCCGCCGGGTCGTCGGCGGTCACGGTGTACACGCCGAGCGGCAGGGTCTCCAGGAGGTAGCTCCCCTGGCTGTCGCTGGTGGTGCTGGCGCTACCGGCGCTCACCGTGGCGCCTACCGCCGGAGTGATGCCGTCGGCGCGGTACACGGTGCCGGTTATGGAACCGACCGAGGCAAGGCGCAGCAAGAGGTTCACCGTCTGCGCGTTGGCGGTGATCTTGCCGGAGGTCCCGGCGGAGAGCTTGGTCACCGGATCCTTGGCGGTGATGGAGAAGTCACCCATGAAGACGTCGCTGAAGGAGAAGGTGCCGTCGCCGTTGCCGTTGGAGAGGCGCTGGTCGGAGCCGAACAGGGAGTAGGAGGAGAAGTGCAGTTCCGGGTTGGGCGCCGGGGCGCCCGCGCCGTCCACCACCTGGCCGGTGATGGTCCCCTTGCCGAGGAAGGTGATCGCCACGTTCACGTCGAGCCCGCTCTGCAGTATCGTGGCAGAGGCGCGCCCGCGTTCCCCTTGTGCGCTGGTGGCGTCGAGGACATAGCTTCCTATCTGCAGCAGCGGGAACTCGAAGTGCCCCGCCGCGTCGGTGAAGACGATGTCGAGCGGAGTGGAGAGATCGCCGGAGCGGAATACCTTGACCTGCACCCCGGCGCCGGCCGGGGTGGTGCCGTCGGCCTGCTTCACCGTGCCGAGCAGGGCGGCAGCGGGGATGAGCTGCAGTTGGACGTCCTTGAGGTAACCGTTGCGGGCGTTCATCGAGGTGCTCAGGTACCCCTTGAGGCCACTTTGCCGATCGAGGGCCGCGATGGAGACGGTGGGGCCGCTGATGCCGAACACTGAGAAGCGCCCCGCTGCGTCCGTGGTAGTCGAATAGCCGTTGACCACCACCTCGGCACCGGCCACTGCCACCGGATACGGGTTGTACACGGTGCCGGTGACGATGCCGCCGTTCACGGTCACCGTAATGCCGCCACGCTCCACACCGGAGATGTAGGCCTTGAGCTGCACGGTGCCGCCGCTCACGCCGCTCACCGTGACCTGCTTCACCTGCTCCCCTCCCGCGAAGATCACGGCGGAGGTTGCCACGGCGACTCCGGCGTTGCTGCTGGCGAAGTCCACCACGAGGCCGTTGGCCGGAGCGGGAGACCCCAGCGAGACCTGGATCTGCTGCTGGTCGCCGGCGTTCAGAATCAGCGAGGCAGGCAGCGTCACCGAGGTGAGGGACTGCCCCTTGAGCACCAGCGTTGCGGGGGTGCTGACGTTACCGGAGATATCCACGGCGGTCGCCGAGAGGGTGAGGGTGGCGCCGTCCGCGAGATTCGGCGGGATGACCAGGGTGAACTGCGCCTGGGCGCTCCCCAAAGGCGGCGATATCGCCTTGGAATTGCTGTAGGTAAAGGCGCCGCTGCCGCTCACGTCGATACGCTGCACCCCTATCTCGTCGGTGGCGTCGGCGACGAGAGTCACTTGCTCGCCGGGCACCATCTCCGAGGTACCGTTCAAGGTGCGCAGCGTGACCTGGGGCGGCTTGAGATCCGCGACCGGCAGCACCACCTGCGCCGCCGCCGTGCGGTTACCCGCCTTGTCTACGGCGGTGACGTCGAGTTTGACCGTGTCCTGCGGCCCGGCCACGGCCGAGACGGTGAAGGTGAAGGAGGTGGCCACCGTGTTGAGCGCCGGGTCGATGGTGCGGTTCTCGGTATACACGGTGGCGCCGGATACGCGGAATTCCAGGGAGGCTATCCCTCCCAGGTCGCTGGCGGAGACCACCGCGGTGACCTGCTGTCCCGGTTTCACCTTGTTGCCGCTGGAGACGCCGCTGAAGCTCACTTGCGGTGGGGTGGCGTCCAGCACGGTAAGGGTCACCGGCTTCGCCTTGGTGTTCTGCCCCTTGGTGTCCACCGCGGTGGCGTTCACCACGATCGTGGACCCGGGGATGGCGTCGGTGGGGACGTAGAAGGCATAGCTTCTGGAGGGGAAGCGTTCCGCCGAAGCAAGCTGGTTCGTGGCCGCAGCAGGAGGCTCTCCTCCCACCGCCTGGTAGCCGACGAGGCTCACCCCGAGGTCGTCCGCCGCCGAGACGGTCACGTTGACCCGCTCCCCGGTCTTGAAGGAGGAGCCGTCCGCCGGTGCGGTGATCGCCACCGCCGGCGGGGTGTCGGGGGTGATGGTAAGGATGGTGTTGACCGCCGTGCCACGGTTTCCGGAGGTATCGGTGGCGATGGCGCTCACCAGGATGGTATCCCCCGCTTTGCCGAGGCTGGAGACCGCCTGCAGATTGAGCTCGAAGGGGCCGCTGCGGTCGGTGGCGACGATGACGCCGTTCACCATGAAGTCCACGAAGGCGACATCGCTATTGCTGCCGACGTTCGCGGAGATGGTCGCCTTGTCCCCTTCGATGACGTTCCCGTCATTGCTGGGGGTAAGGGCGCTGATCACCGGCGGGGTGCGGTCCAGTGCGGAGAAGTCGTAGGAGAGCCCGGTCGCCTGGCGGTTCCCCGACAGATCGGTGGCAGGCTGCACCTCGACATGGTACTGGCCGTTTTCCACCAGGGGATAGGTGGGGGTGAAGACGAGGCCGGTGTTGCCGAGGATCGGGTCGACCCGTCCCGCCACGGGAACCCCGCCGCGGGAGAGGGTGATGGCGGCACCGCTGAAGGCGCTCGCGTCGATCGGCTCGTTGTACACGATGCGCACCACGCTCTCCAGCGGGAGCCCCGAGGTGCCCGGCGCGGGATCGATCGACTGCGGCGCCGGCGGGGTGAGGTCCACGGTGGTGAAGGTGGAAACGAACGGCTTGGCCATGGGGCGTCCCAGGTTGTCGAGGATGCCGTCGACCCGCACGGTGTACACCGTCTGCTCCTTGAGGGGCGCCACCGGCGTGAAGGTCGCGGTGGTGTTGCCGTCCCCGGCGGCGATGGTCCCGGTAAGGGAGGCGCTGCCGTCGCTGAGGGTCACGCTGACAGGGGTGAGCGAACCCGGCTGCACCGGCTCGCTGAAGGTGATCACGATCTGCTGCGCGAGGGGGATCTTGAGCCCGCCGGGGAGCGGGTTGATGGTCACTACCTGCGGGGGCGCGTCATCGAGAATGATGGTGCCCACGTCCTCGATGCCGTTCACCACAAGCGACTTCCGTCCCATGCCGCTGCCCAGGGGATCGGTGAGGTTCAGGGTGTAGGAGCCCGTCTTGATGCCGCGCAGGGCGAAGGCGCCCTCCGCGTCGGTGGCCTGAAAATAGGTGTGCTCGCCGTCGGTAAGCTCGACGATGATGCCGCTGCGCTTGACGCCGTCCGGGTAGAGGGCGGAGCCCTGGACGGTGCCGTTTACCTCCAGTACCAGCCGCGGGGTCGCGCTCTCCCCCACGTGCAGGGTGCCGCTCGCCGCTCCCGAAAGGGCGTGCACCGGGTCGATGGCATAGACGGTGTAGGTCCCAGGCGGCACCGACTCGAAGGTGGCGGTTCCATTTGCGTCGGCATAGAGGGCGCAGCTGTGGCTCCCGCACCCGGCGTCGGGGGACTTCTCCAGCAACAACTGCACGCCGTTGGCCGGCGTCTGGTCCTGCCACACCACCACAGGCGACACGGTTCCCAGCCCGTCCACGATGATCTTCGCCACCGTGGCGCTCCCGGCGAAGGCGATCTCGGCGAGGGCGCTCCCCTTGCTGGCGGTGACTTGGGAGCTGGCGATCAGCACATGCCGCCCCAGCGCCAGATCGTCGATGAGGACGGTACCGTCGCTGCCCGCGGTCATGGTCCGGGCGCAGATATTCTGATACGGATCGAGGCAGATCGTGTAGCTCGGAGCCGGGGTGCCGTTGGGATAGAGCACCACCGCGTTAATGCTCCCCAGCGATGGCTTCAGCAGGTTCACCAGTACGGGGAGCTCAATGAGCTCGTTCTCCTGGCCGATCACCCCTTGCACGGTGGCTTTGCCCACCTTTTCGCGGGAGACCTCGACGGTGAAGGGTCCCTGGGGAATCCCGGGGAAGAAGAAGCTGCCGTCGGTACCGGTGGTTGCCACCAGGGTGAGCGCGCTGCCGTCGGGGAAGGTCACCGAGAGGCGCGCCTCCCAGGCGCGTAGCGGCTGCATGGTCGCCGCGTCGTAGGCGTAGCCGCGCACGTGGCCGATGGCCGCCTCGTTGATGACGATCGGAACCTCCTCGCCGCTGAAGTCGATGTTGCCGCTGCCGCCGCCGCGCCGGCCGGTGGCCGCCTCGAAGACGTTGACCGTCACCCCGCCGAGCGGGATGGTGTCCTGGCGGTACTGCCCGTTGGCGTCGGTGACGTTGAAGGCCAGAACCCCCTGGGCGTTGAAGATGGCGATGTCGGCGTTGGGAACCGGAGTGATCCCGTCGGGGCGATATACCGTGCCGTAGACCGTGCCGGTGGCGTCGTAGAGATAGACGTTGACAGTCACCCCCTGACCGTCCTTGACCACCTGGGCGTTCGCCCTGCCGGTGAAGCCGCGAGAGAGATCCTCGGCGAAGACTGCGAAGGCCCCCTCGTCGATCCCGGTGAAGGTTATGGTGCCGTCCACGGCGCTCCCAGTCACCTTGGCCTTGGGGAAGCTCCCCCGCTCCAGGGTGACGCGCGCCCCTATGATGGGGGTGGAACCGTCGCTGCCGAAGACCTTCACGGTGACGTCCGCCTTGGCCAAGAGGCGCATTTTTATCTCGGCGGTCTGCCCCGCCGCCACGTGCCCCTTGAGCTGGGCGGTCTTGCCGGTCACCGGGTCAAGCGCGGTAAGGGTGAATTCACCGGCATTCACCAAGGGCACCTTGAAGGTGCCGTCCGGCAAGGTGTAGACATTCTCCTCCTGGATCCCCTGGGGAATCCTCTGGCAGGAATCCTCTCCGCCGTTGGAGGTGCAGATGGTCTTGAACTCGTCGGACTTGAAGGTGACCTTCACCGCCTCACCCACCGGGGTGAAGCCGTCCGGCTGGAAGACCTGGCCGGTGATGACGCTGGTGGGCTGCAGCTTGAGCACCACCTGCCTGGTCTCCCCGTCGTGCTCGATGAAATCGGCGAAGGTGACCGGATCGGGGCTGAAGGCGCCCCCGGCCGTGATCACGATCGGCCCCACGAAGACGTTGTCGAAGGAGAACTTGCCGGTGGTGAAGTCGTTGTCGACGATCTTCAGGTGCTGCACGTGCATGAACTTGATCCCGACCAGCTTGCCGCCGGGGCCGGGAGCGCTCTCCACCGTGAGCGCGGAGACGCTGACCCGGGCTTTGAGCGGGGTCTGTCCGTCGTCGTCGTAGATCACCCCCTCGACCCGTCCTCTCCCCTTGAACACCACGTCCGACTTGACCTGGTGGCCGTTGAACAGGACTCTGACGTGGCTCACGATGTTGCCATCGGAGAGATCGGGAAGGAAGGCGGAGATGTAGTAGCCATCGCCGGTGTTGACCGCGAGGGGCTTGATCTGGTAGCGTCCCGCGGCATCGGTCGTGGTGCTCCCCACGACGATCCAGTCGCCGTTCGGATCCAGCATCAGCGCGAAGACGTCGATTCCCCCCGCAGGGGTAGTGCCGTCCGGTCGGAGCACGGTGCCGTACACCCCGCCGATGGCGGAGAGGACTATGGTGGCATTGGCAACCTCCCCGTCGCGCACCAGGTCGACCTGCGCCGTGCCGGAGGCGCCCAGCGCCTGGGATACCGCCACGAGATTTGCGTGCCCGATCGGCACGTCCTTGAGTTCGTAGTTGCCGTTGGCATCGCTGGTGGTAAGGGCGAGCCCTCCTCCCACCTGGGCGTTCGCCACCGGCTTGCCGTCCGCGTCGAGCACCGTGCCGCGGATGGTGGCAAATCCTCCCTGGAGGAGGATATTTCCCTTCGCCTCGCCGTCCGCAGGGAGGGGGAGGAAGATATTCCCCTGCTGGTACACCGCCTGGTCGAAGGAGTAGAGATGCAGGTCTCCCGCGACAACGCTGGGGAAGTCATAGGCGCCGCTCGAGTCGCTCTTCGCCATGGCGACTGCGCACTCCGTCGGCACCGTGCAGCCGCCCAGGGTCGGCACGCATGGGCAGTAGACGCCGGGCTGGCTGTTGTTCTGGTAGTAGGCGATCACCGGGACCCCCGCCACCGGCGAGGTGCCGTCGGGCCGAAGCACGTTGCCGGAGAGGTGGCCGTACTTCGCCTGGACCTTTTTCACCGCCTCGCTGAGGAGCACCAGGTTCACTTCCACGACGGCGCCGGAGTTGCCGATGTAGACGCTCTGGGTGACGTGGGAGTTGGTGCCGGTGTGCACCGCCTCCAAAATGCTATTGCCGATCGGCACCCGGTTGATGGTGTAGCGCCCGTCGTCGCCGGTGATGGCGCCGTACTCGGTCTGGTCCACCAGGTTGGTCACCTTGATGTGCACGTCCTTGAGCGGAGTCACCCCGTCCTCGCCGAAGGCACGCCCCTGGACCGTCCCCCGTCCCAGGAAGACGATGTCGGCGTTGAGACGCTGGGCGTTCCTGGCCACGGAGAAGATGAGCCGGCGCACGTCGTTGGTGTCCGGGTCGACCGCCACCTCTTTGATCCGGAAGGGGCCACCTTCGGCGTAGTCCCACTGGTAGTGGGCATCGGCGCCCACGTGCTTGGAGCTGATCCCCACGTCGACCCAGTCGTCGCTACCGGGGCAAATGGTCTGGAGAATCAGGCGCACCTCGGCCCCGGCCACCAGGGCGCCGTCGGCCTTGAGGATACGGCCGGAAACCACGGCACCGGGGATTTCGATGGTCGCTTCCATCGGCACGGTCTGCGAGGTCATACTGTGACCGCGCAGGTCGCTTACGTTATTCACCGTGATGCTGCGCGCCACGAAGGGGCCGATAGGGTCCCGCAAGGCGATGAAGGCGATGCGCCGCCCCGGCTGCAAAGCCACCCCCACCACCTGGTTTTCCTCGGGGGCATAGTTGCTGATGAGCTGGGAAGCCACCTTGTCCTGTACCGAGTCGGGGCTCACCTCCTCGCTGAAGAGCATGGCCACCACCCTTCCCAGCGGTTTTCCCGGGTCTTTCTCGTCGCATTTGAAGAGGTCTGCCCTGGGCTGCTGCACTACGCCGAGCACCGTGGGGGCTAGATCGGGAATCGTCTCGCTCGCCGCTGCGGCGACGGGCGTGCCGGGGGCATCGAAGGAGATGCGAACCGGGTCCCCTGCCCCGAGGGTCAGGGAGGGAGCACCACCCGGAGTGAGACCGGGCCAGGTAGCCTGTTGCAGGTTCCCCGAGGCGTCGGGGTAGACAATGGTGAGGGTGTAGGGTGCATCGGGCGCACTCCCGGCGAGCGGCTCGATCTTCACGGTGAGCGCCCCGTCCGCAGGCGCCGCCAGGAGCGCCATCGTTGCCGTGGTGGATCCGGAGGAGTCGTTGAAGAGGAGGTAATCGGAGTAAGGAATCTCCTTAGTTACCTTCCCCTTGGCGTCGGTTCCTCCCAGGCGCTTCCCGGAGGCGTCGACCAAAGTGACGGCGACCGGCAGCAGCCCCTCTTCCCCCTCCGCCAGCACGGAAACGAAGCGGGGGCGGTAGGCGAGCCGGGTGGCCAGGTCGCGCTGGAAAGCGGCGGCACCCTTCTCCTCCAGTTCGTCACCCAGTATCCCGGCCACGGCTGCCGCGAAGACGTCGCCGCGCACCGAACGCCGGCGCAGGTCGTCGAAGCCGGCGAAATCGGCGGTGACGCTCTGCTGCTCTCCGGCGTCGTAGAGCTGGGGGATTCGGGTCACATTGCTGCCGACGTAATCCATGAGCAACTGACTGGCGTTGTCGGGGAGCGCCTCGTGCAACGTCAGGCGCATGCCGGCCTCGGCGGCCTCAATGCCGCGGTCCCACACGATGCGCTTGCCGAAGGGAATCACGTCTTTGGGAAGAGCCGCAGCGGGTGCGGTGGCGGTGGCGTAGGCCTTGCCCAGCAGCCCGATCACCGCATCGCGCAGCCCCTTGGGAAGGTTTGCGGACTCCGCGGGGAGCACCAGGGAATCGGGGGAGAGCGGAATGCCCAGCTCGCCCACCGAGGTCTTCAGGAGGAATTTCCCCTTGATCTGCTCGTCGGAGTCGAGGGTGGCAGCGAAGACGTTGCCGCTCACCAGGGGCACCAGCTCGTAGCTCACGGTGGCGGAGTCTCCGGCCGGGATGGAGTCGATGGTGCGCACCGGGTCTCCCGCCAGGGTGGCGCCGCTTATGTAGCGCGGATAGAGGTTGATGGAGACGAAGTTGGCGGGGGAGTCGGAGGTGTTGGTCACCGTCACGTCCAGGTTGTAGTGCTCTCCCGCTGTCACCAGGTCCGGATGGGTGAAGGTCATGGTGAAGGTCGGGTTGCGCACCAGCACCGTCCCCATGGCCCGGCCGCGCACCGGCACCGGTCCCACCGGGAGGCCGTACAGGGTGCCGGTGATCTCCATCTCCACCGTGTGGCTCCCTTCCCGGCGCCCCTCCACCAGGAACTCGGCGTTGCCGGTCTCGCCGGGGGCGAGCTCATTAATGTCGTCGCCGGTGCCGAGCTTGCCGTCGGGGCCGGGCTTTGCCACCGGGACGTTTCGCGGCGACTCACCTTTGTTGGTCATCGCCATGCGCAGGGGGTCGTCGGGGGTGTTCACCACCTCATCGTTGCCGGGAGGGAGTATAATCTGCGCCCGCAGGTCCTTCACCACCAGGCCGGAACCGAGCGGCGCGGCGTTCCCCACCATGAGCATCACGCTGAAGTACTGGTTCAAAAAGCCGATGTCGCCGGGGATCACCACCACCCCGGGGATGGGGGGCAGGACGAAGTCATTCCCTTTGGGGATGTCCGGCTCCAACTTGAAGCTCTGCACGCTCAGGTTGGGGATCTTGGTGCTGGCAAGCTTGAGGCTGTCGGGAATGATAGTGGAGAGGGTCTTTATCTGCGCGCCCTGGATGGAGGGGATGGTGATGCCGTCCACCTTTTCGTCGCTGGTTCCCTGCAGCTTGGGAAGGATCACCGGCATGTTGATGTTCACTTCCTTGCCGGGGGCCACGGCGAAGGCGGCGGTGAAGTTGTAGGCCTGGAAGTTGTTTTTATCGAAGACGATCCCCTTCTCCCGGATCTCGTCCGCGCTTAAGGGCCGTGCGGTAACCTGCGTCACCAGGAGCTTCTCGATCACCTCGATCTTCACGCTCTCCGGGGTGCCGTAGAAGAGGACCTCGCCGCCGGACTCCAGCCGGATGCCGTCCAGGGAGTAGGTCCCCGGGACCGTGAGGGGGGGGATGGTAAAGGGGGTGTTGGCCTGGACCGAGAGTTCCAGCGGGGTCTCCAGCCCCGGCCCGCGCAGGGTGGCCTTCACTGTGGCGTCCGGCGCCAGCGGCGGGATCTGCCCTTCCGGCATGGTGGGAACCTGGAGGAAGGTGGAGACGATGGTGGCGATATTCTTCGGCACCGTCTGGGTGGCAGGGGCAGCGGTGAGTTGCATGCCGTAGAGGATGATATCATCCTTGGCCAGGAAACGGCCGTCGGAGGCGCCGGCCGCCGATACCAAAAGCGCAAGGCACCAGATGGCAGATAAAACAAGAAAACTGCTGCGCTTGAGAAATCCCATTATCCCCTCCGCAACACGCTGTACGCGCAAGGCCGAAACGGCCCGAAACTATCACATCACTCTTTAGCTATCACTCCTTGCTAACCCGTCCCCTATCAACTTGCCGAAGGGACGGGGCTGACTTGTTGACTTGTGAAATAAAATGAACCGGCAGGTCCCCTATAGAACCACTTAGCCGTCTAAAGCCAACAACTCAACCACCCTCCCCCCAACCGCCCAATGTCACTTGTCAAGACGCGGCCCACTTGGGGCGACCCACTTGGACTGCCCCTTGGACTGCCCATTGGCAGTCAATTTGCTGTTTCCCTTATTTGTATAAGAGAAATAGCGCTTTCTCTAAATAGAGTCGCTTAAGGTGTTCCTCATATTGTTTGAAGGTAGTAACTTCTATAATGGTATTGGGCAATAATCCTTCACTTGTACCTTTGAAGTCCGCAAAGGCCCTTCGTAGACCTCTTCCGGTGACATGCCTCATACCCAAATAACCTCCTGCTCCCACGTGTGGTTGAATTGACTCGTCGAGGGCGAACTTTAATCGTGATCGCCATTCGACAAATTGTCCCCGGTAACTGCTGGCCAATCTACTTCCCTTTAAAACATGGTTTACTTGATGTGGATATAGAAATTCGCCCAATACCGCTCTATCACCGCGGGCAATTGCGTCATCGGCTACTTGGGCGCTTTCATCTACTATCGCCTGCATCCTATCGATCAGTTGCTTGCGCGGCAACGCTTCCGAATACGTCGGCTGGGGGCCGAATCTAACAATGCGCGGCTTTTCAGATGATGCGGCTATTGAAGCGGAATCCTCTACCGCATCCGCAGATAACCCTCTTGAACCTGTGCCCGCAGCTTCCAGAGTTTCAGAAACTGCCGGAGATGTCACTTCCGTTTCGAGAGCAACTCTTTCAGCAGCCGAACCTGCTTCAGTCCTCGTGGCGATAGATTCCGCGCTTCGGGCAGCATTTGACCCTGTTCCGGCAGGCATTTCCTTCCAGGCCGAAGATAGTGCGTTTTCTATTCGTGCCGCGGCTGCACTCTCCTCGTACCCTATGGCTTTCAATGCCTTCCCACCCAATTCTGAGCCCTTGCTCAACGTCGATTCCAGTCCCTCGCTTAACGCCGTCATCGCTTTTTCGCTTATGGCGCCCAACGGTGTCTTTTCTGCTATCCATTCCACTCCCTTGCCTACGCCCTTAAGTATGGGCGAGGCTATTTCCCCGACGGCGCCGAATAACAGTCCAAATTTGGCGCCTTTTTCCTGGCTTTCCGCAAACTGCGACCAATCCGCCGCTTTACCCTGGAATGTGAAACCCTCAAATCCCGCGCCACCGAGAGCGCCGCTAGCCATGGACGCAGCCCCTCCGCTCAGTGCAGCGACATCGATACTTAAACCTGTCTCAAAACCCGCAATCGTATTCTGCGCAACGGTGTTGAGGAAACCTCCGAAACTCCAGCTGTCGGCCTTTTTCAAATTTCCAGAGACGAGTGGGTCTATGACTCGCGCATTGATCATGTCACCGAACGCCTGACCGACCCCCCAGGCAAATCCGAGCAGCGTTCCGGTCAGTGTGGCGCTATTGCCATTCTCGTCAACGTATATGAGCGGATTGTCGTTGGCATACATGTACCTATGTAGGCTCGGAGGATTATTCATATCTCCTTCGTAGGGATCCTGGTTCAAGAACCTGCCTGTCTTGTCGTCGTAGTAGCGTGCCCCGAAGTAGTGCAGGCCCGTCTCCTTGTCCAGATAATGTCCGGTGAACTTCCGGTCATTGTCCAAGAGACTGTACTCCTGCCGCGTGCCGCCCCAGGCGTCGTACTGGTAGCTGTCGACTATTGCGCCGGTGTCGTCCGTTATCTCCGAGGTGCTCCTGAGGCCGTCGAGCAGATAGTAGTTGGTCTTGCCGCCCGCCACCAGCGAGTGGAGTGCGGTCCCGTAGTTGTATTTACGCGTGGTGGCAAGGGTTGCTGAGTCATACTCCTGGAGGACCGATTTCTGGTCGTACAGGTAGATGATGGCATAGCCGTTGCCGGTCTTCCTGATCCGCATCCCGAGGTAATCGTAGTCGAAGTCGGCGGTCTTGGTCTGCCCCGAGGTGACCAGCGACATCTTGTCGCGTACGTCGTAGTCGTAGTATTCCTTGCCGGAGGTGTCTGCTATGGTCCCGGTGGCCGGATCGATCTGTCCCGTGTTGCGCGAGACGGTGTTGCCGTCGGCGTCATATTCGTACACGACGCTTGCCGCCGGATTGGCGTTGTTCTTCACCGTCTGCAGGCGGTTCAGCCGGTCGTAGGCGTATTCGCGGTTCACCGGATCGAGGGTCTTGGGATCGTTCCCCTGCTCGGTCAGACGGTTGCCGACGTTATCGTAGGTATAGGTGATGGCAGAGCCGTTGCCGTAATCGACCTTGCTCAGACGGTCGAGGGAATCGTAGGTATAGGTGGTGCGGACCGGCGTGGTGATGCCCAGCTGCTTGTGCTGCTCGTCCTGGTAGTCCCGGTTGCCGTTCGCGTCGTAGTGATAGGCGTACTGTGAGATCGGATCGCTTACGTTCCCCTTATGGTTGACCCTATGGGTGAGGCGCCCGCTGGCGTCGTACGCGTCGGCCAGATCCATATCCTCGAAGGTGCCGTTGGGGTACGAGGTCTTCTTCGGGAGACCGTCGGGATAATAAGCATAGGTCGTTGTCTGGGACAGGCCGGTGCTCATCCCGGAGAGCCACTCTCGGGCATTGTACTGGTAGGTGGTGGTATTGCCGTCCGAGTCGGTGACGGAGGCTCGGTTCCCCTGTTTGTCGTAGGTGAAGGAGAGCTTCTTCTTGTCGGTATTGGTCCTCGTCTCCAGACGGTTCAGAGGGTCGAAGGTCTGGGTGGTGACCTGGTCGCTTGTCTCACCGGTGTTGTATTTCTTCTTCTCCTCAACGCTCAGAAGGTTGCCGTTGAGGTCATAGCCGTAGGTGTGCCCCTGGGGTTGCAGGAAGACCGGCTGGCCGTCGTGACCCGGTTGAGGGTTGGAGTAGCTCCTCGTCGCCAGGCGGTTCAGGTGGTCATAGGTAAGATCAACCCGCTGCCCCTTGGCGTCGATGATAAGGTTCTGGTTGCCGTCCTTGTCGTAGCCGGACTGCCAATGGAGGGCCGTGGCGGTATTACCGCCCTGGCTGCTCCCCCTGGGCGACCCGGCAGCCAGTGTCCCCGCGACCTGGTGCTGGTAGGTGTCGGTGAGCCGGTTCAGGGCATCATAGACATAGGTGCTGAGGTTGTTGTTGGCATCCTGCTGGGCCGTGCGGTTGCGATTGGCGTCATAGGCATAGCGGGTCACGGCGCCGGCCGAACCGGCCGTCTCGTCCACCGCCAGGAGCTTGCCGACCTCGTCGTAGGCATAGCTTGTTAAATGCCCCTTCGGCTTCTTGACGCCGGTCGTGTTGTTCATGGCGTCATAGGTGTAGGTTGTAATCTCGTTATTGGCATTCTCCTCAGTCTTTTTCCTGTAGCGGGCGTCGTAGGTGTAGTGCAGGTCAAAGGTACTGCCGTTATTACGCGGCCCCTTGACGGTGAGGAGGTTCCCCACCTTGTCGTAGGAATAGGTAGTGGTCCCGGCGTCGGCCGTTCCGTCCCCCTCGACCTTCTGGGCAAGGCGGTCGGCGTCGTCATAGACCAAACTGGTGACATGGCCGTTGGCGTTGGTCACCCGAACCTTGTTGCCGTTTTCGTCGTACGCCGTCGTCTCCGCCGTCACGGTGTCGCTGCCGTAACGGGAGGCAAGATCAGCGTGTTTCTTGCTAACCTGCCGCACCCTTCCCAACGGGTCCAGTTGGGTTATGGTCTGGAGCGACGACGGAGTGGTCCCCGTGTACCGGTCGTAATCCACCCGCCGGTCCAGATCATCCAAGTAGTCGGTCTTCAGGCGGCTTGCCTCGTTCCCGGCCAGGTCGTACTCGTGGGTCACGACCAGGCGATTGACATCGTCGTAATCAAATGATGTCTTAATCCCCTGCCGGTCCGTCTCGCTCAGTTTGCTGACCCCGTCGTAGGTACTTATTATGCTGTTCCCGAGCGGGTCAACCGTTTTCACTTCCTGGTGCAGCCCGTTATAGTCACGCTCGGTCTTGTTGCGGTTTGCATCCCAGACATAAACCTTATTGGCCGCGTCATCATACTGCGTCTCTTCGGCCAAAAGCTCTGCGCCGTTGTTGGAGATGCTCTCCACCAGGTATTTCTTCGTCGGCCGGCCCAGGAAATCGTATTCGGAGCGTGTGGTAATCCCCCGCTTGTCCACGCTCTTCACCAGGTTTCCGGCCCCGTCAAAGTAGCTCTTTTCCGTGATCGGCCCACTGTCGTCCGGCGTCTGCACGAAAGAAGATGCGATCTTGCGGTTCAGCGCATCGTAACTGGTAGTCACGCCTGGGCCCGTGCTCTGCGGATCGGTCACCGTGGCGACGTTGCCGTTGGCGTCATAGGTGAAGGTTGTCTTCAGGTTCAGGCTTCCCTCGGCTACGGTCCGCTCAAGCAGTTTCTCGAGTCCGTTGTACTTCTCGACCGTGACGATACCCCTTGTCTCGTTCTTGATCCTCTTGGTGTTGTGCGCGTCGTCATAGGTATAGCTTGTCTTGTAGGAGACCTGCTGGCCGCTCAAGGGGTCCTTGAACTCCCGGTATGACGCGGTCGGACGGTTGAGGCCGTCAAACGGGTCCTGGCGTTCGACGAGCTCGGTCACACCGGCGCCGGTTTGATGCTCCGTCTTCACCAGATTGCCGTTGTCGTCGTAGCTGTGGTGCAAACTTCTCCCCACCGGATCGGTGGTGGTGAGCAGACGGTTCATGAAATCATAGGTCATGACCGTCTTCTTGCCGTTGGCGTCGGTAAGGCTCAGGACGTTGCCGATGCGGTCGTAGCTCTTGACGACTTTATATGTCCCGCCGGGCAAGGTCGTGGTGGTGGTGCGGTAGAGCCAGTCGCTGGTAAGGGTGGTGGTAAAGCCATGCAGGTCCGTTACCGAAATGAGGTTTCCGGCAGGGTCGTAGCTCTTGGCATGGTCCAGTGGCACCAGGGTCCCGGTCTGAGGATTCCTGACTTTGACGGCAACCTGGCGATCCATGAGATCGTAGTCGACCCAGGTCTCTATTCCGCGCCGGTCTTTCTGGTAGGTCCTGTTGCCGTTGGCATCGAACGCATATGAGGTAGTGAGTGTGGTCGTATTGCTGTCGGCATCCTTAACATTGACCGACTCGCTTTTCACCCGGTTGAGAGTATCAAGAGCGTAGCTAGTCGTAGTAATTCCAGAAGAGACTGTTTTTTTCTCGCCACCAGGGTAGTACTCGATCTCCACTTCGAAATCGGGCTCTTTGGTAACGTCACCGGAATACTGGATGGAATGCTTGAGCCGGTCCAGATTATCGTAAACGGTGTAGGCGGTATGCCGGCCGAAGTTGTCGGAATGGTCGGTGAGGCGTCCCCGGTCGTCATGCCTGTCGGTGATGACAAGACCCTGGGGCGCCAGGATGCTTTCCGGCTCCCCGTATTTGTAGGCGGTATAGCTGGTGACGTTGTTGTTCGCATCGGTGCTGGTCTTGAGGAGACCGTTTGGCCAGTAGGTGTAGCTCGTGGTGAGCCCGCGGGTCGAGCCGGGGCCGCTCTTCGTGACGGAGAGGAGATCTCCCGCGGCGCACTCTATCTGGTTGGTCGTTACATTCCCTTCCCTGTCGGTGAATGTCGCCACTTTGTTGAAGGTGGGCGAGCAGCTGTCGTAGGTGTAGGTAGTGATGACGCTCGTTGCGGCATTGCCGTTCCCGTCGTTAACGGCAGCATAATTCCCCGATGACGGTGCATTGACTGTCTCGCCCACGAGATTGCCGTTGCCGTCGTAATCGAAGACGGTCTTCCGGCCGGCGCCGTCCGTCTGTTCCTTGACGTACACGTCCGCTATACCCAGGTCGGAGGACCACTTGGAATATGCTATGTTGTCGCTGCCGTCGCTGTTGCCGCCGGGGACAGTGGTCTGCACCACATTGCCACGGGTGTTCATGGTGTAGAAGGTGACGAAGGTCTGGGTCGGCGGGGTTGCATTACTAAGGCCCGTGCTCACATTCGTCACGACCTTGTTCTGCTGGTACTGCGAGTAATCATAGACGTAGCCGGTCGTTACCTGTTCCGTGCCGCTCCCCTCGACCAGGTTCTTCATGTATTCATTTTTATTGGGGAAAGCGAGGAGGGGCTGCCCCAGGGTCCCATTCACATTCTCGCCCGGGAAGTGGTCGGTATTGGCGTAGTAGTTGTATTGGACCGTATACTGGTTGGGATCGGTGACCTGCTTTATGTTGTGCCGGTCATTGGGGTCGGTGTCGTAATAGTCGTACTGCTCGCTCTTCACGTCGCGGGTTGCCTTCGTGAGGTTCCCGTACTGGTCGTAATCGTAGTCGAGCTCGATGCCGAGCGAATTGCTCCCCTTGAAAACCTCAACCTTGGTGATGCGCTCCTCCGGGATGTTGCCGTAGCCCGTGAAAGTGCCGTCAGCGCCGGTCTTGCCGGTGGCGTAGGTGAACACCAGCTTGCGCAGATCCGTTTCGGGGACGGCGCTGCCCTGAAGGTCGAGGGGTTTCTCGACGACCTCGGAGATGTTATAGGGCGCGGCCGAGTTGTAGTGGACCTCGGTCCGGTTGCCGTGGGGGTCCTGGATGTAATCCAGGTTGTACACACGGTCGGTTCCGGTCGCCAGGGCCGGATCATAGCTCGCCTTATAGTGGTATCGGGTGCGTGTCTTGGCATAGAAATCGAACGTGCCGTCGCCGTTGTCCGTCAGGGACCCATGGAAGCCGGCCTGGGGCTGGTATTTCCCTGCCACCTTGGTGAACCTGATGCCGCTCCCCTCACCGCCGATCACATAGGTCCCGAGTGGGCCTGTGGTGAGGCGCGACTGGTAGTTGTGGCTCCAACCAGCCCCGATGGGCCCGGCGGAATCGCTGCCGGCGCTGGAATAAATACGACTGAATTGAAGCCCCGGGCCGACCGCCGGCAGAACCAGGTCGGTGCGCTGCAGCGACACCTGACCGCCGGAAATGTCCACCCCCTTGACCAGGGTATGGCCGAGAGGGAATCGATCGAGGATTTGGATCTCATGGTCAATGACGCCGTTGAAGACGTCGCGC
Source organism: Geobacteraceae bacterium (assembly GCA_036518435.1). GTDB lineage: Bacteria > Desulfobacterota > Desulfuromonadia > Geobacterales > Geobacteraceae > JAMPXD01. The sequence continues at coordinate 44,113 of DATDNF010000008.1, forward strand.
ACCTCGGGGCTGTCGTTGAAGACGGCGGTGATCTCGAGGGAGTGCTCTCCCGGCTCGGGCACGAGCGACTCCGCCACATCGACCTTTTGCATCCCGGCTGGCAACGGGTAATTATCGAATTTAACCGGATTATCGGCGCCGATCACGCCGGTCAAATCGAGGATGTCCCCGTCGATTTTTATGGTCACCTTGGCGTCATAGGTTAGCCCGAAGTAAACGGCTGTCGCTCCCATGCCGGCATTACTCTGCTTGTTGGACCGGTCGAGGATTGTGGTGAGTTTGGCGTTCTTCCCGATAATAGAGGCGGGCTGAAGGCGCACGAAGAGCCGCCGGACGAATTGGCCGCCGCTCTGGATGTCGATCTGCAGCACGGTCGGATAGGGAAGACTGCCCTGCGGCTCCGCATTGCGGTCGAAACAGAGACGGTTGGTGAGGTCGCCGCTATTCCCTCTGCTGAAGTCGATGATCGTCGGCTGCCCAGGGACCAGGGGCCGCTCAGAGGCGGTGTAGGTCATCTGCTGACCGGTGGTGTTGCTGATGTTGAGGTCGACACAGACCCTGCCGCTGTTGTCCAGATCGGTGGTGAGGATCCCTGCCAACATGCCGTCGCTGGAGGGGAAGTTGTTGGTTACACTCGACGGATCCAGGGTCGCATCCTTGATGGTGGCGCCGTCCAGGGCGACCGCGCTGAGTTTCAGCGCCGCGAAGGGGATCTGCCCGCTGTCCGCGGGCGCCATGTCTATGCCGGCGTAAAGGAAGCGCCTCTGCAGATCGAGACGGAAATCGTAAACGCTCGTGATGGTATGCTGGGAGTCCGGTGCAGTGAAAGGTATCTTGGCGAAATAGCGACTATCCCAGCCGTTTACCACACTCTTTTGGGCGGCCAGATTGGCCATCAAAATTCCCACCACGGGCCGGCCGCTGTCGTCCGTCCAGCTGCCGCTCACGTAGGCGGTCATGGCGTCCTTGTCCACCTCCACGTGGCGGGTGCCGGTCCCGGGCGGCACGACGAAGGTGTCCATTCCGCCGATGGTGCCGTCGCTGTTCACTTCCACCATGGTAAGGCCGCCGCCCGAGGAGGTGATGAAGGCCATGTCGTGCTGGACCAAGTTCCCCGTGGCATCCTTGCTCTGGTACAGATTCTCGACAGTGGTCAGTTCTTTTGCGATATAGGGAAGCGGTGCCATCCCCTTGCTGGTGAAATCGGGAGCGAACACCTCGATGGTCATCACTCCGGAGCCGTCGGAATTATCGCCGGCGACCGCAACTACCTTGCCGCGCAGTATCCCCACGTCGCGGTAATACGGCCCCGGGAAGGTCCCCATGGTCTCGAAATCGGTGGGGACGGAATAGGTGGGGAAGTCGCGTTCGGAATCCATGATCTCGGGGATATTCAGCCCGAGATCGACCATGGCAAGCCCGAGGCCGTAGTTTGCCGCGTAGGCGCCGATGCTATCGCTATTGACATAGGTGGACGGGGCAAGGCCCCGGCGGTTATGGCTTATGTCGATGCCGGTGAGGCCCGCCACCCCCATGGTGATGCCAAGGCCCTGGGGTGCATAATTCACGGCGCGTGGACAGCCGCTGCTCGAGCAGAGTATCGAGCTGTCATCCCCCAGCATGCGGTGGCCGATTCTGAGGATCTTTGCCGGATTGCTCAGGTCGAACATCAGCAGATCGCTGTAGACCGTGTTGTAGCTGGTCTCCAGGAGCAGGTCGCCGCATCCGCCACTCTTGGTGCTGCAGGCGGTGCCCAGCGGACAATATTTGCTCTGCCATTTGGTAAGAATATTCGAGTCCCCGTTGGGATCGATGCAGATCCGCTTGGTCGGGTCGCTATCCACATAGTTGAGAACCCGCTGGGACCAGTTCTGGATCTCCTGCGGCTGGGTGTAGGAAGGTGTGCGAGGCTTCAGGTAGACATCTTTCAACAGCCTGATGCGGTTGTAATTTCTCTGGTAGTTTGAGGGATAGAAAGAGAGTGCCTTCGGCTCCATCGGTTTGCTGAAATCTACGGTCATCAATTGCAGGGCCTGGTAGTCATAGCCGTACGTTCCCGTGCCGTAAAGGGTCGTATGCCAGAGCCCGTCCGTGCTCTCATCCGGAGGAACGGTCTTGAACTCTATATCTTTCATGGAAAGGTAGCTGACGGGGTACGAGAGGCCCAGGTCCGCCGTTGTCTTCGTTCTGGTCAGCAGGTTGTTGGCCGTTTGCCAGAGGAGAACCGGCAGGTAGGTCTTGAAGGTGCGCGGGCCAACAATGGGGTCGTCCTGGTACTGGTTCCCGGCATTGTCCTTCACATCGGCCAGGTGCAGCTCAAAGGTCTGGCCCAGGGCGAGGGTTTTGTCGGGGATAAACTGGAGAAGACGACTGCTTGAATCCAGGAGTGCCTTGCCGGTGACCTTCTGCGGCTGGCTCCCCGTAGTCATCAGATAGACCGGCTCGGTAGCTCCGAGTCTCACCGGCTTGGAGAAATAAATGGTGATGGGTGTGCCGGTGTCCAGGATGTTGAGCCCATCCCACGACGTCATGATAATCTGCGGGCGGGTCGTGTCGAAGGGATCGGTGATCGACAGGGCGATCTGCTGGGATTGGCCGGCCGCAGTCGGGTTGACCGTCTGGGTCTGGATCACCTGACCGTTGCTGGCATCGCGTATCACCACGGTTATCGGCGTATTTCCCGGAACCGGCAGGCAGAGCTGTTGCGAATCGCCTCCGATGGTGGAGATGATGGCGTTGTTTACCTCGCTTACCGATGTGGCGCTCTGCACCTTGGCCATAAAAATGCTGGCCGGCTGCAGGTTCAGGATGCTCGTGGAGGTTGGACTGTTCAGCGACAGCAGGTTGTTCCAGAACCCTCCGCCGAGATACTGCTCCGACAGGGGCTCGGAGATCGTCATGGGCTGCACGACGTAACTCTTGACTCGGGGAGCGGTCATACTGAGGATGGCCATGCCCAGGTTCTTGAGCTGGTTCACCTGGTTGCCCCCCGGCGCGTTGACGAGCATCATCGCATAGCGGCCGTACATGCTCAGGATCCCCGGGCAGGGCGGGGAAGAGGTGGCGAGGCGGCCGCCGATCAGCTTGGCCGTATCGACTACCGAGTAGATCGGTTCCCCCGCGGCCGTATCCATCATGGCGACGATCCCCGGAACGGAAGGGTCGTATCCCGCCGGAGCGGGAACCGAGACGTTGAGGTATTTCTGCTGCGGCGTCGAGGTGGAGATCTCGAAGCCGGCCACGAACTGGTAGCCGCTCCCGGGCATGTCGGGAATCCCCAGGTCGGTCTGGCTCAGGTCTTTTACGCGCACCGTATCGCCGTCGGAAAAGGCGCCCGACGGGACATCCAGATAAAGACCGCTGGGCAGGGCAATCCGCCCCCCTTCGGAGCCCACCACCGCCTTGAGGCTGCCGTCCGGTTGGGTCTCCTGGAAACGGGGCAGCGCAACGGTCGTGGTGGCCCCGCCGGGGTTGGTGATTTCGATCTGCAGGCGGTCCTTCACATCCGCAGGCATGGTGACGGTGAAGCCCCCGTTGGGCTCGACCTGCACCTGGTTTTTGGCGCCGGTGCTCTGGTTGATGATGTACACCGTGTCGTGCAGACCGGCGGTCCCCTGGGTGGCGGTCACCGTGGTGTTACCGGCGGTCGGGATGGAGGCATTGACGGTACCTGCCGGCGGCGCGGGCGGAGGATTGGTGTCGAGGGTGGTGAAGCTGGAGCTGAAGGGGGCGACCATGGCGTTGCCCGCCAGGTCGCGAACGGTGGTCGCCACGCCTACCGTGTAGACAGTTTTCGGCTCCAGCGCGTCGGCGGGGCGCAGGGTCGCCTCCATGCCGTCGGCGGAAAGGGACAAGGCGCACGTCACCGGACCGGTGGGGGCCGTGAGGGTGAAGGCGGCCGGGAGCACGGTCGCTGGGTCGAGCGGACGCGAGAAGCGCAGCTTCACGGGATCGGCCAGCGCGACATCCACCGTGTCGGCAGCGGGGGTAACGGAGACCACGGCGGGCGGCTCCACCTTGAGGCTGAGATCGAGCTGCACGAATGCATTGACGGCTACGGTTCCGGAGGCAGTGCTGCGGTCCATCTTCACCAGGTCGGTGGCGCTGATATTGAACGCTCCCGCCCCCACCGCCGCGGTGTAACTCCCCGCTGGTGCCCTGGAGAAGGCCACCAGCGGCGTGTTGTCGCACGCAATCAGCGCCCCGGTGAAGGGTGAGCCGTCGGTGCCGGTCACCTGCCCGATGCTGTACCCCAGCTGCTTGGCGGTCTGAAGCATTAGGTAGCGGCCATCTCCGGAGATCCCCGGGAACTTCACTGCGCCATCTCCTAAGAGGTCATAGGAGGAGACGATGCGGCCGCTGTCCAGCTTTGCGACTCCTGCCAGGGCCAGGCTGGTACGTCCCGGAAGGCCGACGGCCTTCACCAATAGCAGCGTTCCATCCCCGGAAAATCCGGAGGGAGCGGGAATCGACAACAGAGCCGGCTGATTCAGTTGATTTCCGTTCAAGGAAAGGGTGATACCCCCCAGGAACTGGAAGCCGTCCGGGAGCACCAGGCCGCTTGCCGTGAGCGAGAAAGGCTTGACGAAGACCGGAACGAAGTGCTCCACCGCACCGGCCGGGAAGGTAAGGGACTCACCTGTGGGACCGGGAATGCTGCCTCCATTAGGTCCGATTACCGCCAGGGTATCGGCATCCGAGGCAGGAATGGCGGCAGTCACCGTGATGGTCCCTATCTTCAAAACGTTCCCGCCGAACGGCAGCGACGGAGAAACCTGGTAGTCGGCCAGAAGCGGCGCGCCTGAAAGCCCGAAGCCGTAGAGCACGATGTCCTGGTCGAAGGGGTCGCCGACCAGGCGCTCCCCTGAGTAAAAGTCGTACTGCTCGGCGATGTTGCCCCATATCCCCTGTCCGCTTACCAAGGCTGTGCCGGGACTTAGCTGCGTCCCCACCTCCGACTTCACCCCGGGCTTGTAGAAGATGATCTTCGGCTGCGGGGTCACCAGGGCGGCGGCATCCTGCGGGACCTGCGCCAGATCCGCTGCGGGGAGAAGCGCGCCGGCGGCGGGGAGCTCGGTAAGGTTGAGGGCCTGATCCGCCAGCACCAAGGCGTACTCCCCGGTTGCCGCGACCTGGGCAGTGACCACGGAGCCGCCCGCCGAAGGAAGAGCCTGTCCGGCAACCCGCCAGGTCCCCTCCCCTTCATCCCAACGCGCCAGCACCATGGTCCCGGAGACCGCAGTGCCGAAGAGATTCGGCACCGCGGCCTGCTGCGGCGCCGTCAAGCTCACGCCATGGGGATAGAGGTCGAAGGCGGCCAGCGGGGACCACCCGTTCGGCAGCCTCCCCTGAAGCCCTTGGGCCCCCACCTGGGTCAGGGTAAGCTCACGGTCGGCAGTGAGCGCACCGGGGGCGAGGGTGAGCGAAAGGGTGGCGGAGGACGCGGAGATCCCTGCCCTCTTCAGGGCGGAGTCGATACCGGCGCCTGAGGGGGTGAAGGAAGCGGAGAGGGTGTCGCCGAGGACCGCAGCCACCGTCTTGGTATTGCCAGTTCCCAGCGGGGTAAGGCGTGCGTCGGGCACGCGCCGCCCCTGGTTTATCACCACGGAGAGACGCGGACGGTCAACGCGGGTATACCCGGACTTGGTAACGCTGATTCGGCCACTCCCCTCGTCGGCAACGAAGGAGTAGCGGCCACGTGCGTCGCTGAACGCCGTCACCTCCGGCTTTCCGTCCATGACGAGGCTCGCGGTGGCGCCTGCCAGCGGCAGACCGGTGGCATCGTCGTACACCGCGCCGGTCACCAGACCCTGGCGTACCTCGGCGGCGACCAGCGTCACACTCTTGCTGTCGCGGTTCTCGTTCCCCGCAAAGTCGAGGGCTCTCACCTCGATCAGCGACTGGGTTCCGGCAACCGCGCCCTGCGGCGCATCGAGCTGGATGGGGAGTGTTCCACCGCTCGGGAAGGTGAGCACCTTGGTGTGGTCCAGGTAGATCTCCACCAGAGCGACCCCGGTGTCATCGCTCACCTGGGCGGTAGCTGAAATCTTCTGCCCCAGTTGCACGGTGGCGGGAGCGGTGAGGGAAACCACAGGCGGAGTGGTGTCGGCCTGGCCGATTACCGTGGCTTTGGCCTGATCGCTGGCGCTGTTGCCGCTGAAATCAGTTGCGGTGACGGAGAAGTTGATCTCCGCGCCCACCTGCAGGGTACCGGAAAGAGTAACCTCCACCGATGATTGTGAGGGAGAGGCCTCCCCCACCTTCTGACCGTCCTGGAAGAAGGTGAGGAGCGCGACCCCTTGGTCGTCGGTGGCGGAGGCGGCCAGGGTGATTTTCGTTCCCGGTGTCACCGTGGGGGGTGCCTTCAGCGAAACTGTCGGCGGGGTGGTGTCCGGCACTCCGACGATGGTGACAGTGGCGCTCGCATCGGCGCTGTTCCCCGCGGCGTCCAGGGCGGTGGCTTTCAGCGCCACCTTCGAGCCGATGGGAATGAGCGCGGGAAGGGTCAACTGGTGACTGTAAGGGGGCGCGGCGAAGCTCTTCACCTGGGTGCCGTCCACGGTGAGGGTCACCGAGGTCACCCCGATGTTGTCGGCGGCATCGATCACGAGGGTCAAGGTGGAGCCGGGGATCGCCTCCTTGGGAGCATTGAGGGAGACGCTGGGGGGAATGGTGTCCGGGACGAGCAGCGTGTACTGCTTGATGTCGCTTCCGCCCTTGCCGTCACTGACGCTCACCGTGAGCTGGTAGCTGCGGATGTCGGAAAGGGACGGTTTCCAGGAGAGCGCACCGCTCGCGGGGTCGATGGTCATGCCGGTGGGGCCTGCCAACAGGGAAAAGGCGAGCGTATCGCCGTCGGGGTCGCTGGCGGCGACGGTGCCGACGTACTGCTGGTCGACGCGTCCGCCGGGCAGGGTCAGGGTGGTGATGACCGGCGGTCGGTTGACGTGGACGACGGTGAGGTTGAGGGAAGCGTAAGCGGTTCCCCCTTTGCCGTCGGTGGCGGTAAAGCCGACGCTGTAGCTTCCCGCCTGGGGAAACACAGGCGTCGCCGTGAGCGTGCCGGTGCCGTCGCCGTTGTCCTTAAAGGAGGCAAAGGCTGGGAGCTGGCCGGCACTCAAGGTGATCCGGTCGCCGTCATGGTCGCTGGCAGCGATCGCCACGCTCAAGGTCGCCCCTTCGTTGATGCTCTGATCGGCGAGGGGATTGAAGACGGGGGGGCGATTCACGGTGAGCGGCGCGGACGGCGCGCTCTGGTTCTTCGCCTCATCGGTTGCGGTGGCTGTGAAGGTGTTGGCCCCTTCCTTGAGGGCGACCTCCGCAAGGAGGAACTTCCCTTGGGCATCCGCCGATACGGTCCCGACAACACCCGCGCCGCTCGATATGGTGACGGTCGCGTGCGCCTCGGCAGTACCGGTGAGCGTCACCGTCGCAGCATTCGCGGGGACGTTCACGGCATCGAAACCAGGCGGAGCAGGCGGTTTGCTGTCGAGATATACCGTTACCGTCGCGGTCCCGGCATTCCTGGCCCGGTCGGTCGCCCGCGCCAGCAGAACGTTTTCCCCTTCCTTCAGGGTATAGCCGAGGGTGAATTCCTTTCCGACCGTCTCGGCAGTGACCCCGTTCACGGTGACCGCGGTGAGCTCCTCGCTGACGGTACCGGAGACGGTCACCTGCCCGTTGTTGGTCAGCAAGCCGTTTGGCGGCGTGTTGATCTTCACCTCGGGGGGCACGGTGTCGAGATTAACCGGAACGTTCACCAGGGTTTCATTCCCCGCCCGGTCCAGTGCCAGCACCGAGATAACGTTGCGCCCCTCGATGAGCGGGACGTTGCCCAGCGAGAAGAGTCCGTCGCTGCCCACGGGGGTCTCGACGCCGTTGACCGTGAGGGAAACCAGGTCCTTTTCTATGACGCTGCCGCTGACGGTGATGACGGGGGTGTTCACCCAGGCGTCGAGGAGCGGAGCAGTAACGGAAACCACCGGCGGAACGGTGTCTCGGATCACCTTGACCGATACCGTCGTCGTGTTCCCCGCCGCATCGGTGGCAACCGCGGTGACTAGGTTGAGCCCCTCCTGCAACGGCAACTCGTTCAAGGAGAAGTTGCGCCCGACGACGGTGGCCGCGATGCCGTTGACCGTTACCGTCGCGGGGTTGGCATCGTCTACGGTGCCAGAAACGGCGATCACCGGCGTGTTGACCGAGGAATTGTCGGTGGGTGAATCGATGTGCAGCTCAGGGGGTATCGTATCCAGTATCACCGTGAGGGTGTCGCTCGCCGAATTACCCACGGCGTCCTTTGCCACGATGGGGATGGTGATCTTTCCCTCAACCAGGAGGAAATCTGGGACGGTGAAGTTGTTGCCCTGCACGACGGCGGCGCGGCCGCCAAAAGTCAGGGTGGTGTTGGGATCGTCGATGGTTCCGGTGATGGTGATGCGAGGAATGTTGAGATACTGCCCGTTTGCGGGATAGGTAACCTTGAAGCTCGGGGGAACGGTGTCGGTGCTGAAGTGCCACGTGGCGTCAGCATGGTTGCCGGCCCGATCGGCGACGGTGACGTAGGCGGTGTGCACCCCATAGCTGAGGTCGCCAGTCGGATGGTATACGATGCCGGTGCTGGTCACTGAAGCGGCAGCCGTGACATCGACGACGTCCACGGTTAGTCTGGCGCTCGCGGGGTCGATCCCGGAGCCCTCGGCGGCGTCGCGGTAGCTCGCCCCGATCGCCGGCCGCGGATCGTTCAGCACGGCGCCATCAGCCGGAATCGGCGCAAAGATCTCCGGCGGGGTCGAGTCGCAGCCTCGTCCGATAATCTCGATGATGACAAAGGAGGTTTCACGGCTGGAACTCTTCAACACCACCTGCAAGGTGTTGGTCTGCTGCACGGAGATTGGCTTTTCAATCAGCAGCGTCTGATTCTTGAATTCGCTTTCGGTCACCACCACCGTGCCATTCACCGAGATCTCTCCGGCGGTGATGGAGGTATCCTTGCCGTTTCCGTTGGTGACGCGCAAGAGCGCCAGGTCGGATGGATCGCAGCTCCGGAAGGTGTCGTTATAGACGTTAGGGGCGCCCTTCAGTCGGTCATAGCGCTTCGGGCCGAACACCGTCATGTCGAACCCGGCTACGGCATGTGCCGCCAGAAGCGTGGACACAAAAAAGAAGGCGAGACAAAAAGTGATTACCAGGTGATACTGCCGGCGAAACCTGCAGCCGCCTTTCAAGGTTCTCCGTTTCATCTTTTGCCGCCCCCCTGATCGCATAGATAGGGTGACGCCGGGTTGACCGGCAGTCTCCTCAAAATGCAGTTTTGCTGCATTGGAAAGCCCCGGCGCAAGCGGATGGGCTTTCCCCCTACAAGACGTATCCCGAAAGGGAGTAAGATAAGATTGTTTAATTATTAAAAGTTTGGCAGGATTTATCATGTTTTATATTTAATTGTCAATAACTAATCTTTCTACTGTTTCATATACTCACCGGAGGCCACCACTCGATCCTGTAGGAGTGACTTCAGGCGCAGCCGTTTGAAATGACTGAGAAATGCTCGCCGGATCCTTTGACGGAAACCTCGACAGAGGCTTCCCGATACCTTTTCCGGGAGGTGACTTTCTCTCCTGATTCGCGTTTTCCAGTACCGGCAGGTCTGATTCCAGCTTCCGGGAAACTCCCTCACGCTCACCACGCTGTTCCACGACAAAGGCTCTGGTCGTATCACCGGAACGCAGGATGTGCCGCTCAATCGAGATCGCCACGTGGTTCTCCGCCAGCTCGGGCCTGATGAACATCTTCTCGTTCATCGTGAATTCCTTGTTCCCTCTTTCAGAGAAACCAGGTATTCCTTGATCCGGAGGCCTTATCCTTCGACATCCACGATCCGCTTCAGCAGCATCCGGATTTCCTTGTAGGAATCGATGCGCCTGTCGGTTTTCGTGACGGTGTAGGGTTCACGCTTCAGGGGTACATTGAGAGCGGAGAGTTCAGCTTACCTACGGCGAAGGGAACTATCCGCCTTAAAGCGCTTTTCGAGCGGGAGGCGGCGCACCTTCATGAAGTCCCGTTGTCGGGGACAGCAAGCTTGAAGGATTACGACGAGGAAAGAGTGCTTCTGGAAGCTGAGGTGCATCTTAGTCGGCAACTCAGCTGTTGGCTGAGGGGGATTTGGAGCACAGGTCGAGGTCTTGGCACCGGAGGGACTGAGAGAGGAATTTAGAGCAACTGTGGAGAAGTTAAAGACGATGTATGCATGAGAGGTAGATACATCGAAGTAACTCGCCGTTCAGAGACAGTAAGGAGGAGTCTCCTGAAGTGTCACCAGGTCTTTTCTTTTTGCCTATCATTTCATTGCCGGTTTCAAAAAAATGAGGCCACGCGAGAGGCCACGCGAAAAGCAAAAGGGGCTAACCTTAATTGGCTAACCCCTTGATTTTTTGGAGGCGGCGAGCGGATTTGAACCGCTGAATAAAGGTTTTGCAGACCTCTGCCTTACCACTTGGCTACGCCGCCATGAACAAGAAGCTTTTATACAGTTTTTCCCCGCCGATGTCAACGGAGAAAATCACGCCCGGGGAGACGGGCTATGACGTTATCACCCGGACGAACTTGTGCAGATAATCGACACCGGACCAGACCGTGAGGACGAATGCGATCCAGAGGTAGAACATGCCCACATTGTGCATGTTGACATACAGGTAGGGATTATGGACGGCAAAGAACCAGTGATAGTCATAATGGAGCAGCAGCCCCAGGATGGCCACGATCTGGAAGATGGTCTTGAATTTGCCCAGGTTGCTGGCGGGGATGACGATCCCTTCCGTGGAGGCGATCCCGCGCAGTCCCGTGATGATGATCTCCCGACCGAGGATGACCAGCACCATCCAGGCGGGGACCCGGCCGAAGGGGAGGATCATGATCAGGGCGGCCATGACGATCAGCTTGTCGGCAATCGGATCGAGGAACTTGCCGAAGGTGGTGACGATCCGCATGCGGCGGGCCAGGTAGCCGTCAAGCCAGTCGGTAACGGACGCTATGGCAAAAACCGCCGCGGCCCAGAACCCGGCTTCCTGCGAAGGGGAAAAGAGGAGGATTGCCATGGCGGGAATCAGGGCGATCCGGAGCAGTGTCAGGAGATTGGGGAGGTTCCAGATGGGATTGCCGGAATTGAGGAACATGAACGGCCTTTGCACGTAAGGTATCGTATCAGTCGTGGCGGAGGGAGTCGCGGTAGCCCATGACCCTGGCGACATAGTTGCGGGTTTCCTCGTAAGGGGGGACGCCGCCATACTTTGCCACCTTGGCAAGCCCCGCATTGTATGCCGCCAGCGCCATTGCCACGTCTCCCTTGAAGGTATCCAGGAGGAACTTGAGGTAGCGCACCCCGCCGCGGATGTTCTCCGCGGGATTGAGGGAATCGGAAACCTTCAGGTCCTGGGCGGTCTTCGGCATGAGCTGCATGAGACCGGCGGCCCCCTTCCGGGAAATCGCGTTGGGATTATACCCCGATTCCGCCTGGATCACCGCCTTGACCAGTGACTTGTCCACCCCGTATTCCATGGCGCACGAGTCGATGATCGGCTCGAACTCCTTCGGGTCCCTCGCGCAGCCGGTAAGCCTGAAGGTGGTCCGGAGCCGCTGGTCCTTCTTGATATCCCGCATGAATACCTTGAAACGCTTATCGGTCGGGGCATCGGTGAAATGGAGCACCCCCTCGCTGTCTTCATACTTGTAAATGTCGGCTGCGGCCGGCATCGCACCGAGAAGGACAACTACCAAAGTTGTGCACAGTACCCATCGACGTTCCATCAAGAAACAATCCCCCTGGAGATCTCACAGCCGTTGCATGGACATGCTATAAAAATATAGAACAACAAACCCGATATTACAAGCAATAATGCAGCAATAATGCAGCGCAAGGTGGTGATATCCCATGAAATGCCTTGACAAAATCGGGACTGGCATCAATAATTCGATCATTCATTAATTACGGATTGCTTTTATATTCGAGGTATGCATGAAAGTTGACAGCGATTTTCTCGTGATAGGGAGCGGCATCGCCGGCCTCTCCTTCGCCCTCCGGGCGGCCAGGCACGGCAGGGTTGCGCTGGTCACCAAGCGGGAAATTACCGAATCCGCCACGAACTACGCCCAGGGGGGAATCGCCTCGGTCTTTTCCAAGGACGACACCTTCGACGCCCATGTGGAGGACACCCTGGTGGCCGGCGCCGGCATCTGCCACGAAGATGTGGTGCGGATGGTGGTGGAGGAGGGTCCGCAGGTCATCCGCAGCCTCATCGACTGGGGGGTGAAGTTCACCACCAGCGGCGACAGCTACGATCTGACCCGCGAAGGCGGACACAGCCAGCGGCGCATTCTCCACGCTGACGACGTGACCGGCCGGGAAATCGAGCGTGCCCTGGTGGCAGCGGCCCGGCAAGACCCCAACATCGAGATCTTCGAGCACCACATCGGCATCGACCTCATTACCGAAGCGAAGGTGGCGCGGAAGCGGCTCAAGCAAAACCGCTGCATGGGCGCCCACGTCCTCGACATCAACCGGGGGGTGGTCAAGACCTTCTCCGCCAGGATCACCCTGCTCGCCACCGGCGGGGCGGGGAAGGTATACCTCTACACCTGCAACCCCGACGTGGCGACCGGCGACGGCGTCGCCATGGCCTACCGGGCCGGCGCCGCCATCGCCAACATGGAGTTCATGCAATTCCACCCTACCACGCTGTTCCACCCCCACGCCAAGTCGTTCCTCGTCTCCGAGGCGGTCCGGGGCGAAGGAGCGATCCTGAAGAGGCGCGACGGCACCGCGTTCATGGAGAAGTACCACCGCCTCAAGGACCTCGCCCCGCGCGACATCGTGGCCCGCGCCATCGACAACGAGATGAAGACCCACGGCGACGACTGCGTCTATCTCGACATCACCCACAAGGACCCGGAATACGTCAAAAGCCGCTTCCCCAACATCTACCAGACTTGCCTGGAATACGGCCTGGATATGACACGGGACCCCCTCCCCGTTGTTCCCGCGGCCCACTACCTGTGTGGCGGCGTCGCCGTGGACCTGAACGCGGAAACCGACGTTCAGCATCTGTACGCCATCGGCGAAGTGGCTTTTACCGGCCTGCACGGCGCCAACCGCCTGGCCAGCAATTCGCTGCTCGAAGCGGCGGTCTACGCCGGCCGGGCATACCGGCATGCGGTTGAGCAGCTCGGGAGCTGCAGCTTCGATTATCCCGCGATCCCGGAATGGGATTCCGGGACCGCCACCAACAGCGACGAGATGGTGGTGGTCTCGCAAAACTGGGACGAGATCCGCCGCTTCATGTGGAACTACGTGGGGATCGTCCGGACCGACAAGCGGCTGGAGCGGGCCAGGCGCCGCATCCGGCTGATCCAGGAAGAGATCGAGGATTACTACTGGAACTTCCTGGTCACCTCCGACCTGGTCGAGCTGCGCAACATCGCCACGGTGGCCGAGCTGATCATCCGCTGCGCCCAGGTCCGCAAGGAGTCGCGCGGGCTCCACTACACCCTCGACCACCCTGATCGGGACGATGTCCACTGGAAGAAAGACACCTTCATCAGAAAACATTTCTAAAGGCGGTGACGGGTTACGAGTGACCGGCAAAAACCAGTCACACGTTGCCAGTCACCAGTTACCAGTCACGGGATTTCACATGACCATCGACGAAATACGGCACGAAATCGATTGGCTCGACAGCGAGTTGCTCAGGATGTTCAACAAGCGGGCCGAGCTCGCCCTGAGGATCGGGGAGATCAAGAAGGGGCTGGGGCTGCCGGTCTATGATCCTTCCCGGGAAAAAAAGATCTTTCAGCGCATGAAGGAAGAGAACCCGGGGCCCCTCGATGACCAGGCGATCGTGCGGCTTTTCGAGCGGGTCGTCGATGAATCGAGGAGACTGGAGCGGATCAGGACCAGCGGAGACGCATCGTAGGGGAGAGGCATCCGGCCGCCCGATGTAGGGGCGCAGCATGCCCCGCCCGTAAAGAGCCAGGAGGAAACCCGTGCTGATCATCATGAGAAAAAGTGCCGGTGAAGAGGCGCTCGACCGGATCAAGGAATTCCTGATCAACCAAAACTTCGACATTCACCAGTCAACCGGCGCCAACCGGACCATCATCGGCGTGATCGGCGATACCGACTCGCTCGACATCAGGGAAATCGAGGCCATGCCGGGGGTGTTGCAGGTGATCAGGATCAACAAAGAGGAATGAACCCCGAAAACCACCTTGCCTACTCTTTATCATCCAGGCTCTCGTAGATCTTCTCGAACATCTGCTCGATCTTGAAGAAGGTTGCCAGCAGCACCGGATCGAAATGGCCCCGCGGGTCGATCCTTGCATCCCCCTCCCGGAAAATCCGGACCGCTTCCCCATGGCTGAGGGGCCCCTTGTAGCTCCTCCTGGAGCGGAGCGCGTCGTACACATCGGCAATCTTGGCGATCCTCCCCGGCAACGGGATCTCCTCACCCTTCAGCCCGTAGGGATAGCCGCTGCCGTCCCAGTTCTCATGATGGGCAATGGCAACTTCACGGGCGATCTTCAGTCGCGGAGAGTCGCCGAGGATCTTCTCGCCGTACGCCGGGTGCTGCTTCATCAGCTCCATCTCCTCCACGGTCAGCTCCCCCGGCTTCAGCAATATCGTCGTCGGTATCTTGATCTTCCCCACGTCGTGCATCTGGGCTGAATAGGAAATGGTGTCGCTAAAATCCGCCGAAAGCCCCATGTTGGCGGCAAGAGCGCCGGCATAGCGGTTCACCCGCTGGATGTGCCTGCCGGTCTGCTCCTCCGCTGCCTCGCAGGCCCTGGCCAGGGCCTCGATGGTGTAGATGAATGCATTCTCGGTTTCCCGCATCTCTTTGGAGAGGGTAACGAGGGAGCCGATCACCACCGACAGGCTCCGGAGGACGCCCGCATCGTATTCGCTGGCCTTGCCGGGATAATTGAAGGCGATGATCGCGCCGGGAGGCCCGCCGCTGATCCGGTGCGTGACGAAGTTCCTGATCGGAGACCCGGCAAACCTCCTGACGCCGTCCGGGAAAGAGGACTGGTACTCTTCCATGGTTTCGCCGCTGTCGGCCAAGTTGGAGACCGTCACGTCCGCCTCCGCTTCGACCCGCAGGAGATTGGCGGCATAGCTCGACGAGGGATCGAGGAAGACTTCCGTGTTCTCGACCATGGTCCCTTCCGTCAGGTGAAAGACCCTGCCGCGGCAGACGTCGTCCTTTTCCTGGAATACGATGAAGATGCTGGCCGGCCCGCGCCTCCCCTCCCCGCCGAGGACCTTTTGCAGGGCCTCCACATACAGCTCCTCATCGGTGAACCGCCGGCAGCAGATATCCTGCAGGGTGGCGTCGGTCAGGCTCAGGAGTTCCTGGGTCTGCCGCAATGACATCTCGCAAAGTTCCTCGGACATGGGGCACGCTCCTTGTGGCGGGATGGTGGAGGGAATCCTGCATGAATTGTAGCCTACAAACAGACAAACGGCAATTGATACGCCGGCAACTGCCCGCACTCCAGCCGGTACCCCAGAAATGTCTGGACAGGACAACCTAGAAGGCGTATATATGGAATGAATGTTCATTCAGTTAGTCGAAGGAGATGCCCTTGATGTCAAAACCCGACAAGCGTGAAGAGATCGTCCGTGCCGCCCTCGAACTCATCGCCGAGCACGGCTTCCACGGCGCCCCCATGGCGATGATCGCCGAACGGGCCGAAGTGGGTGCCGGGACGATCTACCGCTACTTCGAGAACAAGGACGTGCTCATCACCGAGCTCTATCGGGAGGTGGAAGAGAAAATCTACGCCGTTCTCCTGGAGGGGTACGCGACCGAAAGACCGTTCAGGGAGCGGTTTCTTCACCTCGGCACGGCGCTCTTGCGGCACTTCATGGAAAACCCTCTTCATTTCCGTTACCTGGAGCAGTTCCACAACTCTCCCTACGGCGTGGCGTTCCGCCGGGACAAGTTTTCGAGAAAAAAGGGAGGGTGCGACGTTTTCCGCGAACTCTTCGAAGATGGGGTTTCCCAGCAGGTGATGAAGGCTTTGCCCCTGGTCATCCTCTTCGCCCTCGCCTTCGGCCCCCTGCTGACCGTGGCGCGGGACCATATTCTCGGCTTCATCTCGCTCGACGATGCCTTGATCGCCCAGACCGTGGAGGCGTGTTGGGACGGCGTCAGGAGGTAGGGTGCGACTGAAATGAATGTTCATTCTTTTAAGGATACCGGCAGTGGGATGACATCCGATTCGCTGCAAAGGACGACGCGATGACCATATTTATCGCAGTGGTGATGGCAGTCTGGGCGCTGATAGCAATTATCGGCATCATGAGAAAGAACAAGTAACCGGCTGCTCGGGCCGGCAATTTACTGCACAACTTGATAGAGGTGTCTATGCAAACCATGTACAGAGCCAAGCTGATCGCCACCGTGGGTATTCTTGCCGGGGGGCTTATGTTTGCCGGATGCGGGAATAAGTCCGCATCGGCGCCACCGCCGGCGGGACCTCCCGAAGTTGGGGTGACGGTGGTCCAGCCCAAGGCCGTAACCCTGGCCACCGAGCTTCCCGGCCGCACCGCGCCGAACCTCATTGCCGAGGTCCGCCCGCAGGTGAGCGGGATCGTCCAGAAACGCCTCTTTATCGAGGGCTCCGACGTGAAGGCGGGGCAGGTGCTCTACCAGATCGACCCCGCCACCTACCAGGCGGCCTTTGCCAGCGCCAGGGCGGCCGAGGCCAGGGCGGAGGCCACCCTGAATACGGTGCAACTCAAGGCGCAACGGTACCAGGACCTCGTGAAGATCAAGGCGGTGAGCCAGCAGGACAACGACGACGCCCAGGCCGCCCTCAAGCAGGCCGAGGCCGACGTGGCATCCGCCAGGGCGGCGGTGGAGACCGCCCGGATCAATCTCGCCTATACCAGGGTGACCGCCCCGATCTCGGGACGCATCGGCCGTTCCACCGTGACCGACGGGGCGCTCGTCACGGCCAACCAGCCTGCGGCCCTGGCCACCATCCAGCAGTTGAGCTCCATGTACGTGGATGTCACCCAGTCGAGCGCCGAGCTGCTGCGGTTGCGGCAGAACCTGGCAAGCGGCCTGCTGAAGCATGACGGCGCCAACCAGGCGCGGGTAAAGCTCCTCCTTGAAGACGGCAGCGCCTACCCGCTGCCGGGCACCCTCAAGTTCTCTGAGGTCACCGTGGATCAGAGCACCGGTTCCCTCACCCTGCGGGCGGTCTTCCCGAACCCGAAGCAGATCCTGCTGCCGGGGATGTTCGTCCGCGCCGTCGTGGAGGAAGGGGTGAACCCCCAGGCGATCCTGGTTCCCCAACGTGGGGTTACCCGCAATCCGAAGGGGGAAGCCATGGTCATGGTGGTGGGGGCCGATGAGAAGGTAGAGCCGCGGCTCATCAAGGTCGCCCGTACCGTCGGCGACGACTGGCTGGTGAGCGAAGGGTTGAAGGCGGGTGACCGCGTGATCCTCGAAGGTACCCAGAAGGCCCGTCCGGGAACACAGGTCAAGGTCGTGCCGTTCGACGCTGCCCCGGCACCGGCCCCCGGTGGTGCCGCGCAACCGGCCACGGCCGCACGACCTGCTGCGGAGAAGAAGTAACAGTTCCCATACGTCGCATTGGACCTATGGGACTTATACGAATCGCACGACTTTTTAAGGAGCTTCTCCATGTCCCGCTTTTTCATAAACAGACCGATCTTCGCCTGGGTGATCGCCATCATGACCATGCTGGTGGGGCTCCTGTCCATCAAGGCGCTGCCGGTCTCCCAGTATCCCCCCATTGCGCCGCCGCAGATCGCCATCAACGCCACATACCCGGGAGCCTCCGCCCGGACCGTGCAGGATACGGTTACCCAGGTGATCGAGCAGAAGCTGAACGGCATCGATAACCTGATCTACATGTCCTCCACCAGCGACTCCACCGGTGCGGTATCCATCACCCTGACCTTCAGGGCCGGGACCGACCCGAACATCGCCCAGGTGCAGGTGCAGAACAAGCTGCAGCTGGCCGTGCCGCTGCTCCCCCAGATCGTCCAGCGCCAGGGTATCCAGGTGGTCAAGTCCACCAGGAACTTCCTGATGATCGTCGGCCTCGTTTCCGAAGACGGCTCCATGGACCGTAACGGTCTGACCGACTACATGGTTTCCAACCTCCAGGACATCGTGAGCCGCCTGGACGGGGTCGGGGAGCTGCTGCTCTTCGGTACCCAGAACGCCATGCGCATCTGGCTCAACCCTGCCAAGCTGAACAACTACCACCTGACCACCAACGACGTCATCACGGCGCTCCAGGCCCAGAACGTCCAGATATCGGCCGGCCAGTTCGGCGGCACCCCCGCAAGGCCGGGACAGCAGCTCAATGCCACCATCAACGCCCGGTCCCTGCTGCAGACAACGGACCAGTTCGATGCCATCGTCCTGCGCACCAACCCGGACGGCTCCACCGTAAAACTCAAGGATGTGGCCGAGAGCAAGATCGGTACGGAGAACTACGACATCCAGTCATTCTACAACGGCAAACCGGTGGGGGGGATGGCCGTGCGCCTGGCGGCCGGGGCCAATGCACTGGAGACCGGCAACCGGGTCAAGGCCAAAATGGCGGAGCTGTCGAAGTATTTCCCGCCCGGCATGAAGGTGGTCTATCCCTACGATTCCACCCCCTTCGTCAAGATCTCCATCGAAGAAGTGGTGCGCACCCTGATCGAGGCGGTCTTCCTGGTTTTCATCATCATGTTCCTCTTCCTCCAGAACATCCGGGCCACCATCATCCCCACCATCGCCGTGCCGGTGGTACTCCTGGGGACCATGGGGGTGCTTGCCGCCAGCGGGTTTTCCATCAACACTCTGACCATGTTCGCCCTGGTCATCGTCATCGGCCTGCTGGTGGACGACGCCATCGTGGTGGTGGAGAACGTGGAACGGATCATGACCGAGGAAGGGCTCTCGCCCCACGACGCCACCATCAAGTCCATGGGGCAGATCACCAGTGCCCTCTGGGGGATCGCCACCGTCCTCTCGGCGGTCTTCCTTCCCATGGCCTTTTTCGGCGGCTCCACCGGCGTCATCTACCGCCAGTTCTCCATCACCATCATCTCGGCCATGATCCTGTCGGTGCTGGTGGCCCAGATCCTCACCCCGGCGCTGTGCGCCACCATCCTGAAACCGGTGGGAAAAGGGCATCACTCCGGCGAAAGCGGCTGGTTTGCCTGGTTCTTCCGCCGATTCAACCGGACGTTCGACTTCTGCCGGGGGAAATACGAGGGGATCGTCGGCCGCTCCTTCGGGAAGCCGGTGCGCTACCTGGTGTTGTACGGCTCCATTGTGGCCGCCATGGCCTGGTTTTTCCTCCATCTGCCCACCTCGTTCCTGCCGGACGAGGACCAGGGATTCCTCATCTGCCAGGTCCAGCTGCCCGCCGGCGCCACCCAGGAACGGACCATGCAGACCCTGAAGGAGATGGAGCGGCACTTCCTGGAGAACGAGAACAAAACGGTGGAGGGAATCATCACCGTGGCGGGATTCAGCTTTGCCGGCCGCGGCCAGAACATGGGGCTCGCCTGGGTGAAACTCAAGGACTGGAATCTGCGCCGGTCCCCGGACCTGAAAGCGAAAGCGGTTGCAGGCCGGGCCATGAAGGCCTTCTCGAAGATACGGGACGGCCTCGCCTTCGCCTTCTCTCCGCCGGCAGTGCTGGAGCTGGGGGTGGCGAACGGCTTCGACTTCCAGTTGCAGGATCGCGGGGGGCTCGGGCATGAGAAGCTCATGGAGGCGCGCAACCAGCTCCTGGGCATGGCCATGAAGAATAAGAAGCTGACGGCTGTGCGCCCCAACGGCCAGGACGACTCCCCGCAGTTCAAGCTCGACATCGACGACGTGCGGGCCGGCGCCCTGGGGGTATCGCTGGCCGATATCAACAACGTCCTGTCAACTGCCTGGGGGAGCACCTACGTCAACGACTTCATCCAGGACGGCCGGGTGAAGAAGGTCTATCTCCAGTCCGACGCCCGCTACCGGATGCTGCCGGAGGACATCAACAGCTGGTACGTCAGCAACAAGAACGGCCAGATGGTGCCGTTCTCCGCCTTCGCCACCGCCCGCTGGCAGTACGGCTCCCCCCGCCTGGAGCGCTACAACGGCATCCCGTCCGTGGAGATCCTGGGGCAGGCGGCGTCCGGAGTGAGCACCGGCGAGGCCATGGCAGAGGTGGAGAAGATGGCGGCCCAACTCCCGGCGGGGATCGGCTACGAGTGGACCGGGCTCTCCTACGAGGAACAGCATGCCGGGGCCCAGGCGCCCGCGCTCTACGCCATCTCGCTCCTGGTGGTGTTTCTCTCCGTCGCGGCCCTGTACGAAAGCTGGACCATCCCATTCGTCAACCTCCTCATGCTCCCGCTGGGGCTGGTGGGGGCGGTGACGGCGGTCAAGCTGCGGATGTTCCCCAACGACGTCTATCTGCAGATCGGGCTCCTTACCACCGTGGGGCTGTCCACCAAGAACGCCATCCTGATCATCCAGTTCATCAAGGAGCAGATGCACCAGGGGCACGAGCTGATGGAGGCGACCCTGGCGGCGGTGCGGATCCGTCTTCGTCCCGTCATCATGACCTCGTTGGCCTTTTTCTTCGGCACCCTCCCCCTGGCCCTGACCAAGGGTGCCGGGGCCGCAGCCCAGAATGCCATCGGCACCGCGGTCACCGGCGGGCTGCTCTCGGCCACCTTCATCGACCTGATCTTCATCCCGTTTTTCTTTGTGCTGGTGTCGCGGCTGTTCGCGAAAAAGGCGAAGGAACCGGTCGCGGAACCCGCCGTTTCGGAGGTTAACTGAAATGACTCATAGACGACGCATGCCAGCCTTCTGCCTCCCTCTGACGCTACTCTTCCTTGCCGGATGCGCGACCATGGCCCCGAAATACTCCCGGCCCGCCGCACCGGTGCCCCAGGCCTGGCCCAGCGGCCCGGCGTACAAGGAGACGAAGGGGGCGGCTGCAAAACAGGCGGCAGACATCCCCTGGCAGGAGTTCTTTGTCGATCCGCAGCTGCGAAAGCTGATCGCCCTTGCGCTGGAGAACAACCGCGATCTGCGCGTCGCCGTGCTCAACATTGAGCGGTCCCGGGCACTGTACCAGATCCAGCGCTCAGATCTCTTTCCGAAGGTTAACGCCAATGCCGCCGCTACGTTCCAGCGGCTGCCGGCGGATCTTTCCGGCACGGGGGAGGCCCGAAATGTCGAGCAGTACAGCGTCGGCCTCGGTGTCAGCTCCTACGAACTCGACCTGTTCGGCCGGGTGCGGAGCCTCAAGGACCAGGCGCTGGAGCAGTTCCTCGCCACCGAGCAGGCGCGGCGCGGCGTGCAGATCAGCCTGATCTCCCAGGTTGCCTCCGCCTACCTCGCCCTGGCCGCCGACCGGGAACGGCTGCAACTCGCGAAAGACACTCTCGCGAGCCAGCAGTCCTCGTACCAGCTCACCCGGAGTCGCTTCGATGCCGGCGTCTCCTCCGCCCTCGATCTCCATCAGGCCCAGACCAGCGTCGATACGGCGCGGGTCGACATTGCCCGCTTCACCACCCTGGCGGCCCAGGACGAGAACGCCCTGAACCTCGTGGTCGGAGCGCCGGCACCGGCCGACCTTCTCCCGAGATCGCTCTCCGAAACGCTCACCCCCCTGAAGGACCTGGCACCCGGCCTGCCGTCCGACGTGCTGCTCCGTCGCCCCGACATTCTCCAGGCCGAGGACCTGCTGAAAGGGAACAACGCCAACATCGGCGCGGCGCGGGCGGCGTTCTTCCCCCGCATCATCCTGGTTTCAAGCGTAGGCTTCGGCAGCGACGATCTGGTGAAGCTCTTCAAGGCCGGGTCGTTCGCCTGGAGCTTTGCGCCGCAGGTCACACTGCCGATTTTCGACGGCGGCAGCAACCGCGCCAACCTGAAGGTGGCGGAGGTGGACCGGGACATCGCCGTGGCCCAGTACGAGAAGGCGATCCAGACCGCCTTCCGGGAGGTGGCCGACGCCCTCGCCCAGCGCGGCACCATCGACGACCAGGTGACGGCGCAGCAGTCCCTGACCGATGCCACCGCCGAAAGCTACCGTCTCTCACAAGCACGGTACGAGAAGGGGGTCGACAGCTACCTGCAGGTACTGGACTCCCAGCGCTCCCTCTACAGTGCCCAGCAGAACCTGATCAGCGCCCGCCTTGCCCGTCTCATAAACCTGACGACCCTCTACCAGGTGCTGGGGGGCGGGAGCTAGTAATGATTGCGGGACTCTGACTGAGACGCATTTCACCTCAAAAACAAAGGCCATCCGCATGCAGTGCGGATGGCCTTTGTCATTCCGGGCCAGTGCCAGCGTGTGTTGGCCTCCCTTTCTCTTGTGAAATTTCGCTTACCATTGCTCCCTTCAAAATATATTCTTAAGTATCTCCCCTACCCGTTGATCACCCGGTCCAGGTCGGCAATCAGGTCGTCGGCGTCCTCCAGCCCCACCGACAGGCGCACCAGGGTGTCGGTGATGCCGCGCGCCGCCCGCTCCTCCTGCGGCATGGCGGCATGGGACATCCGCGCCGGGTACGAGAGGATGCTCTCCACCCCGCCGAGGCTGACGGCGAAGGCGGGGAGTTCCGCCTGCTCCAGCAGCCTCTTGGTCAGCTCGTACGATTCCAGGGTGAACGACAGCACCGCCCCCGGCCCCGATGACTGCCGGCTGTGGACGGCGTGCCCCGGATGGCCGGGGAGGCCGGGATAGAAGACACCGGTGACCCGCTTCTGCTCAGCCAGCCAGGCGGCGATCCTGATGGCGCTTGCCTGGCTCTCCTCCATGCGCACCTTGAGGGTCTTGAGCCCCCGCAGCACGAGCCAGGAGTCCTGGGGGCCGAGCACGGCGCCGAAGCCATTCTGGATGAAGCGGATGCGGCTCGCCAGATCCTCGTCCGCCACCACCGCGAAGCCGCAGATTACGTCGCTGTGGCCGTTCAGGAACTTGGTGCCGCTGTGCAGGACGATGTCGCAGCCGAGCTCCAGCGGTCGCTGGAAATAGGGGGTCATGAAGGTGTTGTCCACCAGGGTGATGATCCCCCGCGCCCGGGCAAGCTCCGCCGCCCCTTTCAGGTCGGTGATCTTGAGGAGCGGGTTCGAGGGGGTCTCCAAGTAGATCCCCTTGGTGTTCGGCCGGATCGCCGCCTCGATGGCTGCGGGGTCCGTGGCGTCGGCGAAGGTCGAGTCGATGCCGAGGCGGCTGAAGAGCCTGGTCAGCACCCGGAAGGTGCCGCCGTACACGTCCTCGCAGATCACCAGGTGGTCGCCCGGGGAAAAGAGGAGGAGCGCCGAGGAGATGGCCGCCATCCCCGAGGCAAAGGCGAAGCCGTGCGTCCCCCCCTCCAGCTGGGCGACGGTCTCCTCCAGCGCCTCGCGGGTCGGGTTGCCGGAACGGGCGTAGTCGTACTTGCCGAAATGGTCCACCGACTCCTGGGCAAAGGTGGACGTGTTGTAGATCGGCACCGAGAGCGCTCCGGTATGGGGGTCGGTCTCATGGCCGGTGTGGATGATGCGGGTGGCGAGTTTCATGTTTCAATCTCCTTATTGCCAAAGCTAAACAGACAAAGATAAAAATCGACAAAACCAGAATTGACAGGGATCAACAGGATATTCAAGATAAAAACTAAAAATAATTTTAGACCGGTTTTACATCCTGATTGTCCTGAATATCCCTGTTAATTATGATTTTGACTTTCTCCGTATCCGCGGCAGATTATATTTTTCAGCCTTCAAACGCCTGTGCCAAATCCTCGATCAGGTCGTCCCCATCCTCTATCCCCACCGACAGGCGCAGCAGCACGTTGTTGATGCCGAGCCGCGCGCGGATGGCCGGCTCGATGTCGGCGTGGGTCTGCGCCTCCGGGAAGGTGATCAGGGTCTCCACACCGCCGAGGCTCTCGGCGAAGGAGATGAGCTGTGTCTTCAAGAGAAGCTGCTCCACCAGGGCCGGGTTCGTCACCTCGAAGGCGATCATGGCGCCGAACCCGCGGGAATCGCGCTTCAGGATAGCATGGCCGGGATGGCCTGCCAACCCCGGATAATGGACTTTTTTCACGCGGGGGTGGTCGGCCAGCCAGCGGGCGATCCGGCCGGCGTTCTCCTGTTGCCGGTCGAGCCGCACCGACAAGGTCTTCATCCCGCGGATGACGAGCCACGAGTCCTGCGGCCCGAGCACCGCCCCGACCGAGTTCTGGTGGAAGTAGACCCGCTCCGCCAGCTGCGGGTCCTTCACCGCCACCAGCCCCGCCACCGTGTCGTTGTGCCCCGCCAGGTACTTGGTGGCGCTGTAGACCGTGATGTCCGCGCCCAGGTCGAACGGCCGGAGCAGATAGGGGGTGAGGAAGGTGTTGTCCACGATGTGCAGCAGCCCGTGCTGGCGGCAGATGGCGGAGAGCGCCCCGATGTCAGCCACCTTCAGGAGCGGGTTGGTGAGGGACTCCACGAACAGGGCCCGCGTTTCCGGCCGGATGGCATTGCGCACCGCCGCCACATCGCTCGTGTCAACGTACGTGAAGGAGAGGTCGTACTGGCTGAAGATCTGCTCGAACAGGCGGTAGGTGCCGCCGTACAGGTCCTCGGTGACGATCAGGTGGTCCCCCTTTCGGAACAGGAGCAGCAGGTTGGCGATGGCGGCCATCCCGGAGCTGTAGGCGAAGCCGCGTCCTCCCCCCTCCAGACGGGCGATCCCCTCTTCCAGCGCCTGCCGCGTCGGGTTCCCCGAGCGGGAGTAGTCGTAGCCGGTGCTCTGGCCGAGCCCCGGGTGGCGGAAGGTCGCCGTCTGGTAGATGGGGACCGTCACCGCCCCGGTCCTGGTGTCCCATTCGAGTCCGATCTGCACTGCCTGTGTGGAAATTTTCATGATCTGCCTCCCAAAACGAAAAATCCCCTTCCGGGGTGCGGAAGAGGATTCTTTGCAGTCATCGCTCTTCCTTATCTCCCGGAACATTGCTGTTCCGCAGGATTTGGCACCTTCCCCTTACGGGGGGTTGCCGCGACGTCATCGGGCCAGTCCCTCAGTCGCTCTGGATAAGAAATGTTGCTATTCAGTTGTCGCTTGAGGTGCTGCTTCAAACGTTGTTTCTTTATCCCATATCTCGCCGGATAATGTCAACACGTTTTTTGACTGTTTTGGTATGGTTTATAAAAAACCGGCCGGACCCGCTCAAATCTGATAATCCCCCACGAACACCCGCACCTTCCGTTCCAACTCACTGCTCCATGGGTCGGCAATCGGCGCTTCCATCTAGAATCCCTCGAACAGCGGCGTCGATAGATAGCGTTCCGCCAGGTCGGGGAAGACGACGACAATCGTCTTGCCGGCGAACTCGTCGAGCCGCACCGTGGCAACTCCGGCGGCGCATCTTCGCCTCCTTCATGTAAAGCATATTGTCTATAGCTTTAATAGACTTCAATGGTGAAAAAATTAGATCGTGTAATCTATCAGCTTCAGACGTTTCTGCCGCTCGGCTTCGCTCATCTCGAGCATCTCGGCGAGGGTAATCCGGTCGAGCACCGAAGATACCGCCTCCTTGACTTCAGCCATGACGAGCCGGATACCGCAGGATGCCATTTCCGCGCATTCCGGACATTTGGCGGAGGCGGTGTCGCCGAGGCAGGGAACCGGCGCCAGGTCCCCTTCGAATGTCCTGACGATCCTGCCGATGGGCAGCGAATCCGGCATGACTGCCAGAGAATAGCCACCGCCAGGGCCCTTCTTGCTGGAAAGAATCCCCTGGTTCTTCAGGGTGAGGAGGATCGCCTCGAGAAATTTCTTCGGGATATTCTCCTCCCTTGCAAGATCGGCGATCAGCAAGGCCTCCTTCCCCTGCGAGCGGGCGAGAACACCCAACGCCTTGAGGGCGTATTTCGTTTTCATGGAGATGAGCATCAATTCCCTACTTAACCGATAGTGATAATATTTTTACTGTTTTTTTTCACCTGTGTCAACTGTTTTCCGACCGCCAAATCCAGCCGGGAGATTTGCCGGAATCCCCTTTGCAAGATTGACAGGTTATAGGGCCGTGTTATTTTTAAAAGAAAAGGGACAAGGAGGGAATCATGAAAAGTATGGTGCTTGTCGTGCTGTTCGCGGCGGTCATGCTCACCGGGTGCTTGGTGGCAACCGGCCCCCCGGGCTACGATGTGGAGGTGGTGCCCCCTCTTCCGTCGGTTATCGAGCTGGACGTGGACCCTTACTACTACCAGAGCGGTTATTACTATTTCTATCAAAATGATCGCTGGCAGTACTCGAAATCGAGGAACGGACCGTGGGCGGAGTTGCCGAGGTCTCACTGGCCGAAGGAGATCAGGCACAGGGGGAGGGACGAACATCGGGAGCGGGAATTCAGGCACGAGCATGAAGAGAGATAACCGTCGAACATGACGCGGTGCGAAAGGCCCGCGTGAAGCGGGCCTTTCGTGTATCCTGTTCAGGTGTGGCAAATGTGCAAGTGCACACGTTTTTCATCGGAGTTATTCGTCATCCCCCGCGTCAAACGGAATCTTCGCGCCGCCGAGGATCTGCTCTATCTCGCTGACCTTGGCGCCGCGGATCATTACACCATCCACGAGATATGTCGGCGTGCCGATGACACCGAGCTTTGCTGCCACCTGCCGATGCAACTCCAGGAGCCCGCCGTCGTCATACCGCTGATCTAACTTTTTTTCGTCGAAATCGAGTCCGCCGGCATACACCTCCTGGTAGGCGCCCGCCCGGTCAGCGGCGGCGAGAATGTACCGTGCCTTCTGCGGCGCTTCAGGATGGTTCTTCAGCGCCACCAGAAAGATATAGCGCGTAACATCCGTGCGCATGTTCCAGTAGCGGGACATCCGGCGGCTGAAGCGGCAGTCCGGGTCGGAGACCTCGACCACCACGTGGCTTCCGCTGCCGATCCGGATCGACTTGTCGAGGGGTATCCCCTTGAACCAGCTTGTCTCCGGAGTGGTCACGGCAGCATGCGCAGGCGCGCAGAGCATGCTCAGGAAACAGATTATGGCTAAAACCTGGAGCGCTGACTTGACCATGTCCGGTCTCCTCCTTGCGGTACGCCGATCCGGGCGCACCTGAATCTGCACGCGTGCAATCGATCATTTTTCGTAAAGTCTACAGTTCAGGCTTCGTAAGTCAACCAACTACCGCCTGGTCATGGTGTCGCCGGATTTCCATGTTGCCCCATACTCCGCATCGCCTTTTTTACTTGCGCAAGAGAAAAACCGCAGGCTATAGTATAGGGTTCAACGCTCGGCGTTTTTCGCGGCTATTTATTTCGATGGAGTGTCACAAAGAATGAGAAAAGTGTTTCTGCTTGCCGGCCTCTGTTTTTTACCCGCGCCCGTTGTCCATGCGGGTGTGCCCGTGATCGCCACTGAAGGAAACATCCTTCTCGACGCGGCGCGCTTCCCTCCCTCCCTGAGGGTACAGGTGGAACTCGTTAACACCAAATGCACCACATGTCATAGCCTTGAGCGAGTTATCGAAGCCATCGATACGGGGCGGACAAGCACTGGCGTACCGTTCGACAAGTACTTTATCAGGAGTTTGATCATCAAGAAGAAGCGCAATCCGGCCGCCAACTTCACCGCCGAGGACGCACGTGCAATCATCCGGTTCTTCGGCGACATCCAGAACAACCCCACCCCGTATACGGAGAAATAACTGCCAGGGTCCCACGAAAAAGAGCAATTGTCCAGAGATCGACAATAAGCTATAATAATGGGTAGTAGATCGTGCTTCACAAGGGGGTGAGCTTATGGCAAAGGTTCTTGAATGCGCCAAAGTAGACCCGTCGAGCGGGTGTGACTACGTCGTGCGGGGTGAAACGGAAGAGGATTTACTCCAGAAAGTGGCTGTACATGCCAAAGATCACGGCATCAAGGAAGTGACGCCGGAGCTGATGGCGCTCGTCAAAGCGAATATGCATGACGCCTGACGGGAGATAGAGTGATGCTGCTGCACTATGGAAAGGGGCAGGCGAAACATAACCTGTCCCTTTTTACGTTCATTTGTCGAATACCACCGTGAGCTTGTCATTCGCATCCATTCGTACCCCCGGAATCTCTTTGAGCAACTCCTTGGCCTCGCCCAGTGAGCCGGTCTTGATGCCGGTCAGCTTCTCCATCCGGGAGAATGAATTGCCGAGCTTTTCCATGTCCAGTTCGAGAAGGGTGAGACGATTCCCGTCACGGTACGTGGCATTGGTGGAGACGATGGAGCCGTTGATGTCGATGGCCAGCAATACTTTCATCCCCATGAACATCTTTGCCAGCTTGGCGGCCTCTTCGTCGGATGCGGCTCCCTGTGGAACGGGAGCGGCTGTCGCCGGCCCATCCGGCCCGGGCGGGGCGGCAGCGGGCTTGCTCGCGACGGGCTGCTCGATGATCAGCGTTGCCGGAGAACCTTTCGTGAAATGAAAACTGAGCATTCGCGCCGGCTGCCCGTCGCCGGCCGGCGCGCCCGTGACCGGGATCTGCTGGTTGAGATTGAGCTGGTCGAGTTTCAGGCTGTTGATGTCGCTGAACGCATAGACGGCCGTGAAGCCGGTGAAATCGGCCGTTTCAACCTTCTTCCCGGATTGGTAGACAACACCCTCCCCCATGGTGCTTGCCTGCTCCCGAAGCATGGCCGGATCGAAGAGCTCCGGGGGCTCTGCTTTGGCGCTGCTGTAGCCGGAGAAACCGCCCATCATTTCATTCATCTGGCCAATGAACTTTTTAGAGATGAGAACGCTTTGCTCGACCGTGCCGCTGCCGTCGGGATTGATCCGCATCACATCGATGATCTGGAAACAGCCGGACAGAAACAGTAGCGCGATCGCGGGGATCAACAGGCGCAAAGATCTCATGATGAACACTCCTTGTGGAAATTGCTGCGCAAGGTCTTCCGGAAGAACCTCCCCGCTGATTGCTCACAGCGTAATGGGCACTATTGTACCGAGAAAGAGCCAACTTGCAAGGAGAAAGTAATACGATCCGGCAAACCTGTTCAGGGTGAACCAGAGTATCAAACCTTCCGTGCGAAAGGGCGTGTGGTCGGAATTCCACAAATTGATAATTGTTTTCAATAGTGTGATATAATAGTTTCAAAGACGAGAGAGCGAAGACGAGAAAGAAGGTGTGATCGATGAGAGCCAGCACCAAAAATCGTATGTTGGGCGCATACCATGAAATGAAGGGTGGTACCAGAGCAGCTTTTGGCTCGACATTCTCAGGCCGCGCTGAGCGGACGGGTGGAACCATACAGTCGGCGTTCAGCAGGGTCCAGAAATTCTTCGGTTGGTAGAGGCGGCAGCAGGCTTTCCCGTGAAGAGACGCTTCACGGACAAATAAAGGGACAGGCGTGAAATAGCCTGTCCCTTTCATATTTCACGGGTCATCCCTTGACCATGAAACTCGCCCCCATGCCGGAACGGGGCATGTGCTCCCCTCCTCCGGGCGCTCGAACGCAATTCCTTCCAATCCCTAACCCACAACACCTTCTGCGGATCGAAATTTGCGCACCGCTATGGGCACGATCACCATTGCACCCAGAACGATCAACATCGTCGTGTTCGGGTCTCGGAAGTATGAATTCAAGCGTAATGTCGTGAGCGCAATGAGGGCAAAATAAAGCATGTCGCCGGCGATGGCAAAGGCCCAGCCGGCAAGGAAGCCGTGGCCCGCAGCAAGCGCCGTGGCGCGTCCTGTCATCGGATCAACGCCGAAAGCAATCATGACGAGCGCAAGAGGGCCGGCACCGGTTCCGCCGAAATGCGCAGCGCTTCGAGCCGTTACGCTCTTCAAAACCGCGCTGAAACGGGCGAGAAACGGTATTTTTCCCCCAAACCATGCGAAAAGCCGCAGGATCGGTTCGAAGGCTACCGCAAGGACAATATCCGAAACCAGATAGAGCACTGCGGTGACGGGCCACGCCACGCCTTTGGCTTGCGCGAGTAAAACGCCGGCAGGTATTCCGCCCCCGACGGGAAGAAGGAAGAGCTTCAGTACGGAAAGCATCGCGGGTTCTGAGTGGCCGAAGCCGGAAATTTGGGTAAAGAGCATGGCTTCCATCCGGAGAATTACTGGTATCAGATTACTGAATATCCCTTGATATGACAAGCAAAAACCCGGCTCGATCTCACCGCAGAGACCCAAAGGGTCTGAAGGACGCGGAGGGACGCAGAGGTTTTCAACCGGATATTCACTTTTCAGAAGAATAGTCAGTTTTTTTTGCGCATTCCATTTTTCCTTGTAACCTTTTCCGGCACCGGAGCGTTATAATATATGGAGAGAAGAAATTCGACCAGACATACTGCCTATGGCAACGAAAAAGGGAACGACACGGTTCTCGGGAGAATGCACATGAAAAAGCTCATTCGCATCGTTCTTGCCATGTCGGTTCTGCTCATGGCAATCGGCCCGCCTGCCTATGCCCGCGGGCATGGACACGTGGGGGTCGGCGTGTTCGTCGGACCGGGATGGTGGGGGTGGCCCTATCCCTATTACTCCTATCCCTACCCGTACTATTACGAGCCGCCCGTGGTCGTCGAGCAGCAGCCGAATACCTACATCTACCAGGCACCACAGCAGGAAGAACCCTATTACTGGTACTTCTGCAAAGATCCGGAAGGGTATTATCCCTATGTAAAGAAATGTCCGAAAGGATGGCTCAGGGTCGTTCCGCCTGCAAATCCCGAGGACGGAGAGGAGTGACGTCATGCTAATCAAGCGGATGCAGACATACCTAACAGCGGCGGCGCTACTGCTCGTAAGCGGATGCGTTACCATGCCGACCGGTCCGACGGTCATGGTGCTTCCGGGCCCGGGGAAGCCGTTCGAGCAGTTCCAGGTTGAAGACATGAGTTGCAGGCAGTGGGCAGAACAGCAGATAGGCATGGCCCCGCAGGAGGTGGCTAACCAGAATACGGCCACAGGAGCTGTCGTGGGGACCGCTATCGGCGCGGGGGCCGGCGCACTCCTTGGGGCGGCTTCCGGCCATGCGGGTGCCGGTGCGGCCATTGGCGCGGGAAGCGGTTTGCTGGTCGGGACGGCTGCTGGCGCCAATGCCGGCCAGCTATCCGGATATGAAGCGCAACGCCGGTACGACCACGCATACGTGCAGTGCATGTATGCCAAGGGAAACCAGGTCCCGGGCCAGGTTCGGCAGCGCCGGTACCGCAGGGTATCCCCGCCTCCTCCGGGCTATAACACCGTGCCGCCGGATTACCAGGAGTAGCGGTGGTTGCTGCACGCGAGACGGTTTCAGCCCCGAGAGGGCAAAACGGCCCGCCTGGAAATCCCGACGGGCCTTCGCCGTCGACAGAAGCGCCCCCTTCCCCTTTCTAACCGGACTCTAGAAAAATGTTGACAATTACTCATAGAGATGTATGATGCAAAAAAATTTGTGAGCGATAATCGATAATACTTAACCATTCGCAAGAATGGGGCGGAAAGCCTACAGGGTCTCATCGAGACAGCCGGGTTGCCGAAATATCACACGATATTCGGTCCCCGGCTTTTTTGTTGGCAAACATACAAAGGAGCACGAGGTGCGCCTTTAAAGAACGCCGTAGCATGCCGGTTTGCGTCGATGACGGAAACGGCATTAAAACGGCTGGTGGTACACGATAATACTCAACCATCCGCGAGGATGGGGCGGAAAGCCTACAGGGTCTCACCGAGACAGCCGGGTTGCCGAAATATCACGCGATATTCGGTCCCGGCTTTTTTGTTGTCAGAACATAAAAGGAGGTCGAGTCAGCAAGAACGCCTTTACAGGGCGCATGTAGCATGCCGGTTCGCGTCGGTGACGGAAACGGCTTTAAAACGTTGGTGGTACACGATAATGCTCAACCATCCGCGAGGATGGGGCGGAAAGCCTACAGGGTCTCACTGAGACAGCCGGGTTGCCGAAATGTCACCTTATCTTCGGTCCCGGCTTTTTAATTTCATCATTGAGAAAGGTACCTGTTCAACCATGCGCCGAATCGACCTGCCACTCGTATCCAATGGGCTTCGTCTTATGGCTCTCTGTGCGTTCATCGTATCTCTCTCCGGATGCGCTATGACGAGAAGTGTTCAGGAGACATCCTGGTCTTCCCCCAGCCATCCTGAAAAGGAGATCGAACGAAATGAGTTTCCGGTTGCAAAAGGAGATGACGTCATTGGCCGGTTGGCGGTCGTCAGGCTTGAAAAGGGGGATACGCTCCCGGATATTGCACGACACTTCAGTTTGGGGATCAATGCAATCAGTGCCGCCAATCCAGGGGTAGACGTCTGGGTGCCCGAGGCCGGAGAGCGCATCATGTTGCCTCTCAGTTTCATCCTGCCGGACGCCCCCCGGAAAGGGATTGTGGTCAACCTGGCCACCATGAGGCTCTTTAAATTCAAAGGGGATGGCAAATCACTGGCGGTGTCGACCTACCCGGTCGGTGTCGGAACCAAAGAGCGCCCCACCCCCACGGGTCAAATGTACGTGGCGCGCAAGGCAGCCCGGCCGACCTGGCATGTGCCCGCTTCAATTGCCGAGGACCATCGAAAAAAAGGAGATCCTCTCCCCTCAGAAGTCCCGCCGGGGCCCCAAAATCCCCTGGGAGAATGCGCGCTCTATCTGAGCAAATCGGGTTACTTGATCCATGGCACCAACAAACCGGCCAGCATCGGTCTTAAAGCAACCAACGGCTGCATGAGACTCTACCCGGAAAACGTGAAGCTGCTCTTCAACGACACGCCGGTCAATACACCTGTCGTCATTGTCAACCAGCCATATCTCATAGGCCAACGCAATGGCGTACTGTACATGGAAGCCCATGCGCCCCAGGAAGACTCGGGCGCTCTGGAGTTGGAGAAGACATATGCGAAATTGAGAGCTATCGAAAAGAAATCGGGGCGCACGCTCGACTGGAGAAAAGTCAAGGAAGTACAGGCCGAGGCCCGAGGAATCCCCGTCCCCATCTTCGAGATGAGTCAAGGCGCGGGAAAAGAGGCTGCGAAAACCATAGAAGTCGAGCACCCGGACAAATTGTACGGCAGACCGGAAATACCGGGACTGAAAATGGACGCGTGGTATGTTCTGGCCGCCGATGTGCGAGACAAGGCCGATGCCCTGAGGCTTGCCGCCATAATCAACCACCAGGGCCCGCCAATCCCGGCACGGGTGTTATCAAAGAGCAACAGCTACCGTGTGGTCGCCGGCCCTTTCAGCGATGTCAGCGAGGCCAGAGATGCGGTCAAACGCTTGAAAATAGATCTGGAACTGGACGGCATAGTGATCGAACCCGGCAAGAAGGGATAGGCCCGGCCAACCGAACAGACAGGAGGTGATGAGAGTCGAAGCAAGGTCTTTTGGCAATCTCGATGGCAAACTGAACAAAAAAAGGAGGTATTGGAGATGAAGACACGTCTTTTGGTGATTTCGATGATGCTTGTTCTTGGTGCTACGTTGACGGGGTGTGCAACATCCGGCGACCTCGAGAAAGTGCAGGCGCAGCAAAAACTGCTTGATGCGAAAGCCGATCAGGCATTGCAGGATGCGCAGGCTGCCAAGGCGGCAGCCGATGCGGCCAAGTTAAAGGCGGATGATGCTGTAAAGGCGGCAGAAGAAAGGGAAAAGATAGCAGATGAAAAGGCGGCAAAGGCTGACGCCGCTTTCCGGAAATCGATGAGGAAATAAGTCTAATTTCAAGGGAGCAGTCAACGTTACCTTTGGTGCTCCGGATACGAAGTGGCAGGGTTTTGATATCCTGCCACTTCGTTATCACCATTCGAGTCTGGCTTCTGCCAAGGGATGAGGGCAAATATGGCTAAGAAACAAAGCAGGAAGGGTGAGCACCTTTTCTTCATCTGCATCATAATCACCCCGATTCTTCTATGCGGATGCGGTCACTTCAATGCCAAGTCGACCTTCGAAGAAGCGAACAATCTTTCCAGCCAGGGAAACTACGGGGCATCCCTGGACAAATACGAGCAGATCCTCGAAAAATATCCCACGACGGGAGACAGGGTCCTCTTCGAAATGGGTATTGTTTATGCGCATCCGAAGAATGAGCTCAGAGACTATCAGAAAGCCCTGGAATGTTTTCAGAAAGTCATAAAGGATTACCCGGGGAGCGGGTACAGGCAGGACAGTGAGATGATGACATTTTATATCACTAATGTCGCTCTCAAGGATACGACGATTGCCGCGCAGCAAACACGCATTGAGACACTCCGGCACGAGGTTGAAAGCAAGGGGAATGAAATCGATACCCTGCAAAAAAAGATCAAAGCGCTCGAACAAAAGGTTTTTGTTCTTGCAACCCGGAAGGGATCGGTAGACAGGATTCTGATAGAAAAAAAAGAACGACGATTGATGTTGATCTCAAAGGGTGAGGTGCTCAAGACCTACAAGATAGCCTTGGGGGGGAACCCGAACGGTCCGAAAGAAAGGCTGGGCGACAACAAGACCCCGGAGGGAACCTACGTCATCGATTCGAGAAACAAGGACAGCCGGTATCACCTGTCTCTTCATATTTCCTATCCGAACGAGAGAGACAAGAAGCGCGCAAGAGAACTGGGTGTTTCTCCGGGCGCAAACATCATGATCCACGGAATCAAGGATGGTTTCTCGTGGGTTGGCGATGCTCACACAGAGGTTGACTGGACGAAAGGGTGTATTGCCGTAACAGACGAAGAAATAGAGGAAATTGCCAATGTAGCGCCAAACGGTACGATTGTCGAGATAAGGCCATAGAAGGCCGTAGTCCCCGTGATTCTGACTGCCCTCTTCCCTCCCTATGTGTCACCCCCTATTCTTCAAAGACCTGCCCCCTCGCTTTTCGAAATGGTAGCTGAGCTGGACGAAACCTTGCACGCGGCTGGCATCCGGCTTTGTTCCCGGCATGACGGCACGTCGAAAGGGACGGCTTTGTCTTCATTGATTTTACGTTTTTACGGGTTATGATTGCTTGCAGGGGTATGGCATGAGGTAAACGCGAACGTGAGGTGTCCGCATGGGAACAACCGTGGGTGTAGGTTACAGCTTTCACAGGGACCCGGCAGTTGCCGGAAAAGAGGCCGCCCGGAAGGCCCTGGAGCAGGCGGGGATCGACAAACCCGATTTTGTCTTCGTGTTTGCAACCGTCGGGTACAACCAGAGCATCCTGATAAAAGCAATACGAGAGGCAACTTCGTCGGCGCCTTTGAGCGGTTGCTCCGGCGAAGGGATAATAACGCAGGAAACCGTTATCGAGACAAACTTCGGCGTTTCGGTCATGACGATCGGCTCGGACGAGCTTCGGTTCAAGAACGCCCGCGTAAATCGGATAGCAGGGCAATCCGGCACTGCGGGAGAGCGGCTGGCAGAAGAGATAAATCCACTGTTGACTTCCGACGACATCGCCTGCTTTCTTTTTGTCGATGGGCTGGTATTCGATTTCGATCCGTTTTTGGCGACGTTCGGAAACGCGTTGCGCAACAAGCGTCCCCTCCCTCTTTTGGGCGGATTGGCTTCGGACAACTGGACATCCCGGAAAACCTACCAGTATCACGACGGTGAAGTTTTTTCCGAGGGGATTGCCGCCGTGGTCATGTCGGGCAAGGGGGATATCGCCTGGGGGATAAATCACGGCTGTGTCCCCATCGGAACCAAACGCACGATAACGCGCAGCAAGGGGAACATCATCTACGAGATCGACGGGGTCCCGGCCCTTGAAGCGCTGAAGGACTACTTCGAAGAAGACTGGCAGGAGAACTGGAACAAGACGACGCTGAATATCTGTCTTGGCTTCAAAACCCCCGAGCATATGAAGAAGGGTTATGAGGAATACATCGTCAGGTACATGGTAGGAAAGGACGATCGGGAAGGATATGTCACCATCCAGTCCGATGTCCGGGACGGCACCGAATTCTGGCTGGTCCGCCGCGACAAGGAGTTGATGACGAGCGGGATGAAGGCAATAACCCACCAGATAAAGGACCAGATAGGGACCCGGAAGCCGAAATTCGTTCTGCAATTCGAATGTGTCGGGCGGGGAAAGGTCGTCTTTCGGGAGGGGGAGAAGATCGAACTGATCAGGTCCGTGCAGAACAACATTGGGGGAGATGTCCCGTGGATGGGGTTTTACACCTACGGGGAAATAGGCCCGATCACCAGTTACAACTGTTTTCACAATTTCACGTCCGTTATCAGCGTCATATACTGAGCTCGAACCATGGGAAAAGACCTTTTTACCGGAAATTATACTCAAGAGGCCAGCGAAATAGAGAAGCTGAAGGCGGAAAACGAGACCCTCGCCCAGCAGGTCAAGCGGCTGATCAAGACCGAGGGGAAGCTCTATGTGTACCAGGAGGAACTCGACGCCCAGCTCAAGGAATACAAAGAACTCTATGAATTGAACAAAAAGCTCAATGCCACCTTTGATATCGGGCAGGTTTTCGAATACGTTATCGCATATGTCATCTACAACCTCGAATACGAGCGGGTCCTGTTTTTCCAGCACGCTGAAAACAAGGGACCTTATGCCGTCTGCGCCAGCGGCGGTTATTACGATGAGGAGGAGAAAAGCGCTGTTGCCGGGCTCACGATATCACACGACGATCCTTTTCTGTCGCCCCTGCGTGAGGGAGGCGAATACCTCATCTGTAGGGCAGACTCCGCACAAACGGACCTTGCGGCGTACCGGGCAAAATTTCTTATGAACGAATACCTGATCTACCCCATCGGCTCCAATGAGAGCCACCCCGCGCTTCTGGCGGTCGGGAATTCGGTCCGGAATGCGGAATTTTACCGCAGGGTTAGCGACAGCGAGGGAGCGCTGCTCGGCATGGGAAATCTCGTGGGACTGGTGTCATCATCACTGGAAAACCACATCTTCTATACGAACATGGAGAACGCCCTCGAACAGGAACGGCTCGCCGAGGCGAAGTACCGCGGCATCTTCGAAAACGCCACCGAAGGCATCTACCAGACCAGTCCCGAGGGGAGATTCATCAGCTGCAACCCCGCCACCGCCGCTATTTTGGGATACGACACCCCGGAGGAAGTAATCGAGCACATAACCGACATCGGCCGGCAATTGTATGTAATCCCGCAACGCCGCGTGGAATTGTACGAACTGATGCGGAACGGATCGGATGTAAAGAATTTCGAAGTTGAATTTTACCGAAAGGACGGCAGCAAACTGTGGGTGCTGCTGAGCACCCGGCCCTTCTTCGACGAGAACCATGAAATAGTCTATGTAGACGGGATCATCCAGGACATCACCGAACGCAAGTCGGCGGAGGAGCAA
The DNA here is from genome assembly GCA_036518435.1 of Geobacteraceae bacterium. GTDB lineage: Bacteria > Desulfobacterota > Desulfuromonadia > Geobacterales > Geobacteraceae > JAMPXD01. Next base: position 81,425 of record DATDNF010000008.1, read on the forward strand.
CTCCGGGGGTCGCTCCGGGAAAAGGAAACCCTCCTGAAGGAAATCCATCACCGGGTGAAGAACAATTTGCAGGTCATTTCAAGTATGCTCTCCCTCCAATCGTCGCGTGTCTCCGACAAAGAGATTCTTATGGCTCTCAAAGAAAGTCAGAGCCGCGTGGATACCATGGCGCTGATGCATGAAAAACTCTACCAGTCGAAGAATCTGACGGTTATTCCCATGTCCGGCTACATTCGAGATTTGATAACCAACCTGTATATATCGTTCGGCATCAATGAGGAAGCGATTAAAGCCGTCAATAATGTTGCCGATGTTAACCTTAATGTCAGCACTGCCATCCCGTGCGGCCTGATAATCAATGAACTGGTGACCAATTGCCTGAAGCACGCTTTTCCGGAAGGGAGAACGGGGGAGATCGTAGTATCCCTTCAGGCGCTGGCTGACGGCACGTACGAGTTGATCGTCCGTGATAACGGTGTTGGCTTCCCGGAAAACGCGGACTTCAGAAATTGCGAAACGCTCGGCTTGAAACTGGTAATCTCGCTGATAAGCCAGCTGGATGGGACGATCGAACTCGATCGAACCGGAGGGTCGACGTTCACCATCAGATTCTCCGAGCTGGTCTACAAGGAAAGAGGATAGCGCACATGGGGGAGCAAAAGATCCTGATTGTGGAAGATGAGGCGATTGTCGCGCTCCATGAGGAAGAAAATCTCAAGAACATGGGATACACGGTCGCCGGCAAAGCTTCCTCGGGTGAAGAGGCCATCAGGAAGGCGGAAGAGACTCGACCCGACCTGGTGCTGATGGACATTGTCCTGAAGGGGGAGATGGACGGCATAGAGACAGCCGGACAGATCCATGACCGCTTCGATATCCCGGTCGTATTCGTCACCGCCTATGGCGATGAACAAACCCTGCAACGCGCCAAACTGACGGAGCCTTTCGGATACATCCTCAAGCCGTTCAAGGAAAGGGACCTGCATGTGGCGATCGGGATCGCCCTGTACAAGCATGAGATGGAAAGCAAGTTGAAGGTGATGGAACGGTGGTTTGCCGCAACGCTCAAGAGCATAGGGGATGCGGTGGTCACCACCGATACCGAGGGGCGCATAACCTTCATGAATTATGCCGCCGAAAAGATCTCGAAGTGGCGGCGGGAAGATGCGCTCGGCAAGAGCATTACGGATGTGATCACTATCGTGGGGAGCGAACGGCAGCCCCTGCAAAGGCAAGATCTGGAACAAATCATCAGGGACGGCATCATCATAAATCTTCTCAAGGATTACATCACGTTCATCACCAAAGAAGGAGACGAGATACCGATCGGCGGCTGCATCGCGCCCATCAGGGACGACCGGGGAAGTATCACGGGGATCGTCATGGTTTTCAGTGACTTTACCGAACGCAAGAAGGCCGAGGACGCACTGCATGTCCAGTTCGACCAGATTTCCACGATCTTCGATGCCCTGAACGCCATAGTCTACGTTGCCGACCTGGACAAGCACGAGATCCTCTACATGAATAAATACGGCACAACTCTCTACGGAAGCGACTGGAAGGGGAAGTCGTATGCGGAACTGCTGGAAAACAGCCAGACCGCCCCCTGCAGATTCCTTGCCCCGGAAAGAGCCGGGCGCGACGGCGAACCGCAACCTCCGGAGGTATACGAATACAAGAGCAGCGCGAGCGACAGGTGGTACCAGTGCATGGACAAGGCGATACCATGGACCGATGGCAGACTGGTCCGCATGGAAGTGGCGGTTGACATTACCGAACTGAAAGAGATGGAGCGCATGAAGGATGACATGATATCCGCCGTCAGTCATGAAATGCGTACGCCGCTGACGGCGATGCTCGGGTATACCTCCTTTTTGCTGGAGAACGTGGTGGACCCGGCCCAGCAGAAGGAATTTCTCAATACCATCCATAAAGAAACCGAGCGCCTCAACGAACTGATCGACAGCTTCCTCGACCTGCAGCGCATGAAAGCCCGGCAGGTGATTTTCTGTTTCAAGGCCCTGGCGGTCCAGCCGTTGCTGGCTGAATCCGCCGCCCTCTTCGCCGGCGTTTCCCAACTACACCGGGTAACGGTGGATGTCCCTCCGGATCTGCCGCTGGTCCTTAGCGACGAGGTGCAAATGCACCATGTGCTGAACAATCTCCTCTCCAATGCGATCAAATATTCGCCCAAGGGTGGCGACGTCATCATAGGAGCCAGGCAGGAAGCGGACGATACCGTTACCCTCTGGGTACGGGACGAGGGAATAGGAATAGCTCCGGAAATTCTGGACAAGGTATTCGACAGGTTTTACCAGGCGGACAGCGGAGATCGCCGCTCAAGTCGTGGGACCGGTCTTGGGCTTGCGCTGGTAAGGGAAATTGTCAATGCCCATGGCGGACGGATTTGGGTGGAAAGCGCGCTTGGCAAAGGGAGCACTTTTTATGTTTCATTGCCGGTTGCGAAAGAGAATCTCGACGCAGAGGCTGAAGGATGACGAAATATCGCGTGATGCTCCCCCCTGCCCTTCCTGCTTGCCGCAGGCAGATACCTTTTATCTGCATCAAAAAAAAGAATACGCCGGTCAATCTTGATCGGGGAAGAGATCAATACAAGGAGGGGTATCGAATGCCTGAACTCAAGGGAACCAAGACAGAGCAAAATCTCATGTACGCATTTGCCGGAGAATCACAGGCACGAAACAAATACACTTACTTTGCATCGGTAGCGAAGAAAGAAGGATATGAAAAGGTAGCGGCAATCTTTCTTGAAACTGCCGATAACGAGAAGGAGCATGCAAAGCTGCATCTCAAGTATCTTGGTGGTCCAGGCTCAACTATTGACAACCTGCGTGCGGCAGCCGCAGGCGAACTGGACGAATGTACAGACATGTACCCACGTATGGCAAAAGAGGCACGAGAAGAGGGCTTCTCTGAGATTGCCTTTATATTGGAGTCAATCGGCAAGATAGAAAAGCATCACCAGGAACGTTACGTGAAATTATTGGAAGAGATCGAGACACATGCGTTCTTCGCCAAAGACGACAAGGTTCGCTGGAGGTGTCGTAATTGCGGAAATATCCATGAAGGCACGGAAGCTCCCATGGTATGCCCCGTATGCAAACACCCGCAGGCATATTTTGAATTAGTTGAGGATCACTACTAGGCTTGCTCCCCGCGAGAAACTAAAAAGCCCGCTTTTGGCGGGCTTTTTAGTTTCTCGTTTCCTGGACGGAGAGCTACACGGCTTCTGCCACGCCTACGTTGGCTTCATCATCTGCCTCCATAATCCCGAACTCCATCAGCAGCCCTTCCAGCTCTTCCATCTCCAGCGGCGTGGGGATGACCAGCATCCTGTTGTCGTTGATCTTCTGCGCGAGGGTTCGGTATTCCTGGGCCTGGGGATGGTCCGGGGAGTATTCGATGACGGTCATCCGACGCATCTCCGCCCGTTGCACCTGGTTGTCCCGGGGGACGAAATGGATCATCTGGGTGCCGAGTTTTTCGGCCAGTGCAGAGACCAGTTCAAACTCCTTGTCGGTCTTCCTGGCATTGCAGATCAGTCCTGCCAGACGGACCTTGCCCGAACTGGCGTATTTGAGTATGCCTTTGGCAATATTATTGGCTGCATACATGGCCATCATCTCGCCGGAACAGACAATATAGATCTCCTCAGCCTTTCCTTCGCGGATCGGCATGGCAAACCCTCCGCAGACGACGTCGCCCAGAACGTCATAGAAGACGAAATCCAGGTCCGGCGTATAGGCGCCGTTCTCCTCCAGGAAATTAATGGCGGTGATGACACCACGACCGGCGCAACCGACACCCGGCTCGGGACCTCCGGATTCGACACACTTGACATCGGCGTAACCGACCTTCAGGACATCATCCAGCTCCAGGTCCTCAACGGTACCCCGTTCGCGGACCAGGTCCATGACCGTTGTCTGGGCCTTGGCATGCAGGATCAGGCGAGTTGAGTCGGCCTTTGGATCACATCCTACGATCAGGATTTTCTTCCCTAAAGCCGCGAGACCGGCCACCGTATTCTGAGTTGTGGTTGACTTGCCGATGCCGCCTTTTCCATAAATCGCAATCTGCCTCATATGAGTCTCCCTTGTCCATCGAAGTGGACACCAGCTTGTATCGGGGTGGCAAATTGAGTCGCCTCATGGCGGCTGGATGCCGTTCGCCATGATCCCCGGCCTTTTGAGCCGCGTGCTCCATTCATGCCTGATAAACGTTTGCTCAACCACAAAACGGATACACAAATAAAAACGCCCCGCATCTCATGGCTGAGAGCGGGGCACGGGTGCCTGGTTGACAGAGTTAGATGGTTGTTGTGGTGACTATTATTTCCGGTCACCGTGCTATTGGAAGTACACTATCCATGCCAACCGACGATGAAATCAGCCGAGATGCGGATACAGCGGACTCAGGCGGTTATAGCATTCGCCTCGAAGCGGGATTGCCAACGAATATGATGATGTTCTATACAGGGTGCATGGTAATCTTGCAGGTTTCATCGTGACGCAAAGAACGGGGGTTTTGAGAAGTCCCTTCTTTCATCGCGTTAATTGCGTAGGTGACCCCTCATGTTTCCCTAAATCTCGCCCCCCTTCCCTCAGTGAATTGTTCCGCGTCGGAATCGCCACGATTTTCATTTTCCGGAATTGGTGTAAACTTTAAAAGGTCAAGGCGTTGCCGGTTATGCGGGGTTTTCCCGACCAGGGGGTAACCGATGTGGGTTCAGAGAATGATCTGGCTTTTGGGACGAATCATATTCTACATGTTACTGATACCGCTCCTGGTCGGACTTGTCTACACGCTTGCCAGCGGCCGGTTGACGGCAGCACTGATTTTCCTGGTCCTGTGGGTCATCGTCCTCTACGTAGGGCTGATCCGCATCAGGATTCCGGCAAATTCGGTGGTGGTGCGCGATGGCAATGTGGTCTTCTTCATCCCCGAAAAGATCGTTCGCAACCGGTTCGATTTCGTCTCGCGAGGGCAGACCATTGTCCAATTGCCACACTTCGGCCTGCTCGATCGGCCCTACAATCTGGAGGTATTTTCACCGGACACTCAGGGGGGGCTGAATTCCTGCCGCCTGTCGCTCAACCTCGGGTACATCATGGAACGGGATGGGTGGCAGCGGGTATATGACAATTATGTCCTCTATCAGGACAAACTGCCGTTGGAGGTCAAGAAGCAGCTGTTCAAGAGCTCTACCCACGTGGCATGGCCGTTTCCCACGCGCGGGGAAGAAGACAGGGAGGAGTACCTGAAACCGGTTGTTGCGGAACTGAACCGTGGACTGGAAAATCTCGGACTGAAAATCGAGGAAGCGACCTGCACATTCGCCTCAGGTCCGACACTTGTCCGTTTTGTGGCAGCCGAGCAGGAGATGGTGGAAAAAGCTGTATTGTCGAGCGGGGCCTCGCGAGAAGGTGCCGGGCTCACATGAGACGGTTATTCGGGTATCGGTCCCAGATGTTCGCGCTCTTCACGATTCGGGAGGGGGACAAGCGCACCTTCTCCACCGGCCGCCGCATGGACGAGGGCAAAGAGGCTCCCGTCCGTTTCGATCATGTCGCTGACCGCCGCAGGTTGCAGACCGCAAATCGTCGCGTACCCCTCGATCGGCACCATGACATACCCTTCGTTATGGAGTTCGGTCGCCACGGTTGCCCAAGCTACCCGCGATTCCAGTTCCAGGATGTTGTCATGCGGCCCCCTCAAGACGTATTCGCCGAGGGCGAGCCTGGTGACGATACGGATGGCTGACTCTCTGATTTCTTCCAGCTTGACAGGTCCCATGCAACAAGTATACGGCATTGGCCGTCATTCGCAATCTCGCTTGAAGGAGCTTGGAAACTTAGGGGGGGATCGGGCCACCATAAATTGGATTTCTCTGATATAGTTGAAGCTGCTCTGTGAGAGCACTTGCAGCAAAGAGGCGCGTAACAGCTGTTCCGGCGGAATGGACGGCCAGAAGAAAGGAGCCAATATCAATGAATTCCGACAGCAAGTGCCCGGTAACGGGCAGAACTAACCAACACGCAGCCGGCGGTGGCAGGTCGAACCGAGACTGGTGGCCGAACCAGTTGAACCTCAAGATTCTTCATCAGAACTCTTCCTCGAGCAACCCGATGGGCGAGGAGTTCAACTATGTTGAGGAGTTCAAGAAGCTCGACCTGGAGGCCGTGAAGAAGGACCTCTATCCGCTGATGACCGATTCGCAGAACTGGTGGCCGGCCGATTTCGGTCACTATGGGCCGCTCTTCATCCGGATGGCGTGGCACAGCACCGGCACGTACCGCACCGGCGACGGCCGCGGGGGAGGCGGAACCGGCAGCCAGCGCTTTGCCCCCCTCAACAGCTGGCCGGACAATGCGAACCTCGACAAGGCGCGCCGGCTGCTCTGGCCGATCAAGCAGAAGTACGGCAAGAATATCTCATGGGCCGACCTGCTGGTTCTCGCCGGCAACTGCGCGCTGGAGTCGATGGGCTTCAAGACCTTCGGCTTCGGCGGCGGGCGAGAGGACGTCTGGGAGCCGCAAGAGGATATCTACTGGGGAGCCGAGAGCGAGTGGCTGGGCGACAAGCGCTACTCCGGCGACCGGGAACTGGAGAATCCCCTCGCCGCCGTGCAGATGGGGCTGATCTACGTCAATCCGGAAGGGCCGAACGGCAACCCGGATCCGATCGCGGCGGCCAAGGATATCCGTGAGATTTTCGCCCGCATGGCGATGGGCGACGAAGAGACGGTTGCGCTCATCGCCGGCGGTCACGCCTTCGGCAAAACCCACGGTGCCGGCCCTGCGACCCATGTCGGGCCTGAGCCGGAAGCCGCCGGCATCGAGGAGCAGGGCCTCGGCTGGAAGAGCAGCTTCGGCAGCGGCAAAGGCGGCGATACGATCACCAGCGGCCTGGAGCTCACCTGGACCCCCACGCCGACCAAGTGGAGCAACCACTTCTTCGACAACCTGTTCAAATACGAATGGGAGCTGACGAAGAGCCCGGCCGGCGTCCAGCAGTGGCAGGCAAAGAACGCCGAGCCTTCCATCCCGGATCCGTTCGATCCGAAGAAGAAGCGTCTG